>NZ_JAGJDZ010000019.1:0-36080 GCF_018100775.1 Shewanella sp. MMG014
CAGTGAGCCAGTGAGCCAGTGAGCCAGTGAGCCAGTGAGCCAGTGAGCCAGTGCTAGCAAAGCAGCTTGATTAATGTATGCAAGGAATTAATGTGTGAAATTGATAAAATATCAAATGAAAGTTTGAATTTTAGATATAAAAAAACCGAGCCTAAGCTCGGTTTTTTAAGTGAGTAATTAATAATTACTCAGCAGCTTCAACTTCAACAGCTTCAGCAGCTTCAGGACGACCTACTAATTCGATGAAAGCCATTGGAGCTTTATCACCGGTACGTAGACCGCACTTTAGAATACGAGTGTAACCACCAGGACGTTCCTGGAAGCGTGGACCCAATTCTGTGAATAACTTACCTACAACTTCAGCGTCGCGGGTACGAGCAAAAGCTAAACGGCGATTTGCAACGCTGTCTACTTTAGCTAGTGTTATCAGAGGCTCAACTACGCGGCGCAGTTCTTTCGCTTTAGCTACAGTCGTCTTGATGATCTCATGACGAACTAATGAGCTAGCCATGTTACGAAACATAGCTTGGCGATGACTGCTGTTGCGGTTTAGTTGACGACCACTCTTACGATGGCGCATGACCTAATCCTTATAATCTTTAATCTTGTACTAACCTGGGACTTATAGGTCGTCTGCTAAACTAGCTGGAGGCCAGTTTTCTAGACGCATACCTAAAGATAGTCCGCGAGACGCTAATACATCCTTAATTTCAGTAAGAGATTTCTTACCTAAATTAGGAGTCTTGAGCAACTCAACTTCAGTGCGCTGTACGAGATCTCCGATGTAATGAATCGCTTCAGCCTTCAAACAGTTGGCTGAACGTACAGTTAGCTCTAAATCGTCGACAGGACGCAACAGAATCGGATCAAATTCCGGTTTCTCTTCGACAACGGCTGTTTCGGTAACATCACGTAATTCAACAAACGCATCTAACTGTTCAGCTAGAATTGTTGCAGAACGACGAATGGCTTCCTCAGGATCGATAGTACCATTAGTGGTCATATCAATAACGAGTTTATCCAAATCAGTACGTTGTTCAACACGTGCTGCTTCAACATTGTAAGCAATGCGAGCAACAGGTGAGAATGAAGCATCAACCAACAAACGACCGATTGGGCGATCATCGTCTTCAGTTTGTGCACGAGCCGAAGCTGGTACATAACCACGACCACGCTCAACGCGGATACGCATGCTGATATCATTGTTACCAGTCAAATGACAGATAACATGATCAGGATTCATGATGGTTACATCGCCATCATGAGTGATATCTGCTGCAGTAACAGGGCCTGTGCCTGACTTACTTAACGTAAGTAAAGCTTCATCTTTACCCTCGATGTTTACTGCTAGACCTTTAAGGTTAAGCAATATCTCTAGGATATCTTCTTGAACGCCTTCCTTACTGCTGTATTCATGCAATACACCGTCGATTTCGACTTCTGTAACTGCACAGCCAGGCATAGACGACAATAAGATTCGACGCAACGCGTTGCCTAATGTGTGACCAAAACCACGTTCTAGTGGCTCTAGCGTAACCTTGGCACGAGTTGGGTTAACCTGCTCTATGTCAACGAGACGCGGTTTAAGAAATTCTGTAACAGAACCCTGCATTGTGTCCTCTCTTGTTTGTTAGCCTTACTTAGAGTAAAGCTCGACGATCAGCTGTTCGTTAATATCCGCAGACAAGTCGCTACGTTCTGGTAGACGCTTGAAAGCACCTTCCATTTTAGCGCTGTCGACTTCTACCCATGTAGGCTTTTCGCGTTGACCAGCCACTTCTAAAGACGCTTTGATACGTGCTTGAGTGCGTGACTTTTCACGGATGCTTACAACATCATTCGCAGACACTTTGAATGACGGAATGTTAACAACACGACCGTTAACCACGATTGATTTGTGGCTTACTAATTGACGTGATTCTGCACGAGTCGCACCAAAACCCATACGATAAACAACGTTATCTAAACGAGTTTCTAAAAGACCAAGTAGGTTTTCACCAGTGTTGCCTTTTAGACGTGCGGCTTCTTTGTAGTAGTTACGGAATTGCTTTTCTAGCACACCGTACATACGACGAACTTTTTGTTTCTCGCGTAGCTGTAAACCGTACTCTGATAAACGTGGCTTACGAGCGCCATGTTGACCAGGTGCAGCTTCAAGCTTACACTTCGAATCGATTGCTCTCACACCGCTTTTCAGGAAAAGGTCTGTACCTTCTCTGCGGCTGAGCTTGAGCTTAGGACCCAAGTATCTTGCCATGATCTTTCTCCAACTATCCTATATACGCAGTGTTATACACGACGCTTTTTAGGTGGGCGACAGCCATTATGAGGGATAGGTGTCACATCGGTAATGTTGGTAATTTTGTAACCAACAGCATTCAGCGCACGGATGGCTGATTCACGACCTGGACCTGGACCCTTTACGAAAACTTCAAGGTTTTTAACACCGTAGTCTTGAGCAGCAATACCTGCACGCTCAGCAGCAACCTGCGCAGCGAATGGTGTAGATTTACGTGAACCACGGAAACCTGAACCACCTGAGGTAGCCCATGACAACGCATTACCTTGACGATCTGTAATGGTGACAATTGTGTTGTTGAAAGATGCATGGATATGAGCCATACCATCTGCAACCTGTTTACGTACGCGCTTACGCGGAGAACGTGACGGAACTTTAGCCATTTTGGTTTACCTTCCCGTTACTTTCTAATTGGTTTACGTGGACCTTTACGCGTACGCGCATTGGTCTTAGTACGTTGCCCACGAAGAGGCAGGCTACGACGATGGCGGAGACCACGATAACAACCAAGATCCATAAGACGCTTGATGTTCATTGAAATCTCACGACGTAAGTCACCCTCTACTGAGTATTTGGCAACTTCTTCGCGTAGAATATCTATTTGAGCTTCGCTCAATTCCTTGATCTTAGCATCTTCAGCGATTGAAGTAGCTGCGCAGATTGCTCTAGCGCGTGTACGTCCAATACCAAAGATAGCAGTCAATGCGATGACTGTATGCTTTTGATCAGGAATGTTAATGCCAGCGATACGGGCCACTATGCACTCCTTAAATGTTAAAGGCCAACTGCGAAAAGCCCGAAAGGATACTCGACAGTCGACAAATTTGCAAACATTATTTGCTCAGCTCAATATTGAGCTGAGCAAATATCTTTTTTTTAGCCTTGACGCTGTTTGTGTTTTGGTTCAACACAAATCACACGTACAACGCCACTACGCTTGACGATCTTGCAATTACGGCAGATCTTCTTCACGGAAGCTCGAACTTTCATTTCATCACTCCGTTAAAGCAACTAGCGTCCAAAGCGATCTAAATTCGCTTTGTTTACTAAGTTAGCTTTCTTCATCACAGACTCATATTGATGTGACATCATATGGGTCTGAACCTGAGCCATGAAGTCCATGATTACGACTACAATAATTAGTAGTGAAGTACCGCCAAAATAGAACTGTACTTTCCACGCAATTAACATGAACTCCGGAATTAAGCAGATAAAGGTAATGTAAATAGCGCCTGCTAATGTCAAGCGGGTCATTACTTTATCAATGTAACGCGAAGTCTGTTCTCCAGGACGAATCCCAGGAATGAACGCACCACTCTTCTTCAAGTTATCAGCTGTCTCACGCGGGTTAAACACCAACGCAGTATAGAAGAAACAGAAGAAAACGATAGCTGTTGCATACAATAATGAATACAGCGGTTGTCCTGGTGACACAGCTAAAGCGAAATCGCTTAACCATGACATAGACTCATTTTGTCCAAACCACTGAGCCAGTGTGCCTGGAAACAAAATTATGCTGGATGCAAAAATTGGTGGAATCACACCCGCCATATTAACTTTAAGTGGTAAATGTGTACTTTGCGCAGCAAACACCTTACGGCCTTGTTGACGCTTTGCGTAGTTAACGACGATACGACGTTGACCACGTTCTACAAATACTACCAAATAAGTTACAGCAAATACGATTACCGCTAATAACAACAGTACCAGTACATTCAAATCACCTTGACGAGCTTGTTCAGCCGTTTGGCCGATAGCAGAAGGTAATCCAGCAACAATACCTGCGAAAATTAATATCGAGATACCATTACCAATACCACGCTCGGTAATTTGTTCACCTAGCCACATTAGGAACATCGTTCCTGTTACTAAGCTGACAACTGCTACAAAGTAAAAACCAAATCCTACATTGGCAACTAGGCCAGGTACTAGGCTTGGTAAACCTGTCGCGATACCGATTGATTGGAGTGTACCCAACACAAGCGTTCCGTATCTTGTGTATTGACTAATTTTCTTTCTTCCTGACTCGCCTTCTTTTTTCAATTCAGCAAGGGCAGGATGAACTACAGTCAATAACTGCATGATAATCGATGCCGAAATATACGGCATGATACCAAGAGCAAAGATAGAAGCACGCTCTAAAGCACCACCCGAGAACATGTTAAACATGCCTAGGATGGTATCTTTTTGTTGAGCAAACAACTCTGCTAACACAGCTGCGTCAATACCAGGAATTGGCACAAACGAACCGGCTCTAAAGACGATAATCGCACCAATCACGAACAGGAGACGAGTTTTCAATTCTGATAAACCGCCTTTCGCGCTTTTTAAATCAAGTCCTGGTTTTGCCATCGACGTATTATTCCTCGATCTTACCGCCGGCAGCTTCAATAGCTGCACGAGCACCTTTGGTTACCTTCAGACCTTTTACGGTCACTGGGCGTTCAATGGTACCTGAAAGAACGATTTTCGCAAACTGTATGTTGCGAGTAATTACGTTCGCATCTTTCAGAGCGTTCAGGTCGATAACATCACCGTTAACTTTTGCTAGTTCGAGTAAACGAACTTCAGCTGAAACCAAAGCTTTGCGCGAGGTAAAACCGAATTTAGGCAAACGGATTTTAAGTGGCATTTGACCACCTTCAAAACCGATACGCACACCGCCGCCAGAACGAGACTTTTGTCCCTTGTGACCACGACCTGCAGTTTTACCTAAACCAGAACCAATACCACGACCTACACGCTTAGGAGCAGATTTAGAACCTGCTGCTGGAGATAGAGTATTTAAACGCATTATTAATCCTCCACCTTAACCATGTAGTAAACTTTATTAACCATACCGCGAACTGAAGGAGTATCTTCAAGTTCAACAGTGTGGCCAATACGTCTTAGGCCTAGACCTAATAAACAGGCACGGTGCTTTGGCAAACGACCAATGGCACTCTTTGTCTGTGTTACTTTAAACGTTTTAGTAGCCATGGTGCATTAACCTCGAATTTCATCAACATTCAGGCCACGCTTAGCTGCAATTTGTGATGGTGACTTCATGTGCACCAACGCATCTACAGTTGCGCGAACGATGTTGATCGGGTTAGTAGAACCGTATGCTTTAGACAGTACGTTATGAACGCCTGCAACTTCCAATACGGCACGCATTGCGCCACCGGCGATAATACCGGTACCTTCCGATGCTGGTTGCATGTAAACACGCGAACCAGTGTGGCGACCTTTAACTGGGTGATGCAAAGTACCACCATTCAGTTCTACGGTTACCATGTTACGGCGGGCTTTTTCCATTGCTTTTTGAATAGCAGCTGGAACTTCGCGCGCTTTACCATAGCCATAGCCAATCTTACCATTACCATCACCTACCACCGTTAGTGCGGTGAAGCTAAAGATACGACCACCTTTAACTACTTTAGAAACACGATTAACTGCAATTAATTTCTCTTGCAAATCGTCTTTCTGCTGAGCTTCTAATTTAGCCATTTTTATAACCCCTTAGAATTTCAGGCCAGCTTCACGAGCTGCGTCAGCTAGTGCTGCTACGCGTCCGTGATACTTGAAACCAGAACGGTCGAATGCAACTGTTGTTACACCTTTTTCGATCGCACGCTCAGCAACAGTTTTACCTACTGCTTTAGCCGCGTCTACGTTACCGGTACTCTTTAGTAGTTCTTTAACCGCTTTCTCAACGGTTGAAGCAACTGCCACCACCTGAGCTTCAGGATTAATAACCTGAGCATAAATGTGACGCGGTGTACGATGTACAACCAGACGGTTCACGCCCAGCTCTTGGATCTTCTTACGAGCGCGAGTAGCGCGGCGTAAGCGAGATGTTTTCTTATCCATATCGCGTTACCTACTTCTTCTTAGCCTCTTTACGGCGTACTTGTTCGTCTGCATAGCGAACACCTTTACCTTTATAAGGCTCAGGTGGACGGTATCCACGAATCTCAGCAGCGACCTGACCAACTAACTGCTTATCAACACCCGAAAGTACGATATCAGTTTGGCTAGGACACTCTGCAGTAACACCTGCGGGCAGTTTGTGAACCAATGGATGTGAGAAACCTAAAGTAAGGTCAAGGTCTTTACCAGCAACTTTTGCACGGTAACCAACACCAATTAACTTTAATTTCTTAACAAATCCTTCAGAAACACCAACAACCATGTTATTTACTAGTGCACGAGCTGTACCAGCTTGAGCCCAAGCGTTAGCAACGCCTTCAACTGGACCAAACGTTAATACGCCGTTTTCTAGAACAACACTTACCGCATTGTTGATTACTCGAGTCAAACTACCTTTAGCACCTTTTACGGTAATAGTTTGTTCGTTTAAGGTCACCTCTACGCCGGCAGGAATAGACACTGGTGCTTTTGCTACACGTGACATACCTAGCTCCTTACGCTACGTAGCAGATAACCTCACCACCCATGCCATTTAGGCGGGCAGCACGATCGGTCATCAAGCCTTTAGAAGTGGACACAATTGCGACACCCAGACCGCCCATCACCTTAGGAAGTTCGTTTTTACCTTTGTAAATACGAAGACCTGGGCGAGATACGCGCTGGATAGTCTCAACGACTGGTTTGCCTTGGAAATACTTTAAAGTGATTTCTAATTCAGGCTTGGCTTCTTCTGCTACGGCGTAGTCAGTAATATAACCTTCGTCTTTAAGTAATTTCGCAATTGCTACTTTTAACTTAGCTGAAGGCATCGTTACCGATACTTTGTTAGCAGCTTGGCCGTTACGAATACGTGTTAACATATCCGCAATAGGATCTTGCATGCTCATATTAGCTTACTCCGTGACAAGTGCTTACCAGCTGGCCTTACGCAGACCAGGAACTTCACCACGCATAGTTGCTTCACGTAGTTTAATACGGCTAAGACCGAATTTACGTAGAACACCATGTGGGCGACCAGTTTGATTACAACGGTTACGCTGACGCGACGCGCTAGAATCACGAGGTAGAGCTTGTAACTTAAGTACAGCATCCCAACGATCTTCTTCAGAAGTATCAGGAGCGCTGATTAAAGCCTTAAGTGCTAAACGCTTTTCAGCATATTTAGCTACGAGCTGTGCACGCTTTGCTTCACGTGCTTTCATAGATGATTTTGCCATTATGCTACCCTTATTTCTTGAATGGGAAGTTAAATGCGTCTAACAAAGCACGACCTTCTTCATCATTCTTCGCAGTAGTAGTGATAACAATATCCATACCACGAATCTTATCGATTTTATCATAATCGATTTCTGGGAAGATGATTTGCTCACGCACACCCATTGCGTAGTTACCACGACCGTCAAACGCTTTTGCGCTTAGGCCACGGAAGTCACGAATACGTGGGATTGCAATGTCAACTAAACGCTCTAAAAATTCCCACATACGCTCACCGCGTAGGGTAACTTTACAGCCAATAGGGTAGCCTTCACGGATTTTAAAACCAGCAACTGATTTACGTGCAACAGTTACAACTGGTTTTTGACCAGCGATTGCAGTCATGTCACGAAGCGCATGCTCCATAACTTTTTTGTCTGCAACTGCTTCGCCTACACCCATATTAAGGGTGATTTTTTCAATCCGAGGGACTTGCATGACACTGGTATAGCCGAACTTTTTAGAAAGTTCTGCAATAACAGTCTCTTGATATTTATCATGCAGTTTCGCCATCGTTTACTCCGTTTACTTAATGAGTTCACTATTCGATTTAAAGAAACGGACTTTTTTGCCGTCTTCGAATCGGAAACCAACACGATCTGCCTTGCCTGTGGCTTGGTTAAAGATCGCTACGTTTGATGCTTGTATCGGTGCTTCTTTCTCGATAACGCCGCCAGTTACGCCCAATTGTGGGTTTGGCTTTTGGTGTTTTTTAACAAGATTGATGCCTTCAACAATCAACTTACCAGTAGGTAGGACTTGAGAAACTTTTGCGCGTTTACCCTTGTCTTTACCTGCTAGTACAATTACTTCGTCTTCACGACGGATTTTAGCTGCCATTTTGAAGCTCCTTACAGTACTTCTGGTGCCAGAGAGACGATTTTCATAAACTGCTCGGTACGCAATTCACGTGTCACTGGTCCAAAAATACGAGTACCAATCGGTGCAAGGTTTGCGTTAAGCAAAACTGCTGCATTCCGATCGAAGCGAATGACAGAACCATCTGGACGACGTACGCCTTTCTTAGTACGGACTACCACCGCGTTATATACATCACCTTTCTTCGCTTTAGCGCGAGGAATTGCTTCTTTTACAGAAACCTTGATGACGTCGCCGATACCGGCATAACGACGATGAGAGCCACCCAAGACCTTAATACACTGAACTCTACGAGCGCCACTGTTACACGCGACGTCTAGAGTCGATTGCATTTGGATCATTTTAAGTGCTCCGCTATCGTTACTACACAAATCCCAACATTGGGATCATCATTTCGACCATTTTATAAACTAACTTGTAAATTAATTAGGTAAACCTAACTGACAACAATTTAGTCAAAAATGGCGCGCAAGTATAACACCAATATTTTGGATTGCATAGCAGAAAAAAACAAACGGCCCCAATCTTTGGAGCCGTTTACTATAACCTAATGAAAAATTAGGCCTTTGTTACTACTTCAACTAGTGTCCAAGACTTAGTCTTAGAAAGAGGACGACACTGACTAATAGTCACTACGTCACCTTCATTACACTGATTTGTTTCGTCATGTGCATGGATCTTAGTTGTACGCTTAATGTACTTCCCATAAATAGGATGTTTCACTTGGCGTGCAATAGCAACAGTAATAGACTTGTCCATTTTGTTGCTAAGTACTCGACCTTGCAAAGTACGGATTTTATCAGACATTACGCACCTGCCTTAGAAGTAATAATGGTCTTAACACGTGCAATGTTACGACGCACTAATTTCAATTGATTCGTTTGAGTCAACTGACCAGTAGCGTGTTGCATACGCAGGTTAAACTGCTCACGCAGCAGACCAAGTAGTTCAGCGTTAAGTTCTTCAACGCTCTTTTCTCTTAGTTCGCTCGCTTTCATTACATCACCGTCTTAGTTACGAAGGTAGTCTTAATAGGAAGCTTGGCAGATGCTAAAGCAAACGCTTCACGCGCTAACTCTTCAGATACACCATTCATCTCATAAAGAACCTTACCAGGTTGAATCTGACATACCCAGTATTCAACGTTACCTTTACCTTTACCCATACGCACTTCAAGAGGCTTAGAGGTAATTGGCTTGTCAGGGAAAACTCGAATCCAAATTTGTCCTTGACGTTTAATGTGACGTGTCATGGCACGACGTGCAGATTCGATTTGACGTGCAGTTAAACGGCCACGGCCGACTGCTTTCAAACCGAAAGTACCAAAGCTAACTTCAGTACCGTTCGCTAGACCACGGTTGCGGCCTTTGAACATCTTGCGAAACTTCATACGTTTAGGTTGCAGCATTAAAGTTTCTCCTATTTACCACGAGGCTTGCGCTTAGGCTGCTGCTTCGGCTCTTCTAATGCTGGGATGATACCGTCTAGAACTTCGCCTTTGAAGATCCAAACTTTAACACCAATCACACCGTATTGAGTGTGACTTTCAGAAGTAGAATAGTCGATATCAGCACGTAAGGTATGTAGAGGTACACGACCTTCACGATACCATTCAGAACGTGCGATTTCAGCACCGCCTAGACGGCCGCTCACTTCAACTTTGATACCTTGAGCACCAATGCGCATTGCGTTTTGAACTGCACGCTTCATAGCGCGACGGAACATAACGCGACGCTCTAATTGCTGTGCAATACTGTCAGCAACAAGCTTTGCGTCTAACTCAGGCTTGCGGATCTCAGCGATGTTGATTTGAGCAGTAGTGCCTGTAATTTTAGATACATATGCACGTAATACTTCAACGTCTTCACCTTTCTTACCAATCACAACACCTGGACGGGCAGTGTGAATAGTAACGCGGATGCTCTTCGCAGGACGCTCGATAACGATTTTAGATACTGATGCAGCCTTCAATTTCTCAGTGAGATATTGACGAACTTCCCAGTCGCTGTGCAGGTTATTTGCATAATCTGCTTTATCGGCGTACCAAGTAGAGATCCAAGGCTTTGTGATACCCAGACGGATACCATTAGGATGTACTTTCTGTCCCATTGCTCTCTTCTCCTAGCGATCTGATACAACCACAGTAATGTGGCTGGTACGCTTCATGATACGATCAGCGCGGCCTTTGGCACGAGGCATGATGCGCTTCATTGTTGGTGCTTCGTCAACGAAGACTTTACCAACTTTAAGCTCATCGATATCTGCACCTTCGTTGTGTTCGGCGTTTGCGATAGCTGAGTCTAGTACTTTTTTAACCAGTACGGCGGCTTTCTTAGGGCTGAAGGTCAAAATCTCAAGTGCCTTAGAAACAGGCAATCCTCGAATTTGATCAGCAACTAGACGGGCCTTCTGCGCAGACGTACGGGCGTAACGATGTTTAGCTAAAACTTCCATCTTATGTCTCCCGTATTAACGCTTCTTCGCTTTCTTATCTGCAGCATGGCCGCGATAAGTGCGAGTTGGTGAAAATTCACCAAGCTTATGACCGATCATTTCGTCAGTTACGAACACAGGTACGTGCTGACGACCATTATGGACAGCGATGGTCAACCCAATCATATTTGGGATGATCATTGAGCGACGAGACCAAGTCTTAATTGGCTTTTTGTCTCCCGCTTCCATCGCTTTCTCTACCTTCTTCAGCAAGTGTAGGTCAATGAAAGGACCTTTCTTGAGAGAACGTGGCATGGGCGAATCCTCTTACTATTTATTACGACGACGTACAATGTACTTGTCGGTGAGCTTATTACTACGAGTTTTATAACCCTTAGTTGGCACACCCCATGGACTCACTGGGTGACGTCCACCAGAAGTACGGCCTTCACCACCACCATGTGGATGGTCAACCGGGTTCATTGCAACACCACGAACTGTAGGGCGTACGCCTCTCCAGCGTTTAGCACCTGCTTTACCTAACTGGCGTAGCATGTGCTCAGCGTTACCAACTTCACCGAATGTTGCACGACAATCAACTGGTACTTTACGCATTTCGCCAGAGCGAAGACGTAGAGTTGCATATTGGTTATCACGAGCAACAACTTGAACATAAGCACCAGCTGAACGCGCGATTTGAGCACCTTTACCAGGCTTCATTTCTACTGCGTGCACAACACTACCCACTGGGATGTTGCGAAGCGGCATTGCGTTACCAGTTTTGATGTCTGCATCCAAACCAGATTGGATTGCGTCACCAGCTTGCATACCTTTAGCAGCAAGGATGTAACGACGCTCACCGTCTGCGTATAGTACTAACGCGATGTTAGCTGTACGGTTCGGATCATACTCAAGACGTTCGATTTTTGCAGGGATACCGTCTTTATTGCGTTTGAAGTCAATAATACGGTAATGCTGCTTGTGTCCACCACCTACGTGACGAACAGTGATACGACCAGTATTGTTACGGCCACCACTTTTAGATTTCTTAGCCAACAGGCCTGCAAAAGGTTTCCCTTTATGCAAGTCGCTGTTCACCACTTTAACAACGTGGCGACGACCTGGAGAGGTTGGCTTACACTTAATAACTGCCATGATAATTCTCCTTTGCTTACTCAGCGCCGCCAACGAAATCGATGTCAGCACCAGCAGCTAAAGTTACATAGGCTTTTTTCCAATCGCTACGACGACCAACACGGCCACCAGTGCGCTTAGTTTTACCTTTGTTTACCAAAGTGCGGACACTATCAACTTCAACTTCAAAAAGCTTCGCTACAGCAGCTTTAATCTCTGCTTTAGTCGCATCGATTGCTACGCGGAAAACTACAGTGTTGTTTTTCTCAGCAAGCACAGTGCTCTTTTCAGAGATATGTGGAGCAAGAATAACTTTTAGCAAACGTTCTTCGGTGATCATGCTAGCATCTCCTCGATTTGCTTCACTGCATCAGCAGTAACAAGAACAGTGTTAAACGCGATTAGACTAACTGGGTCAAGACCCGCTACGTCACGTACGTCAACCTTGTATAAGTTGCGTGCTGCTAAGAATAAGTTCTCATCAACATCTGCAGTAACAATTAGAACGTCTTCTAAGTTCATTTCTTTTAGTTTAGCTTTCAGCTCTTTAGTTTTAGGAGCTTCAACACCAAAAGATTCAACAACGACTAAACGCTCTTGACGTACCAATTCAGAAAGAATGCTTTTTAAAGCACCACGGTACATCTTTTTGTTAACTTTTTGGCTGTGATCTTGAGTTTTAGCAGCGAATGTTACGCCACCGCCACGCCAGATCGGGCCTTTAACACTACCGGCACGAGCACGGCCAGTGCCTTTCTGGCGCCAAGGCTTTTTGCCTGAGCCAGTTACTTCCGCACGAGTCTGTTGAGCACGAGTGCCCTGACGCGCGTTTGCAGCGTAAGCTACAACTACCTGATGAACCAATGCCTCGTTAAAGTCACGGCCGAAGGTAGTTTCGGAAACTTCAAGAGCGCTTTGCGCGTCTTTCAATACCAATTCCATTACTATCTCCTCAGACCTATGCTTTAACGGCTGGCTTGATAATCAAGTCACCATTGGTAGCGCCAGGAACAGCACCTTTTACCAATAACAAGTTACGCTCTGCATCTACACGTACAACGTCTAGATTTTGAGTAGTGACTTGCTCGGCACCCATGTGGCCAGACATTTTCTTACCTTTGAAAACGCGACCAGGTGTCTGGTTTTGACCGATAGAACCATTAGATCTATGAGCCAAAGAGTTACCATGTGTCATATCTTGAGCGTGGAAGTTCCAGCGTTTAATACCGCCTTGGAAGCCCTTACCTTTAGATTGACCAGTAACATCAACTTTCGCTGTATCAGCAAAGATATCAACGTTAAGTTCAGCACCTACTTCAATGCCTTCACACTCACCATCTGCCAAACGCAATTCCCATAAGCCACGACCAGCTTCTACGCCGCTCTTAGCAAAATGACCTGCTTCTGGTTTGGTGATGCGATTGGCTTTTTTGGTACCAGTAGTTACTTGAAGAGCACGGTATCCGTCAGTTTCTAAAGTTTTCACTTGAGTAACACGGTTACCAGCAATTTCAATTACTGTTACAGGGATTGAAGCGCCATCTTCTGTGAAGATGCGAGTCATACCCACTTTACGACCAATAAGACCGATAGCCATCTTTCAAACCTCTTCTAAGGATCTCAATTAACCTAAGCTAATTTGAACGTCGACACCAGCGGCAAGATCTAAACGCATTAATGCGTCTACAGTCTTTTCAGTTGGCTCTACGATGTCAACTAAGCGCTTGTGAGTACGAATTTCGTATTGGTCACGAGCGTCTTTGTTGACGTGCGGAGAAGTCAAAATGGTATAACGTTCTTTACGCGTAGGAAGTGGAATAGGACCACGAACCTGTGCGCCTGTACGCTTAGCAGTTTCAACGATTTCCGCTGTTGATTGATCGATCAGACGATGATCAAATCCTTTCAAGCGGATACGGATTCTTTGGTTCTGCATTGACCAGAGCTCCTAAAATGCACACATAAAAAATCACCCTCTAGCTTCTTCCCATTGGAAAAGCAGAGCGAGATGATTTAACCGTAGACTCCCAATCGGAGTCAATTATGAAAATGAATAACCCTTATGGTTAAACATTATATTACACTGTCTAGGACAGCGAAGGGGAATTATACAGATATCAGATGAGAGATCAACCCCTTCGAACAAAAACTCTTCAATCTAGTTAGTTTGTTCAAGGCGGTGGATTTTACACAGTTCAATTTAAAAAGCAACAGAAACAAAAAAGGAAGCCGAAGCTTCCTTTTTAATGTGTTAACTAACTTCGCTATTAAGCAACGATTTTAGCTACAACACCAGCACCAACTGTACGGCCACCTTCACGGATAGCGAAACGTAAACCGTCGTCCATCGCGATTGGGTAGATTAGAGTAACAACCATCTTGATGTTGTCACCTGGCATTACCATTTCAACGCCTTCTGGAAGCTCGATAGTACCAGTTACGTCAGTTGTACGGAAGTAGAACTGTGGACGGTAGCCTTTGAAGAATGGAGTGTGACGTCCGCCTTCTTCTTTGCTTAACACGTATACTTCTGATTCGAATGTAGTGTGAGGAGTGATTGTACCTGGCTTAGCAAGTACTTGACCACGTTCAACTTCATCACGCTTAGTACCACGTAATAAAACACCACAGTTCTCACCTGCACGACCTTCGTCAAGCAGCTTACGGAACATTTCAACACCAGTACAAGTCGTTTTAGTTGTGTCTTTAACACCAACGATTTCTACTTCGTCACCTACAGTGATGATACCACGCTCTACACGACCAGTAACAACTGTACCACGACCTGAAATTGAGAATACATCTTCAATAGGTAGTAGGAAAGGCTTATCGATGTCACGCTCTGGCTCTGGGATGTAAGTATCTAGAGCTTCAGCAAGTTCGATGATTTTTGGTTCCCAAGCTGCATCGCCTTCAAGCGCTTTAAGTGCAGAACCTTGGATAACTGGTAAGTCATCACCTGGGAAGTCATATTCAGAAAGAAGTTCACGTACTTCCATTTCTACTAATTCAAGTAGCTCTTCATCATCAACCATGTCACATTTGTTCATGAATACGATAACGAAAGGTACACCAACCTGACGTGAAAGTAGGATGTGCTCACGAGTCTGTGGCATTGGGCCATCAGTTGCTGCTACTACTAAGATAGCACCGTCCATTTGTGCAGCACCAGTAATCATGTTTTTAACATAATCGGCGTGACCAGGACAATCTACGTGTGCGTAGTGACGTGTAGGCGTGTCATATTCGATGTGAGAAGTATTAATTGTAATACCACGCTCACGCTCTTCTGGAGCGTTATCGATTTGTGCGAAATCTTTAGTCTCACCGCCGTATGCTTTCGTCAATACTGCTGAGATAGCTGCTGTTAGAGTAGTTTTACCATGGTCAACGTGACCAATTGTACCCACGTTTACGTGTGGTTTACTACGTTCAAATTTTTCTTTAGCCACGATATATTCCTTTCTTTTCAGAAGTGCTCGATTACGAGCTATATAACATTAGTTAAACACCTAAAATTAGGTGCGTGATTCAATTATCGCATTTGCAATGTTTGATGGTGCATCAGCGTACTTAGCAAACTCCATTGAGTATGAAGCACGCCCCTGAGTTGCACTACGCAAGTCAGTTGCATAACCAAACATTTCTGATAGTGGAACCGTTGCATGAATGATTTTAACACCACCCAAGCCATCGTCCATTCCATCAATAACACCACGACGTCGGTTTAAGTCACCTACTACATCGCCCATATTACTTTCAGGAGTGGTAATTTCCACTTTCATTGTTGGTTCTAGTAACACAGGGCTTGCTTCAAGCGCACCCTTTTTAAAGCCCATTGAACCAGCTATTTTGAAAGCCATTTCATTCGAGTCCACATCATGATATGAACCATCAAATAAAGTCACTTTCACATCGAGCATAGGATAACCGGCTAAGACACCGTTTTTCATTTGCTCTTGAATACCTTTGTCTACTGATGGGATGAATTCACGAGGAACTGCACCACCAACAATTTCATTGACAAATTCGTAGCCTGCACCGTCTTCTAACGGTTCAATCTTCAGCCATACGTGACCATATTGACCACGCCCGCCTGATTGACGTACGAACTTACCTTCAACTTCTACTGATGAGCGAATCGTTTCACGATAGGCAACCTGAGGTTTACCTACGTTACACTCGACATTAAATTCGCGACGCATACGGTCAACAATAATATCTAAATGTAATTCACCCATGCCAGAAATCAATGTTTGAGCTGACTCTTCATCAGTTTCCACTCTAAAAGAAGGATCTTCTGCAGCTAGCTTTTGTAGTGCAATCCCCATTTTATCTTGGTCTGCTTTAGAGCGAGGCTCAACGGCAATGGTAATAACAGGTTCTGGAAACTCCATTCGCTCTAGAATCACTTTGTGATCGTTTGCGCAAAGAGTATCGCCAGTTGTTACTTCTTTTAGACCAATCGCCGCTGCAATATCACCTGCACGAACTTCTTTAAGCTCAGTACGGTCATTTGCATGCATTTGTACAATCCGGCCAACACGTTCACGTTTCTGTTTAACAGAATTATAAACCGCTGCACCCGACTCTAGTACGCCTGAATATACACGGATAAAGGTCAAAGTTCCAACAAATGGGTCAGTCGCAATTTTAAACGCTAATGCAGCAAATGGTGCGTTATCGTCTGATGGGCGCTCTACTTCATTTTCGTTCTCGTCAACACCCTTAATAGCAGGCACTTCGATAGGAGCAGGAAGGTAGTCAACAACCGCATCCAAAACCGCTTGAACACCTTTGTTCTTAAATGCAGAACCACAAGTTGCTAATACGATTTCGTTGTTAATTGTGCGCTGACGTAATGCTTGCTTAATATCTGCTTCTGGTAATGTGCCTTCTTCAAGGTACTTTTCCATCAGTTCATCAGATGCTTCAGCAGCACTTTCCACTAGATACTCATGCATCTCTTCAGCCTTAGCTAAAAGATCTGCGGGAATTTCTTCATAAGTGAAAGTGGTTCCTTGATCTTCTTCAGACCAGTTAATCGCTTTCATCTTAATTAAATCAATAACCCCTTTGAAGTCCTCTTCTGCGCCAATATTCAATTGAATTGGAACACAAGTAGCACCTAAGCGATTACGGATTTGGTCGATAACACTATCAAAGTCAGCACCTGCACGGTCCATCTTATTGACGAACACCATACGAGGTACTTCATACTTGTTGGCTTGACGCCATACAGTCTCTGATTGAGGCTCTACGCCTGATGAACCGCAGAAAACAACTACAGCGCCATCTAGTACACGTAATGAACGCTCAACCTCAATAGTGAAGTCGACGTGACCAGGGGTATCGATGATATTAATACGATGTTCAGTGAATTGAGCTTCCATACCACGCCAAAAGGTCGTTACTGCAGCAGAAGTGATAGTAATACCACGTTCCTGCTCCTGTACCATCCAATCTGTCGTAGCAGCGCCGTCATGCACCTCACCGATTTTATGAGACAAACCGGTATAGAACAGAACACGTTCTGTTGTGGTAGTTTTACCTGCATCCACATGAGCAACAATACCAATATTACGGTAACGCTCAATTGGGGTTGTACGAGCCACTATTTATACCCTCTCAACTAAAGTTATCACTTTAGAAAATATCAACAATATGGAGCGGGCTAATGCCCGCTCCATCAAATTACCAACGGTAATGAGCAAAGGCTTTGTTAGCTTCAGCCATGCGATGCACGTCTTCACGCTTCTTAACAGCAGTACCTTTGTTTTCAGATGCATCTAGCATTTCACCTGCTAGACGTAGAGCCATAGATTTTTCACCACGCTTGCGAGCAGCTTCAACTAACCAGCGCATCGCTAGTGCGTTACGACGCACTGGACGAACTTCACATGGTACTTGATAAGTAGAACCACCAACACGACGAGATTTAACCTCGACTGAAGGGCGAACATTATCAAGAGCTGCTTCAAGGATAGTTAGATGATCTTCGCTTTTCTTTTCAGCGACAACATCTAATGCCTTGTAGATAATTTTTTCAGCAGTTGACTTTTTACCGTCAACCATAATGACGTTGATGAACTTAGCCAGCAACTCACTTTTAAACTTTGGATCTGGTAGGATTTTACGTTGTCCTACAACGCGACGTCTTGGCATAACAATTCTCCGTATGCTTCAGGTATTTCCAAAACTGGAATATTTTTAACTAGCTTGGCCTTACTTAAACGGACAAGTTATGACTTAGGACGCTTAGCACCGTACTTAGAACGGCCTTGGCGACGAGCACTAACGCCAGCACAATCTAATGCACCGCGGATAGTGTGGTAACGCACACCCGGTAAATCTTTAACACGACCGCCACGGATTAGAATTACACTATGTTCCTGCAAGTTGTGACCTTCACCACCGATGTACGAAGTAACTTCGAAACCGTTAGTTAAGCGAACACGTGCTACTTTACGTAGCGCAGAGTTAGGTTTTTTAGGTGTTGTAGTGTACACACGAGTACAAACACCACGTTTTTGTGGACACGCATTTAACGCTGGCACATTAGTCTTTTCGACTTTTGGCGAGCGTGGCTTACGTACCAACTGGTTTACAGTTGCCATGAATAGCTCCGTTCAGTTGAATAATCTCAACAATTTTGTGTGAAAAATCTATATCCCACTATGATGGGACGCGAAAGTTTAGAAAGGTATTGGCCAACTGTCAAGAAATAGACAACTTTTCGTGCAATTCCCAATAAAAAAGGCGCCAAAGGCGCCTTTTTTTAACATAACGTTTACTTTAGTCGGCACTTCCGGCCAAGTTAAGTAAGTCAGCTAAGTTCTTCTCTGCTTCACTTGCAGTGATAACCGGTGCTTCTACACCTTCATCTTTAACATTAGCACGCGCTTCGTTACGAGCGTTGTGATATGCATAACCTGTACCTGCAGGGATTAGACGACCAACGATTACGTTTTCTTTCAGACCACGTAATTGGTCACTCTTACCACCTACAGCAGCTTCTGTAAGTACACGAGTCGTTTCTTGGAACGATGCCGCTGAGATGAACGATTCAGTAGCCAAAGATGCTTTGGTAATACCTAGTAATTCACGCTCAAACTTCGCAGGTGCTTTACCTTGAGCTTCAAGCTCACGGTTAGCAATCTTCACGCGAGATACTTCAGCTTGTTCACCGACTAAGAAGTTCGAATCGCCTGCATCAGTGATTAGACACTTACGAAGCATTTGGCGAATGATAACCTCAATGTGCTTATCATTGATTTTTACACCCTGTAGACGGTAAACGTCTTGGACTTCATCAACAATATAGTTAGCAACATGATGGATACCACGTAAACGTAGGATATCGTGTGCAGCTTCTGGGCCGTCAGCGATAACTTCACCACGTTCAACTTTTTCACCTTCGAACACGTTAAGGTTACGCCATTTAGGGATCATTTCTTCGTAATGATCACCGCCATCAGCTGGGCTGATAACTAAACGAACCTTACCTTTAGTCTCTTTACCAAACGAGATGGTACCTGAAATTTCAGCAAGAATAGCGGGTTCTTTAGGCTTACGCGCTTCGAATAAGTCAGCAACTCGTGGCAGACCACCGGTAATATCGCGAGTTTTAGACGATTCTTGAGGAATACGTGCTAAAGCATCACCAACATTAATTTGCGCATTATCGTCTTTAGAAACAATCGCATTACCCGGTAAGAAGTATTGCGCTGGTACGTCTGTACCAGGGATCATAAGATCGTTACCCGCCGCGTCGATTAGACGGATAGCAGGACGCATTTCTTTACCAGCGGTAGGACGTGCACCAGCATCAATAACAACAACAGAAGATAGACCGGTTAAATCGTCTGTTTGACGCGTCATAGTAACGCCTTCAATCATATCAACGAATTTAACACTACCAGCAACTTCAGAGATAATAGGATGCGTATGTGGATCCCAGTTAGCAATGATAGCGCCAGAAGTTACTTCTGAATCTTCAAGTTGTTCTAATACGGTACCGTAAGGAACACGATAGCGTTCTTTCTCACGACCTAACTCATCGATAACCGCAATTTCAGATGAACGCGATACGATAACCAGTTTATCATCGATACTCTTAACGTATTTCGCGTTATGAAGTTTCAATGTACCGTTATTCTTAACTTGTACGTTGTTTTCTGCAGAGTCACGAGATGCAGCACCACCAATGTGGAAAGTACGCATCGTAAGCTGTGTACCTGGCTCACCAATCGACTGAGCAGCAACAACACCAATCGCTTCACCGTGGTTAATAATATGACCACGTGCTAAATCACGACCGTAACAAGCAGCACAAACACCAAAGTCTGTGTCACAAGAAATTACTGAACGAACAATAACTTCATCAACACTGTGCTCTTCTAGAAGATCACACCATGACTCGTCTAGTAATGTGTTACGTGGCGCAAGTACTTTTTCAGTACCAGGCTCTAATACATCAACTGCGACAACACGACCTAGAACACGTTCACGAAGCGGCTCTTTAACATCACCACCTTCAATCAACGGCTTCATGGTCAAGCCTTCTTCTGTTCCACAGTCATCTTCAATAACAACTAAATCTTGTGCAACGTCAACAAGACGACGAGTTAGATAACCCGAGTTAGCTGTTTTCAGTGCGGTATCGGCAAGACCTTTACGCGCACCGTGAGTAGAGATGAAGTATTGTGATACGTTCAAACCTTCACGGAAGTTCGCAGTAATTGGGGTTTCGATGATTGAGCCATCTGGCTTAGCCATCAGACCACGCATACCCGCTAGCTGACGAATCTGTGCAGCACTACCACGAGCGCCCGAGTCAGCCATCATATAGATGCTGTTAAACGAATCTTGCTCTTCTTCTTCACCATCACGATTAATAACAACTTCTTTTTTCAAGTTGTCCATCATCGCTTTAGAGATCTTATCGTTGGTGCTTGCCCAAATATCGATAACTTTGTTGTAGCGCTCACCAGCTGTTACAAGACCTGATTGGAACTGCTCTTGAATTTCAAGCACTTCACGTTCAGCTTCTTCAACTAAGGTATATTTCTCGTCCGGAATAACCATATCGTTGATACCAACAGAGGCACCAGAAATAGTTGCGTAACGGAAACCGGTATACATTAATTGGTCAGCAAAGATAACAGTATCTTTTAGGCCTAATGCACGGTAACAAGTGTTCAGCAATTTAGAGATTTGCTTCTTACCCATGTTTTGGTTTACCAAATCAAATGGTAATCCTTCAGGTAAGATTTGCGATAACAACGCACGACCAACTGTAGTATCTACAATCTTACGTGTTTGTACTTTCTCGCCATTTGCGTCAATTGATGTTTCGGTCAAGCGAACTTTTACACGTGCATGCAATTCTGCTGCACCTGTTGCATATGCTTTTTCTACTTCATCAACAGACATGAATGTCATGCCTTCACCGCGACCGTTAACACATTCACGGCTGGTGTAGTAAAGACCTAGTACCACGTCTTGAGAAGGCGTGATTACTGGCTCACCGTTAGCAGGAGAAAGAATGTTGTTGGTCGACATCATTAACGAACGAGCTTCTAATTGAGCTTCAAGCGTTAACGGTACGTGCACAGCCATTTGGTCACCATCGAAGTCGGCGTTATATGCCGCACATACTAATGGATGCAATTGGATTGCTTTACCTTCAATAAGAACTGGTTCAAATGCTTGAATACCAAGTCTATGAAGTGTTGGTGCACGGTTAAGCATGACTGGATGTTCACGAATGACTTCGTCTAGTACATCCCATACTTCAGCCTGCTCACGCTCAACCATTTTCTTAGCAGCTTTAATAGTCGTAGCTAAACCACGACCTTCTAACTTGCCATAGATGAATGGTTTGAATAGCTCAAGTGCCATCTTCTTAGGAAGACCACACTGATGCAGACGTAAAGTTGGACCTACGGTAATAACCGAACGACCAGAGTAATCTACACGCTTACCAAGTAAGTTCTGACGGAAACGACCTTGCTTACCTTTGATCATATCAGCCAAAGATTTAAGCGGACGCTTGTTAGAACCGGTAATAGCACGACCACGACGACCATTATCTAATAGTGCATCGACAGACTCTTGTAACATACGTTTTTCGTTACGTACGATAATGTCTGGTGCAGCTAAATCCAATAGACGCTTAAGACGGTTGTTACGGTTGATCACACGACGGTAAAGGTCGTTCAAATCAGATGTAGCAAAACGTCCGCCATCTAGTGGAACTAGAGGACGTAAATCTGGTGGAAGAACTGGTAACACTTTTAAGATCATCCACTCAGGCTTGTTGCCAGAAGTGAAGAATGCTTCCATCAGTTTAAGGCGCTTAGTGACCTTCTTACGACGGGTTTCAGAGTTAATTGACGGTAACTCTTCACGCATTTGATCAATTTGTTCTTCTAAATTGATTGCACGTAGCAAGTCTAAGACTGCTTCAGCACCCATTTTAGCTTCAAACTCGTCACCGTATTCTTCTAATGCATCAAGATATGTTTCTTCTGTCAGCATTTGACCGCGTTCAAGGCTGGTCATGCCAGGCTCGATCACTACAAATGATTCAAAGTACAATACGCGTTCAATATCACGTAATGTCATATCAAGCATCAAACCAATACGACTCGGAAGTGATTTCAAGAACCAAATATGGGCAACTGGGCTTGCAAGATCAATATGACCCATACGCTCACGACGTACTTTAGTCTGTGTAACTTCAACGCCACACTTCTCACAAATAACACCACGGTGCTTCAAACGTTTGTATTTACCACACAAACATTCGTAATCTTTTACAGGACCGAAAATACGCGCACAGAACAAACCTTCACGTTCAGGTTTGAAAGTACGGTAGTTAATGGTTTCTGGCTTTTTAACTTCACCAAAAGACCAAGAACGGATTAGATCTGGCGAAGCCAAACCAATTTTAATACCGTTAAATTCTTCAGTCTTGCTTTGCTGTTTAAGAAACTTTAATAAGTCTTTCACGTTTCTCTCCTGAAGGAGTTAAACCAGATGCTTTGCTAAGCAAAGCATCCTTGGTTACCAAACATTGCTTAAGAGCGATGCTTACTCTTGATCCAACTCGATATTAATACCAAGTGAACGAATTTCCTTCAACAATACGTTGAAAGACTCAGGCATGCCTGGGTGCATCTGATGGTTACCGTCGACGATGTTCTTATACATCTGAGTACGACCGTTAACGTCATCTGATTTAACCGTTAGCATTTCCTGTAGAGTATATGCAGCACCATATGCTTCTAGTGCCCATACTTCCATCTCACCGAAACGCTGACCACCGAATTGAGCTTTACCGCCCAATGGTTGTTGTGTAACTAAGCTGTACGAACCAGTAGAACGGGCGTGCATCTTGTCATCAACTAAGTGGTTCAGTTTGAGCATGTACATGTAACCAACAGTTACTTTACGCTCAAATTCGTTACCGGTACGGCCGTCACATAATGTTAACTGGCCAGAATCAGGTAAGCCTGCAAGTTCAAGCATTTGCTTGATCTCTTTTTCTTTAGCACCATCGAAAGCTGGCGTAGCAACTGGTAAACCACCTTTAAGGTTTTTAGCCAGACGCAATACTTCATCGTCAGTGAATGAGTTGATGTCGACTTTCTGTAGAACTTCGTCACCTAATTCATATACCTGGCGGATGTAGTCGCGCAGTTCAGCAAGTTCACGTTGCTCTTCAAGCATAGCAGTAATACGATTACCGATACCCTTAGCAGCAGCACCTAAGTGAACTTCTAGTACCTGACCAATGTTCATACGCGATGGTACGCCCAATGGGTTTAGTACGATATCAACTGGATCACCAGTTTCATCGTATGGCATGTCTTCGATAGGACAAATCTTAGAGATTACACCTTTGTTACCGTGACGACCCGCCATCTTATCACCAGGTTGGATAGTACGTTTAACTGCAAGGTAAACCTTAACAATCTTTAGTACGCCTGGAGCTAAGTCATCACCTTGGGTGATTTTACGACGTTTAACTTCGAACTTCTTATCGAAGTCAGCTTTAAGCTCTTCATGTTGCTCGGCTAATTGCTCAAGCTCAGTTTGCTTAGCTTCATCATCAATAACTTGAATTAATACATCTTTACGTGGTAATTCAGCAAGCTTAGCTTGTGAGAAACCAGCAGATAGTAATAAGTTACGTGCACGGCTCAAAACACCTTCTTCAAGGATTTCGAACTCTTCGCCTAAATCTTTACGCGCTTGGGCAACATGCATCTCTTCAATTTCAAGAGCACGTTTATCTTTTTCGATACCGTCACGAGTGAAGACTTGTACATCGATGATAGTCCCTTTAACTGAGTTAGGAACACGTAATGAACTGTCCTTAACGTCAGAAGCTTTTTCACCGAAAATTGCACGCAATAGCTTTTCTTCTGGAGTCAGTTGAGTTTCACCTTTAGGTGTCACTTTACCAACTAGAATGTCGCCGCCTTTTACTTCTGCACCAATGTAAACAATACCTGACTCGTCTAATTTAGATAGAGCAGATTCGCCTACGTTTGGAATATCAGCAGTGATTTCTTCGCTACCTAATTTCGTATCACGAGCAATACATGAAAGTTCTTGGATATGAATAGTAGTGAAACGATCCTCTTGCGCTACGCGCTCAGAGATTAAGATCGAATCTTCGAAGTTATAACCGTTCCAAGGCATGAATGCGATACGCATGTTTTGACCTAGGGCCAAGTCACCTAAATCGGTAGACGGACCATCAGCTAAAACATCACCACGAACAATTGGATCACCAACAGAACAACAAGGACGTTGGTTAATACAAGTGTTTTGGTTAGAACGAGTGTATTTAGTTAAGTTGTAGATATCGATACCAGCTTCACCTGGAGTCAATTCTGCTTCGTTAACTTTCACTACGATACGGCTAGCATCAACATAGTCGATAACACCGCCACGCTTCGCAGCGACAACAACACCTGAGTCAACAGCAAGAGTACGCTCAATACCTGTACCAACAAGCGGCTTATCAGCACGCAAAGTAGGAACGGCTTGACGTTGCATGTTTGCACCCATCAATGCACGGTTAGCATCATCGTGTTCTAAGAACGGAATAAGTGATGCCGCAACAGAAATAATCTGTTGTGGTGATACATCCATATACTGGATATCAGCAGCACGCATAAAGGTAGATTCACCTTTATGACGACATGCGATTTGTTCTTCAAGCATACGATTTGAAGAATCAATCTCGATGTTTGCCTGTGCAATCACATAACGGCCTTCCTCGATTGCTGATAAGTATTCAACTTCATCAGTAACCACACAATCAACCACCTTACGGTAAGGTGTTTCTAGGAAGCCATAAGAGTTAGTACGAGCGAAACTTGCTAAAGAGTTAATTAGACCAATGTTTGGTCCCTCTGGCGTTTCAATCGGACATAAACGACCGTAGTGAGTTGGATGTACGTCACGTACTTCGAAACCAGCACGTTCACGTGTTAAACCACCAGGACCAAGAGCAGAAATACGACGCTTATGCGTTACTTCTGACAACGGGTTGTTTTGATCCATGAACTGTGACAACTGTGAAGAACCAAAGAATTCTTTCACTGCCGCAGAAATAGGCTTAGCATTGATTAGATCTTGTGGCATAAGCTCATTCAGATCGCCTAGAGATAGACGTTCACGAACAGCACGCTCAACACGAACTAGACCAACACGGAATTGGTTTTCAGCCATCTCACCAACGCTACGAATACGACGGTTACCTAAGTGGTCAATATCGTCGACTTCATCGTAACCATTACGGATTTCGATGATTTTCTTCATAACGTGTACGATGTCTTCTTTAGACAGTACGCCAGCACCTTCATCTTCAGAAATCTCAAGACGACGGTTGAACTTCATACGACCTACTTTAGATAGGTCATAACGCTCTTCACTGAAGAACAAGTTCTGGAATAAGCTTTCAGCAGCATCTTTGGTTGGTGGCTCACCAGGACGCATCATACGATAGATTTCAACTAATGCTTCAAGGCGGTTAGTTGTAGAATCAATACGTAATGTGTCTGAGATATATGCACCATGATCAAGATCGTTGATAAATAATGTATCAACTTCTTTAATACCCGCTAAAGAAAGCTTAGCTAGGTCTTCAAGGGTGATTTCAGCATTTGCGCTAACTAATACTTCACCAGTATCTTCATCAATGTAGTCTTGTGCAGCGAACTTACCAACGATGTAATCTACTGGTACTTCAAGCTCAGTAGTGTTGGTTTTTTCAAGCTGCTTAATGTGACGTGCAGTAATACGACGGCCAGCTTCAACTAAAAGCTTACCTTCAGAATCTTTGATGTCGTAACTTGCAGTTTCGCCACGTAGACGATCTGGCACAAGTGCCATAACAAGTGAATCTTGCTTAATTTTGAACTCAATACGTTCAAAGAATAAATCCAAGATTTCTTGAGTAGAAAATTCAAGCGCACGTAAGATGATAGTCGCAGGTAATTTACGACGACGGTCAATACGTACAAATAATGAATCTTTTGGATCGAATTCAAAGTCAAGCCATGAACCACGGTAAGGAATAATACGTGCGTTATAAAGCACCTTACCAGATGAGTGGGTTTTACCACGGTCATGATCAAAGAAAACACCCGGAGAACGATGTAATTGAGAAACAATTACACGCTCAGTACCATTAATTACAAAGGTACCGTTCTCAGTCATCAATGGGATATCACCCATGTAGACTTCTTGTTCTTTAATATCTTTGACTGTGCCTGGTGCAGCTTCACGGTCATAAAGAACCATACGCAATTTAACGCGTAGTGGTGCAGAATATGTAACACCGCGGATCTGACACTCTTTCACATCAAAAACTGGCTCACCTAGCTTGTAACTGACATATTGCAGTTCAGAGTTGCCAGAAAAGCTCTTGATGGGAAAAACGCTACGGAAAGCAGCTTCAAAGCCACGTTCACCCGTAGGATCTTGATCGGTGAATTTCTTAAAAGAGTCTAATTGAATAGACAACAAATACGGAATATCCAAAACTTTTGGACGTTTTCCAAAGTCTTTACGAATACGCTTCTTTTCAGAATAGGAGTAAACCATGGGTTTCCTCTACTTACGAGATGTGACCAAGACTGAAATAATTCTAAGATTAAATCAGCACGTTTGCCCATCACCGTTAATGGCAAGAACCTAACCAGTAATCTCTGCTAGGAACTGCTAAAACTGGCGATAAACGGTGAATAAAAAATCGCCTGCGCATATAGCGCAAAAAAGGCCGACGGTTAAAAAACCGCCAGCCTCCGCCCGATTACTCGGGAGGTGGTAAGTTAGAGTATAACTTACTTAACTTCTACTTCAGCGCCAGCAGCTTCTAGATCAGCTTTAAGTGCTTCTGCTTCTTCTTTAGTGATAGCTTCTTTAACTGCAACTGGTGCAGATTCAGCCATAGCTTTAGCTTCTTTCAGGCCAAGACCTGTAGCGCCACGAAGTGCTTTAATAACAGCAACTTTGTTGCCACCGAATGAAGTCATAACAACGTCAAATTCGGTTTGCTCAGCAGCAGAAGCGCCAGCGTCGCCGCCAACAGCAACAGCAGCAGCTGCAGCAGAAACGCCGAATTTTTCTTCCATTGCTTCGATTAGTTCAACAACTTCCATTACAGACATTTCTGCGAAAGCTTCTAAGATTTGGTCTTTAGTGATAGACATAACAAAAAATTCCTATTGTACTGAATTCAATTAATTTAAGCGGCTAATAAAATATTAAGCTGCTTCTTTTTGATCGCGAAGAGCGGCCAATGTACGAACGAACTTGCCAGCAGATGCTTCTTTCATAGTCATCATTAACTGAGCTAGTGCTTCTTCGTATGTTGGTAGTTTCGCTAAACGATCAATATCTGCTGCAGGGATAACTTCCCCTTCAAAGGCTGCTGCTTTGATTTCAAACTTTTCTTGTTCAGCTGCGAAATCTTTAAGAAGACGCGCTGCAGCACCTGGGTGCTCATTAGAAAAGGCAATCAAAGTAGGACCAGTAAACGTGTCGCTTAGGCACTCAAAATCAGTACCAGCAACAGCGCGTTTAACTAATGTATTACGTACAACACGTACATAAACACCAGCTTCACGTGCTGCTTTACGCAGACCGGTCATATCACCTACAGTTACACCGCGTGAATCGGCAACAACTGCAGATAAAGCACCTTTGGCGGCTTCGCTGACTTCAGCAACAATCGCTTTTTTGTCTTCGAGTCTTAATGCCATTGGCTTTACTCCTGGATTCTACCTAGGGATGTCCCTAGTATTTACCATATTAAACACTTATGTGTTTAACGACTTACGGTGCAGATTTCCAGCAGAAAAAAATCTATCTGGGGGGTCTGACACCGTCTACGTAGGAAATTAAGTTATCTTATGAAAACACCTACGGTCTTGGACGGAAATCTGCTCTCAACAATGTTGAAAAGCAGACCTCAACCCACAAAGTGCGCGGATTATATACTAATCCGCATCCTTTGTATATTACTTAAGGTCTTCCAAAGTAGCTTGGTCAACCACAACACCTGCACCCATAGTGGTAGAGATGCTGACTTTTTTCACGTAAACGCCTTTAGCAACTGCAGGCTTAGCCTTTTTCAGTGCTGCGACTAACGCTTCTAAGTTTTCTTTAATTTGAGCAGGTTCAAAATCCACTTTACCGATAGTAGTGTGGATAATACCATTCTTGTCGTTACGGTAACGAACTTGACCAGCTTTGGCATTTTTAACTGCATCAGCAACGTTTGGCGTTACAGTACCAGTTTTAGGGTTAGGCATTAAACCACGTGGGCCTAAGATTTGACCTAACATACCAACAACGCGCATTGCATCTGGAGATGCGATAACAACGTCAAAGTTCATTTCACCAGCTTTAACTTGCTCAGCTAGATCTTCCATACCAACTAACTCTGCACCAGCTTCTTTAGCTGCTTCAGCGTTTGCGCCCTGTGTGAACACAGCAACACGAACTTCACGGCCAGTACCATGTGGTAATACTGTAGCGCCACGAACGTTTTGGTCTGATTTACGAGGATCGATACCTAGGTTAACAGCAACGTCAACACTTTCTACGAATTTAGCAGTTGCTAATTCTTTTAATAAAGCAACAGCTTCATTGATATCGTAGCTTTTAGTTCCGTCGATTTTCTCGCGGATTACGCGCATGCGCTTAGTTAGCTTTGCCATTATATTAGTCCTCTACTACCAAACCCATTGAACGTGCAGTACCTTCAATTGAACGCATCATCGCTTCAACATCAGCACCAGTCATATCAGCCGCTTTAGTTTCAGCAATTTCCTGAACTGCGCTGCGCTTGATAGTACCAACTTTCTCGGTATTTGGACGGCCAGAACCAGACTTAAGACCTGCCGCTTTCAATAATAAGAAAGATGCTGGAGGAGTCTTAGTTTCGAACGTGAAAGAACGATCGTTGTATACAGTGATAACAACAGGAATCGGCATACCTTTGTCGAACTTTTCAGTACGAGCGTTGAATGCTTTACAGAATTCCATGATGTTCACACCTTTTTGACCTAGAGCAGGACCAACTGGTGGAGACGGGTTTGCAGCACCGGCTGCTACTTGTAGCTTAATATAAGCTTCAATTTTCTTTGCCATGTCGACATTTCCTCAATTTGGGTTCAAACGCTACCAGCTACATGCCGATGAGCTCCCCTTGAAAACAACGGGTGCGGATTATACTAAAATCCGCACCCGCAAACAAATACTATTTGTATTTAATTTAATCAGCTCTTTTCAACTTGTTGGAAGTCTAGTTCCACAGGAGTAGAGCGACCGAAGATCATTACTGAAACCTTAACGCGGTTTTTATCGTAATCAACTTCTTCGATAGTGCCATTAAAGTCAGCAAATGGACCATCGTTAACACGAACAACTTCACCAGGCTCAAACATAACGCGATGAGTCGGTGACTCAACAGTATCTTGTAGACGCTGAAGAATGGCATTCGCTTCTTTATCAGAAATAGGTGCTGGGCGATCAGATGTTCCGCCAATGAAACCCATTACACGTGGAATGCTTTTCACTAAGTGCCAGCTTTCATCATTCATTTCCATTTGGACTAATACATAGCCTGGAAAGAATTTACGTTCGCTTTTACGACGCTGACCTGCACGCATTTCAACCACTTCTTCAGTTGGTACAAGTACCTCAGCAAAGTAGTCTTCCATGTTGTGCATTTTGATATGCTCAAGTAGTGTTTTACATACACGGCCTTCATAGCCTGAGAATGCTTGAATCACATACCATCTTTTTTTAGCTTCTGTTGCTTCAGTCATGTAAATGCCTATACGCCAGTAATGAGGTTAACAACACGCAATAGTACCCAGTCGAAACCCCAAAGGATTACGGCTACGACAGCTGTTGCAGCAAGAACAATGAATGTTGTGTTTAGCGCTTCTTGACGAGTTGGCCAAACCACTTTACGTACTTCAATGTGAGCTTCACGAGCAAAAGATAAAGCTTCTTTACCTTTCACAGTTTGCAGTGCAATAAAGCCTGCAATAACAAAGGCAACAATTACGCCTAATGCGCGTACCACAACACTGGCTTCGCCAAATGCTTGGTTGCCAATAACAGCGGCGGCAATCAATATAACTGCAATGCCCCACTTAACAATATCCAGAGAATTATTCTGGTTTTCAGTATTTGTCGTCATCGGTTGGTTCCGTTACTCACTAAGACCTGAGCTTAAATTTGATAAATATGTACCACTATCAAATAGTACTTCCGAGTTTAGCCACGAAAAGCATCAGCTCAGGGTCAAAAATCGGCCATAGATTGTATTCTTATTCTAGTCAGTTCGCAAGGTCGACACCAGAGAACATAGGCAAAACTTAAAAAAAATCTATAAAACAAAAAAAGGAAGCCGAAGCTTCCTTTTTAATGTGTTAACTAACTTCGCTATTAAGCAACGATTTTAGCTACAACACCAGCACCAACTGTACGGCCACCTTCACGGATAGCGAAACGTAAACCGTCGTCCATCGCGATTGGGTAGATTAGAGTAACAACCATCTTGATGTTGTCACCTGGCATTACCATTTCAACGCCTTCTGGAAGCTCGATAGTACCAGTTACGTCAGTTGTACGGAAGTAGAACTGTGGACGGTAGCCTTTGAAGAATGGAGTGTGACGTCCGCCTTCTTCTTTGCTTAACACGTATACTTCTGATTCGAATGTAGTGTGAGGAGTGATTGTACCTGGCTTAGCAAGTACTTGACCACGTTCAACTTCATCACGCTTAGTACCACGTAATAAAACACCACAGTTCTCACCTGCACGACCTTCGTCAAGCAGCTTACGGAACATTTCAACACCAGTACAAGTCGTTTTAGTTGTGTCTTTAACACCAACGATTTCTACTTCGTCACCTACAGTGATGATACCACGCTCTACACGACCAGTAACAACTGTACCACGACCTGAAATTGAGAATACATCTTCAATAGGTAGTAGGAAAGGCTTATCGATGTCACGCTCTGGCTCTGGGATGTAAGTATCTAGAGCTTCAGCAAGTTCGATGATTTTTGGTTCCCAAGCTGCATCGCCTTCAAGCGCTTTAAGTGCAGAACCTTGGATAACTGGTAAGTCATCACCTGGGAAGTCATATTCAGAAAGAAGTTCACGTACTTCCATTTCTACTAATTCAAGTAGCTCTTCATCATCAACCATGTCACATTTGTTCATGAATACGATAACGAAAGGTACACCAACCTGACGTGAAAGTAGGATGTGCTCACGAGTCTGTGGCATTGGGCCATCAGTTGCTGCTACTACTAAGATAGCACCGTCCATTTGTGCAGCACCAGTAATCATGTTTTTAACATAATCGGCGTGACCAGGACAATCTACGTGTGCGTAGTGACGTGTAGGCGTGTCATATTCGATGTGAGAAGTATTAATTGTAATACCACGCTCACGCTCTTCTGGAGCGTTATCGATTTGTGCGAAATCTTTAGTCTCACCGCCGTATGCTTTCGTCAATACTGCTGAGATAGCTGCTGTTAGAGTAGTTTTACCATGGTCAACGTGACCAATTGTACCCACGTTTACGTGTGGTTTACTACGTTCAAATTTTTCTTTAGCCATGATATTGCCTCAATCCAGACTCTTGGTAATGAAAACACATATAGAAAAAATCCGATGCATAAAATGACATCGAATCGATTAGTTATGGTGATTAAGCTTAGCATAAGACAGGAGGTGCTGATTTAAAGGATTTGACTGATTAACAATTCAGTTATCTGAACCATTAATCAATCAAGTCATTCAGCAATTTGGAGCGGATGGCGGGAATCGAACCCGCGTTATCAGCTTGGAAGGCTGGAGTAATACCATTATACGACATCCGCGCAACCTGAAAGGCTACCTAACTACCTTTAAAAAATGGTGGAGGGAGAAGGATTCGAACCTTCGAAGGCTGAGCCGTCAGATTTACAGTCTGATCCCTTTGGCCACTCGGGAACCCCTCCAGAAAAATGGTGCCGGCACCAAGAGTCGAACTCGGGACCTACTGATTACAAGTCAGTTGCTCTACCAACTGAGCTATGCCGGCTAATCATTTCGGAAACGGATATTAGGTAAATGTTGGCACAAGTGCAATAGAAAATGCATAAAAAAGCTAAAAAAAGTCTCAAATGCCGTTTTTTTGGGCTTTATTAGCTACTCGCGCATAAAAATCAAGCGATTTGAAAGTTAGTGATTAACTAAGGTCAGTTTTTTATTGTTGAATATATTTTGTTGGTGTACTGTGCCTGACCTAAGGAAAGGACGTTATGACAGTAAATAAACCAATACATAAAACACTTTATCATTCATTTGGGCGTAAGCAATGGTCTGAGCTTCGTAATTCAGTCCCTCTTACACTAAGTGAAGACGAACTTGCCCGCTTACAAGGCATGAACGAGCAACTGTCTTTAGATGAAGTGACAGATATTTATTTACCGTTAAGTCGTCTTTTAAACTTGATCATCGACGCTCAGCAGCAGCGCAGTGTAGTATTAGATCAATTCCTCAATCATAAACCACGTAACTCTCCCTACATTATCAGTATTTCTGGTAGTGTCGCTGTTGGTAAAAGCACCACAGCAAGGATTCTACAAGCGCTATTACAGCGTTGGCCCCAACACCCTAAAGTAGAGTTAGTCACTACCGATGGATTTCTGTATCCTTTGGCAGAGTTAAAAGCTAAAAGCTTATTAAAGCGAAAAGGCTTTCCAGAAAGCTATGATATGAAGATGCTCATTGATTTCATTTCAGCTATCAAAGCAGGTCAACCGCATGTTAATGCGCCACTGTACTCTCATATCACCTATGACCGACTTACTGACCAAGTGCAACCGATTAACCAACCAGACATCTTAATTATTGAAGGTTTAAATGTACTTCAAACTGGCTTAGATCAATCACCTGAAAGTCGCAGCAGTTTTTTATCTGATTATGTGGATTTTTCAATTTACGTAGATGCAGATGAAGTGCTTCTAAAAGAATGGTATCAGCAACGTTTTAGAAAGTTTCGTCAAGGTGCTTTTAGTGATCCGAAATCCTTTTTTCATCACTATTCAAACTTGTCAGATCAACAAGCCAATGAGACCGCAGCTAATATCTGGGATACGATTAACGGCCCAAATCTCCAGTCCAATATCAAACCAAGTCGTGAACGCGCTCACCTGATCCTTAAAAAAGGAGATAATCATTTGGTAAACCGCGTTTTACTACGAAAATAACCTCGTAGATTAGAGCGTACCGCGTAGACTAATCTCTCCACCTATATAGGCGGTTTGAACGCCATCGGTTTCCAAAATAACGCCACCCTGCGAGTCAATCCCTTTACAAACACCTACGATTGACTTAGGTGACATGACCAACTCAATTTCTTTGTCGTAGAACAGATCATATTGTTGCCAGAGCGGAATAAACTCCGCTAAACCAGATACTTCAAACTTTGCTAGGTCTAACTTTAATTGTTTATGGAGTGCTAGGAGTAGGTTAGTTTTATCGGGCATTGTCTCCAGAGAAGATAAATCACTCCAAGGCTGATCTATTTTTTCAGCCTGTTGAGCTGGCATACTCATATTAATACCAAAGCCAATGACCAAATTACATTCGTCCATAGATTGACCAGATAGCTCAATCAAGATACCTGCTAGTTTTTTATTGTCTTTGTAGATATCATTTGGCCACTTCAATCCAAGACCTTCAACACCAAATGTTCTTAGCGTTGACACGATAGAACACGCAATAACTAGGCTTAACCCCATTGCGGCATTCATTCCCTGGTTTATGCGCCAATAGAGCGACCCGTAAACATGTTGACCATAAGGTGACACCCATTGACGCCCCCTACGCCCCCTGCCTGCTGACTGATATTCCGCGATGCAAATATCACCACTATCTAGTTCATCAGAGTGCTGTAGTAAGAAAGCATTGGTACTGGCTATCTCATCAAAAAAGAAACACCTATCTTCAATCCCGTTTATAAGTACGGATTCATCAAATAAAGGCAGAGCTTTCGATAACTTGTAACCCTTTCCTTTTACGCTGTATATATCAATCCCGTAATCAGCTAACTGCGCTATGTGATTATTCACTGCAGTCCTAGATAATCCAACTTCTTGTGCAATCATTTCTCCAGAAGTATAACGACAATGATCCAGCAGCTTAATGATTTGCTTCTTTTTTCTCCAATGCTCTGTCATTACAATTCCACCTCTCCGTGTGAACCTATTATTCTTGGTTCTGGCTCCAGTTTGATACCAAACTTATTATAAACAGTGTCAATAACATGATGCGCCAGTTTTCGTACATCGTCACCAGTTGCTTGATTAATATTAACTATCACCAACGCTTGCTTGCTATGGACTGCCGCGCCGCCCAAGATATACCCTTTAAGGCCAGCTTCATCTATAAGCCAACCTGCAGCAACTTTAATACGACCATCAGCTTGTGCATATCCGACCAAATCAGTAAACTTTTTCAATAAACTGATGTATTGCTCTGCTTCAATAATTGGGTTCTTAAAAAAGCTGCCAACGTTACCAAGTTTACAAGGATCTGGTAACTTACTTGTGCGTACAGCACATACAGTCTCATAGATCTCTTTAGCACTCACTGTCTGACTATTTAAGTGGTTAAGTGGTCCATAACTTAGATTTGCTTGCCAGTTTTTTGGGATGGCTAATTTAACTGACGTAATGACTGCAATCTCTTTTAATTGTTTTTTGAAAATTGAATCACGGTAATCAAACTTACACTCAGAACCTGCAAGTGTATGCTCGCTAAAAGTATCAGTATTAAGGTAAGTGACTTCATTACAAAACTGATTTATTTCAACTCCATATGCACCAATATTCTGAATTGGAGCAGCGCCCACCGAACCTGGGATCAATGCTAAATTTTCTAACCCGAAATAGCCCTTATCTAAAGTAAACTGAACGAGTTCATGCCAATTTTCGCCTGCCTGCACAGTTAAATAGACATTTTCATTATCCTCAGAAATAACGATGCCTTTATTGATCAGCTTAATGATCATCCCTTCATAATCGCAGGTAAAAACGATATTGCTACCACCACCTATGATCATATACGGAACGCCCATTTCTTTTGCTTGTTTTATATATCGAATGAGATCCGAAACAGAGTTTGCCTCAACAAGCATTAGGGAATTTTGATTCAAAGACAGGGTATTTAAAGGCTTTAAGCTTGCGGACATATAAATGACTTGTACTAATAATGGTTATGTGAATATTGTACCCTGTGAACATTCATATGACTAATCGTAAGAAAGCCAAAATAGTTAACGCCTAATAAGCCACTAATAGCGTGTTTATCAATAATGAATCTGAGGGGGCAATGAAAGAAATGAACTGTTTTTATTAGTGACACTTCCAAACAGTCGAAATAAAGTCTTTTAAGCAATATTAACTTGCAAAACTGTGACATAAATAATTGGATATCCACATTCAATCGAGAAAAATTAATTACTTAGTAATGACGGACTTTCACATGGGCTGATGCTCGCAACTATCAGCTGTTGATGTGTCTAAATTTAAGCTTTAACTTCATTTTTGAAGATGTATATCTC
>NZ_JAGJDZ010000002.1:0-539511 GCF_018100775.1 Shewanella sp. MMG014
GTGCCTGTAAATCGTGCTTTGGCGAAAGATAAATCCTCTCGTCCTGTTAAGATAGGGCGTGCCAATTCAAGTTTGGCCTCGGCTGCCTTCTTTGCATACGACTGAGTATTAAGGCGTACGTGTAATTCCAGCCTTTAGAGATTCAAATCCTTCTAGGTCTAAAAGTATTAAATGCATATGCGGATATTTGTTCAGCATACGAGTTAAAAGGGGAAAGTTTTTAGGTTCAAGATTGTTGCTAAGTTAGTGAATGCAGGATCAGAAGGGCAGCATTAAATAAAATACAGTGTGTAAACATCAATATAAAAACTCATTATACTCAGCAAAAAAACGATTCTACCCGCATCTTAAAACACGTACGCTAGCGAAATTGAAAAACTCACCATGTCTCGCATGATTGTCTATTTAATATGTGATATCTACTGAAGTTTTCTAAGAGAACAGAACCTTTATTGTATTTTATTTATTTTATACTGATAAAAAATGATAAATCCTTAAAGTGTGAACAATTTCTGATTAGTTGATTAAATGTCACTATTTCCAATGCCAATACAATGGTATAAATACTAAAAATTGTGGTTCACTTTATAAGTAGGAAAGAAGTAATGATATTTTCTCAAATCCCTCAAGCTCCAGCAGATCCCATTTTAGGTTTAACAGACGCATTTAAAAAAGATCCACGTGCCGATAAAGTTAACCTTGGTGTTGGTATTTATAAAGATGAAGCCGGACAAACCCCGGTACTCAAAACAGTTAAAAAAGCTGAAGCCATTTTATTAGACGCTGAGAAAACAAAAAACTATCTTGGTATTGAAGGTGTAGAGCTATACAACACAGCAGTTCAAACATTATTATTTGGTGCTAAAAATGACATTATTAATGCTAAACGAGCATACACAGCTCAAGCACCTGGCGGAACGGGTTCATTACGTGTAGCCGCTGAATTTTTAGTTCGTAACACTGATTCAAAAACATTATGGGTCAGTAATCCTACCTGGGCAAACCATCAAAATATTTTCCAAACAGCTGGTTTAACAATAAAAGAGTACGGTTATTACAAAGCAGAAACCCACGATATGGATTTCGATGCAATGATAACAGATTTACAAGCTGCTCAACCTGGTGATCTTATTTTGCTTCATGGTTGCTGTCATAACCCTACTGGGATTGATTTAAGTTCATCTCAATGGGAGACAGTAGGTCAATTGTGTGTTGACAAAGAATTAGTTCCTTTATTTGATTTTGCCTACCAGGGTTTTGGCGCTGGTATCGAAGAAGATGCGCAAGGCTTACGGATTGTTGCTGCTAAAGTGCCAGAACTATTAGTCGCTAACTCTTTCTCAAAAAACTTTGGTTTATATAACGAACGTATTGGTGCTATTACTGTCGTTGCTGCAAATGAAGAAACAGCACAAAAAAGTTTTAGTCAGATTAAAAAAACAATTCGTGCTACTTATTCTAATCCCCCTGCGCACGGTGGTTTAATTGTAAGTACCATACTTTCTGATGAGACTTTACGCCAAGAGTGGGAAGTAGAATTGGCTGAAATGCGCCAACGTATTGCAGAAATGCGAGTTCTATTTGTAGAAACGTTAAAAAGCGAGGGTGTGAAACAAGACTTTAGCTTTATCTCTCGTCAAAATGGTATGTTTAGCTTTTCAGGTTTAAGCAAAGAGCAAGTTAATCGTTTAAAAGACGAATTTGGAGTATATATTGTTGGTTCTGGACGCATCAGTGTTGCGGGCATGACTAAACAAAATATTCCTGTAATTTGTAAAGCAATAGCTCAGGTTTTATAAGTACATTAAGCTATTTTTAGTTTAGAGATTGTTTTTCTTGTAAGTTAAATTAGTTGAGCAAAACAGTCTTAATTTATTAGCTAAAAATGCAAAAGCCCTTAGACATTGTTTAAGGGCTTTTCTATAACTTTAAACATTTGATTATGCTTTCTGGCTAACAACCGTTGCTATCGCTTCTGCTAATGCTTCTTTGTGATGCAAACCTAAATGATGGTCACTGACTAAAGGGAAATAACTTACTAATTCACCAATATCAACTGCATCAGAGTTTCTAATTATTTTATTAATTCTATTTGTCGATATTGATTGATTGATCCATTCTATTTTGTCATCCAAAGTTAAAGACGAAGCACATGAAGGCTCTGACGTTAAATTGTCGATTAGAATCACTTTTGCAGATGAGTCTTTAATCGCATTAGCAATACTTGGGATAAGTAAGGGTGGCATTACACTCGTAAAAAAACTGCCTGGCGCAATAATGATAATGTCAGCTTTATTGATTGCTTGTAGTGCTTCACAAGTTGCAGCAACGTTAGGAGCTAAAGTCAGTTGACTTGGTATCTCTTTCATGTCGTCAACATTCATTTCACCAAAAACGGTTTCACCTTGCGCATTAAGCGCACTTAGGTGAGTTGGTGATTCAGACATAGGAATGACACGAGTTTCAATTTTTAAAATGGTTCTAATTAGCTTGATTGCTTCAAGAGGGCGAACACATAGCTGCTCTAGTGCATATAAAATAATATTCCCGAGATTATGACCGTTTAACTCATTATCTCCATTAAATCGATGATCAAATAGCATTGTGCCAATGGCTGGCCTATGTGCAAGTTGCGAAAGGCAGTTTCTTAAATCCCCCCAGGCAATGGTTGTTTCATCTTGTCGGATCCGCCCGGTTGAACCACCATTATCAGTAGTCGTTACAATACCTGTTAACTTAGGACCAAGGAAAGAGAGTGAAGATAACACTCGACCTAAGCCATGTCCTCCTCCAATAGCCACGATACTATCGACACTATTTAATTCATGTTTCATCATATTGATTCCTTTCATACAGTAATGATGATTTTTTAAGCTATTGTACTGATTGATTTATTTAAGCTATCACAAGATGCTAAAATAGAATCATCATTAATATTAGCATAAATACTTCGCTGCTATTAATCTTGTTTCTCGGTATAATTAAGCAAATTATTTTTTAAGGATTTTTTTTGAGAACCGGTAGAATTGGAAAGTTTACCCTTGGTTTAGGGTTTGTAATCATCAGCATAATGCTAATCAGAGTGTGGTTAGTTCCTACAATTGAGAACATTCTGGTTGAAACACCTGAGATCGAACAAAATCAAGTCGATGAAGAAACTGTACCTGACTTTACAGCAATCGCAGATATACCTACCAAAAAGTCTGCCTTTTTCGATTATATGTCTCCAGCGGTTAACCATCAAAATGCGCTGATAGAAAAAGAGCGAAATTTTCTAAAGGTGGTTTTAGCAAACCTTGCTAACGAGCAGCCATTAACTAACGCAGAGATTTTTAATTTAGAAAAATTAACTCAAAAATATAAATATACAGTTAAAAAGTTTGATCTCGTTACATTGACTCCTTTATTAGAGCGAGTTGATACAGTACCTGCAAGAATGGTACTTATCCAAGCCGCAAATGAAACCGGTTGGGGAAGTTCTCGTTTCGCCAAAGAAGGTAATAATTATTTTGGCCAGTGGTGCTTTTCAAAAGGCTGTGGATTAGTTCCTTTATCTAGAAAAGCAGGGATGAATCATGAGGTTGCCTCCTTCGAAACGCCAGAGGACTCCATTGCTGCATACATGCTGAATTTAAACACTAATTCAGCATATCGCTTATTACGTTCTATTCGAGCGGATCTTCGAAGCCAAGGAAAAGAGCCTGCAGCTGAAGATCTCGTTTACGGATTATTACATTACTCAGAAAGAAAAGATGCCTATATAGACGAGCTATTAGAAATGCTTCGTCATAACAAAGCTTATTTAGCAGGATTATAAATGAAAAAAATAAGAAAATTAGCTTCTTGTTTAGCGCTATTTTTATTATCACCAGCAGTTTTAGCAGATTCAGTATCAATTCCTTATGCAGGGTTTTACGAGCGGCTCAAGCAAGTTAACAAAAATAACTACCAACTAGTTGAAGTTGTATTTAGTGTCCCTAGAAATGAAAATTGTAAAATTATCTCAGGGAATATCACCACTGAGAAACATCAATATCCATTAACTTATGACAAACAGCAGCGTCTTTACTTACCCTATGATGCTCAATTGAAATCAGATAGAGGCTTAATAAATTTGCAAGTATCTGGTGACGCGAGTCAATGTGGTGTGGCCATGCAAGTAAGAGCTAAGAAAGTACAATCTGTTTATAATCAAGTCGAATTAGTTGCTGTAAAAAATGACATGGATGCCTTGCTTGATGGTCAACAAGGATTTCCTATGAAGTATTTTCGTAAACCGATTACTGGATTAACGTTTTCATTTGATTCAACTGACTTACCTGTAGAGGCGAACATAGATGGTAAAGTCAGCATTGTTAGCGATAAATTACAGCTTACCTCAGCAGAAATTGAAACTATAAAGCAGCTCTCTTTTTCAAAACAGCCAATAATTTTAAGCCCATACGTAAATTAACAGTTTGCGTTTGAATCGAGTAAAGACAAAAAAGCCCTCATTCGAGGGCTTTTTATTGTGGGTCGTAATGTATGTTTTTACGGTTTATAAGTCGTTACAATATCAATCTTAGCTGCTTCATCTAGATTAATGTGACCATTATTGGTCGTATCTAAAAAATCAAAAGCGGGTAAATCTGATTCAGCGACATCACCTGAAAGTGGCGCATCTGCATCACGTTGTAGTGATAAGAAATCAAACACATTTCTATCAACGCCTTGAGATGGTGAAGTATTTTGCATAGCTGTAAATATGGTTTCAATACGTCCAGGGTAATCTCTATCCCACTGGTTAAGCATATCTTTAACTGCACCACGTTTAAGATTTTCTTGAGAACCGCATAAGTTACATGGAATGATAGGGAATTGTTTTAATTCCGCATATTCAGCAATGTCTTTTTCTTTACAGTAGGCTAATGGGCGTATAACCATGTTAGCGCCGTCATCAGATAATAACTTTGGCGGCATAGCTTTCATTTTTCCACCAAAAAACATATTCAAAAATAATGTTTCGATAATATCGTCGCGGTGATGGCCCAAAGCTATCTTAGTCGCTCCAATTTTTTGTGCAAACCCATAAAGTGTGCCACGGCGTAAACGAGAACATAATGAGCAGGTCGTTTTACCTTCAGGGATCTTATCTTTTACGATTGAATAGGTATCTTTTTCTAAAATGTGGTACGCAACATCAAGAGTATCAAGATAAGCAGGCAAGATATCTTCAGGGAAACCAGGCTGTTTCTGATCTAAATTAACCGCAACAATATCGAACTTAATTGGCGCTCGTTTTTGAAGGTTTAATAAGATATCTAGCATTGCATAACTGTCTTTACCGCCAGACAGACAACACATTACTACGTCACCATGTTCGATCATTTGGTAATCGCCGATGGCACGTCCAACTTCATGACGTAATTTTTTTTGTAATTTAGATTGGCGGTCTGCCAATTGTTTTTCTTGTTGTTGCAATTCAGACATTAAAAAGCGCCCAGTAACTATCGTTTCAGGGCGCGTATTATTCCAGCATTCTGGCTTATGGTAAAGCCTTTAGTCTTCGAGAGGTGATTTATAACCGTCAGGTTTTACAGCGAGTAAATCACAATTAATGCTATCAATCACATGTTCAGCTGTATTACCAATCAGTGCTGCCGAAAAACCAGTACGACCAACGGTGCCTAAAATAACCAGCTCAGCATCTAATTGTTGTGAAAGTACAGGTATTACGTCTTCTGGTAAACCTTCTTCAACGTGGCAATTTTCAAGCGGAATATTAAAGCTATTGGCTAAATATTGAATGCGTTGCTCGTGCTGCATTCTAACGGTATCGTTATAACTAACTGCATCAAACTCTGGTAACTCAATCGCTAAATTGACTGGAGTACCAGGGTATCCATTAACTAAGTGAATTTGTGCAGAGAATTTAGCTGCTAGGTTAAGTGCGTTTTCAATTATTTTTGTGTTTAATGTAGAATGTTCTTCATCTTCAGTTGCTACATTCACTGCACATAAAATCTTACCAGCAACTGGCCAATCATGTTCTTTGACCATTAAAACTGGGATAGGCGCTTTACGTAATAAATGCCAATCCGTAGGAGTGAAGATAATTGATTTTAGCTTATCATGTTCATGAGTGCTTTTAACAAGCAAATCATAATTTTGTTCTATAGCAAATTTAATAACGCTTTCAAAAGGGCGGTTATGCCAAACAACTTTGGTGTCAATATTTAAGCCTGTTTGGGCATACGGAGTAATAGCTTCAGCTAACCAGCTTTCTCTTTGATCTATCACACCTTGACGCATTGCTTCTCTTTCTTGACTAGAAAGAATAGAGGTCATTTCATAAGAAAAATCAAATATCGTAAGGAAAGCAGTAATAGTGGCATTGGATTTTGAAGCTAGTTCAACGGCTCGAGCCAATGCAGGTTGATGGTCGGTCATTGGGTTAATGACAACTAATATCTTATTATAATCCTTCATAAAACCTCCAAGCTGTTTTATATCACTATCACTGTTATTGCGTTTTAAGTCGTTGCGTCAGATCATAAAACGGAAAATTTATTAGGTGGCAATCCGTGCATTACCAGCAAGTTGACTTAATGCGACATGATCAATAATTGTAATGTATTTACCTTTAACCTCAATTAAGCCAGACTTTTGAAAACGACCCAATAAACGGCTGATTGTTTCGACAGTTAACCCTAAATAATTACCAATATCACCACGTGTCATGGTTAATCTAAACTCATGTGGCGAGAAGCCGCGGCTACCAAATCGATTAGCTAGGTTGTTAATAAAGGCTGCTAAACGTTCTTCTGCATTCTTCTTAGAAAGTAATAAAATCATTTCCTGATCGCCCATAATTTCATTACTCATTAGGCGCATGATTTGCTGTCTTAACTTTGGCATCGTGCCAGATAAAGTATCGAGCGTTTCAAAAGGAATTTCACATACCATTGCAGTTTCAAGGGCTTGTGCGAAACTTTGATGAGTTTGAGAATGAATACCATCAAATCCAATAACATCACCTGCAAGGTGAAAGCCAGTAATTTGTTCATCACCTTGTTCAGTGATCGTGAAACTTTTAATTGTGCCTGAACGGATTGCAAAAAGAGATTTAAGAGGATCACCAGATTTGAAAATTTGATCGCCTTTTTGAACGGGCTTTTTACGCTCAATTATCTCATCGAGCTTATCTAGCTCGTTGTTATCTAGCGTAAAAGGAATACAAAGCGACTCCATACTGCAATCATGACAATGAATGGCACAACCACCTGTTGATGCGCGAAGTTGTTTTGTTTGATCTGTAGGCATATATATTCTCAATTAATTACTACATCACCATGTTAAACTAATAACATTACTTGAGCTAGTTTAGCTGCATGATTGCGATATAAATAGTCTGTAATCCAAATACTACAATAAGGATCCCACTTAAGCGCCTTACGTTCTTTTTTTGAACCCAAGTCGATAATGTTTTTGCAGCAACGCCGGCACTTAATAAAGCAGGTAGGGTACCCGCACCGAATGCCAACATAATTAATGCACCAGTTAATGCATCCCCTGACGCCACTGACCAAGTTAATGTGCTATAAACTAAGCCACAGGGAAGCCATCCCCAAATCATGCCAGCAATAACAGCTTGATATCGATTCTTAATTGGCAATAATCGATTAGCTATCGGCTTAAGCACACGCCATAACCCTTGGCCGAGTTTTTCTATCTGTACAATGCCAAACCAAAACTGAGCGATATACAAACCCGTTGCTATCATCATAATGCCAGCGAATAATCGTAGGGCGATCAAATAACTGTCAACATCAAACATGTAGCCTAAAGCTGCAGTACTGGCGCCAGCTAACGCACCAGCTAATCCATAACTTATAATTCGACCTGCATTGTAGCTAATTAAAAAGCTTAACTGGTTTGCGAGTCTATTACCGCTAGTATTAGGTAAATTACTCGCAAAGGCACCAATCAAGCCACCACACATGCCGAAACAATGCGCAGCTCCCATTAGCCCTACTAGAAATGCTCCCCAAACATTGTACTCAATCACCTTGTGTAGACTCGGTTGCTTTTGTAGATTTTATCGCTGTTGTAGGTTCTGATGCTGAATCAGTTTCTTGTTGATTATTCTGTTGTTCGGTGTTTTTCTTAATTGTTTGCGTTGCATTGTCTTCATCAAATAAAATTGAAACACTTTGTCTATCGAGATCATCAAACTGTTCAGATTTTACAGCCCAAAAAAATACGGCGACAGCGACGGCAACAAATAACATTGCTATTGGAATTAATACATAAATGATGCTCATGGTTTTATCCTTAGCAAACGAAGGCTATTTGAAACAACAATAATAGAGCTTAATGACATCCCTAAAGCAGCAATATAGGGAACAACATGACCAGTTACCGCAAGCGGTAAAATAATTATATTATAGGCAAACGCCCAAATTAAATTTTGCTTTATGATTTGATTAGTTTTTTTAGCCACGGTTATTGCTTGGCTAAATTTAGATAATTGATCGCCAAGAAGAATGACATCTGCGCTATTTTTAGCAATAGCACTACCACTTCCCATTGCAACAGATAAGTTTGCCCCAGCAAGAACCGGTGCGTCATTGATTCCATCACCAAACATAGCGACGTTTTGCTTTTGTTGTAACTTGTTGACTAAGTCAAGTTTATCTTTTGGACTTAATCCCGCATAGCTATTTTTAATGTTAAGTTTTTTCGCAATAGCTAATACATGCTCTGAAGTATCACCACTCGCAATACTGACGTCTATATTTGCGCTGATTAATCCATTCACAGCGGTATAACTGTTTTCTCTTAACGCATCTTGGAGAACAAAACATGCACATATTAAATCATCTACTGATAGCCAGAGTAGTTGGCCGTGACATAAACTTGCATCAACGCCAACGAATTGTGCGTTGCCTAACTTCACGGTTGAATCATTAATAACAGCAGAAAGCCCCAAACCAACATGATTGGTAATATTTTGAGCTGTAATCCCATCAAGCTCGATATTTGCGAATGCTTTGGCAATTGGGTGCAATGAACCGACTTCCATTGCTGCTGCATAGAGGCTAGCAGTTAACTTATCTATGTTATCGGTGACGACAATATGATTAATTGACACTGAACCACAAGTTAATGTACCAGTTTTATCAAAAACAACATGTTCAATTAAAGGAAGTTTTTCAAATACACCAGGTTTACGAATGATTATCCCAAGTTTAGTTAAAATCGCTGTCGAACATGTTATTGCTGTTGGTGTTGCTAAGGCTAGGGCACAAGGACATGTAGCGACCAACACTGACAACATGACCCAAAACGCATCTTCTGGTGAAATAAAATGCCAAAAAACATAGGTTAAAGCAGCAATAGCAATAATGGCTGTTGAAAAGTAACTTGCGGATTTATCGACCATTAACGCAATTTTAGGTTTGTTGTTTGATGCGATTTCTTGCAGCCGAATTATTTCAGCTACTAGCTGGTCTTGACCCAGTGCCGTAACAGTAATTGTGATGGGTTGGTCGATATTGATAGTGCCTGCAAATACACTGTCATCATTGGCTTTTAAGACAGGCTGTTGCTCTCCCGTTAGCATCGCTTCATTGAGGCCGGACTTACCAGAAATAATGACGCCATCAGCAGCTACAACATCGCCAGGTTTGATCAGTATTTTATCACCAATATTGAGCCTTTTAGCAGGTATTTCTTCAATACTTTCAGTACCATTTTCATCGACGGTAATTCGGTGCGCTGTTAGCGGTATGAGTTTATGTAAATTACTCGAACTTTCTGATGCTGTCTGCTTGGCTTTTTGTTCAAAGTATCTTCCAAGTAACAAAAAGAAAGTGAACATAGAAACTGATTCAAAATAGACTTCACCTGTTCCATTAATTGTGGCAATACAACTCGCAATATAAGCACCAATAATGGCAATCGAAACAGATAAATCCATGTTGACTCGAGCGCCAAGCAAACTTCTTACTGCACTAAAATAAAAAGGTTGAGCTGAGTAAAACACAACGGGAGCGGCTAATGTCATACTGACCCAGCGAAAATAATCTCGCATTTCAGTATCGTAGGTTACAAAATAATCTGAATAAAGCGCCAGTGCAAACATCATGACTTGCATCGTCGCAAAGCCAGCGAGACCCAGTCTTAACAGGAACTTTTTTCCTTCTTTCTTACTTTGTTTTTCTTGTTCATCAACTTGATACGGGGCAGCTTGGTAACCGATACGACTTATCTCAGCGAGGATTTCACTGAGTTTGACGCATTGATTATCCCATGAGACTAAAGCACGTTGGGTGGTGGAGTTTACTGAGATGCTGATGATGCCATTGAGCTGCTTTAATTTATGTTCAATTAACCAAGCACAAGCTGCACATGTAATACCGTCTATTGATAATGATAGGGTACTATTGTTTTCGACCGCATGAACCAAATCCTGCTGAATTTCTGGCAAATCATACGCTGAATATTGTAATAATTCAGTTGGAACCAAGGCCGTTTGACGACTTCCTGGTTCGCTTCGATACTGATAATAACTGCTTAAACCTGAATCAATAATCGCTTGAGAAACAGCCTGACAACCTGGGCAACACATCTGGCGTGGTTGATTGTCGATAACCGTTATAAACTCGTCTTTTGTGATTACGGGCTCGTTGCAATGAAAACAATTCTGCATTTAAATTAGTTCAACCAATATTCAACATCGTCTGTAATTTCAATTCGTTGCTGAATTCTCCAACTTGCATCGAAGCCTTCTAGTCGAACATTCCACGGTCCAGATATAACATTAGATAAACCTATTCGGTAGTTACCTTCGCCATCAGCTGTAGCATTGATATTAAAATCTTTTTCTTCAATAGTTGGATGTATAAAGCTTACTTTAAGTGCTGCTGTATATGCTGGTCCGCCATGTTGAGAAATTTTTAATTCGTGATCATCAACTTCAACCAAGTATTGCATACCAAGATTTTTGGCTTGCTTTATTTTACGCAAATCCATATTAATGGCTTTGCCTTCTTTGTAATAATCATCTGAAACTAGCGAATCTGCATTGTCGATGGCAATGCTCATTGCAACCATACTTTTAAGTACAACGACAAGCAAAAGTACAATGATGAACCATGGCCAAAAATGCTTATACCAAGGGAGAGGGGCAGACATAAAACGGTCCTAAAAATAAGAATTATTATGGGATTATTTTAACTCGAAAAGCCTTAATAATCACTTAAAAAAAAGGCTTCGTTTTCACGAAGCCTTTATGTTATCAAGCTGTAACTATTTGTTTGATAAGCTATAAACGTAAGCAGAAATCACATGGACTTTTTCTTCGCCTAGAATATCATTCCACGCAGGCATTACACCTGAACGGCCATTAGCAATAGATTGCATAACTTGTAAACGGCTGCTTCCATATAACCAAGCATCGTCAGTTAAGTTTGGTGCACCCATGAACTTATTACCAGTTCCATCCATACCGTGACAGGCAAAACAACCTTTCATGAATGATGCCTGACCTTGCGCAGCAAGTGTGGCGTCATGATCACGGCCGGAAAGTTTGAAGACATATTCAGCTAAACCTTGAATTTCGCTGTCTTCAATTGGTAATCCACCTTTAGGCGGCATCATACCGTTACGTCCGTTCATAATAGATGTTTTGATCGTAGCTAACTCACCACCGTATAACCAATTATTATCAGTTAAGTTAGGGAAGCCAATGCTACCTCTAGCATCAGAGCCATGACACTGAGCACAGTTTTGCAGGAATAAACGTCCACCAACCTTTAGTGCTTCTTCATCTTTAACTAACTCTTCTAAAGGAGTCGCTAAGTATGCAGCAAAGATAGGGCCGTATTTTTCATCTGCAGCGGCAACTTCACGGTCGTATTGTGAAAGACGGTTTTCACTTTTAGCCAGTTCAACAGCCTTTTTTGAGTCAGCTTTAATACCTTCTTCATAACCAACACTTTGATTAGAACTTGTCCAACCAAATAACCCTTGGTAACTACCAAGACCAGGATATAAAGCCAAGTAAATTAAGCCAAATACAATACTGATGTAGAACATATAAGCCCACCACTTAGGGAGTGGGTTATTGAGTTCTTCAATACCATCAAACTTATGCCCCATTGATTCACCTTCTTCAATACCTGTTTTGTTCTTTGAACAAGCACGAAGAAGTAAGAAACAACCTGCAATAACTAACAGTGTTGGGAAAATAATCCAAACATTCCAAAAGATACTCATTACTTATTATCTCCTGAATGTTGAGTTTGTTTTGCAATTTCTTCTTCTGAAAAAATTAAGTTTGCGGCTTCATCAAAGCCAGCTTTACTTTTAGAGCTATAGGCCCAGTAAAATATGCCGGCAAAAACGACCATAACAATAATGGTTAGAATGCCTTGTAACGTTCCATAATCCATAATTGCCTCCTTATTTAAGCGCGTGGCCTAAAGACTGAAGATAAGCGATTAACGCTTCTAATTCAGTTTTGCCTTCAACAGCCGCTTGTGCGCCAGCAATTTCTTCTTCGGTATACAAATTATGATCCGGGTGGAAATTACTTAAGATTTGCATCTTATTACCAGTGAGTTTGCCATCTAGTCGGTTGTCAGCTAACCATGGGTAAGCTGGCATATTTGACTGTGGTACAACATCACGTGGATTAATTAAATGCACTTCATGCCATTTGTCACTGTAACGACCACCAACACGAGCTAAATCTGGACCTGTTCGTTTAGAACCCCATTGGAACGGGTGATCCCATACAGATTCGCCAGCTACAGAGTAGTGACCATAACGTTCAGTTTCAGCACGTAAAGGGCGGATCATTTGACTGTGACAGTTATAGCAGCCTTCACGAACATAAATGTCGCGACCTTCAATTTCTAAAGCATTATACGGCTTTAACCCTTCAACTGGTTCAGTCGTATCTTTAGCAAATAAAAGCGGAGTAATCTGTACCAAACCACCAAAACTGATAGCAATAACGGTAAAGATACCTAGCAGACCGATGTTTTTCTCGATTATTTCATGATTAAATTTCATCGTTCTGCTCCTTATGCTTTTTCTTCAGCTAATGCTGGTAAAGAATCTTTAGGGGCATTCACTGTACGCATAACGTTGTACGCCATAATGAACATACCAGTTAAGAAGAACACACCACCAATAAAGCGTACAAAGTAGAATGGGTAAGAGGCTTCTAAACTCTCAACGAAACTATAAGTTAATGTTCCATCAGAGTTAACAGCACGCCACATAAGACCTTGCATAACACCAGAGATCCACATTGCTACGATGTATAACACAGTACCAATTGTTGCTAACCAGAAATGAACATTAACAAGGTTAGTGCTGTACATACGGCCGTGACCGAACAATACAGGGATAAGGTGATATAAAGAACCAATAGACACCATTGCAACCCAGCCTAACGCACCTGAATGCACGTGACCTACAGTCCAGTCTGTGTAATGGGAAAGGGCGTTTACAGTTTTAATTGCCATCATTGGTCCTTCGAAGGTAGACATACCATAGAAAGATAATGAAACAACTAAGAAACGTAACACAGGATCGGTACGTAGCTTATGCCAAGCGCCTGATAAGGTCATAATACCGTTGATCATGCCACCCCAAGAAGGAGCGAATAAAATCAGCGACATCACCATACCTAACGTTTGTGTCCAATCAGGTAAAGCTGTGTAATGTAAGTGGTGAGGACCTGCCCAAATATACAGTGCAATCAATGCCCAGAAGTGAACAATAGACAGTCTGTATGAGTAAACAGGACGTCCAGCTTGCTTAGGAACAAAGTAATACATCATACCTAAGAAACCAGCAGTCAGTAGGAAACCTACCGCGTTATGGCCATACCACCATTGCACCATGGCATCGACTGCGCCAGAGTACATAGAATACGATTTGAATAAGCTGACAGGTACTGCCATTGAATTCACAATGTGAAGTACTGCTACCGTGATAATGAAAGCACCAAAGAACCAGTTTGCAACATAAATGTGCGACGTCGTTCGTTTAATGATTGTGCCAAAGAACACTACTGCATATGCTACCCACACAACGGTGATTGCAATATCAATAGGCCACTCAAGTTCTGCATATTCTTTACCAGAGGTAAAACCCATTGGTAGCGTGATTGCAGCTGAGAGAATAATGGCTTGCCATCCCCAGAATGTAAATGCAGCTAATTTAGGTGCAAATAAACGGGTTTGACAGGTGCGTTGTACGATATAGTAGGATGTTGCGAATAGGGCTGAAGTACCAAACGCGAAAATCACGGCATTCGTATGAAGCGGTCTAAGACGACTATACGTTAACCATGGTGTTTCGAAGTTTAGTTGAGGCCAGATTAACTGGGCCGCAATCAATACACCTACTGCCATACCAACGATTCCCCACAATACTGTGGTTAATGCAAATTGGCGAACAATAGTGTAGTTGTAATCAGCGCCTGTAGGCTGGGAATGATTCATCATAATGCTTCCACGGCTTATTACTTTTACTTTTAATTATAGTAAAGACGGTGCTTTACCTGTTCAGGTGACACTTGACGAAAAAACAAACTGTTTTGAAGTTGGTTTTTACCGCTATGTCAAGGTATTACCTCATGTTTTTAATATCTATCACGAGGCAATGCAATGATACTTGAGCTGCGTCAAAAAAGATACTCACTGGCCATGAGTAAACTTGATCCAGATCAATTTCCTAAAGATAATGTTATCAAAATGAGTCGTGAGGTTATTATTTGTGCAGTTTTTAACAAAAGCCGTTTTCTTGTTATTTTTTATTACTAATTTAGTAGGATGCGATTCACAAACGCATGAAGAACACAAAGTAATACAATCGATCGATAAGACTTTATGTCAGTTTCATCGTGAAGTTTGTAATCAAGATGTTAATGAACTTGTAGTGGGGCTTATGATTAACCCGGTTTTTGCGCCAAGTGAAAAACCATTACAGATTAAATTACACTTTTCTGCGCCTGTTTCAGATGTTCAGATGCGAATTGAAGGGCGAGATATGTTTATGGGAGTCATCCCTGTTAATCTTCAATCTGTTGATGAAGTTAATTACACTGGCACTGGTATTTATGGTTCATGCAGCAGTGATTACATGGTATGGCGAGCATTTGTCAGCTATTCATATCAAGGTCAAACTCAATCTACTTGGTTTGACTTCTTAGCCGACAACTCCGGTTAATGTGTTCGTTGTTAGCTTGACTGATATAGGAGGGATTATTTCAATCTGTATTTAAAAAAGAACAAACGCTATTGATAATCATTATCATTAAGCTATAATTAGTCTAGGTTCAATTAGAGATTAACATTATGGCTAATTTAAACATATCTATCCCATTAGAAAAAATGGCTTTACTTATTCAAAGCGGACATTTATGTGTAGCAGACTTTAAAAGTTTGGATCAACAAACAAAACAAAAGCTTTGGCAACTGTGTTTATTATCATGTAAAAAAAGGGTTAATTGTACTAACGCCAGTCAATTTATGGATCTGATTGATCATGAAAGTCAGCTTGAAACTGACAGGATTGACATAGCCGACCTTACTTGAGTTTGAGCGTGATAGAGCTAATTAAGCTTAAAGGACTTGTTTATATTCAATAGGATAATTAGTTTCGTTGTGCAGGTTGGTATCAAAAAAAACCTTAACAATAGATTAGCAATAGCTCGGTAATTGATGAGTATATCTGGCTTATAATTTACATTTTATAGGCTATGTATATTATATGCTATGCATACTTGGCGATAGCTTTGACTTCTGAGTTGTCTTTTAATCTGCTGGCTAATCTTCAAATATGAATACCGGCCATAAAATATCTGAAGGTGGCATAACCGTGTTCAAGACAACAGCCATTGAATATACGCGCTGCTTTAGCTAAAACAATCAAGCATGAATGTCTCCAATGAGATGCTTCATGAGTTCACATTTACATCTCACATCTATTATTTATAAAGTCACAATCTATAGTCATAGTTAAAACCAATAACCATAATGGTTTAATAACTGACGAAGTTCTAACAAGACCAATGATTGTCTCAAGAACGAATCATTGTCTTTAGAAAACAACTGGGTGATAAACTCGATATCTGTCATAGGCAAGTAAATCTATAGATATAAACATTTAAGACCACAAACTCTCATTCAACAAACAATCACACACAACTTCGCACAATGTATATTATGTTAAATAAGATAATTATCAATATACATACTCAATCTAACTACGTAACCGAACTCACTACCTTTAGCCCGTATCCTTACCCATTTCTGTAAAATTGATGAATTAACACGCGTCGCTGTGTAAATTCTATGGGTATTGCCCTTGATTACCTTTTCAGATTTTACGTAGCGACGCGATAAATTAGATGTGATCTAGCGGTTTGTTTGCAGCACTTTGGTGTCTTTCTATTTGTGTGGTGTGTAAATACTGGGATGTGGTATCAATGCTTTCATGACCCGCATCAGCTTGAACGTGCGACAATGGCCTTTGGTTTATATTAATATCATGTGTTATCCCAGTATGGCGAATATTATGCGCAGTTAGTTTTCTCATTAATAAGCTATCTTGTTCAAACCCATCTTCAAGTGCTTTATCTGCAGCCAGGTCAATGATCTTATCCAGCTCGTCTCGAATTTGTCTTATGCCTAGGTTCGCGCTAATTTGTCCAGCTTCTCGACCATGTGCTGCCGCTTTATGCCTAGTAAACAATGGATGTTGTTCAGTGATACTTGGTAAGTCTGTTAACCCTAAGTGAGCTCGGTAGTGAGTTAAACTTTTTAATAAACTTTTTGAGACGGCAATATTTCTGGCTTTGCCACTTTTAGAAAATGGCACATGGAAGTACCAAGTTTGAGTATGACTGTCTTGTCTAAATTGCGACATCATTGGTGAAAAACCAGCTCTGGCACTGATTTCTGATATACGTAAATAACAGCAATACATCAGATTAATGAGAAACAAACTACGTTGATGTTTTTCAGGTTCGTGTTCAGCCATATTGTTTACGGTACTGACAACATAAGACCATTGTAACTTCGTGAATGCATGATTGTTATCATCTTCATTCTTTACATATTTATGGTTAATCGCAAAACGGCTATGCTTAAGCCATAGTTGAGCTGGGTTTCTTTCTGTGTATTCTTCACTACTTAAATATCCATAAAATGAAGAAAGAATAGCGATTTTTGTTTTAAGTGCATTGTCACTTAATACATAAGGTTGTTTTTCACCGTACTGTTTTTTGCCAACAAATGGGCGCCATTGCGCATTTGGCACTCGTTCATCCAATGCTTTATCTTGCTTAAATTGGGCAACATTGAAGTAGCCAATAAGCTGCTCAGGTGGTTTTTCACAATAACTAATATAACGACTGATATCTTTTCTAGTGAGTTGAATTGGTGATAATGAGGCTACATCAAAACACCAGTGTAGAAATGTAGTGAGTTCACTACGATAGGTTTTATAGTTATTTTCTGATTGTCTTTGTTCAAACAACCAATCTGAACAGTACTCAATAATTAAACCCGCATCAGGAACTTTGGTTAAGGAAATCTGAGTAATATACTGATTAACATAACTATTTCCAGTTAATATAAATTCAGATTTATCAAACAACGGATATACAGGGGGAAATTCTTGCGACATAGTTCATCTGCAATATAAACTCAATAAGGCGTTGATTATAACAAATTTGTTCCCAAATGATTAATGCCGATAACGTTATTTATCGGCATTAAAATACCAGAAATTAATTGATAATTAGATTACTGCGAGTACTTTTTTCAACAAGGTTTCCGCATTAGTAGGTTTTACAATGTAATCTATAGCGCCAAGTTCTCTGCATTCAATAAAACTTTCTTTATCGGAATTACTTGTCAGCATAATAACAGGCAGTTTGTCGAGTATGTTCATTTTGTTCATCGTTTTTAAGGTATCTATGCCATTTAAAACCGGCATGTCGATATCGAGCAATACTAGTTCAGGTTTACAGTTTTTTAGTTTATTGATGGCCTCTGCTCCATTAGTGGCGACTTCTACATCAAACCCTTTGGGTTTTAAAATCGTGGTAATGATTTTTAACATCACATTCTGATCATCAACCACAAGAACTAACGGCATTTTCTTTTTAAAACTTGGTGTAGCGCCCTTCACTTTGCTGCCTATTTCTTTGAAATAGCTTTGGTTATGAGCCTTGAAATTTTCAACCTTAGGTTTTATTTTTGATACATGGCCATTCATTGTTTCAATTGAATCAGTAGGTTCAAGGCTACAGAGCTTATCGATCTCAGCGATGAGCTCATTTAACAATTCATGTTGAATCCCCTTCTCATCGCTGATTGAAGTTTCAACTTCATGCAACTGTATAGAGACGTTTTGCAATTTATTAATAATCGTTTTTTTGTCTTCTTCGTATAAGTGCACTTTATCCTGACTAGTAAGCAAATCGCACATTTGGGCTATTGAAAGTCGAATTCGATTCATATCATATATTGGTTTAAACGTTTCGTAACTGTAGAACCGCCCTTTTGAACACTCAAAATATGCTGCTTCACGATGCTCTCGACAGCAAATTAACAAAGACAAATGCTCCTTGTTGAATAAATTTCTTGAATCGTTCAGTTTTTCTATAATTTCATTAAATTCTACCGCCTCTTTCGGCTCTTCAAATGCATAAATGAACAGCAAAGGTCGGGTCTTATCTTCGGTAAATTTTATAAATTGGTCTTGGTTTGTGTTTATTTCACAATACAATATCTTTTGATACTTATTCCTAAGTATCTCTTGTATCACTTTTTTTATCTCTATAGATTGATAAAACACAACGACATTTACCAAATTGTCCATAGGTTGTCCTTCTTATATGAGTTATCGACCACGTCGTTTAACACAAGGCGCAGTTATACAACTTCTCTTTGTTTTAATATTTGATTAATTGCGTTGAGTTCTTTATCTATTTCAGGATACTTACTTTCAATACCATCAAAGTCAGTGTTATTTTTTTCTATCCATTTAAAAATATCACTTAACTCAATCGCGCCACTAGAAACTGATGCGCCTTTCGCTGCATGACTTTTACTGCGAATGATTTCTGAGTTTCTTTCGGCGCAATGTTGTTTTAGTGCTTCATAGTCTTCATTCACGCTAGTCCAAAACATGGCTAAAATTTCATTAGTGATACTTTCATCATCCGTTCCAATGACCGCTTTTAATTTTTCAAAATCAATTGCATTATTGTGTTGCTCAACACCATTTGTCATTGAGTAAGAAACACTTTCTGGCTGTTGGTGAATACCAGTAAGCGGTAAATATTGAACTAGCTTTTCTTGAAGAAGTTCTATTTCTATCGGTTTAGCTAAATAGTCATCCATACCAGCTTCTAGACAGTTTTCTGATTCGCCTACCATTGCGTTTGCTGTTACTGCAATGATGGTTATTGGTGAACAATTTTGTTTTAATTCTTGCTCTCTAATGGTTCTAGTCAATTCAAGACCGTCCATATTAGGCATATGACAATCAGTAAGTAATAAATTGAATCGACCAGACTGCCATTTTTCAAGAGCTTCAACACCATCATTTGACATTTCATATGCATAACCCAGGCTTTCTAATTGTTTACCTAGTACGAGGCGATTTGTTGGCTGGTCTTCCGCAACTAATATTAAGCTATTAGTTTGTTCTGCTTCTTCAATTGTTTGCGTAATGACTTTCTCAAACGATTGACTGTTTTCAGTTGACCAATCTAATGCAGGGCTTTCAAGGCCGCACAATACCGCCATTCCGAATATAAACTCTGTGGGTTTGTAAGGATGAGCGGCACAAACATAAGTATAAGGATCTAAATGTCCCTTTGTTGCAATAGGATCATCATTAAGAATAAGTGTTTTAATTGACTGACTTATTTCAGTAAAAGATACACTATTGTTATCGGTAATCAGTAAAGCATTAGAGGTACCCTGAGCTAGACTTTCAAGTTCATCGAACTCAACACTTGATACTCGATTACAACACAATTGATTTAGAATCATCAAACACGCATGTTTACGTTCTTCATTACTTATCGATACTAAAACATTGAACTTTTTAAAATCAAATTGTGAAAAAGCGCCGTTATCAAGTTGCGTTAGCTTTTCTATTAAGGGCAAAGTGACCGTAAAGTTACTTCCCTGACCTACTTCACTTTCAATATCAATGTTTCCATTCATTAGTTCAGTAAATGACTTAGTAATACTTAGCCCCAAACCTGTTCCGCCAAATTTACGCGTCGTTGAGGTATCAGCCTGTGTGAATGGAACAAATAAGGTTTCTTGTTGGGACTGTGATATTCCAACACCGTTATCTATGACTTCTAAAATAAGATTCTCATTAGTTAATTGAGTCCTGATAACCACTACACCTTTTGAATTAAGGCTTTTCGAAAACTTAACTGCGTTGCCCGTTAGATTTAAAATAATTTGTCTCAACCTAACTGAGTCAAATAACAATTCTTTCGGTATTGATAAATCCGGGTAAATATAAATTTCTACATTATTGTTTGAAGCATTAATCCAAAGGCTATCGATAGTTTTTTCTATAATAGACAGTACGTTACATGGGTTTATATCTAACTCTATTTGTCCCGATTCAATTTTAGAAAAATCCAAAATATCATTAATAATATCTAACAGTGAAAAAGACGAATCACGAATAGTCGTGGCCATTCGTTTTTGGTCTGCATTTAATGGCGTATTTTTAAGCAGATCAATCATACCAATAACACCATTCATCGGCGTTCTAATTTCGTGGCTCATGGTCGCTAAGAAACGAGATTTAGCTTTACTCGCCTGACGCGCTGACTCTGTTTCTTTTTCTAATTTTTGTTGAACTTGTTTTTCATGGGTCAGATCGACATTAATTCCGTACATCGTCACAGGTAAATTATTTTCATCCAGTGATAGGTTTGCAGCACACTGCAGCCAATGAATGGTTTTATCTTTTCGATTTATGATTCTAAATTCGGTCTTTAATGATGTTATGTTAGAAATAGCATCGCTGACTTCTTGTTCAGCCTGTTCTACGTCATCAGGGTGCACATTATCTCGCCAATCGTTGTATTCAATACTCTTACCGTCTTCAACTCCGTATAAGCGGTACATTCTTGAATCCCAATTTAACTGACCTGTTTTTATATCAAATGACCAATTACAAACGCCGCCAGCTTCTGATGCTAAATTTAAACCACTCAATAACTTATCACGTTCAGAATTTGCACGATGTAGCTCTTCTGCAGACTGTTGACGCTCAGTAATATCTTCCACTACAGCAATAAAGAATTTAGGTTCGTTACTGTCTGCATCTCTTACTAATGACACAGATAAATTAGCCCAGAAAAAAGAACCATCATTTCTTATATAGCGTTTGTCGGTATTAAAATACGTTATTTCATCTGCTAATAACTGCTTAATGTATTGATAAGATTGCTCTAAATCATCTTTGTAAGTCACATCTTTGATACTTTTAGTAAGCAGTGTATCTTCGTCATAACCTAATATTTCGCACATTTTAGTATTAACTTCGACAAACTTAGTATCTACCCCAATCCGACCGATACCAACGGCTGCTTGGTTAAATGCTGTTCTATAAATCAATTCTTGTTCATACAATTTTGTTTGTAATGCTAATTCTCTTTGCTTAATTTGTTCTTGGAATGAAATATCTCTGATTATGGCGACATACATAGCTTTAGCATCTAATGTTGTCTCGCCAACTGACATTTCAATTGGTATCTGGTGCCCAGCTTTATGGAGTCCAAACAGTTTTTTAGGTTCGCCAATGTAATCTTTTATCCATGAGTTGAATGGAATATTGTTTGCTTGTTCCAATTGTGTTGGCTGTAAACCTGCTAATAGTATATTAATGTTTTTATCGAGTAAGTCGTTACGGTTTCGGCCGAATATTAATTCTAAGGAGCGATTAGCATCTTGAATAATACCATTTTGATTTAATACGATTGTACCGTCTAGCGCCGCATCAAAAACGGCTCTTAATCTATCAGCAGAATCTTTTGACTCTTTAGTTCGCTCTTCTAGTATTAATGACATTTCTGTCATCGTTTCTTCTTCTTTTCTTTTGTCTTCGGTTATGTCATTTTGCACGCCAATAAAGTGAGTTAACTCTTTGTTTTTATTATATACAGGACCTATAGACAAATTATTAATAAAGGTCTCACCCGTTTTGGTGTAATTAGTAATAACCACATTGCATGAGACTCCTTTATTAATAGCATGAGCCAGATGTTTAACTTTGTCTTTTTCTGTTTTAACCCCTTGTAAAAAACGGCAGTTTTTACCTAAAACCTCTTCGGGTCTATAGCCAGTAATTTGGGTAAAAGCTCGATTAATAAAGATGATAGGTTGATCGGGTAAACGCACATCTGAAACGACAATACCTGTTGACGTAGAATTAATCGCACTACGTTGTAACTCGAGTAACTCTCGTTGTTCTACATTTTTATTAATTAGCTTTGTTCTTTCTATAAATTTACTTTCAAGCTCTTTTAACGCGACATGTAAATCTGCTGAAATATATTTACTATCAATACTAGTTGAAGAGTCTGTAGCTAAATCACTGATAAAATTAGAAAGTTCGTTCAAAGGATTCAATAAGTTCTTAAATACCGAATTCATTAGTATGAAAAAGACAATAAATAAGAAAAATAAAAAGATACTGGCGTTTTGTATCATCACAACCGATGCTGAAAAGGCCTCATCATGATCAATTCTGACAAGTGTGGACCAACCTATTCCTTGTAATTCATTGTAACCCTCAAAGTGATTATAAATAGTTATTTGCTGCTCATCTTTTTGATCATGGGATGATATTTCAGTTCCAGAAAAACCTGCTATTGCTCTATCTGCACCAATAACACCCTCTTTAACAAGGTTAGTTTTGCTGATACGGTCAAAGTTACGTACATATTTTGATTGTTTAAAACCAATTGGATCATATTCAACTATCAATACACCTTTGGCATCAATTAAGGACAGTTCTACGTGATGAAGATCTTTTTTTGCAAGCTGGTTATAGATACTTTTAAATACTTCTTCTACCACATAAAAGTCGATGATATTGACCCAGATGCCTATCATTTCTCCTTCAGTGCTTAGTAAAGGTGTGCCAATAAGTAGATCAAATCTATTTTCATACTTATCAATAAAGCTTCGTTGTGGACCGAATAAATAAACTTGATTACTTCTATTGTTTTTATGATTTTTAATGGCTTTAAACCATTGGGAATTAGCGATGGTAACTTGGTCTATATTAGATGGCAGTATAGAAATTGAATTGTAATTCTCTGTGTTTTCGACAAGAATTTTACCCTGTAGATCAAGTACAGCAATTTTAGTTAATGTATTACGACTTTTAGCTAGATTATTTAATTCTTGTTGGAACAGTTCAGATATTACCTTTGTATTGAAACTCGTTTGATCAATCTCACCTAAGAATAATGGCAAAAACTTAGCATCTAGATAACTTTGATAAAGGCTCTTTTCTATTAAGCTTGTGAGTAATTTTGCTTCACGTTCATAGAAGGAAATCGTCTGCTCTTTTAACAAATTATTTATCGAAATTGAAAAGACCAGTACACCCACAAACAAGATGCATATAGATATAAAAAATATCGTAGGAATAGGCTTAGAAAGTTTCAAAGTTTTGATTCCTCTAACGAGTTTACCCCATAGCTCAAACCGCTTTCATTTATCTCATTAACAATGTCATGAGCGGCTAGCGGTTGACTAAAATAGAAACCTTGTGCAACTTTACAACCGAGCTTTATGATTAATTGCTTGGTTTCAAAATCTTCAACCCCCTCTGCCACGGCCAACAGATCCAAGTCTTTTGCTAATGAAATACTGCGTCTAAACAAGGCTTTAGATTTATCGTTGTTTAGTATGTCAGCAACGAAGCAACGATCTATTTTAAGTTCGTTAAAAGGCAACATGTGAAGTTGTTCAAGTGAAGCGAACCCAGTACCAAAATCATCTATAGATAATTTAAACTTCATCATTCTAAGGCGCAGTAAGGCAACAATCATCACTGACGGATTAGAAGGAATCGCTGTTTCAGTTAATTCGCAGGTTATTGAATCATTGTTTATGCCGTGTGTTGCCGCTGTTTCTTCAAGCCAATGTGGAATAGTCTCATCATCTAACAACTTGCCAGATAAATTAATCGATAAGTTTAGTTTTTTATATTCAGGTTTTAACATTGCAAAATACTGAAACGCATCATTGATAACGGCTTTAGTCAACGGCATGATTAAATCAGTTTCTTCGGCTTTATTAATAAACTGTGAAGGCAAGATAATTTGACCATTGTCTACAATTCTTGCTAAAGCTTCAAAACCACATATTTCATTGGTCAATAGATTATATTGTGGTTGAAAAAACGCTTTTACATGTCCATTAACAATATAATCCTTGAGATCATGCTCGGTAATATCTGGCAATGGAGTTTGGTACTGCTTCATGTTTATTGATGCTGCTTGCTTTATAAACGACTGAAGCATATCGGAGGTGATTGGTTTAGGGACAATACCTAGAATATTAAGGTGATAATGGGTTGCGAGCACTTTAGCAGAGTTAAGTAAGCTCTGATCTTCTCCACTAAATAATACTATTGGGGTAGCATACTGTAACTCGATGAGTCTTTGTAAAAGGTATAAGCCATCCTTCACTGGCATATTTAAATCACAAAATATCAGGTCGAAATGATTTGTTTTTATTAATTCGAAGGCCTCTAATCCATCGGCAGCTTCTGCAATAGTGTATTGACCTAATAGGCCAAGACTTTTCGAGAAAATTTTTCGGATGACAGCTTGGTCATCAACTATTAATACAGAGCGTATTTCCTTCGTCACCGTCCCTCCGTTATGCGAATATCCCTTTCTTAAATATGAGTATAGTCAGGAATATTAAAAACGGGTAGCTAACTAAAAGTATAAGTCCTTGTATCTGATGAATGTTATGTTTTGCTTATTCGTTTAAACCGCGAAGCGCTATTTTAAAAACAAAAAAGCCGCCAAAGGCGGCTTTTTTCGAATAAAAAATTTGATTAGAAATTCATTCGAGCATTTAAACGGAATGTACGACCCGTTTGATATTGATAAACGGTACGCGAATCTGTTGCATCTCCACTAATTGGGCTTCCCTCATCTAACACATTGCCATTCACATTTAAGAATCGGCTTGTATAGTATTGGCGAATGCCTTCATCAGTTAAATTCACTGCTTGGAATGAAAAGGTAACAAAATCATTTAGTTTATAACTTGCTGAGAAATCGAGGGTTTGACGTCCTTCTTCCCATAAAGAGCCTGACTCCCAAGAACGTTTAGCTAATTGTTCACTATTACCTCGGTATGATAACCTAAGTTGATGACCATTCTTTTCCCAAAATGCGGTGACATTATAACTGTGCTCTGGTGTGTAGGCGACTTGTAAAGCAGGTAATTTCACTGAATCATCAATCGATGACACCTCTTGGTCATATTCACTATCTTGGTATGTATAGTTTGTTTGAACACCTAAACCAGATAACCAACCAGGCAACATGTCAAAGGTTTGAATATATTGTAATTCAACGCCTTTAATCGTCGCACCTTTACCATTTTTAATTCGTGTGGTTTTAAATTGCGCACACATTTGTTCTAAATCACCTGAGTACATCCAGTCTTCACGGAATTCATCACTGCCTTGAAAGCGTTTAGGCATACATTGTTCAAGACTGTCTTGTCCTGCAACTAACACGAGATCATCAGGATTATATGACTCACCTTCAGTTAAACCAACATCACGTAAATCATCCATGTAGGTAACAACGGTTTCTGATTCTTCAAAGTTAGTCATATCTTTGTAGAATAATCCTGCTGAAAGCATACTGGTTTCATTGAAATACCATTCATATGATAAATCTAAGTTGACTGACTCAAGTGGATCAAGCTTTGGTGAGGTTAATGTGATTGTATTATTACGGTTGTAACCACCCCATTGTGTTTCACTCACTTTAAAACCAGGACGTAATGAGTCTATTTGTGGTCTAGACATGGTTTTAGATGCTGCAAAACGTAAAATCGTATCGTCTAAAAGCATGTAATTTAGATTTAAACTCGGTAAAAACACGTCATAGTCATGTGTACCAGTAACATCAAAAGTTCGACGACTTCGATCTTCTGTAGCAACTAATTGACCATTCTCATCAAACTGACGATCCCCATATACATAGAATTTTTCAGTAGAGACATCACTGTGACGCCATAACCACCAATCAGTCTCGTTAGGATTGCCACGCACGGTATTTGGGTCGAAACATGGGCCTTGATCAGCAATTAAAATATCATCGGTTAGATCATTTGTTCCAACTGTATCATAACCTTGTCCATCAACTCGTCCCCAACGCGCTTCAGCATTCCAGTCTGTACCATAAAATGGAATACCACCACATTCAGGTAAACTTGAATCCCGTAGTTCAGCAAGTTTAAACGGATCCATTAAACGGCCAACGTTTCCTGGGTCAAAAGCAAATTGCACCCCTGATGATCCTGCTGTTGATACTTCTGTTTTTACATAACGCACACCAAGATCACCTGACAATCGGCCTTCAAATAAGTCAAAGTTTGCTTTTAAATAAGTAGCAAAATTTTCAAGTTCAGCTGAGCGGGTATTAGAATCATCGGGCGAAAAGCCAACAGATGGAGAACCCAAGGCGACATCGAATGCTTTAAAGGCAGAGAACGTGGCCCAACCATCTGTAAATGCATCACGGCCATAGCCATTGCTTGACATAAAATCGTCAACAGGAAAATCGGTGTCTGTTGCAAATAAATCACCACTAAGGGATATCAAGCCATCATTGAGCACAGCAGGATTACCGGTATAAGGGTTGTTAACCACAATACCTTCTCCAACGCTGTTGAATGCATTTTGTTGATCATCAACATATTTTTCGCGTTCAGTGTATTTAGCGCCAAATTCAACGCTGGTGATAGGCCCAGCATCTAACACCCAATCAAAATCTACAAATGCTGATTTTTGAACATCTTCCACAGCAACAACGGATCGATTTAAAAAGGTTAAATGCTGCGCATCTAATTCATCAGGATTAAAGCCTGTGGTGCTATAGTTATCCCAAACATTTAACGGGTCGCCAAATTCGTTATTCGCACCGTAATCAATTAAGCCCTGACCACCTACTAGCGTACAAGGTCCGTTAGTACAGTCATAACCAACAGGTTCAATATCTGTTGCTGGTACATTCTTAATCAACCAGCGATTGATGTTGCCGTAGTTTTGCATGGCAATATACACTAGATTGTCTGGGATACGCTCAGACTTTGAGTAACCTAAACCCGCTTCCATAATGAAGTTATCTGAAATGTCATGGCGAACGTCAAATGAGATTAAAGTGTTTTCTTCTTCATATTTGTTTTCAGACTGAATTAAACCACCGTCGCCAAATCGATTTAGATACTTTGTGAACGTATTGGTTTTGGTATCAATCGTATGCCAATTTTCTTGTGGATCACTCCAAGCAGATGGGCCACCACCTAATCCTGGATCGACACCCTCGATCATATTACCTTGCTGGCCACTTCTTACTTGTACACCATGCATCGAGCTTTCGAAATCTTGTTTAGTATAATTGGTGTTGAGGTTAAATTCAGTTGCACTGGTTGGTGCCCATTGCAGACCTAAATTAAAATTAAGGCGTTCAACATCATTATGACTTAATTCGTATCGGCTGTTCTTGTTGGTGATGCCCCACACATCTTGTACTTGGTTGCCTTGTGTGTCTGTTGCAAGGTGTGAAAATTCTGAAACCCATTGATCAGCGGCATATTGATCACGACGATATGAATTTGTTTCGGATACTGCGGTAAATATAAGACCAAACGTGTCATCTAAGAATTTTTCTGAAATCGTCCCAGATAAACGATAATTTTCATCTTCCAGTAAATCGTTATAACGGCCTTCAACAGTCAAATTGCGGATTTCATAATTTAAATCTAAGGGCTTATTGGTTATTAAATTAATGTTTGCACCTAAAGCGCCTTCTTCATGATCTGCACTCGGTGTTTTTACTACCTCGATTTTCGATAAAATATCTGATGAATACTGCGATAAATCGACACTTTGGCTAAAGTCTGTTGAACCTAACTGAACACCATTTAAGCTAATATTATTTTGTTGTGAATTTGCACCACGAACAGTAATTCTCGACCCTTCACCATCAACTGATTGAACAGTCACACCGGTAACACGAGATAATGCATCAGCAATATTTTGATCCGTTGATTTACCAATATCTTCAGCATTGATTGAATCTGTTAAATTTTCCGCAAAGCGTTTATCGTTGATGGATTTTTTTAAACTCCCTTTTAATCCTTTTACTTGGATAACTTCCATTTCTTCTGTGGAGTCATTATTCCCTTCTTCTGCAGATACCTGTAATGACATCGCAGTTAGCAAGGCCAGATACACTGAGCTGTATTTATAAGTTTTGTTTTTAAATGGCATGTCTACTCCCCCAAGAGCGTTTATGTTTCTGCCTCATTGAGCTGCAAAAGTTAAAATAATGTTGCAACTCTGTTTGTAGACATTACTGATCAATAAAATAACTGTCAACATAATTTTGTTAACAATCTTCAATTAATCATATTCCTAAACAATGCCATTTATAATTAAGGTTTATTTTATATCAAACGTTGTTTTTACAATATATTAACGTGTATTTCGTAAGAAATAAATTACTGACACTAATCTATTAGTTGCTGATTTTATTGACAATATGCATCTAATAATCATTAGCGGTATAGTTAGAATTTTGAAATCAAGCGCAACAGCATTATCTACTGTATTGAGTTAATATCTAGATAAATACGCCACAAAAATGCAGTATTTGTTATTGAATGTTTGTTCAAATTGCGGAAAATAAAAGAGTGCTTTTATGAGTTGATAGGCGTGAAATGTTAATTTTTTGATAAAGTATGCCGGTAAATCTTAGTGTTTGACTTTAGCCGGCATATATCATTTTATGAATTGTCGCTTGAAAATGGTTTAAGACCATTTGTGCAAAAAAGGCCAACCTGGAAATTGCTTACCTTTGTTTGGATCGGTATTCCATTCCCAACATTCAAATTCAAATTGTTGGGCTTTGTGGTCAACCTTCACAATACCATAGCCTTCGCTCTTCAATGATCGGTCTGCCAAAAAGTTACTCCATGAATTTTTGGTTTGTTGCTTAAAGTCATCATAAGTTACTTTCGGGTTGGCAACGGCCAATACGCGCATTTTATTACCAAATATGTCGGTAAAGTTGCCAGTATTAGGATCATTATTGAACGGGTTATCAAGTTTGCCTAAACCTTCAAACCAACGCTGCCAGAATGCAGCTGCTGCAGGGCCAGCGAAAAATAGCGGTCCATCATCAAAGGTATCAAGCCCTTGTTTGGCCATCATTGGTAAATGTTGGTCGCCACAGATCACCACGGCACCGGCGTCTTTAATCAGCTTAACTGCACGGGTTCTACCATCAGGTGGATAGCCGTTTGAGTCATAATCTAATAGCGGCTCTAAGTTGCTTTTAGTTTGAGGTGAACCCCAAATTGAGGAGGCAATACACACTTTAGGTAAGCCTTTGTCCATATCGGCCCATGCACGCAAAAACTGCTCTTGACGATGACCTAACAACTCTCCCTGAGTATGTAATGGATTGATATTAGTATTACGCCTTGATTTAAACTTCCTATCTTCAACCAGCGCAAAACTCACGCCACCATAAACAAAGGCACCATAAGTTACTGGAATATCATGATCTATTGGCGTAGGATCATACGCATCCGGATTATGACCATGCTGCATACGGTAAACCATTTTAACCAGCGCTTTGGTTTCCATATAGCCGCCGTCTTCTTCAGTGCGTTTGTCTCCTTCTAGTACCACAGGATCCCTACCGCCAACTCCCCACAAATTGCCTTGTAATACATCATGGTCATCGGCTAGCAATATCGACGGTCTATTACGAATTGAATCTCTAAATGTCCAATACCATAAATACCAGCGATACAACATATCTAAATGAGAATCAGGTCTGCCCCGCCATACTTGCGTAGGCGTTGCTTCATAATATTGATCACCACAAAACACATACATATCGGGTTCATGACTATCACAATTACCGACTAACTCAGTATGCGGAAATAAAATGTTTTCAGGACCAAAACGACCCAATAGCTTTTCTTGTTTCAAGCGCGTTTTGTAGTGTTCAATATCTAATGACAAGTTGGTTGGAACTAAACAAGAATATAATGCAATCGACAACGTTTTAGACTGACCAGGATCTTTTAATATTTGACCTTGGTAAAGTACTTCTGCGATACCGTTATCATGACTAACAACCCGGTAATCATATTGTTGTGTATTATCCCACCCCTCTACTCTAAATTGAATGACATAACCGGGTTCAATTTGCGAAGTAGTAGATTGCCATTCGGTGTTTGATGATTGACGATATTCAAGTGAAACCTTGCGATATTCATTCTCAGCAACAGGCATAAATTGTGCACTTAGCTTTAATACCGACTTATTCAAGCTATGCATACAGCCAATAACTGGCCCTAATCCTCTATCATCAAATTGAGACAGTTTGTCACCACCGGACTGAATATCTTCAAACGCCCATCTTGCGCCGCTTTGTTTAGATGGCATTGATGACAACAACATCACGCCGCCAAGTAATTCAGAACTAGGTACACCAGTACGAACAATAAAACCTAATTCTTTGTTAGTTTTACTGTCTATGGCGATCAAACGTACATCAAAGTTATTATTTGATACTGGGTCAATATGGCAATCTAAAATGATTTCACGGTCATGAAGTTGGCCGATGTTCACTGTATTAGTTCTAACCACTTTTTCGAAAGCCAGCGGCTTATTGGTGTCAGAAAAACCTCTAAAACTTAGTTCACCTTTGTCATTAATGACAGCCATAAAGCCGCCATTTTTACCCGATGCACGTTGAATTAACGCACTAGCACGGTAATCAAGTTGGTCTGCGCCTGCTGCTAATAAAAAACCACAAAAACCGGCTTTAGTCGGCGTTAAGTTACTGACTTTAGCTTTGATGCGTGCCGGCTTTGGTGTGTTGTTGAGTTGGCGAGTTAAAATAGACACTGTGCGCATTTCAAAACCACGTTCACCGCGAATACATTCAATTTTACCCGCATTCAAGCGCCAATCTTGCAAACGATTACCCCAAAACGCTTTCCCAAGCCAAGGGCGTTGAACATTGCTTGGCAATAATTCAACGGGGGTGGTTTTCGTTAATGAGCGTCTACTAGCTGCAGCTCTTGCTGCTTGTGTCGGAAACAGCATGCTTCCTGTAGCTAACGCCGACAGCTTTATAAAACTTCGCCTATCCATAAGCGCCTCATTTTTTAATTAGTCACTGACATGACTTAGATAGTTATACTTTCAACAATTAGACCTAGTAATTAAACGGTGTTTAGTTACTGTTTTGAAATGTACCTGCATCAAGGATTTGTCGTTTTATGCTAAAGCGACAAATATAATTCCAATTCCAGCTTGCATCATACTTATGACATAAGCCCCAATCTAAACCTGGTTTAGCTATTTCAGAGCCGCCACGATGCAAGCCAATAGCTTCAGGTGCGCCTTTAATATGGGCTTTAATTTCAAAATTTTGGCCATCTTCAGCGAACTGTATGGTATTTTTTTCTGGTCCGTCTGTTGTTAATAATGACGCTATGCCACCTTCAAAATTCCAAACAACCACTTCGTGTCCACTATTTGAAATTGGGTTTAACTCAGATTTGATATACGGTCCTTGAATATTGTCTGCAACTGCCACACCATGCTTAATTTCACGTCCGCCAAAATTCATTTCTTCACCCATAGTTTCACCTTTGTAATAAAGGTAGAACTTGTTATCGAAAAACAGTAAACACGGATCATGTACTTTATGGCTGTCAAAACTCCCTTTGCTGGTAACATGAAAGCGATTATCTTCATCTCCTCGCCATTGCCCATCTTTACTTGGACTTAAGATAGGAGAAGCTGATTTATGCCAAGGGCCATAAGGGCTATCTGAACTAGCCAATGCAATTTCTTCATATTGTCTGTTGGTGTAAGGTGTCGTCACTGTTTGATAGACAAGGTAATAACGACCTTGGTGAGCTAATACTTCAGGTGTAAAAATAGCGCGATCATCATATTGGCCATTTTGGCCCCGCTCAATGGCTACACCTTGCTCTTTCCATGTTTCACCATCTGTCGACGTTGCATGCCAGACTTCCGTTAAATCCCAAGGAAACACTTTGTCGTCTACGTTTTCAGAACCAAAGCCGACCGTTTCCCCGATACCTTTGGTATACCAGCAATGTAATACCCCATCGACACTAATCACAGATGAAGGATCCCGTCTAATTACACCTTCTTCATAGGCAAAATCACCTTTCAAAGGGGTTACATCAAACTCAACTAACCAATCAGACGTTGTTTGGTCATATCCTCTTTCGATTGCTCGTTTACTAGCAAGGCTCAACGGTTTATTAGGGTTCATTCGGGTTCCTAAAATATATTTTGTTTTTCTAGTTAATGCGGCTATTAATTTTTAAAGTCGTAATCACTAATCACGTTTATGCACAATTATTGTTGATTTTAGAAGTCATCATTTGTTGATAAACATCACCAGGGAGTAAAGCGCCTTTGTGCTGCACAACTTCACGAGCAACAAAACAAGCGTCTGCAAGTGCGAGAGAAATACTGTTGCCAGCTAACCTACTGGAGAGATACGTACCAGCAAATGAGTCACCTGCAGCTGTTGAATCAACTTGTTGAGGAGCTGGATTAAATGCTTGATGGTCTATTAACGAATTAGAGTCATATATATAAGTACCATCAAGGCCACTCTTTACTACAATCTCAGATACCGCTAAGGATTGGCAATACAAAGCGACTTCGCTAGCGGTGTTATGGTTATAAATAATCTGATGTTCTTCTACACCAGGTAAGGCAATATCGCAGTGCTGGTAAGCTAAATCAAACCACGTTTTTGCATGTTCAACAGACTGCCACATTGCGGTGCGGTAATTAGGATCAAAGGCGATTAATGCACCCTGTTGGCGAAATTTCTGTATGAGATTAAGCAGTAAATGTTTATCTTCATCAGTGAGAATCCCTAACGAAATACCACTAAAAAACACGAGATCAACTTTACCAATACGGTTTAATAATTTATCCGTCGTTAGTACTTTCATCATCTGAGTGGCTGCAGACTGATTACGCCAATAGCTGAAACTGCGTTCACCTTGATTATCAGTAGAGATGGCATAAATACCAATTGTTGCTTGCTCAATGCTTAACGCCGATTGACTGTTAATACCGTTTTTTCCCCACGCCGCTCTCATTGCTTTACTAGGTTGATCATGACCAATTGCACTAAAGAATTGACAGTCAATTTTTGGCTCATATTGTTTGGCGTAGACCAAAGCATTGTATGTGTCACCAGCAAAAGCACGGTGTAACAATGACGTAGAATGTTCAGATAGTTCCATCATGCACTCGCCAATGGCTAACATAGACTTCATGTTTATGCCTCTCTTTTAGCGAGTGGGATACTATTGTCTTTGTTATCTGTGTGTTTGCCTGAGAGCAAAATTTCTATTTCTTCAATACTTTTGTTTTTCGTCTCTGGCATGATTTTGAACAACAAAATAAATCCAATTGCACCACAAATAGCATAAAACAAGAATATTTCATCAGCACCAAACACACTTAATTGCCAAGGGAAAAACTGCTGCACTAAATAACTTACGAAGCTTGTGATGAACGCAAAAACAGGAATCGCAACACCACGAATATGTGTTGGGAATATTTCAGAAAATAACACCCACATTATTGGGCCAATTGAAAAATGAAAAGCTGCAATGAAGCCAATGATACCCGCGATAATTAAGTTAGCATTGATAGTTGCAGCACTTTGCAGCAGCACACTTTCATATTGCTTAGCATCCGACTCACCTAGCACACTAATCAAGGCTGTCTTAAATTCAACGTCACTTTGAAAAACAACGTTTAACATAGATGTTAAAGGCTCAATGTTTACTTGTTCTGCTAGAGACACTAATGATTGTTCTGTTAATGAATAAGTAGCCTGACTAAAGCCCCAGTAACAAGCAAATAAACTTATGGTGGCTGTAGCGAGCCCCCAAATAACTAAAGGTCTTCGACCAAGCTTATCGATTAATAAAATAGCGACCACAGTAAAGATAATACTAACGAGTCCGACTACAACAGCTTGAAAAAAAGCAGCATCAGTGCCTATTCCGAGCTGTTCAAATACTGTGGGTGCGTAAAACATAATCGCATTGATCCCAGTGATTTGTTGCACAATACCTATGGTTAATCCAAGCATCACCACGCCCCGGACTTTACTATCAAAAAGACTTTTAAAGAGTACCCAAAAAGATTCTTTTTCATTATGACTTTTAAGGCTTTGTTTGATCTGGGCGACTTCATCTTCGCACTGAGTCGTATTGTTAAATTGATTAATAATTAGTTTAGCTTTGTCTTCTTTTCGCTTCATGATTAGCCAGCGTGGGCTTTGCGGGATGTTAAGTAGTAATAAAAACCACACTATAGCGGGTAAAATTTCGATACCTAACATCCAACGCCATGTATGAGTATCGATATGCAATGATGAAACCCAAGGGTACGCGCTTTCTGATATTTCTAATATGGCAAAGTTTGCAAAGTAAGCTATGGATAAACCCACTACGATGTTGATTTGAATTATAGAGACTAACTTACCGCGTAAATGTGATGGTGCGATTTCACCAATATACATTGCAGCTACGGATAAAGAGGTAAATGCGAGCCCGCCAATAAACCTAGCGACAACCAATGATTCAAAGCTGGTGGCCATGACTGATAGCACCGCTGAAATAATGTAGATAAATGAGATAATAACTAAGGTTTTTTTACGTCCAATCTTGTCGCATATAAACCCTGTGATCATCAAAGCAAATATGACTCCGAAGCCAGGTGCACTGACAACAGTTCCAATTTGAAGATCCGTTAAATCAAATTCTGTAGTGACAAAACGCACTGTGCCAGATATCAACGCTGCATCTAAGCCAAAAATAAAACCGCCCAATGCCACAACCAGCGCACAATATAAAACACTGTGACTTTTAATAATCATATTAACATCCACTATCTATTTAATTATCTACTTATATTTGTGCTGAGCAATGTAACCCAAATTTTTGGTATGATTTAACAGCACACTTATTGGCTCTTCAGACTTTAACTTCATCCCGCAACCAACAATGCAATTAACATTACATTAGCACTAACAATAAATAGATAGCAACTATTGTTAACAATTTACCAAAATCAATTTAATTATTCTGCTAAAACAAAGTAAACAAATTACCCCATAACCTTAAAAGGTTATATTTTATAATTACTTATAAATCTACAGAGCGTTAATCCATAACAGTTCAGCTTAATTCAACATTCAAAACCATCAGATTTTTACCTTGTTTCAGTATTAACGTATTGCTAATAAAAAATTAACAATGTAGATTGTTAACAATAAGTTTTAACTGTTTAGCTAAGTCAAAATACTTTGGGAAAAAGATGAATATAAAACTAGATACTCGAAATGCGCTTAGGTATAGCTTCATAGCGACAACAATTTTGTCCACTATCGCTTGTCAACATGACACACAAAATATAGGCCAAAACGCGACACCAGCCGAAAGCGTGCCATTGGTAGTTAACAGCAAACAAGCGATGGATTTGATTAACTTCAATAGCCAAAGTAACAACATAATTAAACCTGTTGCCGCTCAGACGAGTATCTCTGATGGCAAATTACATGTCGCTTTTAACTCAAAAGATAATAATTATAGCGGTGTCAGTTTTGTTCCAGAAAAAGCTTGGGACTGGAGTGATTTGAATGACTTTAACTTAGCTTTTGATATCGTTAATACCAGTAATCATAGTGTGCAGTTGTATCTTGATATCAGTGATATTGATGGGTTTACTTATACACGAACGGTAAATGTCCCTGTTGGAGATAACATTCAAACCTATTACGCAAAAATGGCTGGCCATGACTTAGGTGTGATGGATAGCGATCATAAAGTAGAACTCAACTTCTCCTCAGGTTTACGTTCGAATCCTGATACTTGGCAAAGTAATGAACATCAATTTACCTCTATGTGGGGGAAGAAGAATCTCAATACGGCTGGCATCGCCAAAATTAGTTTAAGTGTTCAAAGCAATCTGCATGACAAATCTATCGATATTAGTCGAGTGCAAATTAGGCAAAATCCAAAATTTGATCCCCTCTTTCTAACTGATATCGTTGATCAATACGGACAAAACAAAAAACAGGACTTTATTGGGAAAGTTCATAATGATCTAGAGTTAGAACAACAACGTGTCGATGAGGCTAAAACATTTACCGGTAAAGTCGCAGAAGATAGAAGTCGTTATGGTGGATGGTTATCAGGTCCTAAGTTAACGGCGACAGGCTTTTTTAGAACAGAAAAAGTGAACGGTAAATGGTCATTAGTTGACCCTGATGGATATCTATATTTAGCCACAGGCATTGATATTATCCGTTTATCTAATTCCTCAACATTAACCGGATATGACTTTAAGCAAGCGTATATTGTCCAACCACCTAAAGATAACGTCACACCAGAGGATTCTCAAAAGTTAAACCGCGTGTCTGATGAGGCAATAGCGAGTCGATTTATCGCATCTAACACACGCACAAACATGTTCAGTTGGTTGCCCGACTACGATGCACCTTTAGGTAAACATTTTGGTTATCGTCGCAGCGCACATTCTGGTCCATTAAAGCATGGAGAAACGTTCAGTTTTTATTCGGCAAACTTAGAACGTAAATACGGTCAACAAGCTAAAGGCTATATGCAGGCATGGGAAGATACCACAGTAAATCGAATGCTAGATTGGGGTTTTACGTCCTTAGGGAATTGGACCGACCCTAGGTTTTACGATAGCAACAAAATCCCCTATTTTGCTAATGGTTGGATCATTGGAAATTATAAAACGGTTTCTAGCGGTGATGATTTTTGGGCGCCAATGCCAGATGTATTTGACCCTGAATTTGAAAAACGTGCCTATGCTACCGCTAAGGTCATATACGATGAAGTAAAAGGCAATCCATGGTGCGTAGGTATTTTCGTTGATAATGAAAAAAGCTTTGGCCGTTCGGATAGTACAGAAAGCCGCTATGGCATTGTCGTCAATACGTTAACTAAAAACGGTGCTGAAGTACCAACCAAAGCCGAATTTACTCGTCTGATGCAACAAAAATATGTGGATATAAATAAGCTAAATCAGGCGTGGAACAAATCGATTACTGATTGGGCAGAATTTGATAGCGGTATTGATTCGAGTATAAACAACGCTGAACAAATCAATGATTATGGATTATTGCTAACAGCCTATGCTGACAAATATTTCAGCACTGTTAATAAAGCAGTAAAGCATTACATGCCAAATCATCTGTATTTAGGATCTCGTTTTCCAGATTGGGGAATGCCACGAGAAGTCGTTAATGCATCAGCTAAGCATGTAGATGTTATAAGCTTTAATTCTTATAAAGAAGGCTTAACCAAAAAGTCTTGGGCATTCTTACAAGAAATTGATATGCCGAGCATAATTGGTGAATTCCATATTGGTGCTAAAGATTCAGGTTTATATCATCCTGGGCTTATTCTCGCATCAGACCAACAAGACAGAGCTGTTATGTACAAAGACTACATGAAGTCTGTCATTGATAATCCCTATTTTGTCGGTGCTCATTGGTTCCAATATATTGACTCACCTATTACCGGACGTGCCTATGATGGCGAAAACTACAATGTGGGTTTCGTTTCGGTAACTGATACGCCTTATCCCTATATGGTGGAAGCTGCAAAAGCAATCAACAAAACAATGTATCAACAACGTTTTAAGGAAAAATAAACAGATTCAATTTATAGAAGTATTTCTCTCCCCAGTGAGTACTTCATTTTGCTCCAACCTAGTAAGGTTGTTTGTCATCTGAACAGGTCTTCAGATTGCCCATTTTACCGTTAGTTAGCCATGTAATTTGTTAACAATATAATGGTAAATGGGCATTTTTTTGCATTTTTAAAAGTAGGATATAAATCTTGCACTTTAAATTCAGATACTTATAAAAAATTAAAGTGTATATTTTTAACAATATGACATTTGACAATTGTAATAAAATAGCTCAATGTCTAGAATGTTAAATAATATGAATAAATTGGATATATCATGGCTGCAGCTAAACCTACCAAAATCTTATCGGTAAAAGACCAAATTGCTGATCAATTACGTTCAGATATTATCTCGGGAGATTTGGCCCCGAATACCAAATTAAATGAACAAGAACTTGCTAAAAGATTTGGGCTTTCTCGTGGGCCAATCCGTGATGTTATCCTTCAGTTAACCAAAGAAGGCTTGTTAATTTCTAAGAACAATTGCGGCGCTTCAGTTAACAGTATATTAGAACCTAAGCTGCAAAAATTAATGATAAATCTTCGTCAAAATATAGAGGTTTATGCGATTGAAAATCTCAAGCAAAACCCATTAACAGATGATGATGTTGTTCAATTAGAGTCGATTCTAGATGAACTACAAGCGGCGTTTGATAGAGAAGATTTCACAGAAGTCACTAAGGTTGATATTTCCTTCCATAATTACCTAATTTATAAAGCCGGTGGCGAAGATTTGGTGAATATTTGGTATCCATATGTAATGCGTATGCGTTTAAATTATAAACGTATTACATCAAGTTCTGAGTGTGTTGAAGAGCACAGAGGAATATTACAGGCCTTACGTGAAGGTGACATTAGTCGAGCATCTAAAGCGATAAAAGCTAATATTAAATAAATCAGCAAGTTTCTCTTATCTATTATCAAGGGCAGTTTTCACTGCCCTTTTGCCTTTTTAAAATTGAATGTTTTTTTCGTGAAACGCTCAACCATTAAACTTAACAGCCAACAATTAACTAGAATCGATTAACTAACAAGGATTAATCCTTGTTCCCTAGGTAAATTCGAATCCCTTGAACAACAAACACTCCAACGTTGGCTTCAAGCTCATTAATTAACTCAATGGTTAATTCAAAATAGTCTTGATACTCGTCTTTTCGAACTTTTAGATCAGACGTTATTACTTTCAATTTTTTACTTAGATAAGTTATTAACAATACATCGAATCACATGAATAACTCTATCTTGATGCTTGTTTTTATATTGATTAGGGATTCTTTACAGTATTTACCCGTGAATTAAATTGCATTTAAAAACCAATTGGTTATCAATTGTTATTTTTAGCATTAAAATACAGTTGTTTACACTAGCAATTTAATTCAACGCCTCAAATAGCAAAAATTAACCTTAATAAATTTTGTTAACAATATTCATTAAACAATGTTAGGTTAGCGATATCTTAATTAAGGATAGATATGTTTGAAGGTGATCCGTAAATCGTCACCTTGTTGTCTACGAAGTTATTGTGTCCTGTTATGTTAAATAAATAAAAGTGAACATATATGACCTCGAATAATCTAGGCGATAAACAACGTCTCAACGCTATTATTATCATTGCTATGTTTATAACTTTGTTAGGTTGTGGTTCTTCAACTGCAGATAACAATGAAGTAAATGACCCCAAAATTGACAATGTTATTGTACCTGACAGCACTCCAGATCCATTTCATTTTACGCCAATAACAAATGCGCCATTAGCGAGCAAGAATGCCTCTGAGGTTATCCAAATTTCAGGAATAAATACCTCGGTAGATGTCAATGTCATTGGTGGCTTCATTTCAATCAATGATGAGGACTTTACTCAATCCACCCAAAGTGTATCAGATGGTGATTCAATTGCTGTTCAGTTGATTGCTGCCAGCACAGTCGGTACAACTCTCACAGCTCAAATCACTGTTGGTGACTTTACTACTGAATTTGCAGTAACTACGACGCCTAACATAATGGCTTCAGCGACAAAGCTCATGTTTAACTTAGATACAATCCATAGCATTAATAATGTTAGCCAGTTTCAACGTGAAAAATTTATTACTATCCATGCCTCTCATACAGAAAACGATTGGTACAACGTTGGGGTAAATGAATCAAGCGACCTAATTAGCGAATTTATTGAGGGTTATGACGTCTATTTTGGACGGGATACTGGCGGTATGCGCTATCAATTAAGTTTACTTAACGAATCGGCAGTTCAATCTGGTTATGCTAATGCAAATACGATGACTGATATTGGCGGTAATATTCGTTGGAGTTATAAAACGGCGTTAGATTCAAGGGCAAAAAGCCAAAGACAGCACGAGCACCGTAATCTAAATATGGTGATTGCGGCACAACAACACCCTTATTGGCCTGATGGAAAAGATACAGGTCAAGGCTGGGCATTTTCTCAACAAGATACACCTGATGAGCCTTTTGGCACGGCAACAGGTGATTACATGGGCCAATATATTGCTAAGTATTTTAATAAAAATGATGGCGTAGATATCTACGGTCAACCCAAGCCAAAATATGTAGAAGTTATGAATGAGCCGCTATTTGAATTAGTGGATATAGCAGAACAACCCAGTGATATTGCGCAGATATTTCAATTTCATATCAATATTGCCAAAGCCATAAAGTCAATAAAGATAGACAATGAACAAGTTAATAGTGACGTACTCGTAGGCGGATATACCGTTGCCTTTCCTGATTTTGATAAACAAGATTTTGCTCGCTGGGAGCAACGAGATAAAGCGTTTATAGATTTGGCAGGTGACGATATGGATTTTATATCGCTTCATCTTTATGACTTCCCTTCATTTCAAAATCGTGAAGAATTACGCTCTGGAAGTAACATTGAAGCGACGTTTGATATGCTTGAACATTACATGTACCTGACATTAGGAGAAGTAAAACCATTTTTAGTTTCAGAATATGGTGCTCAAGTACATGGGCTATTTAATCAACCATGGTTAGCTGAACGGGATTGGTATCATTTAAGAGCCATCAACAGCCAATTAATGTCATTTTTAGAACGTGCAGATAACATTGAAATGGCCATTCCCTTCATTCCAGTAAAAGCTGAATGGGGACGAGAAAGCGAAACTGTTCCCTATTACACACGTTTAATGCGACAAAAGAAGGAGATTGAAGGTCAAAGTGGCGATGAATATGTTTATACCGACATGGTTAAGTTTTATCAACTTTGGTCAGAAGTGAATGGCACTAGGGTCGACAGTTACTCAAACGACAGTGATTTCCAATTAGATGCTTATGTTGATGGCAATAATGCTTTTTTAATAATTAACAGTCTTGAAAAAACGCACAAAATGGTCGATGTGTCTGTACTAGGAATAGATAAAGATAAGATAAATAAAATTAGTATCAAACAGTTAACGCATAATAACAACCAAACATCACTAAACGAAACCGACTTAATAACACTTGATGAATTAGCCGAATATACGATTGAGAGTGAAAGCACGGTAATCATAAAACTCGAACTACTTGACGCCGTTGAGTTAGCTCACCAGCAAATTGAAACCAAATATTATGCTGAGACTTATAAGCGGTCGATTACGGCTAACAAGGCTGAAATATTTTCAATAAATAATGTTGTGATTGCTGAAACAGGTGAAGCCTTACTTCGCCTAGGACTTGGTCGTGAGCATGGTAAATCATTACAACCAACGGTAACCGTGAATGGCAACCCTATCAGTGTAAACCCCGATTACCGCGGGTATGATCAATACAATCAAGGTCAAGGAAGACTGCAATATTTTGGGGTTATTGAAATCCCAATCCCAAATACCTACCTAGATATAAACAATGATATCGACGTTAAGTTCGAAGATGACGGCGGGTTCATTACCTCAATTTCAATGCAATATTTTGCTCAATCAAAACCACTGAATCATTTTGAATAACTGATAAGACTATTTTTATTCGTTCAGTTTATTTCTGATTAATCATGCTCTTGCTTTTATAGCAAGCAGGAGCTGAACACATCTTGTCAGTTTGTAAGTGGTATTCAATCTGGCTGGATCTATTTTTGTTTAATCAAAAATAGCCATTAGTTAAACACTTTTTACAAGAAAGTGTTCTTCATAAGAAAGGGAAATTTATGAAACCTAGTATGAATGTTATCTATGCTACTACTTTGATGGCCACCAGTGCATTAACCAGTGTTTGTATTGCAGCTGATTGGGATAATATTCCATTACCTGCGGATCCTGGTAACGGTTTAGTTTGGCAACTAAATGAACAATATTCTGATTCATTTAATTATCAAGGTAAAAATGCCACTTTTAACAGTAAATGGAATGATACCTACTTTAATAATTGGGAAGGCCCTGGTTTAACTCGATGGAGTCAAAACGAATCATGGGTTTCTGATGGTAATTTAATTATTAGTGCCTCACGTAAAGCGCCAAACTTAGTTAATGCGGGTGTGATTACCTCTAAAACAAAAGTTAAGTATCCTATATTCCTTGAAGCTAACATCAAGGTTAGTAACTTAGAGTTATCTTCCAATTTCTGGCTCCTGAGTGAAAATGACGAACGGGAAATTGATATTCTAGAAGTATATGGTGGGTCTCGTGAAACCTGGTTTACTCAAAATATGTCAACCAACTTTCATGTCTTTTTACGCAATAGTGATAACAGCATACGAAGTGACTTTAACGACCAAACCCATAATACTCCCACTTGGGGAAACTATTGGCGTGAAGGGTTCCATCGCTTTGGCGCTTATTGGAAAAGCCCTACCGATGTAACTTTTTATATTGATGGACAAGAAACCCCTCAAGGCTCATGGGCTGAAGTCGTAATGAAGGATAAAGATTATACTGGTGCCATCATGGACAAAAACCAATATACGATGAATGAAGAGATGTTCATTATATTGGATACTGAAGATCATTCATGGCGCTCAGAAGCTGGCAACGTGGCAACGGATGCTGATCTTGCCGATCAAAGCAAAAACAAAATGTATGTTGATTGGATACGAGTTTATCAACCAGTTAGTAATGGCGGCTCTGGAGGCGATAATGGTGGCAATGATGGCAGTATAGAACCAAATACTCAGTACAACCTTGTCGCTAAGCACAGTAATAAGTGTATTGATGTTATCAATAGTCAAACCTATAACGGCTCTCAGTATCAGCAAGCTTCATGTACTAACACCAATGCTCAGAAATTCACTCTTAACCAATTAAGTAATGGCTTTTACACGATAAAATCAAACGTTAGCAATTTATGTTTAGATTTATCTGCCGGTAGCACAAGTAATGGCGCTAAAATTCAACAGTGGGTGTGTAATAGTAGTAATCAAAACCAAATGTGGAATTTAGCAGATAAAGGTGATGGATATTACGAGATAATCAGCAAAGTCAGTAATAAGTGTCTTGATATCGCCGGTAAATCCACCAATGATGGCGCTTCTCTGACTCAGTGGAGCTGCTATAACGGAACCAATCAACAATTTAAAGTAGAGTAATAGCAAAAGTGATTTAACCGACAGCACCCAATGCTAACAAGGTCGTGACTGCCATGCTAAAACATAGCAATCATAGGTTAGCGAAGTATGGGCGCTTTTAAATCATGAGTGTTAAGTGCCATTAATATAAAGTGTTTATTTAACGTTATTATGAGCTCGTGATTCTTGGTTTAAAAGTTGATTAAAGTGATCAACCAATACAAAACACAGCTCGATATACTGTACCGCTTCTAATTTACCAACCTGATAATCTTTTGCATGGGCAACTTTGTTACGTAGCTGACGTAATTCATTAAATAGTTTAGCTTTTTTAGTATCAACTAAATGCTGTGAAATCAGGGTTTCTTCAATTAATTTGTAGCGAGTACTAGATTCAAGATCCACGTTATCGAGCTTTGCTATTATCAGGTTTTCAGCTGCATCATCAACCTCTCGCCAAGCTTCTAGAATTGAGGAGCTAGGTAAGTTATCTACAGAGGCAATCAAAATTGCTTTTTTATTTTGTTTAAGCTCAGGAAAAGCCCCTTGTGCATGTTTTGATACAGCCTTTAATTCTTGGCCAAATTCAACTTCAAAGTCTTTAAACTTTAGTTTTCTAGCCAAAGGGATTAAACGAGCGATGGGTTTTTGTAACATCAAAACGCAAAATACAAACACTAAAGGCCAAGCGAGTTTATCCAATAACTCTATAATAAATTGCATACCATTCATTAAGATACATATCCTTTGTTATTAAGTTTGGCGCAGCAAGAGAATAGCCTAAAACGCTTTTAATCTTCAACTGTTAACTGTTTTCGCTCTTCAACACATTCAAAAGAACCCATTTCAAACTCTCTGCATATCCAAGGCCTATTTTCATAAATCGTGCACATCAATGTGCCTCGATCAACAGCTGCGCACCAACCATCATCCAGACGCTTCATTACTTGCCCTCCCCAACTATCTTCACTGATGTATTCATCGGGTACGCCGGTATCAGAAATTATCATTACTTCTAATCTACAGCAGCAAGCCTTGCAAGTGATGCACGTTGCGTTGGGATCAATCTCATTTAGGGTTTGGCTCGGAATTTCGTTGATGTCTATTTTCATGTGCTCACTTGATATTGATTAGCATCAACACCTGGATAAGAAGAACACCATAATAACTGATTGGGTAGATATTAGATAACGGAGAGTTTAATAAACCCATATTGACGCATTATGCTTGTTGGCTATACATTCCGAAGGAACTAATTTCAGAGGCCGTTAAATGACGCCATTGCTTTGGTTCAACATCCAATGATACGGCACCAATTTTTTCACGATGTAGTTGATTGACTCTGTTTCCTACAGCAAAAAACATTCGTTTAACTTGATGGTAGCGCCCTTCAGTAATCGTTAATAGCACGTGTAAGTCATCAATTTTAATTATCTTAGCGGGTCTTGTGCTAGTTGACTCCCCCTGTAATAACAGTCCTTGTTCTAATTTAGTTATCGCATCTTCAGTGATCGGTTTTGCTAATGTAACCCGATACACTTTGGGGCAATGCATATCTGGTCGAGTAATATTAAAGGACCAACGGCCATCGTCAGTAATTAATACCAAACCAGATGTGTCAGCATCCAAGCGACCCACAATGTGTAGCTCATCTTTATTTTCGATATCGATGTCATTAAATACAGATGGGTATTCACCATCAACATTTGAGCACAATGTATCAGGTGTTTTGTGCAGTAAAAGATACCTAAAAGGCCGTGGCGTTAACCGTTTATCAGTGTAAGTTATATGATTGTTTTCGTGTACTTGAATTGCACAGTCAGTAATGACTTGTTGATTAACCTCGACTAATCCCGACTCAATGACATTCACTACCTGTTGTTTATTCAATTGTGTACTACGAAGCACAAACTTATCTAACCGCATCGGACTTATATAGCCTTTTATTTTCGGGCGTTAATGAAAATGAAAAACGGCCTTGCGGCCGCTTAAAATGATAAAAACAACTATGCTAACTAAGTTAATACCAAACTTGTTCAATTGCATCTGCAATTACTGGCGCGAAATTACCAAGTATATTCGCGTGACCACCAGTGTACATAGCGAAGCTAGTATCTTCCTCTTCGGTTTCACCATCAGCTGTTAACACATAGGTCAATGAAGGGAACTCTACGATACTGATATCATCCATAATCTCAGCACCAGCCACTAATTTATATTCATCATTACTTAACTCAGTGTAGGCAATTTCTGATAGTTCAGAAGTTGAAATGGCGTCGATTGTTGTCATGTTAGCTAACGCAATTGGATTCTCTGAATCACTACTGAGCACTAAGTTCGCTACGTCATAACCTTCAGGCTCTGACCAAGTGTAGCTGTAACCATTATCTTGTTTGTAAGTACGGCTATTTTCAAAAAAGACTTTCGAAGCACTGTCATCTGTTTCAAGGTGAAAAACAACACGACTGACATTATACGATTTAGCATTACCATTACTGATAACGGCTTCTTCCATGGTGTATTCAACTTTTACTTCTCTCACGTTATTCGCATTAACGACATTTATACAATGAGTTTCTATTTTTTTAGTTGCAGTACATAGGCGATTAATAACAGCTTCACTTAAACCGAGTTGTGCAGCTTGGTCTTTAAAGCCAGAATCAATTTTGGCTTCTGGATCTGTAGGCGATGGATGAACTAACTCTTCTAAAATATCACAACCGGATAAACTTAACCCAATGATACAAATAGCCACTGCTTTATACATTTAAACGCCCCACCCTTACAAAATAAGAGTACACCGTAGGCTAAATAAAAATCTTAGTCAATGGAGATTATTGACTAATTATCAGGCCTTTGACCGTCGCAGCAAAACCATTAATCGGTAACTGTCAAAGTAAAACCAGATACAAACCTATTTTTAAAAAACATGACAATATTTTAAAATTGCTGTTCTCGTTTAACCTCGGTTAACAAATAAGACAACAAACAACTAAACTATTTTAATTGATTACATGTTGCTTTTTGAAGGGTTCAATCCTACATAACTGATTCTGCTAAGCCCTTTATTGTTTGTAACATACCGATATTCGAACTACAGCACTTTTGAAGCTGAATGACTAGGTATTTAAATGATGAAGAAAACAATAATAGCGCTAACAATGATGACGTTAAGTGCAGGTGCGCAAGCAGAATCTAATCAAGCATCAACCGATAAACTTAATTCTGCTATGGAACAACTTACCGTTGTCGATGAGCAAACGGATATTTTTATTACGGTAGATGAAGATGCAAGTTTTGAAAGCGTCACTTATCAGGGATTTATTACTGACATCTACAGTGAAATCTACGTAACTAGCCACGAGGCCAAAGAACACGGTTTAGAAAAAGTTAAAAAATTCTATATCTATAATGAAGTTGATATTGATGCATTGAGTCATAAAATAGCGGCAAGGATAGATGCTGACAAACCAACCGCTTTTTCTGTTGATTTGTATCGTGATTATCGTAATGACTCTGGTAAATTTACCTTCATAGCCCGTGTTATAGAGTATAAATAATCATTACGCTTGTTAATGATAAGTTTGAATAGGAATTTACTACAGAGCTGACACAAGGTGTTCAGCTCTTTTTAATAGCCTTTTGTCAGCTGTTACTGAAAACTATCCTTCAGATTTAGCCTGTTGTAATTGTTGGTTTTTTAACTTTATCAACTTTTGTATATTTCCCATCGACGCAATCATTAAATAACATGCTTGCAAGTACCCTTGCTTAGTTAACTCAGTCAATGCTGCGGGTGTTAAGTTGATTAACTCAGTCTCATTAATGACATATAAGCCATTAAACGTATGCTGTTGTCCATCAATGAATGTTACAGAGACTTCAACAGCCTCAATTAAGTCGAGTTCAATCAGTGTTGTAATAAACGCATCTGTTTTTATGATCCCTTGTGCCAATTGATACACTAGCTGATGCATGTCCTTTAAATAGGCACTGGCTGAACCATCATTCTCAAACAATCGCTTCGCATCGACATTAGAGCAAGGGATTTCAACAACGCGTTTCGCGTTCATATCGATAGTTAATGCGGTATTGTCGGTGTTTAGTGACTCGTTGTCAGCGCCACGTAATCGGGCAAGCATGAAAGGCTGTCGTTTCACATGCATAGGGATCGTAGTTGCATCCCAATTATCCTTAGTTAGAAACAGATTTTCACCTGGCTCAAACCCCAATAAAGCATGTAATCCAAATTGACCTGTTTGATTGTTTTTAAGTAAACAACAGGGGTATTCAATCACAAGCTTTCTTAATTCATCAGCAATAACTGGCACATAATGGACATTATCGCCAAATTGTTTGCCATATTGGGTTAGCACGGCGGTATTAAGATGTTGTTTAGGGTCGACTATTACATTATTCATTATGATCCCTCGGGTTTATTATATTTTTTGTAAACCATACTGATGAATTAAATTAAGCAGTGCCCGATTACTCGGTAATGTATTCATTAACTGCTGCGTTTTTTGCTTTGTTAGGTTGAATTGAGTTTGCGCTAAGTCTTGTTGTTTTTCATTAAGTGCCCAGGGAGCACTTTGTGTATTAAAGCCCATTCCATAAAGCACATATTGATAACTCGCTGCAGGGAAAACCTCTGTAGCATGAATAAAATCATTATCAGACGGCACTTGCGTCTGCCATAACGTTAATAGGGTCTGTAAACTGTCTGGAATTGACGCAGCCTTCCGGTTATCTATCCAAAAAGCACTGTCATTGCGCTGATTCAACATGTAATGCAATTTTAGAAAATCAATAATTCGTTCCCATCGATATAAAAATGTATCATTAAAACGTTGGGCAACAATTTCCATCGCTTCACGGTTAGCAGGTAATTGTTCTGCAATCATTGCCGCTGATATTTCTACTAATAGTAGTGCAGACGCCTCTAACGGTTCTAAAAAACCAGCAGATAAACCCACAGCGACACAGTTTTTATGCCAGAACTTTTCCCTATGACCAGGGTTGATTGGAATTTTTCGAAACGATAATGACTCAACGTCATCTACAGAGTCAGCTAAATACGTTTTTAACTCATTTAAAGCTTCTTGCTCGCTAATGTACTGACTAGCATAAACATGGCCAACCCCCCGTCTATTTGACAGACCAATATCCCAAATCCACCCACAAGACTGCGCAGTTGAAATGGTATGTGAAGCAATAGACGATTGCTCACTTTCATAAGGAACTTGAACAGCTATAGCAGAATCCACAAACAAAATGTCTTTGCAGCTTTTAAATGGCACATCAAAATGCTTGCCCAGTAATAATGAGTTAAAGCCTGTACAATCAATGAACAAATCGCCATGAATATCACCTTCGTCTTCAGTGGTTAACGAATCAATATAACCATAATCATCATTATTTATGGCAACCACATCTGTTACGAGGTGACGTACATCCAGTTTATTCACACAATGGTTTTTTAAAAATTCAGAAAACTTACCAGCATCCAAATGATAGGCATAATTAGCTTCAGCATCATATTCAGCCGTTGTTATGTATTTAGGAGCAAGGCCGGCTTCACACAGTGATTCCTGTGGACTCAAGGATGTAGAAAGTGAATCGCTATAATCGGTAGTAAACCACTGACGAATAGTGTTTTCAGCGTTATTCCCTTCTGGCAACATCAATGGATGATAATAATAGTCATCCTGTTTACCTGTCACCCATTTAGCAAACTTTGCCCCCTGTTTGAAAGATACATGACATTGTTTAATAAAGTCTGTTTCTCGGATCCCCATTTTTTTTAACGTCGTTCTCATTGTTGGCCACGTTCCCTCGCCGACCCCAATTGGTGCAACGTTGGCAGATTCAACCAAGGTAACAGAGTACTGACCAGCAAAGGTATTGTTAAGTTTAGCTGCTATGGTTCCAGCGGTTATCCAACCAGCACTACCACCACCAACAATGACAATATGTTGAATATTTTTAGACTGTTCATTGGCCGCATTCGCGGTGTTAACCGAGTCGATTGGATTAGGCATATTAACTCCAATTCTTGTTGTGAAAACTTTTAACTGTTATTTATAAATAAAAATGTGGTTACCATACATATGGCAACCACATTGGATTTTAGCGAACAATTTTAATCATCAGACCTAGAATACCAGCCCGAGTCAGCAAGATGTTGTCTTGATGATTTGGACTGATACCTTGCTTATATAAAATTGACATAAGCGTTGAGATACTGATTAAAACTTAGCACTGATGCCAACGGTATAACGTGGACCGTATTGTTCTGCAGCTAATAACTGCTCTTCAAAACGACCATAGCGTCTTACTGTTTCGTCAGTTAAGTTTAAGCCATCAAACGATACAGTGAATGTATCATTGATATCGTAGCTGAGACTTAAATCAAGTTGACCATACGCCTCAGTAAATGTTGGCTCATTACCTAAAGCGAGTAAGAACTCATCACGCCAGTTATAAGCGATACGCGCTTGGAAACTATCATTTTCATAAAATGCGACCAAGTTACCCGAGTCACTTAAACCTGTTAATGCAATGGTTTGATCAAAATTATAAGGGTCAAACGATTCATCACTGTTAACAATGGTGTAGTTAGCAACTGCGCCAAAACCACTATCCCAGAACATGTATTGAGCATTAAGCTCCCAACCGTCTACTTCACGATTTTGTAGGTTATCTGGTGTTGCCACTTCCCAAGTAATCACTGGATCGGTAGCCTGACCTAAACAGTTAGGGTTCGGCGTATCAGAGGCATCAGGACAACCCGCTCTTGGGTTAACACTTGGATCTGTTAACGCTTGACCGTTAACGTCATTGATCGATCTGTTTTCTGTGCCAGCACCGATGAAGTTTTCTACGTATTTTTTAAAGTAACCTGCAGAGGCAAAACTGCCATCATCAAAGTACCACTCCAACGACAAATCAAAGTTGTCAGAGGTAATTGGCAGCAAATTCGGGTTACCTTGTGAGGCATTAAATGGCCCACCAGGTCTTGCTGATACATTGGTCGCAGGGAACATTGCACTGATACCAGCACGAGATAAGGTTCGGCTATATGAGAAGCGTGTTACGAGTTCATCTGTGACTGACATATTAAAGTCAAAATTCGGCAAGATGCGAGTATAGCTACCGGTTAGCTCTTCAGCCGTAGGCGTATCATCATATACAGGTCGCAACTCCTGTGCATGGCGATAATTCATTGCAATGATGCCATTTTGTACTGAGTATGCTGTAACGTCAGTATCTTCGTAACGTACACCTACATTCATTTTGACAGGCATATCATTAAACTCAGTATCAAAATCAAATGATAAATATGCTGCTAACGTTTCTTCATTAACTCCGTTTGTTTTGATATTCGGTTCAGCAAATAAACCTTCTGCTTTGACAATATCGATAAATTGGTGAACATCATATTGAGAGATATATGGGAAAAGGTTATTCGCCCCAGGGAATTGATCAGCAGTGTCACCTAAAGGAATGAAACCTAAATCAAGGTCGTCAAGAGGAACATCGACAAAAGAAAACACCTCACTTAAGCGTGTATCAATCGTATAGTCCGTATTCATGATACCAAAGTTGATTTTGGTTAACGCACTGTCAGACGCTTCGTTTTCCCATGTACCAGAAAAACGATATTGCTTAATGTTGTTATCCATTGAATAACCACGCTTTTGATATAAATCAGAGACAATATTGTCTTTGTTATATGCGCCGCCTGGTAAATTAGAATCATCAACAATGACTTCTGGAATATCACCAATGAAGTTTGCACCAATTAATGCAACTGAACCCGAAGGGTTTTTAAGGTTCGCAAGGGTTTCAGCTGTTTGACCATCAGGATTTGATTTAGATGTTGAATCATGAACATCAAGTTCAAACTTTAATGTATCTGTTGCTTGCCATTCTATGTTTAGACCTAACGAATCATTTTCTTTTTCTTCATAATATTCCCAAGCCCAGAAGTTTAATTCATCGTCTTGATCTCGAGGGTTCCAAAGTGTGCCATTTGCATTTGCTGCCCCGCTTGGGTTATCAAACCAAAATGCTGAACGATTGGTATAACTGGTTTGCTCGAATCGAGAAATAGTGTAATCAACCGTCGCAATGACAGAATCAACAGGCTGAATTTGCAGCACAGCTTGTGCATTTTGGCGAGTACGCTCTGTATCTAGTAGTTCTGTTTTAGCTGTCCAAGGTGTCCAAATGGCTTGTTCTGGGTTTTTATTGGTATCAATTGCAGACAAATCAACATTATCTCTGCTGCGGTTTCTTACCCAGCCATCTGTACCCACTATATCAGTATGACTGTCACGCTCAGCATGAGAGGCAGATAATAAAAAGCCAACCTTGTCATCTGCAAAGGTTTGGCTAATCATGCCCGAAATTTCGGGCGTCACAGAATCACCAGTTTCAACACTAGTATCGTAAATACCTTTCGCACTCACAAATGCTTTAAAGCCGTCATAATCAAACGGTCTTGCAGTGGTAATATCTATTGTTGCCCCAATACCACCTGACGTGATGTCAGCTTTACCTGTCTTATAAACATTCACTCCAGAAACGCTTTCAGCTGCGATTTCACGGAAGTTAAAGCTACGAGACACCCCTTCTGATTGTAATGCTGACGAGTTTGGCATTTGACGACCATTTAGCGTCACCAAATTAAATTCTGGACCAAAACCACGAACCGTAACCTTGTTACCTTCGTTGTTTGCTCGGTCAATAGATACACCCGCTATCCGTTGTAAAGATTCTGCTAAGTTAGTATCGGGTAACTTACCTATATCTTCTGCACTAATGGCATCTACAACACCATCTGAATAACGTTTAGTTGACGCGGATTTGGTCAACGAGCTTCTGATCCCTTTGACCTGAATGACTTCAGTTTCTTGTGCTTGTGTGTCAGCGGCTAGGTCATCAGCCTGTACGCCTGTACTGGTAGCAATGATCATTGCTGCAGATAACGCGTTGAGTTTGAACTTACACTGTTTCATCTTAAAACCTTCTTATTATTTGGTTTAAAAGGTGTCTTGCTCACAAGAACAATGTAAATGACATTGCCAACGGCATAGCGAAGCCTGACCCTGTTAACAATCTAGCTACTTTTTAAACATTGTGTCAACTGTTTTTTGGAGTTAGTTAATTGTTGACAATTATCAATTACGTGCAATATGGTGTTCGTAAGTGGTGAATTTACACACAAAAAAGTGAGTTATTAATACAACGAATTATCTAATAAATTCTACTAAAATGAATTTTTTTAGATTTATATACAACTACTTACCAATTATTCGAGTTAAAAAGGCTCAAATGCCTGACAGTCAAGATAACAATTTTTTGCTTTTAAGTATTATTCTGATCAGAAAACTATCTTTAAGGTTTATTAGACTAATTGGTTACCTACTTTTTGCTGTGTTGAATCGTACTTTTTGATGACAAATAAACACTAAGGATGGAATATGTTTGCACAGAACGAAGAATACCTTATCGGTAATTCTTGGGAACAACTGAATACTATTAGCGCGACAATTAAGACTTATCTCTACCCTATGGCTTTTATTTTCATTACGGGATGTCAGCAAGTAACAGAAACGGGTTCATTTAAAAACACTGATAATGATGTTGCACATCTTCCTGCTCAGGCATCCTCCATCAAACAACTGGATAATGACTTAGGCATTATGAATAACAGAGACACTGACTTGGTCTCGGGCTTACCAGTTCCAATTACCTTAACCAAACCCAGATTCAGTAATGTCACCCAAGCGGTTAATTTACATACCACTGATGCTTGGAAATATGGCGGCCCCAGTATTGCAGATATCAATAATGATGGCTTTTACGACATGGTTTTGACTAACCATGATACGACACCCATAGCAATTTTCACATCAAGCCTCGCTGCAACACCTGCTCCGATGGCACATGTTCAATATGCCAAACAGCCTAGTCCTTTTGCAAAAGCTGACGCCCATGGTGTTGCATTAGGTGATTATGATAATGATGGTGACAATGACCTATTATTAGCTTTAGGGGGCGGTAATGGAACACAACCACAGCCGCAGCGACTGCTTCGTAACGATAACGGCTTGTTTGTTGACGTCACTGAGCAATCAGGGTTAAGTCAAATGGGGGCTAGAGGCCGTTCAGTACGTTGGGTTGATCTGGATTTAGACGGTGATTTAGATTTTTTACAAATTAACGCGGCGCAAATGATGGGAGAAACTATCCCCAGAAACATTATTTTTGAAAACATTGGCAATGGCCAGTTTATCTATAAATCGAGCCCTACTTTTGAACAAGTTGATGCTGAACGAGTCATGGTTACTGACATCAACAAAGATCATATCGCTGATTTAATCGCATTTTCACCCTATTCTCCTGTAACAGTCCTTTTAGGACAAATAGATTTTTCGTTTAAAGATGTCACCAGCCAATACTTAGGGAAAGATCCAGATACGACACATGTAACGGCAATTGCACAAGCTGATATCGATAATGACGGCGATATGGATTACTACTTATCCAGAGGTAAAGTTCATTATCAAATTGCCAATAATGCGGTGTCTTTTAACGAACAAAAACAACGATTAGATTTACGTGATGAAGGTAATAAAAGCCATGATGGATTAAGCTTTAAAGCAAGCAGTGATATCTTATTAACGGATTTTTATCATTTTCCCCGTGGCGCAGATAAAATCACTATTCCATTATTTTTAGGCGCAGATAAAACCCCATCAGAAAGACTCACAACAGGGTTTCCTGACAAGCAAATTAGCGTTTCTCCTCAGCAAGCGTTAGGGTTTCCTTCATCTGTATCTCAAAGTGGCTGGTACTTAGGTTATTTAGGTGATGATCAATGGCGATTAGAATGGTTATTAACTGATAATCTTGCTTGGGATTTACGAGCATCTATCATAGGTGTCGATAGTGTTGAACATGATTGGATACCACAAGATTTAGGCGTCAGCGATATTTTACTTAGAAACGATGGCGATCACTTTACTTACCTAAGCCACCTACTTCCTGCGCAGCACCATGACAACAATTGGGGCGTTATCACAGCTGATTTTAATAACGATAGCTACAATGATTTCTTTATTTATCGCTTTGGCGAGCTAACACAACGAGTCAATGATGTTATGTTGCTCAACACGCTTCATCTCAGTGAACTAGATAACACCCCAAACAGTAACCTCAGCGAAAACAATTTACCCACTCACCACAAGGCTCATATACAAGCTATAGACGATAATGCAACACCATCAAGGGGCTTTGTAGCGCATGAAAGTCACAACGCAACCATGGTAAATCGTCATGCTCATGGCGATATGGGGAGTGCATTTGATCACAATCAAGATGGTTATGTCGATATACTCAGTGGTGACGATGACAATGGCCGTTGGTACCTTTATCAAAACCGTTTAAATGATCAACTCCTTACTGACAATCACACCGAACAAACAACTCATTCTATTCATCATCAATATTTACTCATGCATGTTGGCTATTCAAAGTCTGGAATTGACCCGCATGCAGCTGAGGTAAGGATATTTACAAGCAACAAAGCCACGCCGCAGCGCTTCTCAAACAACAAAACCATGACAAGCGCAAATACAGTTCAGTTTAAATGGATCGGTTCTGACAGTGCGAGTCATTCACAAAGTTTGAAAAATATTGTGCATTTTGGTTTAGGTAACCAAGATCGTATTGATAAGATACAAGTGCGCTGGCGAGATGGTTCGGAGCAAACAATGAATAACGTTAACGCAAACCAATTAATTACAATGGGTAAAATGAAACGTTAATGTGAAAGTTTAGGTTCAGGTGCAGTTTGGTTTTATCAGTCCAGCTGCACACTCTATTTAAAAAATCTGTATGAATTATAAAAGCTATAAAATCAATTCTCTAAAGTCACTTATCACTTTGCTTGCCACCAATAAATTATTGTTAATATTAAATTCATGTTGTATCGCGATAACATCACACCCACTGGCTATTCCAGCACTAATACCGGCGAATGAATCTTCAAATATCACGGTATTGTTTGGCGACATTGATAATTTATTAAGGGCTAATAAATAAGCAGCAGGATCAGGTTTATGCTTGCTAACATCTTCTTTAGTAATAATAACTTCAAACATGGCAGTTAAATTGAGGGCTTGAAGAATATCATTGACCATCCACTTGGCGGCTGACGTCACTAGCCCACAAGTTCTACCTTGTAATTGTAGATAGGTTAAATATTGAAGTGCACCAGGAGTTAACTGCAACGCATGCAGTAGCAAAGCTTGATAGTGTTTTTTAAATATCTCATTGAATTCATTAATATCTGGAGAAATATTCGCTTTATCGAAGAAGAACTGAGTCACAATCCCCCAGTTTTGTCCCATCACTTCTTGATAATGATGATAATCAACTTTTGCACCGTATACAGCACAGGCCTTCGCTATAGCTTGACCTTTGAGTGGCTCAGAGTTGACTAAGGTGCCATCCATATCAAATAGAAATAGTTGATAATCTTTCACGTTTTCTCCAGCGGTGACTGCTTTTGATTACTTTACTACGATTAATCCCTTATACGCACGTTGATTTGGGGGTGATTAGGGTTGATTTTGGCGCTCACTGTTAGTTTGATTTGATATTCAATAACTATTTAATCAGTTATTTTATTAATTATACTGCTTACGGTCTTAGGTTGTGGGTAAACATGGCTAGATTTACGAAAACCAAGATAACAGGCTGTAACACCTTTACCTAGCCCAAAAAAAACCAACTGCTGGAGGGGATACAGTTGGCTTTGGTTAACACTATAATTTCTATTGAATCTCAATATTAGGACTCTGATTTAGAAGATATTAGGCTTCGTTAAAATATACCGTCTTTTTCTCTACATATTGCTCAAGACCATATTTACCATCTTCACCGCCGACACCACTCATTTTCCAGCCATTGTGAAAACCCTGGTGCTGCTCACCCAAACCACGGTTTACATACACTTCACCTACTTCCATTTCTGCAATGGATTGATGAATATAATCAAGGTTTTTGGTGTACAAGTAAGCTGATAATCCATACTCACTATCGTTAGTATAAGTAATAGCATCTTCAATGCTGTGAATTTTAATGATAGGAAGTACTGGTCCAAAGGTTTCTTCATGGACTAAAATGTTGTCTTGCTCTACATCCACTAACACAGTTGGCTCATACCAATTACCACCTTCAAAACCTGCAACTGATGCGACTTGGCCACCTGTCACCAGTTTCGCCCCTTGTTCAATACTCTTCTCTACCAATGTATGAATATTTTTGATTTCACTCTGGTTAACTTTTGGGCCCATATCTGAATTTGAATCCATAGGATCACCAACTTTCAGCGCATTCACCTTTGGTACAAACTTTTCAATAAATGTATCGTACACATCCGCATGCACATATAAACGTTCAGCACACGTGCACACTTGACCACAATTAGCAAAGCGAGCAATCAGCGCATCATCTACCGCTTTATCTAAATCAGCATCTTCCATCACAATAAAGGGCGCTTTACCGCCGAGTTCTAACATCACTGGCGTTAAGTGCTTACCACTGGCTTGATAGATAATTTGACCTGCTCGAGTACTGCCAGTCATTGTAATTAACTCTGTAATTGGGCTTTCACATAAATGCTGACCAACAATGGAACCACTCCCATTTATAATATTCAGCACGCCAGCAGGGATCCCTGCTTCGTTAGCAATACGGCCAAGTTCCATCGTAGCCAGTGGTGTTTCTTGTGTAGGCTTAACAACAATGGCATTACCAGTAATTAATGCAGGACCGATTTTACGACCTGCTAATGCTAATGGAAAATTCCACGCTGTAATTGCGACCACAACCCCTTTGGGAACTTTATGAATATAAATTTTTTCGTTTTCATTATCTGACGGTAAAATATCACCTTGTAGCGTCAAAGCATTATCGCAAGCATATTCAACGAATGTGGCTGTTGCTTCAACTTCCATGCGCGCAACATCAATTAATTTGCCTTGCTCTTTTACAAGCAACTCCGCTAACGCTTCGGCACTTTGACGAATACCACTGGCAAATTTTCTTAGGATGGTTGCCCGGGCTCTTGGCGTTTTCTTAGCCCAGCCTTTTTGTGCTTGCTGGGCAATTTCTAATGCATCTTGTGCATCATCAACGCAGCCTTTGGGAATCACACCAACAAGCTCACCCGTACTCGGTGAAAACACTGAAATAGTGCCATCCGCTTTTGATGGCACATACTCACCGTTAATAAAGTTTACCTTATTTCTAATTTCCATTGGACTATCTCCCCATCCAACCGCCATCAACCAATAAAATACCGCCATTCATATAATCTGATGCAGCGGATGCTAAAAATACCGTAGGCCCTTTAAAGTCTTCAGGTGTACCCCAACGTCCTTGCGGAATACGCTCTAATATTGATTTAGAACGAACGGGATCATCTCTGAGAGCTTCAGTATTATCAGTGGCAATATACCCAGGAGCTATTGCATTTACATTGACGCCTTTGCCAGCCCATTCATTGGCAAGCGCCTTAGCCAGTTGCCCAATTGCGCCCTTACTCGCTGCGTAACCAGGAACAGTAATTCCACCCTGAAATGTGAGCAATGAAGCCGTAAAAATAATCTTCCCTTCACCACGTGCTACCATTTTTTTGCCGATTTCACGACTGAGGATAAACTGAGAGTTTAAGTTTATCTCCATGATTTTATCCCAGTATTCATCGCGATGTTCAATGGCTGGCTCACGCAATATCGAACCTGCATTATTCACAAGAATATCAATGGTGTCATGTTGGGCGTTAACTGTTTCCACAAATTGATACAGGCTTTTTCGGTCTGAAAAATCACACTGGTAGGCATAGAATTGACGACCTAAAGCGGTAACTTCAGATTCAACATCGGAACCTGACGCCGCTAAAGAAGCAGATACACCAATGATGTCAGCACCAGCTTCAGCTAAGGCAACCGCCATGGCTTTACCAATACCACGACTACAACCGGTCACTAAGGCCAGCTTGCCAGTTAAATCGAATTTACTTAGTACATTATTTTGCATGATGCTTCCTTTACTCTACTGCACATGACACAAGTGCTTTCATTCCTGTTGGGTTGTTATCCATATTCTCGAATGCATTACTGATATGGCTTAACTTGCTCACAGAGGTAATAAATGGCGCCAGATCTATGCTACCTGAAGCAACTAAATCAATTGCCATATCGAAATCTGCGTGTTCGTAAACTCTCGCACCGAGTAACTCGAGTTCTTTCCAAAAAAATTGAAACAAATCGACTTGTGGTTTTTGTGCATGTATTGCGACCATACATATACGGCCACGAACTGAGGCGATATCGACCATTGCATCAACTGCAGGTTGTACCCCAGAAACTTCAAACACCACATCAGCCCCTTTACCTTGCGTCCATGTATCTACAAAATCCTTAAGATCTTGCTCAATAGGGTTCACCGTTGGAATAGCAAACTTATTAGAAAAATCACGACGGCTTTCATTTGGCTCAGAAATAATCACTTCTGCCCCAACTGATTTTGCAACTAAAGCAACTAGCTGGCCAATTGGCCCGCCACCAATAACAACGGCTTTTTCACCCGCAGTTAAACGTGAACGTGCGACATCATGGCAGGCAACAGACAAAGGCTCTATCAAAGCACCTTGTTGTAAGCTAACGTTTGCGGGCAGTTTATGTAAAGTGCGAGACTTTACAGTCCACGAGTTTTGAAAGGCGCCTGGTGTATCAATTCCCATAAATTTAAGGTTTTGACAAACATGCGAATGCCCTGCATCACAGGCTGGACATTCTCCGCACCAGTCTAATGGTCTCACTACAACACGCTCGCCAACCTCATACCCCGTAACATTTTTGCCAATTTCAGCAATGGTGCCTGAAATTTCATGGCCTATCGTGTGCGGCGGATTCACTCGAGTGTCCATTACACCATGGTATATGTGCATATCTGTGCCACAAATACCAACATAGCCTACGTTTAAACGTACCTCATCATCACCAGGACTAATTGCTTGTGATTCAACAACTCTAAACGATTTATTACCTATATATTGAGCAGCTTGCATAATCTTGACCTTATGAGCTCATTTTTAAATGAGGAGTTAATAATGCATCATCAAAAACAACGCCAGTACCTGGAATATCAGGTGCGACTGCTTTGCCATTAATGATTTTTAAAGGGGTTGTGGTGTATTCATCAATTGGAAACGAATGTACTTCGAGGTAACCAGAATGTGGCTGCGAGGCAAGTAAACTAACGTGTAATTCATGCATACCATGGCTACACACTGGAATGTTATTAGCGTATGCCAGTTGCGCCACCATTAAAAAGCCTGTTATGCCGCCAATATTTGAGGCGTCAGGTTGCAAAAAACCTAACTTAGATTGCGAAATTGCATAGGTAAACTCATGAATGGTATGTAGGTTTTCACCCATAGCCAATGGAATATCAATAGCATCTGCAATATCTGCATAGCCTAAATAGTCATCTGGAATTGTTGGCTCTTCAAACCACTTAATATCGCAATGGGCAATTGCATTAGCAAAACGAATAGCTTGCTCTTTGGTCATCGAATAATTTGCATCAACCATGAAGATACGATCAGGTCCAATTAATTCCCGTACAGCTTCAACACGTCTGACGTCTTCTTTGTAATCGCTTTTACCGACTTTAATTTTTACCGCTTCAAAGCCACGATCTAAATAAGTTTGAATATTGCTCAGTAACTTTTGATGGTCAAAATTAAGATCAATGCCACCAGCGTAGCAATTAACTTGGTTACTCACGCCACCAGCAACTTTCCACAAAGGTAAACCTAGGTTTTTACATTTAATGTCCCACAGTGCAATATCTACAGCAGAAATAGCAAAGCTTAATAACCCACCTCGGCCAACATAGTGAAAGTGCCATTGAAGCTCATCCCATATCGCCATAATATCTGACGCATCTTTACCTATGAGTAATGGCTTCATTTCATCATTTAGTAAAGAATAGATAGCTCTTCCGCCCTTGCCTCCTGTATAAGTGTATCCCACGCCCTCTATACCATTCGACGTTTTAATGCGTGTTAAAATCAACTCAAAATGAGTGTGATCACCATGCTTAGCATCAGACAAGACTTCAGCCAAAGGGACTTGATAGTACTCAACCTTAACCGACTCAATCTTATTGGCTTCCTTTGTCATTGACTCACCTTTAAATGAAGCTTAAAAACAGTTTATTGTTAACAATCTACACAAGAGGTTTTTAAATGTAAAGTAATTGTTAGCGCTAATTTGTTTATTGAGTCAAACTCAAGTTTGCAAAAATCGAGTGTTCTACCTGTTTAAATTATCTGACGATGACAGCGGTTACATGGCCTAATATCCAACACTTACCATTTAAGTGACAATTGACACTATGTTTAATTTTGTCAGTATCGCTGTTAACTAAGCTGTTTCCTGAGCGCTTTTCGATATTGATTTGGTGTCTTTGAGAAGTAGCGTTTAAACATAGAAATAAAATGAGATGGGTTTGAAAAGTTAAGATCGTAACTTATTTGGGTAATGCTTTTTTCACTTTGTCCTAACCAACGTGCGCTGGTATACAGCTTATGCTGTACAACAAACTGCGAGTAGTTACAGTTAAAGGTGCGTTTAAACATTCTAGAAAAGTACGAGGTAGAAATGTGACACATTGCTGCGGCTTCAACTAAAGTAAGCTCTACCACATCTTGTTCTCTAAATAAGCTTAAAATAGGACTGAGTTTTTTGTACGAGGCGTCGGTCACTAAAGCACGCTCCGCATTGGGTAAAACCGCTTTACCTTGGGCGACAAGCCAAATAATGATTAATTTTAATAAAGTTGCACTTTTTACGCTGTATGGGTCGTCTAAATAGCTTTGCTCTAGCCAATTAACTTGTTGTTGAATGCTTTGCCAATCTTGCTGACTAAAACGTAGTTGTAAACCACGCCTTAGTATCGCCTCTTCATACAGCAAGCCATTATCAATTAAAAATTGCGGCATAAACTGGATAATACACCAAGCTTTTGCATGCTCCGTTAACTCATAGTCATGGGTCTCTAGTGCTGGGGTAAATATCACATCGCCTTTTTGGATCGCTGACTGACCTTGTGAGTGATAGTACATTCCTTGCACATCTTCAAAAATAATAAACTCATGAACTTGATGAAAATGCATCATACATGCATACACTTCATTTCGTTGGTAAGCCACACGATGAACTTCAAATTGATATCCCGGTTTAATGGAAATTGGTTCGCAATGTATGCCTGCTTTATTACGCGTGTGCATTTGACTCCCTGTTTTATCTGGCTAAATAGATCGAACTATTCAACAAATGTCCTGCACACATAAGTGCAAATATCTAACAGTTTTTATCTTATACACATTTATCATTGTTAACAATTAACTAAAAATACTTAGTGCATATTACAAGGATAAAATATGAATACAGCTATTCCAGCTTCCCGTGATAATGCAAGGTTTGACCCTCATGGGTTAATCATTGGTCAGGGGGAGTTCACTTATCGAGTTAATACTCAATGGAATAAAATGACCGCTTCACAGTTACCTATTGAGAACTGCCATGACTTAGCGTTTGACTCACAAGGCAGAATTATTATGGTCAGCGATCATCCGCAAAATAATATTATTATTTACAATAAAGACGGCAAATTAATTGATGCTTGGGGCGGACAATTTCCGGGAGCTCATGCAATAAAGATAAACCATGAAAATGGTGAAGACTTTTTATATGTTGTTGATTGTGGCTGGGTCATTAACCGTCAATGGACGCCAACCAATGGCTTAGAAAGAGTGATCCCTCAGACTGGTTTTATTGCCAAACTGACGTTAACAGGGCAAGTCGTTTATACCATTAGCCATCCTCAAACCATTGGCGTTTATCAGCCTAACCAAGCCTTTCGTCCCACTGATATCGCGATCGCTGATAATGGCGATTTATATATTACTGACGGCTATGGCTCTGATTATGTACTGCAATATGACAGCAATGGTCAGTTTATTCGGTATTGGGGCGGACATGATAATCTTGATACACGTCTAAATTTACAAAACACCCATGGCATTGCCATTGATAAGCGACTCGTATCAAGCTCTCCTACTGATGCTTCTCCGACACTGCTGATAAGTTCTAGGGCTGAGCATGCATTAAAACAATATTCTCTATCTGGAGATTACCTTAATACGATCAGTGTTCCAGGCGCCTATATAGGCGGACCCGTTTTTAAGGGAGAGCATTTTTTCGCGCCTGTATGTTGGTCACATATTAATGGTACAAATGCAGATAACTCAGGTTTCATCAGTGTATTTGATAAACACAATCAAGTCGTCGCTAATCTTGGCGGTGCTCAGCCTGAGTATGTAAACGGTGAACTTCAACCTATGCATACCAGCTGGGATGTGTTTCGTCATTGTCATGGCTTATGTATCGACGATGATGACAATATTTATGTTGGACAATGGAATGCAAATCAAAGTTTTCCAATACAATTAGTCAGAGTGTAATAACCGTTTTAAAGGTTTAACGAAAACATTTTTGATTTTATAAAAAACGATTAATGACACTCTCGTTAAAATAGGTCGGCATCGCTTTTTACAAGCGGTGTACCGGTTTTGACTGAGTTTAACTTAGTTTAGGTTCGCGCTGACTTAGTCGCTGACGTAATTGCAGAGATAGGATCTGTATTAACTATTATCCCAGTCCGCCGCTCCTAGTTTTTCAACTAAAAAGTCAATAAATACCCTCACCTTAGCGCTTAACGCATTGGCCTTAGGGTATACCAGCCATATAGCAGTATGATCATCGACGTTATAATCGGGCAATATTCTAATCAAGCTTCCTTGCTTTATATCTTCAGCAACGCTCCAATAAGAATTCATTGATATCCCAGCTCCTGCCACAGTCGCTAACTTCATACTGGTACCGTCATCGCAATTCAATCTAATTCTGCCATTTACCGGCGGAAATACATATTCGTTCTGGTCGTCTTGTGCGGCACTAATCAGTTTACGGCCTTTAGCATCTTTAAATACAATTAACTGATGGTCTACTAAATCTTTGGGCGTGTCTAATGTGCCATGCGCCGCGATATAGTCGGGTGATGCACATAAAATACGTTGGTCATCGGCTAACTTGCGTGCTCTTAAGCCACTGTCTTTCGCCTCTGTGTTTCTTAGCGCTAAGTCTATGCCATGCTCTATCAGATTCACTTCAGTATCACTCAACCTCAGCTCTAAATCTAACTCTGGATACTTAGCTAAAAACTCAGGTAGAACCGGTAAAATATACAATTGTGCAAAGGTATTTGATGCGGTAAATCTTAGTAGCCCTTTCACTTCATTAATTTCACTGCCAATGGCAGCCATGGCTGCATCTTGCTGTACTAAAATCTCTTTCGCATATGGCAAGAAGCCTTCGCCTTCTGTTGATAACGACACTTTCCTTGTAGAGCGATGTAATAGGTCTGTACCTAATTGATTCTCAAGTTTTGATAACCTTGCAGACGCAATGGCTGGGGATATTCCTAAGGTTCTGCCAGCAGCACTAATACTCAATGACTCTGCAACCTTAACAAATAGACGTAAGCTCTCTGTGTCCATATTTATTTGTTCCTATTTAACCTTCTTCTACAACTCGCCATATGACAGCTGCCCATCCCAAACTTTTATTCTTAAATGACCGATTAAGCAAATACAACACCAAATAGCCCTAATTTAGTTAATAGAAATACTAAATTCTCTTTATCAATAATTCGGATTCACTTAGCTGAGTCAATCGCCTACTTTTTATGAATGTGAACCAGATGATAACCAAGTGTTATTCAGCCACATAATTCATTCATGCTAGGACATTACAAGGACATCAACAATGGAATATAAGCACTTTACAACTTTTAATGTGAAAAAAGACAATGGAATTGCATGGGTTACTATCGATTTTCCCCCTGTGAATGTTCAAGGGCAAGAGATGCTAGCAGATTTAAACAGTTTAGCGTTGCGTCTTGAACGTGATAGAGAAATAAAAGTCGTGGTGTTTCAATCTGCTCATCCTGAAATTTGGGTATGTCATTACGATACCAACTTACTTAGAGACATGTCTAAGGATGCTGTATCGCGTGACGAAGCGAAATTACTCGATCTACAATCTGTATTAGAACGTATCAGTCGTTTACCACAAGCAACCATCGCGAAATTAGAAGGCTTTGCTCGTGGTGGCGGTCATGAGTTTGCATTAGCTTGTGATATGCGTTTTGCTGCCCGCGGCAAATACAAGTTTATGCAAATGGAAGTTGGCATGGGTATTTTGCCTTGTGGTGGTGGCGCTTCTCGAATGGCAAGACAAGCAGGACTTGGCAGAGCCCTTGAAATCATTCTTAGCGCACGTGATTTTACTGCAGATGAAGCAGAAGCATACGGCACTATCAATAAAGCGCTTGAGCCAGATGAGATAGGTGAATACGTAGAAAATCTTGCAAGACGTATTGCACAGTTTCCTGCAGAGTCTATCAATGCATGTAAGCAAACTGTGTATGAGTCTATTGATAAACCGATTGAAGACGCACTCAAGGCCGAAGCTTATTGGTTATATCAAGCAACCAGTAAAACTTCTGCAATTACACGATTTACTTGGGCTGATGAACAAGGCGCACAGTTTGACATTGATAACCAACGTAACTGGGAGCAACTTGTTATTAATGTCCAAGAAGTGAATGACTAAACAATGACTCAATAATAGATGTACTAACAAAAAGGTTCAGCTTATGCTGAACCTTTTTTATCTTTGGTTAAGGCGACTTTCGTTTAAAAAGTGTAATCCACTTTAATCCAAGCTGTCCGACCTGGTTCATTAACTTGAAACAATGGTTCACTGCCAGGAATATCATTGCCTGCACCTGAGCGACTAATATGTTCTGCGTAGGTTAGATCAAACAGGTTCTCAACACCAAAGCTGACTAATAGGTCATCATGCTTCCACGATCCATTTACCGACAAGGTGCCAAAGCCACTACTTTCACCCAAATCTTGGCCCGATATATTACCTTGTCCTACTGCAACTCTATCTTGCGCTGCAACAAGACGCCAAAATAGTCCAGCAGTCCAATTATTCGATTCATAGTTAACTGATATACGCCCTTCTAATGGCGAGATTTGTCCAAGAGGTGTATCAGCGGTGTCATTGTCGCCATGGCTGTAGCTAACCGTCGTTTGTGCAGACCATTGTTCATTAAAGGGGTACATTACACCAAGTTCACCACCCCAAATGGTCGCATCAACATTGTAGGCAGATGTTTTAGCCCCATTTGAATCAATTAAAATATAATCGTCGACCTTGCCATAATAAAATGCCGTCGAGATTTCATAATCATTTTGATATATCCAACCGACATCAAGCTGGGTTGTTTTTTCAGGTTCTAAATCAAATGCCTTAATGGCCATATTGCTATCATCAGCTTTCATAAACTCCCAGTAATCAGGAATGCGCTCAGCGCGTCCAACACCTGCATAGTACTGACTGTGACCAGACATGTGCTCGTAACGAATAAAACCACTGACAAGATCATCCTCTCGCTGACCTTTTTGTCCCACGTGTAACTCGGTATCCCATTGATCCAATCTTAACCCTGTTAAAATTTTTCCTTGGCTTGTCGCATAACTGATATGGTAATTGGCTTCAACAAACACGCCGATATTCTCATAGCTCATGTTTTTGTTAAAAGGCTTAGCCAATAGATCATCAAGGCCATTATCCAACTCTTTGTCTATGCTTCTGCCTTCATGTGCACTGTCCATATAATCGATACCGATTTGGGTTTCCCACTTATCACTCAACGCTAGATCCAACCAAAGATGCCCTCCTGTAGTCTCACGGCGCACATTGGTACCAGCATTTACTCCTTGATCAAATTGATCCATGATGTGATCGTTTTCATTGGAATAAAATTGAAATTCGACGTTGTTTAACCATGATGAGTTAATGTCTCGTTTCGCCAAAAGTGTTAGGTTTTCATTGTCAATTTGGCGTGCTTTATTTGCTCTGTCTGCATATTCAGCTTCACCACTTGAACTGCCATAGGCCAATTCAACAACGGTATCTTCATCTGGTGTCCATCCAAGCGCCACATTGACATTACTGCGATCATAACTTGATTGTATTGTGTTTCCATCGCCATCTTCATAGTGATCGCTTTTGGATTTATTCATATCAAAGTCAATATAATGCGTCTCAGTGCCAGCTTTCATTTCAACCAAATAGTCTTTTCGGCCAAAGCTGCCGCCTGTCATACTCAATCGGCCTTCCATGTCTTTTTCTACAAAGCTATGGCGCTCTTTTTCAAATAAAACGGTTCCGGCTGAGCCCACTGGACCATATTTAACCGTTTGCGGTCCTTTAATGACAGTAATGGCGTCATAGGCTTCAGGATAAATATATGCGGTTGGAGGATCCATACGGCCACCGCAGGTACCGTAAACATGTTGGCCGTCATCAACAATACTGACCCGTGATCCCCCCATTCCTCGCAAAGAAGGGTCGCCACCAGCGCCGCCCTTACGACTAATGCTAAAGCCTGGTATCGTTTTCAAGAAACCTGCGCCATCGTATGCAGGTAAAGGTAAGCGAGGTTTTTTGGGATCGGTAGTAACCTTAGATGGCTCTTTCATTAATTCACCCGTGACAACGATATAATCATCGCATTGTTCACCATCACAGGTCTTTGTAGTATGATCTGCTATTGCCAAGTTTGGCGTTAAAGATGCCGCAATCAGCGCAGCTAAAATTGAAGTATTAAATTTCATTACAACGTCCATTTATTATTTATCTATGAACGTTTTCGCAGATTAATTCGCTTTGCTCAATCAGAAGCGTAGACAGTGCGACAATCTGTCACAGGCTAATTTGATGCGAATCACACTACTGATTTTAAAGTGCTTTTATTTGATATCGTTGCCGCAAAAAATATCCTTAAAAGAGATATGAATCTGGCATGATTTAATTGCTTACATTCACTAGATAAATACAGTCTTATCCCCACTTTATTTATTCGTAATCGCTTATTTAGTCATGTTGAAATAGCGGTTTAATTTTCATCCCGATATTTATATAATTACGATTATTTTTTAAGCCCATTGAGCCCATGGAAGGTATTCATTGAAAAAGCTATTTGTGTTGTTGGTCCTTTACGCCGCTTACCAACACTGGAATCAATCACCGGTCGAGCCTATCCGTGCCACCTATGCCGCCAGTAATGAAGTTATTATGTATGCAACAGCTTGGTGCAAGTACTGCCAAAAGGCACGTATCTTTTTTGACGATAATGGCATTGCTTATCAAGAGTTTGATATTGAGAAATCTTTCGCTGCTAATGAACGTTATCAAGCATTAAACGGCCAAGGGATCCCTTTATTGCAAGTTAATGGCACGCTTATCAGGGGCTTTAATCAGGATAAAATAGTCTCTTCACTGCATTAACAATTTACTTAGCACCTTGTTAAATAAGGGCATTGCTAAATAAATATACCCGGTCACCAATTGTGGTGACCGGGTATATTTTTATTCGTATGGTCATTGCTACCGATATTGATGAAAAACCATTAACTAGTTATTACTAGCATAGTGAACACACTGGTTTTGCACTGCTGTGGTTTTTAATAACTGAGTGAATTGCGCCTTGTTGCCATCGGCTTTTTGCTCTTTTATTAAGGTTTCCATATGCGTAGCTTGGCTCACAACCTTTTCCATCGCAATTTGCCTTGCTTGTTGTTCTGTCTGACCTGTTAATACTAATTGCTCAACTAGGTTAGAATAGTTCTCGTAAACCATGCCTTTATAAAAGTCTGCTTCTGACGCTAACGGTGTATGCGAGTAAATTATTGAGCAGCTTACAGCGCTATCGATATTGGCAATAGATTGGTCTATTTGAATGACCACAGATTGCTGAGTTGAAAAACTGGCATTAGCAGCCACTGAAAATAAACTGAATGCAATAAATGCAGTAATCGTTTTTAACTTTTTCATACTCACTCCGATTTAATCAATTATGTGCCCGGTTAATTGACACTATCTTATCCATCTCACTAACTCATTAGTTACCATTTCGCGCCTCATTGAGACAAAGAACAACTAGAAGGCACATATTTCATATTATTAAGCGACAGTAAATAATCATTATCTGACTGTTATAGTAATGAATTTTGCTAAACCTAAGCTGAACAGAAAGTTAACTTCTCAAGCTGGCAGTATTTTCTACAACTTGACCTGTTTATTTATCAAGTCGCTATACCTATTACTCACTTATCAATATGACCTCTGTCGCTCATAGCTAAAGTCCGTTCACAAAACGCACGCTTCGTTCAAAAAGCCGCCAAAACTAGATAAATTATTGCCAATTTTACGGGGAGCACTATAATACTGTATAAATATACAGTTATTTTTTGTGATGTGAGATTTATGAATGTGATCCCTATTTTTGCCAGTGCTGGCATTACAGGTTTTGAGTCCCCAGCTGCTGAATATCGACAGCTACCACTCAGTTTAGATGAGCTACTGATTGAACACCCAAGCGCAACATTTATTGGTCAAGCCAGCGGCGACTCAATGGAAAAGATAGGGATTTTTGATAAAGACATTTTGATAGTCGATCGTCATGTTACTGTGGAAAATCACGATGTTATTGTGGCGAATTATAATGGCTGCTTCGTCTGCAAATTAATTGATACTCAGCGGCGATTATTGTTATCAGCGAATGACAATCACCATAGTGTACTGATTCAAGAACATGACAGCTTTACTGTTGAAGGTGTGGTGATCCGTTCAATACGTTGTCATCGTCAAAGTCCAATATTGTCGGGTCGTTAACCCATGTATGCCTTAGTCGATGCCAACTCTTTTTATTGCAGCGCAGAGCAAGTGTTTAGGCCTGAATGGCGTGGACGCCCTATTGTTGTCCTATCCAATAATGACGGCTGTATTGTCGCGGCCAACCGTCAAGCTAAAGCATTAGGCATTGGTAAATTTGGCCCTTACTTTGAAGTTAAACATCAATGTGAAAAACTAGGGATTATTGCACTTTCTTCTAATTATGAGCTTTATGCCTCTTTGTCTCATAACATGATGGATGTCATTGGTCGCTTCGCCCCCGAACAGCACATATACAGTATTGATGAATCTTTTCTCTCTTTTAAGCGTAGTTACCCAGCAATTCCATGTTTAAGCCATCACGCCTCTCTTATTCGCAGAGCGGTATGGAAAGAAACGCGTTTAGCGGTTTGTGTTGGCATTGGCGAAACCTTAACACTCGCTAAAGTAGCCAACCACGCAGCCAAAAAGCTTGCTGGGTATGACGGTGTTTGCTGCATCGAGTCCGATGAAGAGCGCCGCGCTATTCTAGCAAACATGAAAGCCACCGATGTCTGGGGGATCGGCTCAAGAATAGGTAAGAAACTCCAGGCAATGGGGATTCATACTGCTTTAGCATTAGCGAACTTACAGCCTGGAATCGCCCGTAAAAATTTTAGTATTGAAATAGAACGTACGGTGCGAGAGCTCAATGGCGAGCAATGTAAAGGATGGGATAGCGCAAGAGCTGATAAGCAGCAAATTTTTTCCACCCGCAGTGTTGGCCAGCGGATCACTGATAGAGAATCTTTGCTGCAAGCCCTGAGTAAACATGCAGCCATCGCTGCCGCCAAAGCAAGGCTGCAAGGTTCAGCAGCCAGTAGTCTCCTTATTTTTGCCAAAAACTCTCCATACGATGAGCAACCTTCCGGTTTTAAATACCATTATCGTTGTGCATTTCCGACCAATGACACATGCGAACTCATTAGTTATGCAACAGCCATAGGGAGTCAGTTATTTAATCCAAATACACGGTATTATAAAATTGGCATTGGTCTTATTGACCTTTCTCCGGTACAGCATTTACAGGGAGATTTATTTACTCCAGCCAAAGATCCGACACTCATGCAGGTTTGCGATAAGCTTAACCAGCGCTATGGCACTGACTCAATATTTGTTGCCGCCCAAGGGATTACTGGAAAATGGCATATGCGCAGAGAACTACTGACCCCACAATACACAACCTGTTGGCAAGATATCCCAAAGGTCAGTTGTCGTTAAGTGAGTGTTTAAATGAAATGTTGAAAAACAATTAAGAAGTAACGTGAGTAGTTATTAAAACGGGATAATATACAGCGACCACAAACCCGGCAGGCGCAACAAATAACAAACAAAGCCATTACCCATCAAAAACAAACCTTACACCTTTGAAGCACACTAAATCAGAAAACAACTATTTTTAGGCTGAATATTGAGGCTAAAGCTGAAAACCTCGTTCAGATCAAATTAATACTGCTGAAAATATAGACAATACGCCCTTCGATTTTTTAGTGAGTATCATCTGCGTGTCTGAGTTTGCGTTTAATCAACTGTTCTTTGTGCAATTACTAGGCTTCATTTCAATGGCTATCGGCTGGTGGGCAAATAGCCAAAAACAAGATTGCAAATTTATTCATAGCAATATGCTCGCATCCATTCTTACAGCCATTCATTTAGGTTTACTAGGCAGCTTTCTTGGAATGGCGAATCAACTTGTAAATGTGGTTCGATTCCGTTGTTGCCAGCAACTCGGCCATACAAAGAAATCGGAATTCGTGCCATTAATGATGAGTGTCACCTTCGCTACTGCAGCGATTTTACAGGGAGTAATGTGGGCAGAACATTGGAGTGAATGGTGCGCCGTTTTTGCCGCAGTGGTAATGAGTATAAGTCTATTTTATTGTAAAGGAATGGCACTTCGCGCCGCTATGCTAGTGAGTAATGCATTGAACTTAATGCTTTCAATATATTTGATGTCATGGTCTGGAATTTTATATCAAGTGATGACAATAACAATTCTAGCTCAAAGTGTGTTTCAGCAATACAAGCAAATTAAATTGGCGACTAATAATGACACCATTTCCTCAAATCAAGCGTTAAGTCAATAAGGTGTTATTTGTTTTAACGCTCTAGGGAATCTTATTGTAAGCACGCTAAGTGATACACATAAAACACATAAAAAAGGGAGCCAAAGCTCCCTTTTATATTTCCGCAATTATCTATTACTTCTTATTACAAAGCGCTTAGGTAAGCTTTAAGGGCTTTAAGTCTGACTGTTGCAGCGCCAATAATATCCATGAAGCCTAAGAAACTCGCTGGCTTTTCTGCCGATATCCAGCCTGAACCTGTCGCGCCAATCGGGATTGAATAGCCTTCTGGCTCTTCAAATTCAATAACCACTGTACGCCCATGACTTCCAGCGTTATTACCAACATGTTGCCTGACTTGCTGAGTTCCTGCTAATGGGCTGATCATCGACTCACCTGTACCTGAAGTCACACTGTGCACTCGACCTCGAAATATCTCACCAGGAAAAGCATCAACGTAAAACTCGGCAAATTGGCCAGGCTTAATATAACGATACGATTGATCTGCAATTCGCATTTCTAAAAACTTCTTAGAGGTATCATAAAGGTGCATGTTACCAATACGACTGCCTACTGCCACATTCGTAATAGAAAGTTGACCGTCAAATTGAGCTCTAATTTCACGACGTTCATCATTCCACTGAGCAGAACCAATCTGTGCATCAAACGAGCGTAACTGCGCACGATGAGTTTCAAGCTCAGCAACCACTGATGCGATTTCAGCTTCCGTAGATTGTATTTTTGCTTCTAAGTCATCTCGTGTCATTTCACTGGCATAATCACGTAAGTCTGTGACACGAACAAAGTTGCGTTTGTCATTGTTAAGCGTCACTTCTAGCGCTTCCATACGCAGTTTAAGTGCTTCTTTCTTAGCAAGCTCAGCAGCTTTTTGCGCTTTTAACGATCTGATTTCTTTTTCACTGTCGACTGACACCAATTTGTAAATCAAATCGCCTTTTTTAACCATTTGGTTATGAGTAACAAAAATCTCTTCGATTTCTTGACCAAACAAAGGACTAAGCACTGCATGAGGAGCTTTAACCGTTGAGCTGTCAGTTAAGTCTGCTGGGGACCAAAAACGATGAGCCGTAAATAGAATGAAGGCAATAAAGAACCCTAAACCAACTGAGCGAACAGCATTCGCTAGATTCCACTGTATAACACCAAGTTTAACCAGTAACCAAATGATTAATACATAAGGGAGCATAATCTCTTTCATTTACTTATCTCCTTTAATGCCGTTGCTGATAATGCTTGAAAGTCTATTGGCAAGTACATCCCAACGACCAAATGCAATGATTATGGCAAGAACCCACCAGGCTTTATCGATGAATAATCCACACAGTGACAAAGCAAATACAATTTGCGTGTGTGCACTCGACATGGCTTCAGCCTTGTGTACTGCAACTTCATGCAATCGCCAAAATAAAAGTAATGTGTAGCAAATGATCGAGACGGTCACGACAAACACAAACCCCATAAATAACTCAGAATCCAGAAGCGCTAAAATGGATGGATAGCCATTAACAAAGTAACTTTCGGGTAATGATTTCCCATGAATAGCTGTTAATAATGAAAACAGATAACTCAACAAACCGATTGTTGCTACGGCGATAATGAACCACATACTTTTTTTAGCAATAACAAGCGCTATGCTTGGTTTTTCTTCTGGAATGGTGGCAAGTTCGTGCTGTTCTGACATGTATTCTCCAAGGGGTAATAAGATAACTAAATGGAATATTAACAACCTCTATATGTAAATTTGGAATAAGGCATATTCCATATGTACAAATTAGCGAATGCCACTACTGTGTTTGATGTTTTAATGATGTAATATGAAATTAAGATGTTCTTATTTATCGGTATATTATGGATCTTAATGCACTTAATGTGTTTATTACCCTGTATAAATCAGGTTCAACCCAACGTGCTGCCAAACTACTTGGACGATCACAGTCGTTTGTTTCAAAAGTACTTGCACAATTACGTGAAGAACTAAACGACCCTTTGTTTATCCGAACAGCAAACGGTCTGCAGCCCACCAGTTACGCCGATAAAATTGCGCCTAAGATTCAAAGCTCAATAGAACAAATCAATATTGCTTTAGAGCCTGAATATTTTGATCCCAAAAACCTGCAATACATCACAGTCCATATCGGAGAGCCATTAGCGGTGATGATGGGTAAAGCGTTAATCGAAACCATTCGCCGTGAAACCAACGCAGTAATTGAATTAAGGCAATGGCGTAAAACCAGTAATGATGGTTTGATTGAAGGCTCAATCGATATTGGTATACAAACACTGAAAGATCGCCCCCAGCAGCTATATCAGAAAAAAATAGCTTCAGGTTATGGATCATTAGGTGGAAATTTAGAGGGTGAGTTCGTTAAGTTAATCGTCGATGACTTAAACGAATATGTAGAGCTATATCGTGCCTTTGATGAGAAACGAAACCCTACTATAATTGTAGATAACTATATGGTTCAGCAGGAATTATTGAAAAATAATTACTCGTATCAATTTAATTTAGAATCGAACGGTGCACATAAGAATTTGGCCGTTGACTTAGCTATCATTACCAGTGCAGCAAGAAGACATGAAGCAAAAATTGTCTGGCTGTCTGAACTTTGTCAAAAAGTGATATTAGAAGCGGTAAATAATAAAAACAAAATTTAACGCCTAATCGCCATTCAGCTTTAGGGTTACGTTAGTCAATAAATTCGATAGTGAGGCAATATGAGTCAACGAAGTATTCACACCTTGTTTAAGCCTAAATCAATCGCTGTCATAGGTGCCTCCAATACCGAAAAACGTGCTGGTCGAGTATTAATGAAAAACTTACTCGGAAGCGGTTTTTCTGGACCGATAATGCCTGTCACCCCAAAATATGACGCTGTTATGGGCGTTTTGGCTTACCCTAATATTGAATCCTTACCGATAAAACCTGATCTTGCCATTATCTGTACTAGGGCAAGCAGAGTACCTAATATCGTTGAAACCTTAGCCCAATTCGGCTGTAAAGTCGTCATCATCATGGCTTCTGGCATGGCTGATGAATATGATGAAAATGGCGAAAGTTTACTTTCAGTCACATTACAAAATGCGAAACGGTTTGGCATGCGCATATTAGGCTCCAATAGCCTAGGTATGATCATCCCTACAATAGGGTTAAATGCAAGTTTAGCCCACAGTGGTGCTAAAAAAGGTAAAATAGCCTTTGTCTCTCAGTCCGCTGCAATATGTACCACTGTACTGGATTGGGCCAACAATAAAGATATTGGCTTTTCATCATTTATCTCCCTTGGTGATGCGACAGATATTGATTTTGACGAATTACTCGATTATTTAGGACGAGATAGCCGTACCAGTGCCATCATGCTCTATATCGACTCTATCAGTGAAAAAAGACACTTTCTTTCCGCGGCGCGAGCCGCTGCACGTAATAAACCAATATTTGTGATTAAGTCAGGACGCAGCCAAGAAGGCATAAAAGCAGCCATGCTTCATACTGGAGGCATGGGAGGCAATGATGCTGTATATGAAGCCGCGTTTAGACGTGCGGGTATGTTAAGAGTTAATGACTTAATTGAATTATTTGCCGCAGTTGAAAGTTTAGCTCATTCAACCCCGCTTAAAGGTGAGCGTGTTGCGATCATCAGTAATGGCGGAGGCCCTGCAGTCCTTGCTGCAGATGAGTTAATTATTAAAGGTGGCAAGCTTGCCAAGCTATCGCCTGAAACAGTCGATAAGCTGAACACATTATTACCCACAACATGGTCAGGCCAAAACCCCATAGATATTGTTGGCGATGCCAATAGCAAGCGGTACACTCAGGTGTTAGAAGTCTTGATGGATAGTCAAGAAATGGATGCTATTTTAGTACTACATTCGCCGTCTGCATTAGAAGAAAGCGATGAAATCGCACAAAGTTTAGTAACAACAATCAGCAATCATACAAACCGCAATAAATTAAACATCTTAACTAACTGGAGTGGTGAAGACTCTGCCTATGTGGCAAGAAAGATCTTTAATAAAGCGGGAATTCCAACTTATCGAACACCTGAAGGCGCAGTGAAAGCCTTTATGCATATGGTTGAGTATCGTCGTAACCAACGATTACTCCAAGAGGTACCTCAATCTATTCCTGATAATATTCCTGCAAATGTTAATGTGGCTCGTGGATTACTGCAAAAGGCGCAGCAAGAACAAAGATTCATATTAGAAACCCATGAAACACGCGATATTTTAAAAGCTTATGGGCTTAACACCATTAAAACCTGTTTTGCTGACAATGCTGAATCAGCCGTCAAATTAGCCAATGACGTGGGTTATCCAGTGGCATTGAAAGTACAATCACCGGATCTCATGTATAAGTCAGATGTTCATGGTGTCATGCTAAACCTAACTAACGATGATGAGGTCCGTCAAGCAGCGCAGTCTATTGTTAGCCGTGTTAAAGAAATCAATCCTGATGCCAAAATTGATGGCATGATAGTGCAGAAAATGGCACTGACAGCAGGCGCACAAGAAGTCAGAGTGTCAGTGATTAATGACCCTGTTTTTGGCCCTGCTATTTGTTTAGGTGAAGGAGGCTCTGAGTGGGATCCCACCCGTGATGCCGCAGTTGCCCTACCACCTTTAAATATGACACTCGCTCGTTATATGGTTATTCAGGCGTTAAAATCCAATAAACTGCGCGATCGGCATCTTCCACTCGGTCTAGATATGCATGCACTATGTGTCATGCTTACGCAAATTTCACATTTAATCATTGATTGCCCAGAAATCGCTTCACTGGATTTGAACCCTGTATTAGCGGCAGGTGAAACCATTACCTTACTTGATGTAAACATGAAGCTAAATAGTATGGATATTGATCCAAAAACACGTTTAGCCATCATGCCTTACCCTAAAGAGCTTGAACAAACCGCGATACTAAAAAATGGTCAAGAGGTCATGCTAAGACCAATATTACCCGAGGATGAACCAAAGCATTTAGCCTTTGATAACTCATTAAGTGACGAAGACCGCTATAAACGTTACTTTGGGGTGCGCTCACGTATGACCCATGAAGAAATGGCAGTGCTAACTCAAATCGATTACGCTCGAGAAATGGCCTTTATTGCAACCGCAATGGATGAAAATGGAGAATCAATAACCTTGGGGGCTGTTAGAGCATCAACAGATCCTGATAATACAGAAGCAGAGTTTGCTATGGCCGTCAGAGGCGACTATCAAGGTATTGGTCTTGGCAGATTATTACTTGAAAAACTTGTGAATTATTACAAGGATTCAGATACCCCAGTCCTTGCTGGTTTTACAATGTTTGAAAATCGCAGTATGGCGAATTTAGCGAAAAACCTAGGCTTTACCGTGTCTTTTGATATGGAGGAGCATTTAATAAAAATGCATATGGCACTTAAGCCTGAAAATGATAAAACATAGAAGACAATAAAACCTGGGCGATGAACCAGTTAATGCTTTGCTCTTGTCTGTTTAGCACCAAGTAAAGACCGGCTATCACTAGTTGATCGCAAGAGATCGCTAGTGATAGCAAAATAATCGCTTAGAAACTGCCGAAAGCGTGCTAAAAGAATCCAAGCTTAAACGCCTGCATACAGTTAACCTTTTACACAATTCCTTCCTGATGACTTAGCTTGATAAAGCATGTCATCTGCACGTTTTAATAACGTTTCTGAGTCATCACCAGGTTGAATATTAGCAAGACCAATAGACACGGTAATATGGCCTAACTGCTGTTTGTTTTCTTTTCCTATGGTGAGCTGCCTCATAGCAATACGTTCACGGATACTCTCTGCTACTGTCATCGCATCTTTAAATTCAGTGTTAGGAAGCATAACCACGAACTCTTCCCCGCCGTAACGAGCAACAAAATCATTTCCTTTAACGGATTGCTTTAAAGCAAAGCCAACAAAAGCCAATACCTTGTCACCAACTAAGTGTCCGTGCGTATCATTAAAAGTCTTAAAGTGGTCAATATCTACCATTAACAAACAACATGGAATTTGGCTTTGAGTAAATAAGCTCACTTGCTCAGTTGAAAATATTTCATAAGCTCGGCGGTTATTTAATGAGGTTAACTCATCTGTCATCGCCACTTTGCTTAAATTATCCATGTCCATTTTTAATTGAGTTAATTCATCACCTAAGGTTGCTAAGTCTGCTTTCATTGAATGATTTAAGCTAACGACCTTTTCGACTTCAGCACTGATGTTATTCACTAATGTATTGAGTAATTGTGGCGTAGGTTCAGACTGTAATTCATGACTAAACTCAGATAAGTGAGTAGAAAAGTCATCTGTGCCAGTTGAGATTTGGCCCATTTTATTCAGCAAGCTGTTAATTAAGATTTGAGTTTCTATCTGAACATTCTCAATCACCTCTGGAGATTGCTCTTGAATAAAATTATTGTAAAGACCTTGATTCACTGACGCAGTAAACTCAACTTCGTTAGCCAATAAACCGTCAATAGCACGTTTTAAACTGAGGTTGGTTTCAGCATAATATTGATACCAAATAGCATAGTTTTCAGGCGTAACAGGAATATTTAGCGCTGACATTTGTGGAACAGCCATGCGTAAAATTTGCGCTGAGTTTTCAAGGTTAGTATTCAATTTAACATCCTATGTCATTAGTGTCTTACATACTTAAATGTGAACCGACATCCTAGCAAGTGCGCTTTATTTTGACGCTATATGCTGCATATTAATAAAATTAATATCATACTTAACAGCCTAATCCAACATAAAAGATATTGAAAATTAAGACTATTTATTCAACCATAACATTATAAAAAGCAGAGAGTGAAACGTTATTGAAAAAAAATTGAAAAAATAAAACCCTTTTTCAAAAAGCATCCGTTTATATCAATAACAATCGAATCAATCTATCGTATTACATTAGCATTTTAGAGGTGAGAATCCATATGAAAAATATTCTGAATACTACATTAAAAAGTCTAACTAAACTTTCTGCACTCAGTTTATTAACAGCCATGACTTTCTCGGCAGCTGCAACAAGTCCAGTACCAAATCAATTTGAGAAACCACAAATGATAACCACCTATAAATATAGTCAGGACAATTACCAAGTGGTTGACGCCGCAAAAATGTTTCCTAAACCTTCAGCGAATCAAGTACAACACATACTGTCTTTAGACACGCTTGAGAATGAAGCAGACTATAAAATTGAGATACAAATCGGTCAAAATAAGCTGGTGGATTGTAATCGCCATCATTTATCAGGCAAATTAGACAAAATTAGCTTACAAGGTTGGGGTTATCAATATTATAGCGTTGAGCAACTCACTGACGGTCCAACAACTATGATGATGTGCCCAGATCCTAAAACCATGAAATTCGTCACTATGGGCAAAAGTTTGATGATTGATTATGACAGCAGACTGCCAAAGGTATTCTATTTACCTGAAGGTGCTGAACTACGTTATCGAGTTTGGCAAGTTAAAGACACTTATCAATTTGCAGGGCAATAATCGACTCTGTGATGGTTACTTTAATTTATATAAGCTTAGCGTCATATATGTTTTAAGTCAGGAGCTGTATGACAGGCTACGATGCTATGTTGTTAAAATCGTTTGACACGAACAACTTGCATCACTTCAATCGAAAAGCCTGCAAGCATCTTTTCTTCTTTATAATACGTTAAACTAACGAATTGATCTTTTAGCGACTTATATTTTTTAGGTCGCTTAAAAGTGAAAGCCACGTCATAACCGTCGATCATTAAAGTATGTAATACCCATTCGTCTTTATCGCGTTGGGTGTGCGAAACAACTTTTACCCCCCTCAAGGTGGTTTAATTTTTCATGTTTTTTGAGCAAACCATCAACGGCTTTATTCTTCATATTGGCTTCTTTTAAGATTAACGACGCTCTTCAATAAGCTGAATGATTTCTTGATAACGATACTCGCCACAATAGCCAAATCCTGGTAATTGTTTCACTCGTATACGAGCGAATATTGGCAATGTCATACCAGCAAGAAATTTAGCTTTTACAGCAGTAGAGATACTTGAGTGCCCTTTTGCGTTCATATGCAACACAAATTCAGATAGATACTGCTCAACGTTCGCTAACTGATTTAACGCTATATGACTTTTTTGCGGCAAAATCGCAACTTCACCACGACAAACGCTACAATGTCCACACTGCTGCGGGGCTCTATTATCATCAAAATAATGGTTCAAACGAGCTGTGATACACGTCTTTGATTCGAAAAAATTTAACAACTGATTAAGACGTGAGATTTCTTTTACTTCATTGCTTTGAAAATATTGAGAGAGTTGAGCAACAAGATCTGCTTGAACTAGCCTACTGCTGTTAACTTCAAAAACTTGGGTAATTTTTTTAGTTTCAAGAAGAATCATCTGCTTGTCAGCCAAATAATCTAATGCAGCAACAACTCGTTGTCTTTCAGCACCAAACTCTTGATAAAGAGAGTCAAAATTTAACTGGCCCCATATTTTTTTAAAGTGAGTATGGGCAAAAATTTGAGTTAAAAATGCTTGTCTTGATTCATCAAACTGCGCTAAGACAGCCGCTTTATCTTGAACAAATTGATATTTAAATTCAGCAAAGTAAGCAAAGCTAGGTTTTAACACATTCGCCAACTCAAGTTGTACAAGCAAGGTCTTTAACGGTAAAAGCTTTATATTGGTACTGGTTGAAATAGCAGACTCTTGCATTTCCCACTGACCATTATCAGTTTCTTGGCTAATATGTTGGATAAGCTTTTGTATTGCACTAGCTTCAGGCGTGTCGCCATAAACAAAATTCTCGATGGTATTCAAACCATCTTTGTTAGCTAAAGTGACACAATGAGACAGCTGGCCATCTCGCCCTGCTCGTCCAATCTCTTGGCTGTAATTTTCAATAGACTTTGGCAAATCGTAGTGAATGACAAATCGAATATCGCTTTTGTCTATTCCCATACCAAATGCAATTGTCGCGACAATAATCGGGATTTGACCTGTCATAAATTGCTGTTGGATCCGATGGCGGGTTTCAGCATCTAACCCTGCATGGTATGCAGTACAATTAACTCCCTGTGAGCGTAGATACAGCGCCACATCTTCTGCCGTTTTTTGCAACGTCACATAAATAATCCCAGCACCTTGATGATGGTGAATGGCATTCAATAATTCAATGTTTTTATCTTGTTCTAATGTTGCCTTAACACTGATATCAAGATTGGGTCGATAAAACCCCGTCTGTACAATTTGCTCCGCTGAAATAGCAAAGTGTTTAGCAATATCCTGTTTGACTTTAGCCGTTGCCGTAGCGGTAAGTAACAATACCTGAGGGATAGCAAAGGATTGGCAGTAAACCGGTATTTTTAAGTAGTCAGGTCGAAAGTTATGACCCCACTCAGAAATACAGTGCGCCTCATCAACCACTAATAAAGAAATCTGAATAGAAGCGAGAAATTGTCTAAAACGTTCATTTTTGAATCGTTCAACTGATACCATTAAAATTTTAGTATGGCCACTTCGAACGTCTCGCATCACTTGCTGACTTTGATCGTAACTCTGACTCGAATCAATACTGGCGGCATTGATCCCTTTATCCTTGAGGAAAGCAATTTGATCTTTCATTAATGCTAATAAAGGTGAGATAACCAAAGTAACGTTAGCTAGCTGTAAGGCACTAAATTGATAACACAAAGATTTACCAGAGCCAGTAGGGAAAATAGCTAAAGAGGAACGTCCTAAAAGGATATGTTCAATAACAGCTTGTTGTCCTTCACGAAATCCATCAAACCCAAATTGTTGTTTAAGTTGCTGATGTAGAAATTCACTATCAGCGGCTTGTAAAACTTGAGTTGAGTCATGCATAGGATTCATTTGAATACCTTATGGAAATGAAGAAGAAGAACAGTCAAACTGTTATGATTTTCGAGCAATATACTGGTTGATTAATAACGTTAATTTATCTTCAAACGTTTCCTGTACAAGCTCTAAATCTTGTCCGAAACGATGAAGATACTTTGCGGCTTGTGCACGAGTTAACATCTTATTGGCTAAACAATAAGCCATCTCATCGCGCTTTTTATCAAATCGCGGTTCAAGAAACCATTGGCATGTTTCTGTATCTAAATTCGCTAATGTTTGTTGTGCTAGTTGGCAGAACGTGTCGATGTGCTCTATTCCATCTGGCCCTAAGCATCCTGGCTCAAGGCGATACAGCACGATTAATTTATTATCAAACATGTTAAGCGTCGCATCCTATGCGTAGACAAGAATTCTTATAACATTTATGAAAAATAACAATCATAAATTTATAGCTGATTGGCGTTAATCATAGCCTGTTTAAAGTTATCAATATAGTGCTGAATTGGAACGATATCTTCTTTAAGTCGACGATTACGCCCAAGCAATGATGATTCAACGAATAAATCAAACCATGCTGTTAATGCCAAGCCTTGTAATGGTTCATCAATTGCGTGAAATGCTAATGCAGCTACTTCTGCAGTAGATAATTGAAAATCATGGCTGCCTTTTCTTAACTCATAAGTGGCTAACGTTTCCGGTGTGAAGGATAACAAAGGCAGTTTATGAAGGTACGGGCTTTTTTTGAACATTTTAATTGCTTGGCGCCAGCTACCATCCAATAAAATCAATAAAGGTATCTTTGGAGCAGATGAACCATGCTTAGCCTGCGGGATGATATGGGGATTCTCAGTCGAGCAGTTCAGTTGATTAATATGTTCAATCACTGGCTGACCCTCTTGGGCATACTGTTCTGGAAATATCAACATAGGTTGATATTTAGGATCATTTATCATATCGACCATCTGCTTACTCGGCTCAGTACGAGACCACAGAAAAGCACTGGTATTAGGGACAAGATCAGCTATTAGCCTGCCACTATTGGTAGGTTTTAGTACTTCATCATCGTACATTATCAACATGAAGTTAGCAGACGTTTTAAGATACTCTCTATGCAAGCAAGTGCAAAAAAGTTCGCCTAATAAACACCATGGGCAACGGACTAACTTTTTGCCTCTTGCTGCAAAAGGTTTAGTTGAAATGGATTTACGATATTGATAAAGACGATGAACAGCATGTTGCTGCTCTTTAGGTAACGCCAACATGCAAGGCTCTCTTTGAAAATGACTATAGCATCATGATGATGTCAGCTAGTATTTGGAAATGAATAACGGACAGCAATCACATAGCCATTATGGCTTAATTCAGATTATAACACGCGATTAATGCTGTTAAAATAATTCATCACCCGAAGGTGATGAATTATAAACTTAGAACTAAAGTATTCTGCGAAGCAAGAAATCCGCTTTAAGCCGCTTGATTCTAGTCATAATTTTTTTCACAGGAACAGGATACTTCTGTAACGTTTCAATTTGGCTATAATGAAACAGCTTTTCAGTATGCGTCAGAATATAGTCTTGTTCTTGCTCAAACTTTTCTTTCCAAGCGCCAGATTCATCATGCAACAACAGACCGTTTTCTAAATCTAACGCCCAAGCTCTTGGGTTTAAATTTGAACCAGTAATCAGATGCTTTTTACCATCAGCGCTGATCCCTTTTAAATGGTAACTATTAATACCATTTTTCCAAAGGTGGATGCGTAGTTGGCCACTTTCAACTGCCCACTGTTGGCGTTTAACAAACTTTCGTAATGATTGCTCATACATATACGGAAGCGCACCAATGGTTGAAAATTCTTTTTCTGGCGGAATATAAAAGTCATTTGCCGTTTTATCACCGACAACAATATCAATACTTTTGCCATTTCTTAAATGACGAGTAAGTGCCCTAACCAATGCATTCGGCGGATTAAAGTAAGGCGTACAAATGAATAGTGACTCTTGTGATTCGTCAACAAGCTTTACTACTACCTCATTTAACTTATTCTTTTTTCGGCCCAAGCCAACTAGCGGTGTAACCCGGTTACCAATACGTGTGCTTTCAAATTCATATTTAGAACGACCTAAACGCACTTTAAAAGTACGAACATCATTTTTCTCAGGACATTGCTCAACGTCTTTATCTTGAGTTAATGAACATACAGCGGGATCGCTGACTAAGAACTGATGAATGTATTGACGCATGCTTTGAGCTAACTCAGCAGACTCAATTAAGTGATAGCGATCGAAACGATATTTTTCAAACTGTTGGAAGTAAATATTATTGATACTGGCGCCACTAAAAATTACGGCATCATCGATAATAAAACCTTTAAGGTGCAGAACCCCCATAAATTCGCGAGATTTTACAGGTACCCCAAGGATATCAAACGGTACCTCTGCCTCTAACATAGCTTTTCGGTACATAATATAATTGCCACTATCACCTTTATGACCAATAAGTCCACGGCGAGCGCGGTGATAATCAACTAACACGACAATGTCTAAATCAGGGTTTGCTGCTTTGGCAGCAAGTAACGCAGTTAAAACTTCACGGCCAGCCTCATCATCTTCAAGATAGAGGGCTGCGATATAAATGGCATTCTTTGCCGTCGCAATACGTGATAATAACTCAGTTTTAAACTGAAGCGGTTCTAGCAACCATTTTAATGAATCCGCTTGTAATGCGATACCACCTAGCTTATCCAGCAAGGCAACCTCCTTAAATGTTCCTCAATGACGTCATTGAGCAAACGTACGCGCAATTTTACGAATACCTATTACAGAAAGTATTTCTTTGAAGAAGTACTAAACGTTTTGATGTGGTACTCATTCTGTTTGTAAATATAACGCGTCGTAAAAACTAATTAACAAAATATTTGGAAATAGAAATTACCTACTAATAGGCTGCGGGGCAAGGTTTTTCTGCATTCAAACAACTGTTTGGTTAGTTTATGAGAGGCAATTAATACAATTAAGAATAAAACCTAACGAATTTCTCACGAAATAACGCAAGTATTTACAGGCATCAAAGGTTAAAAAATCGAAATTTTAACTGATTATAGATTCATTAGGTGTAAACCTAAGCTAAATGGCGTATTTTATCGATAACACAACCTTCCTTAGCTGCTTATGTCTTTTATAAAAAAATCTTGGCTAACCTCCTTCAAGCCAACGCCAATGATACTCTTACTTGGCTTGAGTTTACCAGTCAAAGCTAATGAGTACATCGATAACATGATGAAAATCATTAGTCCTGCGCAATCTCAAATTGCCGTGAATATTTGGGATGTATCTAATGGTAAAACCGTGTATCGCATTAATGATCAAACATTAATGTTACCTGCCAGCATTCAAAAGGTAATCACTGCCGTTGCTGCAAGTAAGCAGTTAGGCAAAACTTTTCAATATGAAACAAGCCTAACCTATGACGGCGCTATCAATGATGGCACATTAAATGGGAATCTGTATCTGCACTTTCAAGGTGATCCAACCTTAAAGCGCGCCCACTTAACGACGTTAATCAACCAACTCACTGAATTAAAAATCAGCCAGATTTCAGGTGATGTAATCTTGATTGCTCATGCATCTAATCAAACCAGAGCACCTGGTTGGGCGTGGGACGATTTAGGTATTTGTTATGCGGCGCCAGTATCAAATTTTATTATTGATAGAAACTGTGCCAAAGCGACATTAAGCCCAACTGAAGAACGTTCAACTGTTAAAGTAAAATCAATTTACCCTATAAACATCAAAACGACAGCAGAGTTTGATCCAACAATTCCGGTCAAAGATGCGCAAATGCATTTTTGTGAATTACACATGCAACGCTTTGACGGCAACCATTATAAAATCGAGGGCTGTTATCCAGGAAAGAAACCAATCAGACTCGCTATCGCAGTCAATGACCCTAAATTATATAGCCAACAGGTCATCAGTGATTTATTAACCCAAAAAGGCATCCAGTTTACTGAGGTTAAAACGGCCGAAAATGCCCCGACTACACAAACAGTAATCGCAACCCATTATTCAAAGCCTCTACCTGATTTACTTAAAATCATGTTGCAAAAATCAGATAATTTAATCGCTGATAGTTTATTAAAACAAATTGGCCTAAGCTATTTCCATCAACAAAAGCATAAAGTTAATCACCATGATGATATTACTCAATCTGCTCGCAGTGATAGCTTTACTCTAGGCGCAAAAGCGATTGAAAGTATCATGCTAGAGCTTGGTCTCCCGTTCATTGAAGCCAATATAACTGACGGCTCGGGTTTATCTCGCTATAACTTATTGACCGCACAACAAATGATGTCCTTATTGCAGTTCATTAAACAAGATAAAGACACTCAGTATATTGAGCAGTTATTACCTGTATCAGGTCGCTCTGGCACTTTAAAACACAAAGCTTATTATAATCAGCCACCGCTTAAAAATGTGGTTCAAGCTAAAACAGGGACTATGATGGGGGTTGAGAATTTAGCGGGTTATATCACTGCGAGTAATGGTAAACAATATGCTTTTGTCATCATCGAAAATGGCCTAAGTGCTAAGGCAAAAAAAGCTCGCCTGGCGCCATTTAGTGCCCTTTTTCTGCAAACCTTAAATGACTTACCAAATTAACAATAAAGATTTAACCTTTTAAAACGACATAAAAAAGCACTTTGAATAACTCAAAGTGCTTTTAATTTTCTTTTTTACTCGCATACAAGCCAAACGGTTTTAGTCGACGAGATTGTTCCCTAAAATAACTCTGCTGGCATATCCATAATAGCGCTATCGCCTCGAGATACCTGCGCTAGATGGAAGTCAGCTTTAGGTAATACTTTTTCCATATAAAACTTAGCGACGTAGCTTTTTTGTTCGGTAAAGTTTGCATCGTCATGCCCTACCGCTTTGTCAGCTAGCAGTAATGAATAGTAACCATAAAGTATGTAGCCAAAGGCATCTAAGAAATCTACAGCGCTTGCATTGATTAATGCAGGCTGAGTTAGCTTATTATCATTGATGTGACTCGCAATGCTAAGTAGGTTATCAAATCGAGTGCTAATAGCAGATTTTTCTTCAGCTGAAACGTGCTGTAACTCATTTAGCTCAGCAGTAATTTCTGCTACAAATTGACTCAATGTTGCTAGGTTATCACCTGTCACTTTGCGGCCTAAGAAATCAATGGCTTGAATACCATTAGTCCCTTCATAAATTTGTGCGATCCGTGTGTCACGTACAAATTGCTCAATGCCTGTTTCGCGAATATAACCGTGACCGCCAAATACTTGCTGAGCCATAATTGTTGCATCTAAACCACGATCAGTTAGAAATGCTTTAGATACTGGCGTGAGTAGTCCAACGTATTTTGCAGCCTTTGTTTGAACATCACCTTCGCCATGTTTAGCTAAATCTAATTGCTTGCCAGTGAATACTGAAAGTGCTCTACCCGCATCTGTGATTGATTTAATAGTCAGTAACATTCTACGGACATCACCGTGAACGATAATGGGGTCAGCTGCAGCGCCTGTAGGTGAACCACCAGCAGCAACACCTTGAACACGTTCTTTGGCATAATCAGCAGCCATTTGATACGCCCCCTGAGCACTGCCTAAGCCTTGAATACCTATCGCTAGACGCTCATAGTTCATCATAGTGAACATACACACTAAACCACGGTCGACTCTACCAACTAAGTAGCCTTGTGCATTATCATAATTCATAACACAAGTCGCTGACGCTTTAAGCCCCATTTTGTGTTCAATTGAGCCAACAGATACGCCGTTAGGCTCGCCCAAAGTCCCATCATCGTTGACTGAAATCTTTGGAACTAAAAATAACGAAATACCTTTAGAGTTCGGCAGTTTAGCAAGCACTAAATGAATAACGTTTTCAGTTAAATCATGATCGCCGCCAGTAATGAAAATTTTACTACCAGAAATTAAGTAACTGCCATCTTCTTGTGGTTCAGCTTTAGTACGAATATTACGAAGATCTGAACCTGCTTGCGGCTCTGTCATGTCCATGGCACCAGACCATTGGCCTGAATATAGATTTGGTAAATATTTCTCTTTTAATTCTTCTGTAGCATGGGCATTGATACATAAAGCAGCACCAGCAGTCAGTGAGCTGTATAAAGTGAAAGAGTTACATGCGCTGTAGTTCATTTCATCAACTAAAACGCCTAACATTTTTGGCATTCCCATACCGCCAAAGTCTGGCTCGCCACATAAGCCAACCCAGCCACCATCAGAAAATTGTTGATAAGCTTCTTTAAATCCATCTGGCGTAATAACCTTGCTACCTTCGTGCCTTACTTCTTGCTCGTCACCATTTCTGTTAATAGGTTGAATCAAGTCACGGCTAATCTTGCTAGCTTCATCTAGAATAGCGACTGCGGTGTCCATATCGACCATTTCAGCCATAGCTGGCATGTTTTGCCATGTGGTATTGGCATCAAAGACGTTTTCTAATAAGAATTGCATGTCTTTCAAAGGAGCTTGGTAAGGATTCATATCACACTCTTAAACAGATAATTAAAACAGTTGTTTCAATTTATACAAAAGGACTATGAAACACAAGCTGTATCTGTAGTAAAAAGCATAAATAATGAATAAATTTTACAAATAAACAAGCCACTCACTACTTGGTTATGAGTCGCATAAATACGCCTAAAAATAGCGAAAATTAGACAAGGTTTTGAATTCGAAGTGAGTATAAAAGAACAACTACATACTAGCTAAAGAAACAAGAACACAGTTAAGTGAGATAACGGCTTAAACATGTTATTGAGCCGATGAACGTTCGAATGCTGCACCAAGTAGAGAAAAGTAATCTAAAATAGCAGCCATAATTTGCTCTCTATGGCCGACATTTGGGTATATTAACCGAGTTGCTTGATCTGATTTAGTCGTTCCTGACACAAGATAATTATTGCTTAAAGATCCAAACGATTCTATTGAAGATTCAAAAGCACGCGCCATTAGTTCTGTAGGCTTAGAGAAATAATAACTGCCTTGTACCTTATCAACCTTAATTGCATTGGTCACAAACTCACTAGCAGACTGACCATCTTCACTTAATAAAACAAGTTTAAACAAGTGTGATAGCTTATCGTTAAGCGCATGTGGTTTTAATAGATGATCATTAAGCCATAAATCTGATGCACAAGCATACTTGCTGTGACGATCTTCAAAGGCTTTCGCCACTATATAATGATCAAATGCATGCCAAAACTCATGCGCTAACGCACCAGCACCGGCATTTTTAGCTAATGCTAACTCTCTTGTGCTTGGGGAATAATGTGCTTGCACACCTTTTTGGCCACCACGACCAAATAGCATATTTAATGTCTTTCTAAGACCAATAAGTTCGGTGGGAACATTCAGTATCTGAGAAAGATCTGCTAAAGAATCAAAAATTAAATTTGCTGCAATTTTTGACTCATCAGCAGTCACCCATTTACCCACACTGATATGCCTTAAGCCAAACGTTTGTTTGATATCATTAAAATTGGCTTGCTCGCCAAGGCGATAATCTAGTCCATTGCGAAAATATTGTGTATGTTGCAGCAAAACGGAATAACCTATTCGTGGCTAAATTTTCAAACGATAAAACAGTCATAAAAAATGCCTCAATATGAGGCATTTTTTAAGATAATGAATTACCACATAAGGTCATCAGGGATAGCATAATCCGCATATGGATCATCTTCTTTAGTCACTTGCTCAGTTTGATTATCATCAGTATCAGTCCAAAGATAACCACACCATTCTGGTACCAATAAATTGACGCGTTCAGCTAATTTATGCGGTACTAGATAGCTTTTATCTTCGTAACGGATAATACCAACTGCACCAGAAAGTAACTGACCTTGTAATTTCTCATTCACATAAACTGATAAGATTTTATTATTAACCGTGAAGTTAAATTTAATTTCAGCATCAGTAGGAATTGAAATAGCGAACTTGGTAAACTCAGTGATGAGTCCACGCACTTGGCCTTTTTCTTCAGCTTCTGCAAAACGTTTTTCATTTAATGCACGATCTTTCTCAGCTTGCTCAAGTTTTTGCTGTGCAATTTGTTGCTTTAAATCTGCACTACCATCATCTATCTTGGCTTTCTTCTGCTTACGTTTTTGAGTTTTAACATCACGCGCTTTTTGTTTGCTCGCTAATCCTGCTTTAAGCAATTGCTCTTGTAATGCGTTTGCCATTTAAATCACCTTAAAATTATTTACTATTCTGGCATGTGTTTCGCTAATGCATCCATTGCCGCGCCTGCACCACCTAAAGACCAACCACCATCAACGGGTAAGATTGTTCCAGTGATGTAAGACGCCATATCCGATGCTAAAAATAATGCTGCGTTTGCAATATCTGATTTAACTCCATTGCGTTTCAATGGCACACTGTCAGCTATCATTGATTTTAATGCTTTACTTGGTGCTAAGCGATCAAAACCTTCTGTTTCGTCAATTGGTCCTGGTACTATCGAATTGACTCTAATCCCATCTACGCCCCATTCTATTGCTAACGTGCGAGTTAGCATATCTACACCGGCTTTGGCTGCACAAACATGTACTTGCAGCGCCATTGGCACATAAGCCTGTGGTGCAGAAATCTGAATAACATTGGCACTGGTTTTACCGTCAGCTTGACTAATAGCTTTTGTCAGCAGTGGATAAGCTTGCTTAATAACTTGGAAACTTCCAAGCAGGTCAATGTCCATTACTGATTTAAATCCATTCGCTGATAGATCTTTAGCGCGCGAAGCAAAATTCCCTGCGGCGCCGCTTACCAGAACATCGATATGGCCAAATGCTTGTTCTATATTGGTAAAACCTTGACTAACAGCCTCAATGTCACGGACATCAAAACTAACCCCAAGATGCTTTCCATTTGGGTTTACTAATTTAAGTTCATTTACAGCTGAGTTAACTTTTTCAACACTACGACTCGCTACAGCAACATTGGCTCCTTGCTTAGCAAAAGCGCATGCTATGCCAAGGTTAATTCCACTGGTTCCGCCTATAACAACAACATTCTTTCCTTGATAATCAAACATTAAACGCTCCTGATTTGTTGTGTTGTAAAGTAAACCGTATTGACACTAGTTAAACGCATCACAGGTTTACTTTTAGTCTCAGCTGTAATCGACTCTATTTAAGTGAATCTACAATTTGGTGCAATGAAGCCAGTGGATCTGCCGCTTTAGTTATCGGTCTTCCAATCACTAAAAAGTCAGAGCCTGCCGCTACTGCTTTAGGTGGTGTCATCACTCGATGCTGATCGCCTACATCAGCGCCAACAGGCCTAATACCTGGAGTCACTAAATTAAACGATTGGCCAAAAGATGACTTTAACATCGTCGCTTCTTGTGCAGAACAAACAACCCCGTCAAGGCCAGCTCTATGTGTAAGCGCTGCTAAGCGTTTAACGTGCTCTTGTGCAGGCACATTAATGCCCAAAAGCGCTAAGTCTTCATCGCTCATCGATGTTAAAACGGTAACGGCGATAAGTAATGGCGCATCATTGCCGTAGTTAACAAGTGCTTTCTTGGCAGCTTCCATCATGGCTAGCCCACCACTTGCATGAACGTTGGTCATCCATACCCCTAAATCTGCAGCAGCTGACACTGCCTTAGCAACGGTATTTGGAATATCATGAAATTTTAAATCTAGAAATAAATCAAAGTCACGGTCATGTATGTCTTTAACCAATTGTGGCCCAAATAAAGTGAACATTTCTTTACCCACTTTTAAACGGCACATCGTTGGATCAAGCTTGTCGATTAATGATAACGCTTCATTTTTATTATCGTAATCTAAGGCTACTACAATTGGTTTATCAGTCATGTTTACTCCGTAAGATAATCATTAAGCATATTCACAATGAATACGTAATGACGTATGGGTGTTCGTTTTGTAACGCTAGATTGTTGATGTCTTGGTTTACTCACCATCAAGTCCTTTAACACGCTTAATGCTGCCCCACTCTTTGCAAGATGGGCAATGCCAATACAAGCTATGCGCTGGGAACCCACATGAACAACAGCGGTAACTTGGTCTAAATTTAATTTGTTGCTCTACTAACTTTTCAAGCATCGATAAGCTTTGTTTTGCTTGTCCGTCTTCAGCCTGCTTGATATGTAACTGCATTAGATGTTGAAACCCCTTCATCGTAGGATGACGATACAAGTGGTCTAACACCATTTTTTCAGCATTTTTAGTATTTCCTTGCTCAATTTTGTGTTTAGCAAGGGCAATAATTACACTGGCTCCACCGCCGGATTCTAGTGCTTGCTGCAATAGAGATTGATAGCCTTCTAAGTCATTACTGTCTCGGTAAACTTGTCTTGCAACTCCAATAGCGTCGGCAAACAATTCGATATCTGCAAGCTTTAATTCTAAGATGGCTTTTTTACATTGGGAGACTTGATTTGAATCAAGATAGATTTTTGCGAGGGTTAACCAAGCTCTGCCACAATGCTCATCAAGCTTAATGGCTTGTTGAAGTAATTTGATTTTCTCATCGCTTTCAGTCGCTTCATCAGATAACTGGCAATAAAAATGTGCAGTGATGGATTTGAGTGCTTGCTGACGTTTGCGACTTAAGCCTTTAGTGATGTTAATGGCGTTTTGCCATTCTTTGGTCACTTGATAAATCGAGATTAATTCACTTTCTGCTTCTTCGCTATGTTCATCTTGACTAACGAGATTGAGAAAAATTTCTTCTGCACGATCATAAAAGCCCGCTGCTAAATAATCTTTTCCCAGTTCCATCATGGCAATGTCACGTTGCTCGGTGGTGAGACTGGGCCTTGCGATGAGGTTTTGATGGATACGAATTGAGCGATCAACTTCACCACGTTTACGAAATAATGAACCTAAAGATAAATGTGTGTCGATTGTTTCATCATCGACATCTAGCATAGTAATAAAGAGGTCAACTGCTTTGTCTGATTCATTTGAAAGCAAAAAATTAAGCCCAGTGAAATAGTCTCTACTGAGTTTCTTACTTTGTTGCTTTTGATTCTGTCGTATACTTCTACGCCCCATATACCAACCGTAACCGGCTGCTATAGGTAACAACAGAAAGAGGATTTCTAGCATATTATGCAGTGGTATCCTGTGCTATTGGATCAGACACTTTATCAGTTAGCTGAGCAATGGTTTTATTTCGCTTACGAATGACCATTTTCATTTTGAGAATATAGTAACCGGCAAATAACCAGCTAATCAAAAAACCTGCTAAAAACACAATGGCCAAAACAACAGGTAAACGATATTGGCCTTCTGCAACAAAATAGCTGACCGTCACAATTTGTTCGTTTTTGGCACCAAACAATAAGGCGAGAACAAAAAATAATCCAACAATGATAATGGCAATAAACGATTTCACATGCAGCTCCATTCAATCTGTGAGTGATAAAAATTCAATCTTATCAATACAACTGATTATCCAAGATATTTAGCCAAGTAACCAGCTTTGAAAAGCAATAGATACAAAAAAGCCTCCAAAAGGAGGCTTTTTAATCAAGCGTTAATCAATGATTAACCGCATCGACACGTTCGCGCAGTTCTTTGCCAGGCTTAAAGTGCGGTACGTATTTGCCTTCCAATTCAACTGAGGTACCAGTTTTTGGATTACGGCCAACACGCGGTGCACGATAGTGAAGAGAAAAACTACCAAATCCACGGATCTCAATACGATCACCGCCTTCTAATGTTGTTGCCATTTGCTCCAACATTTCTTTAATAGCACTTTCCACTTCTTTTGCCGACAACTGCGACTGCCTAGTGGCAAGTTTTTCGATCAGTTCGGATTTTGTCATCCTATACCCTCTATTATCAAGCCAAACACAGTCGCCTAAAGGGAAACACCAGGTGTTTCCCACACTACAGGCGATTTATTACTTACGAGCTGCTTTAAACGCTTCAGCCATAGCATTACTAATAACAGCATCATCTTGCTTGTTAATAGTTGCCATTGCTTCTTTCTCATCTGCTTCATCTTTCGCACGGATAGATAAGCTGATAGAACGGTTCTTACGATCTACGCCCATGAACTTAGATTCAACTTTGTCACCTACAGAGAATACTGTAGATGCGTCTTCGATACGCTCGCGAGAGATATCTGCAACGCGAAGGTAACCTTCAACAGTTTCAGCTAGTTCAATTGTAACGCCTTTAGCGTCAACAGCAGTAACTACACCATTTACAATAGTACCTTTCTTCTTGTCTGCCAAGTAAGCATTGAAAGGATCGTCTTCAGTTTGCTTAACGCCTAAGCTGATACGCTCACGCTCAGGGTCAACAGAAAGAACTACTGCGTGGATTTCGTCACCTTTCTTGTACTCAGATACAGCGTCTTCGCCAGTACCGTTCCAAGAAATGTCAGATAAGTGAACAAGACCGTCGATGCCACCGTCAAGACCAATGAAGATACCGAAGTCAGTGATAGACTTGATCTTACCAGAAACTTTATCGCCCTTGTTGAAACGAGTAGCGAAATCATCCCATGGGTTAGTCTTACATTGCTTAAGACCTAGAGAAATACGACGACGTTCTTCATCGATGTCTAGAACTAGAACTTCTACTTCATCACCTAAGTTAACAACTTTAGATGGGTGGATGTTCTTGTTAGTCCAATCCATTTCAGAAACGTGAACAAGACCTTCAACGCCTTCTTCGATTTCAACGAAACAACCGTAGTCAGTTAAGTTCGTTACGCGACCAGTTAAACGTGTGTTTTCTGGGTAGCGCTTGCTGATTTCTAACCATGGATCTTCGCCAAGTTGCTTAAGACCTAGTGATACGCGAGTACGCTCACGGTCATACTTAAGAACTTTAACGTTGATTTCGTCACCAACATTAACGATTTCAGATGGGTGCTTAACACGCTTCCAAGCCATATCTGTGATATGTAGAAGACCGTCAACGCCACCTAAGTCTACGAATGCACCGTAGTCAGTAAGGTTCTTAACGATACCTTTAACTGCTTGACCTTCTTGAAGGTTCTCAAGAAGAGCATCACGTTCTGCACTGCTTTCTGATTCGATAACAGCACGACGAGAAACAACAACGTTGTTACGCTTCTGGTCAAGTTTGATAACTTTGAATTCTAATTCTTTGTACTCTAGGTGAGCAGTATCGCGAACTGGGCGAACGTCTACTAGAGAACCTGGTAAGAAGGCACGGATACCGTTTAATTCAACAGTGAAACCACCTTTAACTTTACCATTGATGATACCGATTACAGTTTCAGCATCTTCATAAGCTTTTTCTAGAACAATCCAAGCTTCGTGACGTTTCGCTTTCTCACGAGATAATTGAGTTTCACCGAAACCGTCTTCAACAGAGTCAAGTGCAACATCAACTTCGTCGCCAACAGCGATTTCTAAAACACCTTGAGCGTTTTTGAATTCGTCAGCAGAAATTGGGCTTTCAGACTTAAGACCAGCGTCAACTAGTACAGTACCGTTTTCGATGCGAACAACTACACCACGTACGATAGAACCAGGACGGAACTCAAGTTCATTTAGGGATTGTTCAAATAGATCAGCAAAAGATTCAGTCATTTTATGATTACTTTCTTTTATAAACCACCATCCATCCTAGATGTGGAGTCAATTAATTTATTTACATCATCCGTGACATAAATGTTGTTTCATAACTTCTCAGAATTAAGAAGTTACGTTAAGTTTTTATTGATGTGTTCAAGCACTAGCTCAAGCACTTCATTAATACCTATGCCACTAGTATCAATCACTAGCGCATCATCCGCAGGCACTAAAGGCGAGACTGAACGATTAATATCGCGGTCATCACGTTCAATGATTTCAGATAAAAGGCGATCGATATTAACATCGAACCCCTTGTCCTGCAACTGTTTATAGCGTCGCTGCGCCCTTTCCTCTGCTGATGCAGTAAGGAAGATTTTGGCTGGTGCATTAGGAAAAACGACGGTTCCCATGTCACGGCCATCAGCTACTAATCCAGGTTCAGCACTAAAAGCACGTTGGCGTCTAAGTAGTGCTTCTCTAACACGTGGAAAAGCGGCTATCTTAGAAGCTGCATTACCACATTCTTGAGTACGAATACTGGTTGATACATCTTCGCCTTCTAAAATGACTTTCACTAAATCATTTCCGGCTAAAAACTGCACGTCTAAATGTGAAGCTAACAAGGTAATGGCTTCTTCATTTTCTAATTCAACATCGTGATGAATGGCTGCAAGGGCTAAAACACGATAAATAGCGCCGCTATCTAGTAAATGCCAATCTAATCGTTCAGCAACGAGTTGGCATATTGTCCCTTTTCCTGCACCGCTTGGTCCGTCGATTGTGACTACTGGAGCACGTTCAGACATAAATTCCTCCGAAAAAAAACAATCTTCCATGAATGTAAAAAAGGTTCATCAAAATGAGCGGGCGGCATTGTATAACAATTTGAACCAAAAAACTGGAGAATTTTGTAAGTTCATAAAGAAGATCATAACAACGGCAGTTAATTGACTGCCGTCATTATTTTTATGCTTGGTAAGATTAAATTAGCAAGCTAAACGTGCGAACTCACTGAAATATGTCGGGAAGGTTTTAGAAGTACAATCAGGATCGTTAATCGTAATTCCACAAGGCGCAAAGGCCATCATTGAAAAACACATCGCCATACGATGGTCGTTATAGGTATCGATATCAGCAGTATTCAATACATCAGGAGGCGTGACTGAAATATAATCATGGCCCTCTTCTACTGTTGCTCCAACCTTTCTAAGTTCTGTAGCCATAGCTGCTAAACGATCGGTTTCTTTAATACGCCAATTATAAATATTGGTTATTTTGGTTGTTCCTTCTGCAAATAATGCCGCTGTTGCAATTGTCATTGCAGCATCAGGAATATGATTCATATCTAAATCAACCGCAGTTAGTTTCGCTTGACGTGAAATAATATAATCATCACCCCACTCGATATCAGCGCCCATTTTCTCAAGGACATCTGCAAATTTGACATCACCTTGTATGCTTAATTTACCAACACCTGTTACTTTGACTTCACCGCCTTGAATTGCACCTGCAGCAAGAAAATACGATGCCGATGAAGCGTCACCTTCAACTAACACTTTACCTGGTGATACATATTGCTGGCCGGATTTAATTTCAAATCTGCGGTAGTCGTGGTTTATGACTTCAACCCCAAATTGAGCCATTAAGGCTATAGTGATATCAATATACGGTTTAGAAACTAACTCACCTTTAATATTAATATTGACTGAGTCTTTAGTTAATGGCGCAACCATGAGTAATGCAGTTAAGAACTGGCTCGACAAGTCGCCAGCTATCTCAACTTCTCCACCATTTAATCCATCAGCATTAATGGTTAAAGGTGGAAAACCATCATTTTTTAAATAAGTCACACTAGCGCCTAACTGACGCAAAGAATCAACCAAATCGCCAATTGGTCTTTCTTCCATTCTCGGCTCACCTGTTAATGTAAATTCCCCAGAACCAAGTGTTAACGCAGCGCAAAGCGGTCTCATTGCTGTACCTGCATTACCTAAAAATAGCGTTTCAGCTTGCTTTGCAGTGATAGGGTTTCCTAAACCTTCAAGTTCGCAAACGGTATTATTATCTGATAACTCATATTGAACGCCTAGCTGTTTAAGCGAGGCTAACATGTATCGAATATCATCAGAGTCCAGTAAATTCGTTAAGGTTGTTTTACCTTTAGCAAGAGTCGCCAATAGTAAGGCTCTGTTAGAGATACTTTTTGAGCCTGGAATGTTAACAACACCACTGACTTTTTCTACGGGTTCAAGACGCAACTGTTTCATGAAAAATTCTTCTTAAATGAGTTCTAGCAAAATGCAAGAATGGATATGATTAAAGACAAAGCGACGTCTATGTCAATTTATCTATACGATTCTGATTGATAGTTAGATAATAATTATTCTTGACTACAAATTTACTCATTGCAGCCCACGATACAAGGGCTTTTAATAAAAAAATGACGGATTTATGTCGAACTTGAATAAAATGAATGAAAAAACCACTATTTTGCTTATCGATTTAGCTTAAATGACAAAAATTAACCTTGCACTGTAAACCTTCATTTAGAAAAACAGTTAATTTTAAAATTAGTTATTTTTTTACATTTCAATCCGCAATTAAACCACGTTATCCTAAAGCGAATCCTACCATTATTTGATATTTATAAGGTCAATGACCATGTTCAAAACATTAACAGCCATGCCAGCAGATCCAATTCTTGGTTTGCTGACACAATATCGACAAGACTCTCACCCACAAAAAATCGACTTAGGTGTTGGCGTTTATAAAGATCCTGCTGGCCATACGCCCATTTTAGACTGCGTAAAAATAGCAGAGCAACAACGCACAGACACCGAAACAACCAAAGTCTATATCGGCCCTACAGGCTCTGAAAACTTTAATCAGTTAATGTCTGAACTTGCATTCGGACAAACCCACCCCGCTTTACTTGCTAATCGTGTAAAAACGGTTTCAACACCAGGTGGCACTGGCGCATTAAGAGTTGCAGCTGAGTTTATTAAAACCTGTAAACCGAATGCTGTTATTTGGGTAAGCGATCCAACATGGGCAAATCATACTGGATTGTTTGAAGCTGCAGGCTTAACAGTTAACACCTATCCTTATTATGATTACGACACTAAAACCTTAAAATTTGATGAAATGAAAGCGGCTCTCAGTCAAATTGGTCCGGATGATGTCGTTTTACTTCATGCCTGTTGCCATAACCCGAGTGGTATGGATTTATCCACCGAGCAGTGGGATGAAGTCATTGCAATTACTGCAAAACAAGGATTTACTCCATTAATTGATATGGCATATCAAGGTTTTGGGGATGGCGTTGATGAAGATGCTTATGGTGTACGCCAAATGGCTGCTGCAGTAGAGGAAATGATTTTATGTAGCTCTTGCTCTAAAAACTTTGGTCTTTACCGCGAAAGAATTGGGGCGTGTACGCTTGTTGCTGACAATAGCCAAACAGCAAACATCGCTTTTTCTGTGCTTTTGTATGTAGTTCGCTGTATTTACTCAATGCCGCCTGCCCATGGTGCAGCGCTAGTTGAAACCATTCTCGGAACTGCTGAGCTTAAACAGCAATGGCTAAGTGAACTAACCATAATGCGTGATCGCATAAACGGTAATCGTCAAATGTTAGTGGATAAGCTAATTGAAAATGGCGTAACACAGGACTTTAGCTTCATTGCCAAACAAAAAGGGATGTTTTCATTCCTGGGTATTAATCCTGCACAAGTGGAGCAATTGAAACAAGAGCACAGTATCTATATGGTCGATTCAAGCAGAATGAGTATCGCTGGTATTAGCGAATCAAATGTAGATTATCTTGCTAAGTCTATTGCTAAAGTTCTGTAAGTTTTCTTTTATTCAGAAATGTAAAAGCGAATTGTTTTCATCAATTCGCTTTTTTTAAGTTTAGACTTATTCGGGTTTACATTTTGCTCAGCCTTACTTGTAAACTTAGCATTATGAGTCATGTTTTTAATCAGCTAGCGTAAGGTTAAATCTTACAACTTGATTGCATCTCAAACGAACTGACATTAATAAAAAAGCCACTCATAAAGTGGCTTTTTTTTAAGACATGGTTTAATTGGACGAAAACTGAGTCATTATTTGTACTGACTCGCAAAAGCTTCCATAAATGTCACTAAGGCTTTTACGCCGTCTAATGGCATTGCATTGTAGATACTGGCACGCATACCGCCAACAATTCTATGACCTTTTAATGCGACTAAGCCTGCCTGTTCAGCTTGTTTTAAAAATTCACTATCGAGCGAGCTATCCACTAATTGAAAAGTCACATTCATTCGAGAGCGATTCTGAATTGCAACCCCATTAGTATAAAATGGATTATTGTCAATGCATTGATAAAGTAAGGCTGCTTTTTGCTTATTAAGGTCCTCCATAGCTTTAACGCCCCCTTGCGCAGATAACCAATCAAACACTTCAGCAGCTAGGTACCATGCAAATGTAGGTGGGGTATTAAACATTGAGTCATTCGCTTGTGCGACTGAGTAATCCATTATTGATGATTGAGTTAGACTCGGTAAATTCAACATATCATCTCGAACAATTACAATTGATAACCCTGATGGACCGATATTTTTTTGTGCACCTGCATAGATAACCGCGTATTTACTAACATCGATATCACGAGACATTATGGTTGATGATAAGTCGACAACTACAGGCCATGGACTGTCTAAGTCATCAAAAATTTCAATTCCATCTACGGTTTCATTGGCACAAAAGTGAACATAACGATAATCATCATCCAGTTTATGTAAGTCAGGCAAGACCACTTGATTTAAGCCATCTTGTTTTTCGACAATGTTGATTTGATCAATGTTGTTTTCACCGACTATCTTGACGGCTTCTTTTACCGCAGCCGAAGACCATTGTCCATTAACTAGATAGAGCGCTTTACCGTTGTCACCAAGAAAATTGTTAACAACATTAGTAAATTGCCCTCTTCCACCGCCATGCATAAACAGAACATGATAGTTAGAAGGTATGTTCATTAGTTCACGTAATGTTTTTTCAGCATGCTGAGTCAGGGCAATAAATTCTTTACTTCGGTGGCTTATTTCCATCACGGACACGCCAAGACCATTCCAATCGATTAATTCCTGCTGAGCTTTTTGCATCACAGCTTGAGGTAACATGGCAGGTCCGGCACAAAAATTGAAAATATCGCTCACAGCAGTATCCTTTATCGTTTGATGGTAAAACTTTCTTTTTATAGCAATTTGATATGCAGTATATAGCAACTGTTTGCTTGCTAAAATGAAAAAAAATCATTTAAATTTTGTATCAGAAACTTGTTTATATAAACTTGAACTGAATTAACTTTTTGTACACTTTTTTTGATAGAATTCACTGCTGTTTTTAATTTTTATGTACTTACTGAGCTGACCTTATAATCAAACTCAATGAATAAATAAAAATTGATAACGGGTAAACCACTTATGATTACACAAGCGTAATCGCAAATAAGTCAGTAAAATATGGTCTTAGTACTAAACTGAGACTGTAACAATAATGAATAATCCGTTTTAACGGAAATTGGATCGATTGATGTATTTAAAACCCTTTTTGCTGTTTGGCACTGTAACAATTGCCAGTATCTGCTCACAAGCCAATGCAAAACAATCTGACTACATAACCGTCGCAGATCAGTTTAAACAACACTTTCACCAGCAATTGAAACAAAGCAAAGTACCTGGTGGGGCCTTCGTTATTGTTGAAGGAAATGAAGTTTTATCTCTAAGTACCTTCGGCAAACGTAAAAAAGGTGGCAAACTCAATGTAAATCAAGACACTGTATTTCGTTTGGCATCGGTATCAAAAACCTTCGCCGGTACCTTAGCGAGTATGTTAGTCAATGAGCGAAAGCTAAGCTGGCAACAGCCTATTGTTAAGTACTTACCAGAATTCACCCTCGCCAATAAAGCTAACGCTGAAGAAATAACCTTAGCGCATGTAATTGGTCAAAGTACTGGTTTGATGCCTAATAGTTACGATAATTTAATTAATGCCAATGTTAAAATGGACAAAATTATCAACAAGTTCTCTGAGCTAACCCCAATGTGCAGCCCCGGAGTTTGTTATGGCTATCAGAACGTGGCATTTTCATTTATTGAAACGGCCATAGAGCAGCAATCTGGAATGGCTTATGAAGATTTATTGCAACAAAAGATTTTTTCGCCTCTAGATATGAATACTGCAACAGTCGGCTATGATGCTTTCATGGCAAGAGAAAACCGTGCAGAACCTCATGTAAAAACAAAATCGGGTTTTCGTAAAGTCACGGTAAAGCCTAATTACTATAAATTACCATCCGCTGCAGGCGTCAATGCCAGTATCAATGACATATCGAAATGGCTAATTGCCAATTTAGGTGAGAATCCTGGTGTCATTGCAAACAGTGTGATTAGAGATGTCACGACGCCAGGCGTTAGAACAACCAAAGAGTTACGCCGCCGTGACTGGCGAGCACACCTTGATAATGCACATTACGGTAAAGGCTGGCGAGTATATGAATTTGAAGGCCGTCCATTAATTTATCATGCTGGTTGGGTCGCAGGTTACGTTGCAGAAATATCGTACTCACCCGAGTTGAATATTGGTATGGCGATGTTGTTAAACGGTGAATCAAGAGTGATTGCTAAATTAAGCTCTACCTTTTGGAAAAATGCTTTCGAACAAGCGAATAAAAATAAATCTTAGTGCGTAACTCGCCCTATCCACCTGTTATCTTTATAAACATTCAAGCGTAAAAAAGGATGCCATTTGGCATCCTTTTTTGTATCACACTATCAGAATGTTATTGGTGATTAAGCATCTGATTCTGGTGTAGCTGAATCGTCAGCAGCATTCGTTTCAATGCTCTCAACGCTTTCGCCTTCTGTACCTTCTTCGATTTGCTCATCTTCTTCAATTTCATCAAGACGCTGCAAGCCAACCACTTTCTCATCGTCAGCTGTTCGAATAATGGTGACACCTTGCGTGTTACGACCAATCAGTGAAACACCATTTGAAGGAGTACGTACAAGCGTACCTTTGTTACTAATGAGCATGATTTCTTCAGATTCAGTAACTTGAACTGCGCCAACTACGGCACCATTACGTTCACTGACTTTGATAGAAACAACACCTTTCGTGCCACGACTCTTCGCAGGATACTCTGATAAGTCGGTACGTTTACCGTAACCGTTTTCGGTAACAGTAAGAATTGCACCTTCTTCTTTAGGAATGATCATGGAAACAACTTTTTGACCATCTTCAAGTTTAATACCGCGAACACCAGTAGCCGTTCGGCCCATTGGACGAATAGCAATTAAGTCTTCACCAGTTTCAGGGTCTTTTTTCACTTCACCCGTTTCTGAATCACGTACTTTTTCGTTGAAGCGAACCACTTTACCTTCGTTAGAGAACAACATAATGTCGTCACTACCGTTAGTAATATCGACGCCAATTAATTGGTCATCATCTTTAAGGTTTACTGCAATAATGCCGTTTGCACGTGGATTACTGTATGCAGTCAATGCCGTTTTCTTAACCGTACCGTGCGCTGTTGCCATAACAATAAACTTATCATCAGCGTATTCGCGTACAGGTAAGATAGCAGTAATGCGCTCACCATCAGCAAGAGGTAATAAGTTAATAATTGGACGGCCACGAGCTGTTCGACTTGCAAGTGGTAACTGGTACACTTTAAGCCAGTACATTTTGCCAAAGTCAGAGAAACATAAAATCGTATCGTGAGTATTCGCAACAAGCAGTTTTTCAACGAAATCTTCGTCTTTCACTTTCGTTGCCGCTTTACCCTTACCACCACGACGTTGAGCTTGATAATCAGTTAGAGGCTGATACTTCGCATATCCCATATGAGATAGCGTTACAACAACATCTTCTTCATTGATTAAGTCCTCAAGACTCATATCAACTTCATTTTGATTAATCACAGTGCGGCGTTCATCACCATACTGCTCAAGCATTTCTTCGAGCTCTTCTTTGATCACTTCCATTAAGCGTTCAGGGCTACGAAGAATGAACAGCAAGCTTGCAATGAACTCAAGTAATTCTTCGTATTCGTTAAGAATTTTCTCGTGTTCAAGGCCTGTTAAGCGATGAAGACGTAGTTCAAGAATGGCTTGCGCTTGTTGCTCAGTTAAATAGTATTTGCCATCGCGGATACCAAAGTCTGGTTCTAACCATTCTGGACGAGCTGCATCATCACCTGCTTTTTCTAGCATGCCTTGTACGTGGCCTAGATCCCACCCTTGCTCAACTAATTTCACTTTTGCTTCAGCTGGCGTTGGTGAGTTCTTAATCAGCGCAATAATCGGATCGATATTCGCTAATGCAATCGCAAGTGCTTCAAGGATATGAGCACGGTCACGCGCTTTACGTAATTCAAAAACAGTACGACGAGTAACAACTTCACGGCGATGAAGAATAAAGCACTCAAGCATTTCTTTAAGGTTGAACAATTTAGGCTGACCGTTAGTCAATGCCACCATGTTGATACCAAAAGAACATTGCATCTGAGTTTGAGCGTATAAGTTGTTCAGAACAACTTCGCCTACTTCACCACGTTTAATCTCAACAACGATACGCATACCGTCTTTGTCAGACTCATCACGTAAGCCTGTAATACCTTCAATTTTCTTATCCTTAACAAGCTCGGCGATTTTTTCAATCAAACGTGCTTTGTTAACTTGATAAGGAATTTCGGTAACGATAATACGTTCACGACCGTTATCTTCTTCAATCTCAGCTTTAGAGCGCATGACGGCACGGCCACGACCCGTTTTGTAAGCATCAATAATACCTTTACGGCCATTAATTGTTGCAGCTGTTGGGAAATCAGGTCCTGGAATATGTTCCATTAACTGTTCGATTGAAAGACTTGGTTCAGCAATCAATGCTAAACAGCCATTAATGACTTCAGTGATATTATGAGGCGGGATATTGGTCGCCATACCCACAGCAATACCGGATGAACCATTAATTAATAAGGTTGGTACGCGTGTTGGTAATACTGCTGGAATAAACTCTGTACCATCATAGTTAGGTACAAAATCTACTGTTTCTTTTTCTAAATCGGCTAAAAGTGAATGAGCCAATTTTTCCATACGGATTTCGGTATAACGCATTGCCGCAGCAGAATCACCATCTACTGAACCAAAGTTACCTTGGCCGTCAACAAGCGTATAACGCATTGAGAATGGCTGCGCCAAACGAACGATTGTGTCATATACAGCTGTATCACCATGTGGGTGATACTTACCGATTACGTCACCAACAACACGAGCTGATTTTTTATAAGGCTTATTGTAGTCGTTCTTTAATTCGTTCATTGCGAATAGAACACGACGGTGAACAGGTTTTAACCCGTCACGAACGTCGGGTAATGCACGACCTACGATTACACTCATCGCATAATCTAAATAAGAATTCTTTAGTTCGTCTTCGATGTTAATTGGCGAAATTGATGTTGCCAGATCAGTCATAAACTGCTCGTTCCCCTAAAATTAGCGCACAATAATTATTCCATTTTATTGTGTAGCTCAAAAACGTGATTTGGCATTCTAACACAGATATATAAAGTGGCTAGACCCTAGAACAACAATAAGTGAATGCAAGTGAAAAACTTAATAAAAACAGCGATAATTCCCCTAATTTGATTCGTAAGTTCTACTTTTTAATATCCTTATATACGTGTTTTGATAATTAATGTGTTTTTTATCGGCAATGATTGCTGCTTATATAATCAATTGAAAATTAATCTTGTTTTATCTCACTTTGTTTATTGAAACGGATGGTTATAATACCTGCAATAATCATAAATATATTATGGGTCCTGTTATGTCTAATCACGAAAACCAAAATCAACAAAATGTTGATCACCAAGAAATCGAAAAGTTTGCTCAAATGGCACAGTCTTGGTGGGATCCAAATGGTGATTTCAAACCACTACACCAACTTAATCCTTTAAGGTTAAATTATATCGATCAAACTTGCGGCGGTTTGTTTGATAAACACGTTATTGATATCGGTTGTGGCGGCGGTATTTTATCTGAGAGCATGGCAAAAATCGGCGCTAAAGTTACCGGTCTTGATATGGGTGATGCGCAAATTGAAGTGGCCAAGCTTCATGCGCTCGAAACTGGTATCGATATTCACTATGACACTATGACTGCAGAAGAACACGCTGCTAACAATAGCGAAAAATATGACGTCGTAACGTGTATGGAAATGCTTGAGCACGTACCGGATCCATTATCAGTGATTCGTGCATGCTGCGATATGGTAAAGCCAGATGGCTTTGTTTTCTTTTCTACCATTAATAGAAATATGATGTCTTACATACAAGCGATAGTAGGCGCAGAATATGTATTAAAGATGCTGCCTGTTGGTACCCATGATCACAGTAAGTTTATTAAGCCCTCAGAATTAATCAATTTGGTCGATCAAACTGATTTAATCTGTAGAGACGCCTTAGGCATTACTCATAACCCGTTAACAGGTGTGTATAAATATACAAATAAACTTGACGTAAACTATATGATAGCGACTCAAAAAGCTGGATAAAACACACAATTCAGGTCATGTCTTTGATTAATAGTTAATGGTTAATGATTAAAGGACATGACCACTTATTGTCTATTAGCAGTATTCAAAACCAGGCTAGTTGATGTTCTACACTTTTATTTGATGTCATTTTTAGTCTGTTTACTTAGCTTGCTTAGTTAACCTATTTATTCGTTTGATTACTTAACCCAATATAACGTGACGTTACTCTTTCCATTATTGATAAACGAATTAAACCTTAAGGTAGTACAATGAATCAAATTAGTGCGACGGATCAGATTAAAGCAGTATTATTTGATTTGGATGGAACCTTGGCTGATACCGCACCCGATCTGGTATATGCATTAAATTTAGCCTTGCAAGAGCGCGATATCGCCCCTAAGTCCGTCGAAGCACTACGCTATTCAGCTTCACACGGAAGTTTGGCCTTAGTAAATGCTGCTGTACCTGAGTTAAATGAATCAGAGCAAGTAAGCATTCAACAGAGTCTGCTTAAACACTATAAAAAAGTGAATGGTCAAAAAGCCTCTTTATTTGAAGGTTTAGCCTCATTTCTCACTTTACTTGAAACAAAAGCAATACCGTTTGGGGTGGTTACAAATAAACAAGCAAAGTTTACTCGTCCGTTAATTGATGCTTTAGGGCTAACTGAACGTTTAACGAGTATCGTTAGTGGCGACTCTACCCTTCACCCTAAACCTCACACTGCCCCCATGTTATTAGCAGCTCAGCAAATTAACTGTGCGCCTGCAAATATATTGTACCTAGGTGATGCTGAGCGCGATCTAGTCGCCGCCAATAATGCCGGCATGATTGGCGGCACTGCCATGTGGGGATACCTTTCAGACGACGACCAGCCAGACTTATGGCCAAGTAAAATTGTATTTAACACAGTTAACGATTTACACCATTTTTTTGAATAATAAGAGCAACTAAAATAGTACTCTTCATAAATTCAATGCTGATATGTAAATCTTAAGGTAATGATGCAAAAGTGATTAGTAAATTGCTGCTTCAAATTTCATAATTGAAGTATCATTTCAATGACTCACTTTCGATAGATATCAGCAAGCCTTTAATGCTCTCACTATAGAGTTTCTTTACTAACGACTTTTCTGCACTAACGCCATTGCTGTCACTTCACTTTTTATCTCACTGTTCTAAGGATAACAGTAGTCAATTTAGTGCAATAAACTCATCAGTAACACTGTACTTTGACTCATAAAGCCAAATGAAAACTCATTGTTTCATTTCACACTCAAACATCACAAAAAAAATCAAACTATTTTTATATAAAAACAATCGATCGCTGAATATTTTAGCGATCAATCTAATCACGTTAACTGTCTAAAAAAACAACGTCACGAGAAATTCAAAGGCTATTTTGCGTTAGCAGGTTAGCTTTTACTAACTTGAATGACTATCCATAAGATATCCACAACTTATTAATTAAAATCCTACTTGCAAATGGTGACCAACCTCACTATCTTGTATGTTAGTTTTTATAAAACACCATATCTTGTGTGTGACATCAATACGAGGCACTAGCGATAAAAGCGCAGTATCTCGCTGTAACACTAGTATTTTTATCAATATTAGTTTGTTAATTGAATTTGGATGATCAACTTACAAGGGACGTATTGTGATTTATTGGCGATCGTAACGTAGTCGATAAAAAAAGATCCAATGAATAAATTACACCAATAAATATCGAATCAAGGCCTCTTTTTAATGAACAGCAATATGACAGTCACTAAACGCAGTGGCGAACGCGAAACAATCGATTTAGATAAGATCCATCGCGTAATCGAGTGGGCAGCCAAAGGCTTAAACAACGTATCAGTTTCAGAAGTAGAATTACGTTCTCACTTACAGTTTTTTGAAGGCATTCCTACAGAGGCTATTCACGAAACAATCATCAAAGCAGCAGCTGACTTAATCTCTCCAGAGTCACCAGATTACCAATTTCTTGCTGCGCGTTTAGCTGTTTTTCATCTGCGTAAAAAAGCCTTCGGTCAATTCGAGCCTCCAAAATTAATTGATCAAGTCAATCGTTTAGTTGAGTTGGGTAAGTACGACAAGCACATTATCGAAGACTACACAGCAGAAGAGTTAACTATCTTAGATAGCTACATCGACCACTGGCGTGACATGGACTTCTCATATGCTGCTGTTAAGCAACTCGAAGGGAAATACCTAGTTCAAAACCGTGTGACTAATGAAATTTACGAAAGTGCACAGTTTCTCTATATCTTGGTAGCTGCTTGCTTATTTGCTAAGTATCCAAAAGAAACACGTCTTGACTACATTAAGCGTTTCTACGATGCCGTATCGACATTTAAAATTTCACTTCCAACGCCAATCATGGCTGGTGTGCGCACCCCTACTCGTCAATTTAGTTCGTGCGTATTAATTGAATGTGACGATAGCCTTGATTCAATCAATGCGACTGCATCTTCAATTGTAAAATACGTAAGTCAACGTGCGGGTATTGGTATTAACGCAGGCCGTATTCGAGCTTTAGGTAGCCCAATCCGAGGCGGTGAAGCATTCCACACTGGTTGCTTACCGTTTTATAAATATTTCCAAACTGCGGTAAAGTCTTGCTCACAAGGCGGAGTTCGTGGCGGCGCAGCGACTTTATTTTACCCATTATGGCACCTAGAGGTTGAATCACTTCTTGTGCTTAAAAATAACCGTGGTGTAGAAGATAACCGTGTTCGTCATTTAGATTACGGCGTGCAATTAAACAAATTGATGTACCAACGTTTAATTAAGTCTGAAAATATTAGCTTATTTAGCCCATCTGATGTTCCTGGTTTATACGATGCATTCTTCGCTGACCAAGTAGAGTTTGAGCGCTTATATCTTCAATACGAAGCGGATAGCAGCATTCGTCGTAAAGAGATTAAAGCCGTTGAATTATTTTCATTAATGATGCAAGAACGAGCATCAACTGGCCGAATCTATATTCAAAATGTTGATCACTGTAATACTCATAGTCCATTTGACCCGCAAGTCGCACCAATTAAACAGTCTAACCTTTGTTTAGAAATCGCTTTACCAACTAAGCCGATGCGTAACATCGAAGATCCTAATGGTGAAATTGCATTATGTACTTTATCAGCGCTTAACTTGGGTGCTATCAAAGACTTATCAGAATTAGAACCGCTTGCAGATCTTGCCGTTCGTGCATTAGATAATTTACTTGATTATCAAGATTACCCAATTATCTCTGCTCAACTGGGTTCTATGAACCGTAGAACACTAGGTATAGGCGTTATTAACTTCGCAAATTACCTTGCGAAAAATGGCATGAAATATTCTGATGGCTCTGGTAATAACCTGACCCATAAGACGTTTGAAGCGATTCAGTTCTACTTACTTAAAGCCTCTATGAACCTAGCAAAAGAGCAAGGTGCATGTCCTTTATTTAATGAAACTACTTACGCTGAAGGTGTTTTACCAATTGACACATATAAGCGTGATTTAGACAAAATCTGTGATGAACCATTACATATGGATTGGGAAGGATTACGTGGTGACATTAAAGCTCACGGCTTACGTAACTCTACTCTATCAGCATTAATGCCATCAGAAACGTCTTCGCAAATTTCTAACGCAACAAATGGCATCGAGCCACCACGTGGCTTAATCAGCGTTAAAGCAAGTAAAGATGGGCAACTAAAGCAAGTCGTACCTGACTTTGATGAGCTAAAACATCAATATGAATTGCTGTGGAATATGCCAAATAATGATGGTTATTTACAGCTCGTTGGTATCATGCAAAAATTCGTCGACCAAGCAATTTCGGCTAACACTAACTACGATCCAACACGTTTTGACGGTCAAAAAGTACCGATGAAAACCTTGCTGAAAGATCTATTAACAGCCTATAAACTTGGTGTTAAAACACTTTACTATCACAACACCCGTGATGGAGCATCCGACAACCTTGACGACATTACCGTCGTTGAGAAAGAAGATGATGGCTGTGCAGGCGGCGCTTGTAAGATTTAATTCAACAATTTGCATTTAAATGCGGGGACTTATCCCCGCTTTTTTAGGATATATAAATGGCTTATTCTACTTTTTGTCAAACACCAAATAATCCGATGAACGAACCTATGTTCATGGGACAGTCAGTTAACGTTGCTCGTTATGATCAACAAAAATATGAAGTTTTTGAAAAGCTAATTGAAAAGCAATTATCTTTTTTCTGGCGCCCAGAAGAAGTAGACGTAAGCAAAGACAAAATTGATTACCAAGGTTTACCAGAACATGAAAAACACATTTTCATTTCAAACCTTAAGTACCAAACATTATTAGATTCTATTCAAGGTCGCTCACCGAATGTGGCGTTATTACCGTTAGTATCGTTACCTGAATTAGAAACATGGATTGAAACTTGGTCTTTTTCAGAAACAATTCACTCGCGTTCTTATACCCACATTATTCGTAATATTGTTAATGATCCGTCTGTCGTATTTGATGATATCGTGGTGAATAAAGAAATTTTAAAACGTGCAGGTGATATTGCTCAATACTACGATGATTTAATTGAACTGACTCAAGTGCTTAATTTACATGGTGAAGGAACACATTTGGTTAACGGTAAAGAAATCACTGTTAGTCCACGTATCCTTAAAAAGTCTCTGTATTTATGCATGATGTCTGTAAATGCATTGGAAGCGATTCGTTTTTATGTCAGTTTTGCATGTTCATTTGCTTTCGCTGAACGTAAATTAATGGAAGGCAATGCGAAAATTATTCGTTTAATTGCCCGTGATGAAGCCTTACATTTAAATAGCACTCAGCATATTCTTAATATTATGCAAGGCGGCAAAGATGATCCTGAAATGGGTGAAATTGCCAAAGAGTGTCACGATCAAGCCTACGATATTTTTTATAAAGCAGCAGAGCAAGAGAAAGAATGGGCTAAATACTTATTCAAAGACGGTTCAATGATCGGATTAAATGAGCAAATTTTATGTCAGTACGTTGAGTACATTACTAACCAACGTATGAAAGCCGTTAACTTGCCTCAACCCTATGCAGAACAAACTAACCCGTTACCATGGATGAAAAACTGGCTTGAAAGTGATGCTGTACAAGTGGCACCACAAGAAGTTGAAGTCTCATCTTACTTAGTTGGTCAAATTGATTCGGCCGTTGACAGCGATGAGTTTTCTGACTTTGACCTATAAGCCCAACTTTAAAAAAGCACCTATTGTTAGTTTAAATGGTGAGCCAGTGTTGTTGTTTAATCAACAGCAGCACACCTTACTAGATGTACTTGAGATAAAAAAAGTTAATATCTTTTCTGAGTGCAGAAACGGTTTTTGTGGTTCGTGTAAAACTCGTATCAATAAAGGTTCAGTGACTTATATCTCTGAACCTTTGGTCGAACTAGAAGCTGATGAATGCTTGCCTTGTTGCTGTGTACCTGAGACGAACCTCGATCTCGATCTCACTACAGATGAACCAAGTAACCTTTATGTTCAGCATAACAAAACACTGATTACACTCGATTAAATATGAAACGAGCCTTCTCGCTCGTTTCACTTTTCAATAGCGAGTATTCGTTTTTACCGATTATCTCATCGCCGTAATAATCCAAATTACAACAAAAATAAGTCACTAAGATAAATAGTAAACCCTAATTTTTGTTCTTTTTAGCCTCAAGAAACATAGCTTCAAGTTCTGCAAACATCCAATTCATAATATTGCCAGCACCTTTGTCTCGTCGTTTAACTAACCCCATTTCAATCAACAATGATTCGGGTATGTGGTAAGTGCTCAACTCTTTTATTTCACCCGAATACCACTGAGAACCGGCAATATGTTCTGGAACCAACGCCCAACCCAAGCCACGAGTAACAAGTGATGTCATGTAATAGTAACTGTCAACATGCCAACAATTTGCAGATATGGGTTTACTTGCAGTTTGCAAGTCACAAATAACCAGTTGTCGATATTCATTTAGCTGCGATATGTTCGGAACCGAGATATCTGCTAATGGATGATCAACCGATACGATAAGAGATTGATGAAAGCTATCAATAGTAAAAAACTCTAGACGTTCACAAAGTTGCTCGCCTTGAAATAACACACCTAAGTCCGCTTTTCCAATATCTACCCAATGGGCAATATCATCCCTTGAACCATTTAAAATAGTGAGTTTCAACAATGGAAAGGTCTCGGCCGTTTTATCAAAAAAAACTTCGAAAGTAGATATTGGGACAGCTTCGTCAATCGCAATGGTTAATGCTAATTCGTTATTTGTTTGAACTGACATTGCTCTTGAGTTTAAACGCTCACACTGTGCAATCACGGCTTTAGCTTCAATTAATAACTGTTCCCCCTGCTCTGTTAGCACAGGTAAACGGTGGCTACGATCGAATAGCTTAAAGCCTAAATCAATTTCTAAATTTGAAATTGCCGTACTGACTCTTGATTGCGCTTTACCTAAATCACGTGACGCAGCTGAAAACGAACCAGTATTGGCAGCGGCGACAAATGCTTTTAATTGTTCTATAGACCAGTTCATCTTTTTTCCAACCGTAATGGCTCATTTCCAATCATTATAACTATCCGAATATCGGATGGATACTAACTTTTTCCTATCTAAAATCAGATTATAATAAACAATATTATTTTGTATCCCGATAGTATTGAGAAAATCATGTTAGCAATATCAACAGCGTCAATTGATCAATTAACCGTTAAACAGCATTTTTGGAAATATGCTATTCCTTCCATTGCAGCAATGTTGGTGAGTGGCTTATATCAAATCATTGATGGGATTTTCGTTGGTCATTATGTAGGATTTGAGGGCTTAGCAGGCATTAACATGGCTTGGCCAATTATATGCTGTGTTGTAGGTGTTGGCATGATGATCGGTATGGGCGCTGGTAGTTTACTATCCATCACCCGTGGCGAGAAAAAGCCTTTAGAAGGACAAAAAGTACTTAGCCATGCCATAGTATTAATTGGCATAATGAGTATCGCATCAGCAATTTTCATTCACTTCTTCGGTGAGACGTTATTGCTCCTGCAAGCAGCAGATGGACAAAGCTTTACCATGGCATCAGATTATATCGAAGTATTTGCCTATGGCGCTTTTTTTACAACTGCAGCTACAGCAATGCCTTTACTCGTGAGAAATGATGAACAGCCCGGTTTTGCCACTATGTTGTTAATGATTGGCGCAGTCATGAATATCGCGTTAGATTACTTATTAATCGCTGTTTATCCTTTAGGACTAACAGGCGCAGCAATTGCGACATTGATTTCTCAAGCCATTGTGATGCTACTCGGTTTTTACTACTTCTTTTCGAGGAAAGCTAACACCAGGTTTAAGTTTTCTTATAAAGATATTAAATTTAAACAGCTACAAAAAATACTCGTGTTGGGCAGTTCGAGTTTGATTATGTTTATGTACTTTAGCTTCATTATTGCACTTCATAATTTCCTTTTTATGCAATATGGCTCGGCAGTTCATGTCGCTGCTTTTGCAATTGTAGGTTACGTTGCAACGACTTTTTATTTATTAGCAGAAGGTATAGCTGGCGGTATGCAGCCCCCTGTTAGCTACTATTACGGTGCAAAGCAGGTCCCACAGATCAAACAAACAGTGAAACTGACCGTAAAAGTTGTCGCTATTCTGGGCGTTTTTACCGTTTTATTTATAAATAATTTTCCTAACTTTGTCATAGGTTTTTTCAGTAATCATGATAATGCTCTTATGGCTGAAACTTTAATCGGTATGCGTCTACATTTATTTGCGTTAGTACTGGATGGGTTTATTTTTATCGCAACCATGTATTTTATGGCGGTCAATCAAGGGAATAAGTCATTGTTTATTTCGATGGCTAATATGGCAATACAAATTCCATTTTTACTCACGTTGCCCAACTTGATTGGCGTCAACGGTATATGGCTATCTGTGCCACTTTCTAATGTCGCCTTATGTCTTATTCTGACGCCATTAATTTTGTCAGAAAATAAACGGATAAACGCACTACATAACTAATCAGCAATGTGTCATTACATCAGCTTTTTAGACATTTGCTGATGTAATTGATTTACTTTCATTAATGCAGCGCTGCCATACCAAGGCTTTAACTCCATAGTAAGGCTACCTGCTTTAATGGCGGGATCTGATTCAGTGAGTAATTTGGCTTCAGCAACCGTTTTTACATCAAAAATATAAATTCCACGTAAATCATCGTTACCAAGAAAAGGCCCAGCCAGAACTAATTTGCCTTCATTTGCTAACTTAGTAATATTGTCCATATGAGATTTTTGCAAAGCTAAGGCATCCTCCTCACTTCGTTCGCGATTGGGTCCTCGTTTCAAGAATGCAACTACGTATTGCTTCATGCCATACTCATCGGCGCCAACTTCGTTAGCTAATGCAGGATCAAATTTCGGGTTATCTTTGACCTTGGTAACGGTTTCTGAAGCCCATAATGACGAAACCGACAAGAACAAAGTCAGAAAGCACAATAAGCGACACCTTGATATGAACTGAGATTGTGATGTGTTTGTTGCTAAGAAAGTCATTGTTTGCTCCAATCATTATCAAAAATGAATATCATGGAGCATTTAAATTAAGATGTAAATTCGACTCAATGTGGTAAGGATAAGCTGTTATGGTATAAATTACCCTTCGCTACAAATTGTGTTTTTGCCTTGAGATTTTGCAATATATAAACGTTTATCAGTGAGTTTTATTAAATTCTCAACATCGTTCATCATGCGGCAGTCACTTGACTCAGCTAAACCGATGCTCACTGAAACAAAAAATGAATGAGTAGAATCGTTAAAATGCCTTTCAGCAAAACGACTTCTTATCACTTCAGCTGTTTGTAATGCAGCTTGTTCGTTTGCTGAAGGTAAAAATGCAATAAACTCTTCTCCCCCCCAACGACCAACAGCCCCACTGTGATCTGCAAACGCATCACGTATAATTTCAGCAAGAGCTTGAATGACGAGATCGCCATTGTGATGACCATGAGTATCATTAACTAATTTGAAATTATCAATATCAAGTAAAACACAGGTCAACTGTTCACTGATTTCAATATGTTTCTGTAACCATTCTTGCACTGCACTGCGATTTAAAAGGTGCGTCAAACCATCATGACTTGCTTTAAATGCCAGCTCTTTTTCTAATTGTACTTTCTCGGTTACATCTTCCATTACGACTTGTACTGCAGGTTCTCCGTCCCACTCAATAAGGTTGTCATAAATATTAAAAAATCGATTTATGCCATCAAAGCAGATATTTTCGACCACACTGTTACTGCCAACAGCCACGCCATTAACAATATCTTGATAATGCTGCTTGGCCTGTTGTTGAACTGTTTTAGGAATGAGTGTGAGTAGCGAGCTCAAACTCATCACTTGCTCTATTGAGTCTGCGTGTAAATGCTTTACACAGGCTTGGTTTACCATCAGTGGCTTAAATTCCCGATGCACCATAATACCTTGGCCTGATCGTGTAATGAGCCGCTTATACATTAGGTCTTTTTCACGTATGCGTTTATTAGCTTCGACTAACACTGAAAGATCAATCACTGTCACCTGTAATGCTGGACGTCCTTGCCATTCAATTAAATGATCCACTGAAAAAACCGTGAACTCTCGACCATTTCTGTCAATATTAACGAATGTATGACCACGTGGATAAAGTGTTCCATTGACTATGTCATGGTAGTTTTGAGTGGCAATTTGATGGTTTTCTGCAGGTAAAAGGTCAAGAAAAGAATCGATGCTGGTAAGTAGTTCTTTGGCTGAATTATAACCATATATTTGAGCATATCGTTCATCAACATGAACAGCATTCATGTCCTGAATAATGATAACTCCATAACTTGAATCAATATTGATCTTTGGCATAAATGATTTTAATAAAATTAATCTTTTAATTGATATACAACAATTATAGGCAGAAACAACTTAACTGCACTAGCTTGCGAAGTTAAAAATGTTAACTGTAATGACCTCTAAATCTTTTAGTTTTATGAAAAGACTTTTTGCTGGCCCCAAAAAAAAAGTAGCGAATAATATCGCTACTTTCATTTTAAAATCAGTTAATAAGTGTAACTTGCACCCAGTCCTAAAGGTAAACCAATGGACCAGTATATGAGTAGCCATGTACTCCATATTGATAAAAGTGCCAAACTAAATGGCAACATCATCGAGATTAAGGTTCCTATCCCAATACCTTTGACATAGCGCTGACAATATACGACGACAAGTGGGAAATAAGGCATTAATGGCGTAATGATGTTTGAACTTGAGTCACCAATACGGTAAGCCGCTTGCGACAAGTCTGGACTAATGTTCAGCTGCATTAACATTGGGACAAGTACTGGGCCAATCAACGCCCATTTTGCAGAAGATGATCCAACGAATAAGTTAACAAAGCCAACTAAAATAATCATCCCGACCACGGTCACTTCTGCTGGCAGGTTGAGCGCCTTAAGGCCACCAGCTCCTTCAACAGCAATTAATGCACCTAAATTAGACGCCGAAAAAGCAGCAACAAACTGAGCACAGAAAAATGCCATTACGATGTAATGCGACATACCGCTCATGGATTTAGACATTGCTTGCACGATGTCTGCAGACGACTTAAAGCTGCCAGTCATATAACCATATACTACCCCCGGAAGCATAAAGAATATGAAAATCAATGGCACAATAGATTGCATTAACGGCGCACCAAAGCTAGTCAGTGAACCATGCTCATCTCGCAGTGTTGAAGTTTCAGGAATGGTAAGCGAGAAAAAACCAATGATTGCAACGAACATAACAAGAGAAGCGACACTAAATGCACGCATTTCTTTTGGTGTTGCTTCTTCCATTGCTGGTAAGTCAACTTGGTCACGTTCTACTTTGTGCGTTTTATTTAATCTTGGCTCTAAAATTTTATCGGTTAAATACCAAATCACTAAGGTAATCGGAATACACGAAGATGCCGCGAAAAACCAATTATTCAATGGGTTAATTTGAATGTTAGGATCGACGATCTGGGCTGCCGACTGGGTAAAGCTTTGTAATAAAGGATCGATACCTGATGGAATAAAGTTGGCACAGAATCCACCAGAAACACCAGCAAAAGCCGCTGCAATACCAGCAAGTGGGTGGCGACCAACGGTAAAGAATATAACACCCGCAAGTGGTATCACTACAACATAGCCCGCATCTGTTGCGGTATGCGAAATAATACCGACTACAACAACTGCAGGCGTTAAAAGTTTAGCAGGTGTGACTTTAAGCATTTGTTTTAATGCTGTATTGATAAAACCTGACTGCTCAGCAATCCCTACACCTAGCATTGCAACCAGTACAACACCTAACGGTGCAAATGCGGTGAATGTTTTCACCATAGAAGTTAAAAATTCAGTTAACGCAGTTGCACTTAATAAGTTATTAATAACAATTGGGCTATCGGTTCTTGGATCTATCGCATCAAAACTGACGCCAGATAACAAGGCTGATATCACCCAAACAGCAAACATTAAAATTAAGAATAGCATTGCAGGATCTGGTAGTTTATTACCAACCCTTTCAATACTGTCTAGCGCTCTACCGAGCAATCCGGGTGCATTATCCCCAGATTCTGTTTTCGTCGTCATGATTCCCTATTCCTCACTATGGCACTGATTGAATCTAACTATCACAGTTTTATTCAATAGCACCTTGATATAATTATTAGCATTACATATTAAATATACAGTCTGTAACTAAACTTAAAATTTACGACATATTGCATACAAAACGAGCGGTTAAGCTTGTTTTAATCTAAATACTCAAAAAGTGTGATGCCCAATACCATAGAAAAGATAAAAACAGAGCATACAAATTTTACCAAGGTAATGTTTGTCCGTTTGAATGTTTGAATACACCAGTTGTTGTCATATCCAGTGAGTTAATTAGCCCCACCAGTCGACTTGCTGACTCTAAGGCCGAAATATCGCCTCCGTGATTTACCATATCGGTTTGAACATAACCTGGGTGGTATATGCCAACCGCTATTTGTTTTGGAGATAAATCATGGCTTAGCGACATCGATGCGGCATTAAGAGCAGCTTTAGACATACGATACCCATATCGCCCTCCAGAGGTATTATCCTCGATTGATCCCATACGTGAAGTGATCATAGCGACTTTGCCGCCAGCATTCAGTTGATGATTTAGTGCGGCAACAATGCGAAGTGGTGCCAATGCATTAATTTCAAATTGCTGCCTAATGGTATCAAGGTTTAAGTGTGTTAATTGCTCATCACGTAAAATGCCTGCATTACATATCAAAACATCAATATTCACTCCCGCTAAAGAAGTTTGCATATTATGTATGCCTTCATCAGTTGCAACATCAATTTGAGTGATAACATTCACGTCTAGCAGCTCAAGCTCATCTGAAGTGTGGCGGCATAAAGCAAACACTTTATCACCCTGTTGCTTAAATAATTTAGCCAATGCTAAACCAATCCCTCTGTTCGCACCGGTAATAACAACATTTTTAGCCATCGTCGTTCCTTTATTTAAAATCATATTGAAAACACATCATAAAAAGTATCAATAAAACTTACACATACCAAACCCTAATGCTGAGCCATCTCTTACTAAATATTGATATTTTTTATAAAACCCTTCTTTACCTTGTGCGCAAAATAGACCCACTGTAGTGCCTTGTGTGACTTGTTGAGTTAAATACATTTCGATAGCTTGCATAATAAAATGTCCCAAGCCATTACCTTGGTATGCTTTAGCCACAATGACATCTTGAATATAGAAAAACAGCCCGCCATCACCAATGACTCTGCCGGTGGCAATCAATCTAGTTTCATGGAAGACACAAACGAAAAATAAAGAATTATTTAGGCTATTGTTTACTGTATCGACTGGAGCCGTACCCCAACCAGTTTCTGCTCTTAACCGGTTAAATTCCTCGGCACTAGGGGCATTGAGCGTAAAGTTAAACACTTGCTTGGTATCAACCTCATTATGCCAAGACTTGAAAATACCTTTTATTTCGTCCATTTAAATTTGTATCATTAATAAAATATGGCGTTTAATAAAAACAAAAAACCTAGCAATTTGCTAGGTTTTATTAAGTTAACGATTACAACCTTATTAGATTCAGTGGTTAAATAGCCATTGCTAGTTCAGCACCTTGTCTAATTGCTCGTTTAGCATCCAGTTCAGCAGCAACATCAACACCGCCAATCAAATGCACTGGTAAGCCAGTTGATTTCATATCGTCTACAAGCGTGCGGTTAGACTCTTGACCTGCACACAGTACAACATTATCAACTCGCAGTACTTCGGATTCTTCCCCTACCTTGATGTGTAAGCCTTCAGTGTCAAATTTCTCATAGCTGACACCTGTTTTCATGTTCACTTTATGCTGTTTAAGAACACTTCTGTGGATCCAGCCGGTTGTTTTACCGAGCCCTTTCCCCATCTTAGTCGTCTTACGTTGCAGTAAGTAAACTTCGCGATCTGGTTTATGTTCAGGTTCCTCAGTTAAGCCGCCTGGATGTTGATAGGTTTTATCAATGCCCCACTGCTCAAGCCACTTGTCCGGTTGTAATGTGCTTGACTCACGTTCACATAAAAAATGTGCCATATCAAATCCGATTCCGCCCGCTCCAATCAGCGCCACTTTCTCGCCAATATAAACTTCCCCTTTCAGGACTTGCTGATAATCGACAACTTTAGGGCTATCAAAACCAGGTAGATCAAGCGCACGCGGGACAACACCTGAAGCGACGATCACTTCATCAAATTTTTCATTCGCTAAAACATCTAAATCTAAACGAGTATTTAAACGTAATTCAACCTTGTGTAGCTTCATTTGGTTGTTGAAATAACGGATGGTTTCGTCAAACTCTTCCTTACCTGGGATCTTACGTGCCAAATTAAACTGGCCGCCAACTTCATTTTTAGCTTCAAATAAAACCACTTCATGCCCACGTGACGCTGCATATACCGAAAATGCCATGCCAGCAGGACCTGCTCCCATAACTGCTAAACGTTTTTTGTGTTGCGTAGGGGTGAAATTGATTTCTGTTTCATAGCAAGCGCGAGGATTAACAAGGCAAGTAGCACGCTTCATTGAAAACGTATGATCTAAACAAGCTTGGTTACAACCAATACAAGTATTGATTAGTTCACTTTGCCCAGCAGCGGCTTTATTAACAAACTCTGCATCCGCAAGGAAAGGTCTTGCCATTGAAACCATATCTGCTTGCCCAGAAGCAATGATTGATTCGCCAATTTCAGGCGTATTGATACGGTTAGTTGCAATCAAAGGAACTGACACTTCAGATTTGAGTTTCTCAGTCACCCAAGAAAATGCCCCTCTTGGAACACTTGTCGCAATTGTAGGTACACGCGCTTCATGCCAGCCAATACCAGTATTGATAATTGAAACACCTTCACGCTCTAACCATTTTGCTAATTTAACGACTTCATCCCATGTCGAACCGTTATCAACTAAATCCAGCATTGATAGTCTGAAAATTATAATAAATTCTTTGCCCACCTTCTCACGGATAGCTTTGACTATCTCTAATGGGAAACGTGCACGTTGAACAAAACTGCCACCCCATTCATCAGTACGTTTATTGGTACGAGAGCTAATGAATTGATTAATGAGATAGCCTTCTGAGCCCATGACTTCTACACCGTCATAGCCCGCTTTTTTAGCAAGCGCAGCACTGGATGCATAATCTTTAATTGTTCCAGCAACTTGTCTAGATGACATTTTTGAAGGCGTAAACGGTGTAATTGGCGATTTAATTTTGCTCGGTGCTTGTGAAAAAGGATGATAACCATAACGACCAGCATGGAGGATCTGCATACAGATTTTACCATCAGCTTCATGGACAGCCTTTGTGACAATGCGATGCTTCTTAACTTGCCAAGGAAAACTTAATTGGCAAGCATGAGGTGCTAGGCGTCCACGAAAGTTAGGCGCGATACCGCCAGTTACGATTAGCCCACAGCCACCTGCTGCACGTTCTTTATAAAACGCAGCCAGTTTCTCAAATCCGCCCTTTTCTTCTTCTAAGCCAGTATGCATGGAGCCCATTAACACTCGATTTTTTAATTGAGTGAAGCCTAAATCTAAGGGTTCTAGTAAATGTGGAAACGACATTCAAACATCCTTTTTAAACAAGTGATTTAAACTAGCATACAACGAGATTTTGTTAAGCTCAATGCTTTCGCTTTGCTATTGTTAAAAACCGTTACAATTCAATTTCCCATAGCCAAGCTTTTTCAGTTAGCATAATAGTAATGAAATGCTATAGGAGTGGCTTAATGTCCGCTAAACCCTCACTGATTAAACGAATTTTCTCTTTGATTTGGAAAACCATCAACGGGATACGTAAAGTCATTCTCAATCTTATCTTTTTTGGTTTAATTGCTATTATCGTTGTCGCGTTAAGTGCTGAAGAAGAAATTGTCATCGAAAAACAATCTGCACTTATGCTCAATCTTGCTGGCACTATCGTTGACCAAAAGCGTCATGTTGATCCTATTGAAGCGGTATTTAAACAAAGTAAAGGCAATGATCCAGAGGGCGAAATGTTGTTATCCGACATCATTTACGTCATAGAGAGTGCTATTCAAGATCCTCGTATCAATACCATCGTCATTAACATGCAGCACTTGCGCTCTGCTGGTATCAGTAAGATGACGGCTATTGGCGATGCATTGAATAAATTTAAACAAGCTGGCAAGTCTGTCGTCGCTTTTGGTAACTACTATGAACAGAACCAATATTTCTTAGCAAGTTACGCGGACACCATTTATCTTAATAACAAAGGGGCTGTTTCTCTTGAAGGTTTAAGCAGTTATCGCTTGTTTTATAAATCAGCATTAGAAAAATTAAATGTCAGCACCCATGTTTTCCGTGTTGGTACATTTAAGTCTGCTGTAGAACCTTTTATTCGTGATGACATGTCAGCGCCTGCTAAAGAAGCAAGTCAGGCGTTATTAGGCGATATTTGGCAAAGTTACGAATCAATTGTAGCGACAAACCGCAACATCGCTCCAGACAATATTGTACTAAGTCCCAATCGTTATCTAACAGAGCTTGACAGTGTATCCGGCGACTCAGCTCAACTTGCAATAAAATTAAACTGGGTAGATGAACTGGCATCTGATGAATCTTTCAGACTTGCCATGGTTGAAAAAGTGGGCGCTGATAGTGACGGCGATAACTTTAAACAAGTTTCTTTTACCGAATACTATAACGCTGTAAAACCGCTTCCTGCCCTTATCGAGAAAGACTCAGTTGGTATTATTGTTGCGAAAGGTAATATTTTAAATGGTAACCAACAAGCTGGCCAGATAGGGGGCGAAAGTACTTCAGCTCTTCTGCGCAAAGCGCGCTTTGATGAGAAAGTAAAAGCGGTTGTATTACGAGTTGATAGTCCTGGCGGCAGTGCTTTTGCTTCTGAGAAAATTCGTCAAGAAGTTATCGCATTAAAGCAAGCAGGCAAGCCTGTTGTTGTCAGTATGGGCAGTTTAGCGGCATCGGGCGGTTACTGGATTTCTGCAAGTGCTGATTATATCTATGCAACACCAACAACCTTAACAGGTTCAATAGGTATCTTCGGTATGTTTGCCACATTTGAAAATGTCCTATCTAACTGGGGGATCCATTCAGATGGGGTTTCGACTTCAGATTGGGCTGGTATATCAGCAACCCGAGCTTTAGATCCTAATGTAGCAGCAGTCGTTCAACGACATATTGAACATGGGTATCAAGAATTTATTTCGTTAGTTGCTAAAGAAAGAAATATGAGCCTAGATCAAGTAGACAGAATTGCTCAGGGCCGAGTTTGGTCTGGTACAAGAGCTGTCGAATTAGGACTTGTTGATGCACTAGGTGATATGGACAGCGCCATTGCTAAAGCAGCTGAAATGGCACAAATTGAGGTATTTGATACAAAAGTTATTGAACAAGAGTTAACTGCAGAACAAGAGTTTGTACAACAAATGCTTGCCTCAGTAGCAACCTATCTACCAGAAGCATCAACTCAATCACCTGTTCTAAATCAAATGCTAGGTGAATGGCAAACTGTAGTTGATGAATTCAGCATGTTTGATGATCCTAAAGGCATGTATTTGTATTGCGAAAATTGTAATCTTTGATCAGTTTTTGCCTTAAACAGCCAGAAGACTGGCAAAACCTTTAAAATATAGAATATTCAAAAAAGCCCGTTTTACGGGCTTTTTTATTGGGTTTTATTCAGTTAGACACGTATAATTTAACGATTCATCAAATATCAGCCCTGAGAAATGCACGAACATGACAACAAGCATGATTAAACGTTCAATTTACGTCGCTTATACTGGCGGTACTATTGGTATGCGAAAAACCGACAATGGATTCGCCCCTGTTGCTGGATTTCTAACAGATTGCGTTAAATCTATGCCTGAGTTTTATCATGAAGAAATGCCCGACTTTGTCATAAACGAATATTCGCCATTAATAGACTCTTCAAATATGGCACCGACTGATTGGCAGTTGATCGCAAATGACATTAAAGCTAATTATGATAAATATGATGGCTTTGTCATTCTACATGGCACAGATACCATGGCATACACGGCATCTGCTCTCTCTTTTATGCTACAAGGGCTATCTAAACCAGTTATTGTAACAGGCTCTCAAATTCCTTTAGCTCAGCTACGTTCAGATGGACAAACAAACTTATTAAACTCGCTTTATATTGCAGCCAACTACCCTGTTGCTGAAGTTTGTTTATTCTTTAATAACAAACTGTTTAGAGGTAATCGCTCTACAAAAGCTCACGCTGATGGCTTTGACGCTTTTGCTTCACCGAATTTTCCAATACTGCTAGAAGCTGGGATTAAAATTAACTTACGTGCAGGCAAAATATCTGAACCTACAACGCAAGCCTTAGATGTTATTGAAATCAGTCCCCAACCTGTTGGCGTCATAACCCTTTATCCTGGTATTTCGACTGAGATATTCAACAACATATTAATGCAACCTGTTAAAGCGCTTATTTTGCTGACATTTGGTGTAGGAAATGCACCACAAGATAACGCTTTATTAGATACGTTAAAACAAGCCGACGAACGTGGCATTGTCATTGTTAACTTGACTCAGTGTTTTCAAGGTAAAGTCAACATGGGAGGTTATGCAACGGGCAATGCATTAGCTCAAGCCGGAGTGATTAGCGGCGCAGATATGACCATTGAAGCGGCATTAGCAAAACTGCATTATTTGCTATCAAAAGATTTGACCGCTGCAGAAGTAAAATTTGCAATGAAGCAGAATCTGCTAGGTGAATTAACCGAGTAAAGACAGATTACTAAAGAAAATCAATAGATAATAAAAAAGCCACTGCAAACAGTGGCTTTTTTACGAATCAAATATTCTCATCAAATGTGATAGATTTATAGGTAAAATATCAAATTCACATATTGAGCGATGTAATACTGCCTTTAAATATCTGATTCTTTGAATTCAGCGATTGATTCACCACGGAATTGTTTTTTAAGTTCAGATTTAGACAACTCATTTATCTTACCACCAGCACCAATAGTAAAGTGATCAGTTTGTTCAAGTTTACGCGCTTGATATAACATGACTACCTGTAATGTTGATTCTTTTTGTTCTGGCGATAATGCCGTGCCATCTTCCCATTTACCTGTTTCCGCAGCAGAGCGAAGACGCTGATAAACTTCATCAGGCATTTCATCAATCACTTTGTTGATATCGTTCATACACTTTTCCGTTTATGTAAGACAATTCTAGCTCGCGTAATCGTATAGCCTACGAAGCCAAACACGAAACAACCCACAGCAATATACGACGTCATTCCGGTTGCTGGTTCACCACCCCAAAACCAAATAACAACACCTGCTATAAATAACGTTAAAAACACAAAGCTATGTGTCATTAACTTATTAGATTGTTGTATATGACTTATCACACGGGCAGATTGATTATCACCATCGACTTTCACTTTGCAATGCTGACACTCTTTCGCTTTGCTAGAAATACGTTTTTGGCACGAAGGACATTCAATTAACGCCATAAATGATTACTCGCTTAAATTGTCTACTACGGCAAGCATCGCCACTAACGAAGCTTCACCAAGGTATTCGCATCGCGCAGGAGACCAACCAACAACAGGATCAGGTAAGTTATCATTATCTTTAAATGGCATTTCTAACGTATTAGCAAGACACTTAAAGGTGTTACCGACCCAGTTAGAACCAACGGTTAAGTTCGCTTTTCCTGGCTCATCTTTGTCATAACCATATTTAGTTTGGAAATCAGCACTTGCCATGCCTAACGCTGCAAGGAACTGTTCTTGTAACTTGGCCATATGTGGAGTGTAATTTGGTGCACCTTCACAGCCAGCAACGAACACGTAAGGTAAACCTTCATCACCGTGAACATCATAGAATAAATCGACACCCGTCTCTTTCATCTTATTGGTAACATAATAAACCTCAGGGCTTCGCTCTAGACTAGGTGACTCCCACTCGCGGTTTAAGTTAGTACCAACAGCATTCGTACGTAAATGGCCTCTGACGCTTCCATCTGGATTCATGTTTGGCACGATATAGAAATTAGCTTTATCAAGTAACAGCTTGGCCGTTGGGCAATCGCTGTCTAATAATTGGTTTAATAGCCCTTCTATTAACCATTCTGCCATTGTTTCGCCTGGATGCTGTCTGGCCGTAATCCAAATGTTCTTTTTAGCTGGATCGTTATCGCCAATTTTTAATAGGCTCATGTCACGGCCATCTAGCGTTAAGCCCAGGTTTTCGAGGCTAACAGCTGGATGTAATTGTACAGAGCTAATCAGATCTAGATGACGCTCGTAACTGTATGGTGCAAAGTAAGCAATTTGAATCGCTTCACAATCTAAATCAACTTGAATAGAAAGCTTTCCATCTTGATAACTCGTTGGCAGACGGAACCAATGTTGACGATCGTAACTGGCTACCGCTTGATAATCTTCCCAACCTTTTGGATAAGATGCAGTACCCGCATTCATAATATTCAATGTGTAAGTTTGACCGATTTCACCTTCCATACGGAAGTTAAACCATTGATAAAACTCACCACCTTCATCTGGTCGAATAGCAAGTTGAATGTCATCGTGTTTGTCTAAATTGATAGTCTCAATGTTGCCGCCATCAAAATTCGCGCTAATACGCATAGGACTTCCTTATGTAAGGTAATTATCGATTTTTTATGGCCACATCTTATCAAATGCTGTCACTCAATAAAATCTATTGCTGATTAACTGATAATCATCTGCTCAATTTATCGCTATTGCAGCCCCTCGCGTCATCACAAAGGTAAACTCCTACACAAACAGGGAATGTCACGTTTATTGAAGACATAAAAATACCGAATAACAATATTCGGTATCACTTGAAAATGTGTAAAGGAAACAAACCTAATACACATATAGACAAAATCATTGAGCACAGTCTACAAATCTATATAAGGATTGGACTAAAGCAATAACCTTTACCACGAACAGTATTAATCAGCTCACGAGGTAAACATTTGTTAGCCATCTTACGCCGCGTATTACTGATATGCATATCTAGGTTGCGATCAAACTCACCGAGCTCTTTGTGTAAAACACGCATTTGCAATTCGGCTTTAGTGACAACCTCGCCTTTTCGCTGAAACAAATATTTAAATAATCGATACTCAGTTTGAGTCAGTTTTAAATGCTGTGTATTGAGCATTACAGTATTGTTTGTATCATCGAATAAGATGTCATCAAAGTCTGATTGATGAACAACCTTTTCACTTCGACGGCGCAGTACGTTCACACGCAATAATAATTCTTTCACGTTAAACGGTGATGCGATGTAATCGTCAGCACCAAGTTCAAATGCATGGATTCGTTCTAAGTCATTATTATCATTTGCCAATACGATAACCGGCGTATGGCAATGCTTAGCCATCAGTAACCAAAATGATTCCATTTTAGGTACACAATAGTCTAATAGAATAACCTCAAATTCATTACGCTCTAATTCTACTAGTGCATTAAAACCATTATCCACGATTTCAATGCTGTAGCCCATCGATTCCATTTGCTGACAAAGGCGAAGACTGTGTGTGAGTTGTTGGTCAATTAGGAGAATTTTTTTCATAACGGTACTAATCTAAACGATAACAATTACCATTTAGATTATCACTGAGGATATGATATTACTACCGAATTTATGTAAATTTGAGACCTAAGTTAGCTTTTAGTTAATTTATTAACAATTTTGACGGTCAGTTCTCCATATTTATTGCAGAAACCAACAATTAGGCATGCCATATCGTTAATCGACGATTAACTATTGATCTAGCAGAAGCTAAGTACCTAGACAAGTATAGACAGGTTTATAGTTAAGACGTGTAACAATTACTTTAAGGAATGACCATGGTACAAAATTGTAAACAAAGTTCTGTATCAGCTTTTGAAGTCAATGAGCAGCAATTACTCATCGAAAAAACATTCGCAGCACAAGCGAAAGCCATGTCACACCCTGCTCGGATCCGAATTCTGAAGATATTGTTTAATCTTGATGAAATTGGTGGCTGTTTAAGTAGTGACCTTGTTTCAGAAGTTGGACTTGCTCAATCTACGGTATCGGAACATATACGTATTTTAAAACAAGCCGGTTTTATAACCGCTGAACCTAAGCCTCCTAAAATTTGTTACCGCATAAACCGCACTGCACTGGCAGATTATCAGCAGCAGTTTAACGATTTATTTTAACCAGACACTGATTGTTGAATAACGGAGTATGTAGCAACATACACCCAGCCATCGTTGTTCGACGATATACGATTAAGGTCAATATAAGAGATAGTTACTATGAATGAACCAATTCCAGAAGTGGCCAGTAAAAAAATGAGCTTTCTTGATCGTTATTTAACGGTTTGGATTTTTGTAGCCATGGCAATTGGCGTGTCAATTGGCGCATTATTTCCACAAGTAGAACCGCTTACACAATCAATGAATGTCGGTAGTACCAATATCCCCTTAGCAATTGGCCTTATTCTTATGATGTATCCGCCTCTTGCAAAAGTGGATTACAAATTATTAGGTAAAGTCACTAAAGATAAACAAGTGATTACCCTTTCATTAATCATGAATTGGATTGTAGGTCCAATACTCATGTTCATTTTAGCCATGACTTTTTTAAGTGATTACCCAGGTTATATGGTTGGCATTATCTTAATTGGTATTGCTCGTTGTATCGCTATGGTATTGGTGTGGAATGATATTGGCGGTGGAAATAAAGAACTTGGTGCAGCACTCGTCGCCATTAACAGTGTATTTCAAATTTTAACTTACAGCTTCATGGCTTGGTTGTTTATCACTGTACTTCCACCCGTGTTCGGATACGAAGGTTTTGTTGTTGACATTTCAATGGCCGACATTGCTCAAAGTGCTTTGATATATCTGGGTATCCCATTTTTAGCTGGTTTTTTAACGCGTAAAATCCTAGTCGGAAAAAAAGGAGAGCAATGGTATAACGATGTCTTTATTCCTAAAATTTCCCCTGTGACTTTAATCGCTTTACTAGCAACGATTGTCTTAATGTTCAGTTTAAAAGGTGACATGATTTTAGAATTGCCTATGGATGTATTAAGAGTTGCGTTGCCATTAGGGATCTATTTTATACTTATGTTTTTCATAAGCTTTTTTATCGGCCAAAAAATGGGACTTCCTTACGATAAAAATGCTTCAATTGCATTTACTGCCACTGGTAACAACTTCGAATTAGCCATCGCTGTTTCAATCGCAGTGTTCGGTATTCATTCAGATCAAGCTTTTGCAGGCGTGATTGGCCCATTGATTGAAGTGCCTGTTTTAATCGCATTAGTGAATATTGCCTTAAGAATGAAAGCTAAATCAGAGGCTAAATTGACAAACAAAACGATGAACACAAATTAATCTATTAATGGCTAATTTATAGATTTACTTGTTTTTACTTAATCAATAGAGTGAACTGCATAAGCAAATTATATTCAAAGGATTTGAAGAATGACATTTAACGTGTTTATAAAGCGTTTATTGATATTAGCGGTAGTATTAAACCTACCGCCTATTATCACACCACTGATTTTATTAATCGGTCTTGAGCCCACATTGCTTATCATGTCTCTAGGTGTTTGGGTAAATGTACCTCAGTTATTCGGGGTACAGTTAATCGTCGATACAACACAATTGAGTTATGGATCTTTTGGGCTAAATGAAGCCCCTACCATTGTTTGGTTTGCTATTACTTTGTTTTGGACAGCTTGCGCTGCAATATGTTCTGCATTAAGCCTTATCATATTAAAAGCTAAACCTAGCACTCAAATGTAAAGAAAAATCGCGTTTGCACTTTATTATTTACACCTTATCGTTTAAACCTTGGAAATATTAAGATACGTATAAAAAAGCCGACACATGCTGTCGGCTTTTAATTGTTGCGCTCTACTATGAGAACGGTATCGCAAGTTCTGATAAACAAATTAGGTCATGCAAATTATTGGCTAGTCATTAGTTGCTTAATGTATTTAACCGGTGCACTTCCGTAACTTAGAAACTGTTCATGGAATGATTTTAAATCAAACTCTTCACCTTGAGCTTGTTTTAACTCTTCACGTAAATCATAAATTTCACGATATCCAGAGTAATAACTGGTTAATTGTACTTGGCTTAATGTTGCACGGCGCCACTTTCCTTCCGCTTCTGCTTGCTGCTGGAACGCTTCCTTAGTCATAAGCTCAATGGCTTGCTCTTCAGTCATGCCATTGACCTGAATGCTGTAATCCAAAATGGTATTTGCGATAACACGTAAATTCCACTTGTAGTACATCAACCACATTTCAGGTTCGAAATTACCGTAGCCTTCTTCGAGCATCATCCGTTCGGTGTACACTGCCCATCCTTCAACCATGGCACCGTTACCAAATAAACTTTTTATCAAGCTAGGCGATTCGTTTGAATATACAAGCTGAGTATAATGTCCTGGAATCGCTTCATGGATATTTAATACTTGTAGAATCCAATGATTGTATTCACGTAAATAACTTTCTGCAGATTCATCGCTCATACCATCAAGAGGTGTGACATTATAGTAAGTATTAGCAGATTTTTCGTATGGACCGGGGGCACTGATTGAGGCTCCAGCAAAACCACGCATATATTCAGGTGTTTTTCTAACAACTAACGGCTTTGAAGGATCTAAAGTCATTAATTGTTTTTCATTAACAAACTTCACTAGCTCCGGAATTTGAGCTCTGACTTCATCGACAAAATCATCTCGTTTTACATGCTTAACTGATAACACATCAATTAACTGTTTTATCGCGACATTGTCATCTTTAGGGATAGGTGTATCGATATATTTAGACCAAATATCATGTGTTATTTTAGCCATCTCACTTTGAACACGAAGTTTGTCAGCTGTCGATTTTTCAAACAATGCTTTCCCTGACATACCAGCTTGAATATCTAATGCAAACTTTTCTTCGTAAAGCTCTTCACCAATTCTAAAGCTACGTGCACCTTCTTTTTCAAGTTTAGCTTCTAGTGCTGTTAACCAATCAATATGTTGATTAATCGCTGTTTTAGCTAATTCAAAACGTGTATTAAACAGTGCTTTTTCAGTTGAAGATAAACCAGATTCAGCCACTTTATTCGCTAAGTCATCAGATAAAACTGAAAACGCGCCTTTATTTTGCATTATGGCAAGTTGAGTATGTTCTATCGTCGGATTCTCAATATTCGCTTGCGCAGCTAAGTAATATGCAGGCACATTTTCAAGGCGAGCAATAACAGACTGCAGTCTTTCATCTAAAGGGGCAAAATCTTCATTAATGATTTGAGCGAACCCGCCTGCCACATTGTATTGCGAAGGATTCCATTGCCATGCTTTAAACCTTTCCTGTTGCCATTTAATACTCGCCAGAAGGTTCGAAATCAGCTCATAATCAATTAATTCACTCGTGGTCAAAGCGGTTTTATCAAAAGCAGTTAACTTAGCTTGTTGCTTGGCTACAAATGTTAAAGTTTTAGCGCGAGCCTGATCATTTGGCACTTCTAGATAGCCATCATTAACGTGTTTCCCACTGTATAACGCCCAAGTTGGGGACCATTGCCATAATGCGTTGATAAACTCGTCAGAGTATTGCTGAAATGAAACTGCAGACTGCTGTAACTCAGATTGTTGAACATTTTGGGCTGTTTTGGTTTCATTAGTCATTGAATTACAGCCGACTAAACTGGCTAGGCCCAATGAAATTGCTAAGGTAAGCGCTGGTTTTTGCATCTTAATAAGTCCTTTTTATTCATCAAAACGATATTTTTATTGTTTTAAAAGGTTAATTTTTAATATAAAAGCGGATTTACGTTTAGTTGTTATTATTTTTATGGCATAAGTAAATCATGAACGTTATGACTTTGCAGCACAATAAACGTATTTGACATCTTTTGTGACATCTTTTTGTGAATAAAGAATCACAAAGCTGCCTTATCAACAATCGGGACGAGCACATTCGCTTTACTGACATCAATCAGGAAATATCCATGACAGCCAAATATTTCAGTTTAATACTTAATGGAAAAAAAGCCGGTATACCAGAAATTAGAACTGCGGTTTATGCACTAAGAGAAAGTGGAATAAAATTAGATGTTAAGGTCACTTGGGAAGGGCCTGACATGGAAAGGTTAATTAAAGAATCAATCGAGTCAGGTGTTGAACGAGTCATTATTGGAGGTGGTGATGGCTCACTCAATGAAGCTGTCACTGCATTAATGCATTTAAAAGACAATGTCTCGTTACCTGAAGTAGCTGTGTTGCCTTTGGGTACGGCAAATGATTTTGCTACCGCCTGTAATATACCAAACAGCATTACAGATGCCCTCACCTTTGCTATTCATAATAAGGCGATAGAAATTGATTTGATTGCTGCAAACGATCGACACTTTATTAATATCGCAGCCGCTGGCTTCGGTGCGCAAGTTACTGCAGAAACACCAGTGGAATTAAAAGACTTTTTAGGCGGCGGTGCGTATACCCTTACTGGCTTAGCAAAAGCCATCGGTTTTAAACCGTACGAAGGTAGCATAACGACTGATGAAGGTAAGTTTACTGGTAATATCGTAGTCGGAGCCATGTGTAATGGGCGCCAAGCTGGTGGCGGACAGATTCTCGCACCTAATGCAAAAATAAATGACGGTTTAATGGACGTCACTTTGCTTAAAGGATTTACACCATTAGAACTGCCTCAGGTGTTAGAAGAAATACAATCTGAAACGGCTAAAGGCGAGTTTTGCTTTCACTTTCAAACTCAGTGGCTAGAAATTGATTTCCCATTAAGCTTACCGCTCAACTTAGATGGTGAGCCTTACCGCAGTGAAAAAGTGCGATTTGAAGTGAAACCAAATGCGATTCGATTTGTATTACCAGAAAACAGCCCTCTCATATAGATTAACGACAACACCAGTGTAATGCTTGCAGTTAGAGATGTAAGCATTACACCCTGAGGTTTATGTCTGTTTATCATTTATAAACAATCTTCTTGAAGTTTATAAGGAAACTTTAACCCTGCTCCCTGTGTCCCGTAAGAGACTTCTAATTGACAAGTACCCAAGCTGTCATGATCTGGCGCTAAATGAGTTGCAGTCATAAATGAAGCGACACATAACATTAATGAAGCCATGATGGTGGCATTGCCGTAAAACAACATTAATACTTCACCCGCATTCCACTGCTCAGACAATCTATTCGGTTTCATACTCTTCCTAAAAATTGAATCAATAATCAGAGTTAATCTAGTCGAAGAATTATTAAATATTAGGGGTATTAATAGTTATCATTTCACGCCAAAGCATAAAATATATAAGAATAGTACAGGTAAAAATACGAACAAAATGATGTCAGTTGGAAAGGCAAACTGGAGAAAAAGAAGACATATCAGAACATAAATTGGCGGTGACGGAGAGATTCGAACTCTCGAAAGGTTGCCCTTTACACACTTTCCAGGCGTGCTCCTTCAGCCACTCGGACACGTCACCTTTTCAATTTATTGTGCTAAAAGCACCGCCACTGTCAATGAAACAAAGTGAATAATGATTTCAATATCCTGTGAACGGACGGTACTTTACGCAAATGCGCTAGGAGGGTCAAGGGAAAATCCCCTCTTGTGTTCCTATTGCGCATTTGCTGTTCAAAAAGTCGATAAAATTCACTAACACTACGGATATTAAGCCATTAATGTCGGGAACAACCCCTTTAATCCTGCAGCGACAACTTCAATACCAATGGATAGCATTAATAGACCCATTAGACGAGTGATAACATTAATGCCTGTTGTGCCCAGAATTTTGAAGATGATTGGCGCCATTCTGAATAAGGCGAAACTCATTAAACCAAAAACGACAACAGTAATCGACATACCGATTAAATCGATCAGTTTATTATGATCAGAAGCAAAAACAATGACCGAACTAATGGCACCAGGACCTGCCATTAAAGGTAACGCTAACGGAACAACCGCTACTGATTCCATACCTGATGCTTCACGATCTTCTTCTTGGTTACGTTTAACTGGACTCAATTTACCTTGCAACATTGACATCGCAATAATGGCAATCAAACTACCACCTGCAATTCTAAATGCTGATAAAGAGATGCTAAACATATTTAATATATGCTGACCAATGAAAATAGTAACAAGCAATATCACTACCACAGCAAAATTAGCAACTTTACCAGTATGATTACGTTCTTCTTCTGTTTGATGACTTGTTAAGCTGACAAATACAGGCAATAAGCCCACAGGGTTGATAATCGCTACTAAGCCTAAAAAGAACTTAACATAAAGCATTAAATCCACATTTATACCCTCAAATATCGTTAGTTTTGTGGCTGAAAAAATAGTCGCGCAACTTTACTGTTTTTTGTTTCTTTTTCAATCGTGTTTTCTCAAAAGTTTGACTTAGTTAATAGTAATTTTACACTTGCTTAATACTCTTTAGTAACGACATCGTCGCCGTCACATTGACCACCGACGTTCGCTCGTTTTGAATCATAAAAACACATTATTGAAATTAAGTTTCAAAATTCAGTTATTATGAATAATTTTAAGCCTTAGAAGAATAATATTTGTTATAATAACCATAGTTCTGAATTTCAATTACGCTGAGTTATTTCGATAACTTTTATGATAATAATAAACAGCATAAAAAAGCTAAGTTAAGGTTTTCAATGGGTAAACGTAACCGAATTAGTCAAAAAAATGGGCAGCGAAAATTTACCTGCTCAAGAAGAAGATTAGCTTATTTTTTGTGGATAACAAAAACAGGCCATAAATGTCCTCCAACAGAACTCAAACTTGCTGATAAAGACTAGGTCATTACTATAAATTGCGCTTTGACACTGAGTTACCGCCACTTTATTCGTAGTGATTTTTTAATATTATCAACATAGACTAGCTAAAGTGACACAAAAAAAAGAGATGCCATTGGCATCTCTTTTTTATTGGTTAACTGTAATGACAGTTTATTTATTTTCAGTCCAGCGATCCATCCAGCCTAAAACATTTTTGTACCACTGCTGTAGATTATCTTGATTAAGAATCCAGTGATTTTCGTCTGGGAACATTAATAACTCTGATGGGATACCGTTACGCTGCATATAGGTAAATGCCGCTAAGCCTTGACCATATGGAACACGGAAATCCTTTTCGCCATGAATAACTAGCATCGGCGTTTTCCAGTTTTCAACGTAATTAACTGGGTTAAATTTCTCGTATAAGTCTTTGTTTTCTGTATACGTACCGCCAAACTCGTACTCAGGGAACCATAGTTCTTCTGTCACGTGATACATAGAGCGCATGTCAAACAAACCAGCATGGTTAACTAAACACTTAAAACCGTCGCTCCAATTACCTTGGAACCAGTTCATCATGTAACCACCGTATGAACCACCTAAGGCACATGCGTTTTCAGTATCTAACCACTTTTGTTGCTGGCCTACTGCAGCTAAGCCTTTTTGTAAATCTTCTAAAGGTTTACCGCCCCAATCTTTAGATATTGAATCAGTAAAGGCTTGGCCATAACCTGTTGAACCATGGAAATCTACCATCACCACACCGTAGCCAGCACCAGCCCATAGTTGTGCATTCCAGCGACCACTAAATGAGTTGCCAAATGAACCTTGCGGGCCACCGTGAACTAAATATGCAACTGGGTACTTTTTACCAGACTCGTAGTTAGCAGGTTTAATCCAGTAACCATGTACAGTCTCGTTGTTCCAGCCTTTAAAGTTAAACTGTTGGAATTCACCAAATTGAATTTTGGCTAACTTATCTTCGTTGACATTCGTTAGGCGTGTTAAATTTTCGCCTTCTAAACTAATTTTGTATAAATCACCAGGTTCAACCAATGACTTGTTACTGAAAATAATGCTTGAATCAGTCACAGCAACTAAACTGTTGCTGCCATCATTATAGATTGGTCGAACATCACCAAACTGTGTGTTGACCTCGAAGATACTGACTTGACCAACGTCTTGAGCTGTCACATACAATGTGCGTCCATCATCACTAAAAGTCAGTGAATGTGGGCTGCGATCCCATAACGGTGCAACTTCTTTTTCCGCGCCTGTTACAGTGTCACGTAGCATAATACGGTAGCGATCGGCTTCAAAACCTGGTTTGCTCATCGCTAAATAGGCTAATTGACGACCATCTTTTGAATAAGTCGGTTGTGCATCCCATGCTAAGTTTTTCTCAGTAAGGTTTTCTGCATCACCACCAGTTACTGGCACTTTCCATAAATCATAATTCGTTGTCCAAGCCTGATCTTTGCTTGGCGCTTTAGCGCTATAAACGATGTGTTTACCATCAGCTGTAAAAGTGACTTCTTCCATTCCTGAAAATGGCTTTGGCGGCGTTTCAGTATCTAAACCAAATGTGACGTCAACAACTTCAGTTACAGGCTTACCATTTAGCTGGCCTACAAATAAATGGCTACGGGCATGATCTTCCCAAGTATCCCAATGGCGAACCATTAATTGCTTATATTCACGGCCAGTTGTTTTCTTATTTTCTTCAGCTTCAATGCGATCGACTGTGCAAGTTAAATCTTTACAGTCTGGGAAAACACGCATATTCATGACAACTTGTTTGCCATCGTTTGAAAGCTTGTAGCCATTGACATCAAGTGGTAAATCGGTGACTTGCATTGCTTCACCGCCAGTTAACGGCAGATTAAAAAGCTGACTGGTACCATTACGAGCCGCTAAGAAGTAAATTGATTTATCATCAACACTGAAATTAACATCATGTTCGGTGCCACTGTGTGAAGTAATTTGTTTTGGTTTAGCGTCTTTATTTGTTAAGTCCAATAAATACAAATCAGAACGGCTTTCACCCTGTTCATCAATTTGTTTGACCGCATAAACCAATTTACTACCGTCATTTGACACAGCAGCAGAATGAAGCTTATTTAAATTAACCAGCTGTTGAACATTAAATGGTGTTTTGCTTGTTTCTGCAGCTTGTGCAGTTAACGCAAAACCTGCGGCAGTTAGCGCAAGTAAAAGCGATGATTTTCTCATTTGATGATGTTCTCTTGTTATTTATTGTTGTTTATAGCAATAGCATTGCCGATATAATTCGGTTCAACTTTAAACATTGACGCCGTCTAGCGATGGCCTGTTAGATTCTCGTTGTTGTTCTGCAACCGCTATGTTTAAAAAGCTGATTAGCACAGTACCCAAACAAAAACGCTCAGGCAATAGAGCAGTTCAAAAAAATGAAGCATTCTATTTCTGAGCGTTAATTTTTATCCAATTTGGCTAAATATAAACCACAAATGGACCGTATTATCTAGCATCGCAAGCGTTAATTAGCTTTTTGCGTTAGCAATGTTCACTTTCCAGATTGCAGGACCGGTTTCGTGTGCATTCACGCCTTGAGTATCCACCGCCACAGTAACTGGCATATCTTTAACATCGAACTCGTAAATGGCTTCCATACCTAAATCTTCAAATGCAACAACACGAGACTTTTTGATTGCTTTAGAGACTAAGTATGCAGCGCCACCCACAGCCATTAAGTAAACCGCTTTATGTTTCTTAATTGACTCAACGGTTTGCGGGCCACGTTCTGACTTACCAATCATGCCCATTAGCCCTGTCTTTTCAAGCATTAGGTCAGTGAACTTATCCATTCGTGTTGCAGTTGTAGGGCCTGCTGGGCCAACCACTTCATTGCCAACAGGATCGACTGGGCCTACGTAGTAAATAAACTTACCAGTAAAGTCTACCCCTTCAGGTAAGCCTTCACCTGATTCGATAAGGGTTTGAATTCGCTTATGCGCAGCATCACGGCCCGTTAACATTTTTCCGTTAAGTAATAAGGTATCGCCACTCTTCCAAGTTTCAATTTCAGCTTGAGTGACATTGTCTAAATCAACTCTGTGCGTGTTTTCACCTGCTTCGCGGGTAATTTCAGGCCAGTCAGACAATGAAGGTGGAGATAAATCAGCTGGACCTGTTCCATCTAAGTGAAAGTGGACATGTCGTGTCGCAGCACAGTTCGGGATCATCACAACCGGTTTAGAGGCAGCATGTGTTGGTACTGATTTAACTTTAATATCTAGCACAGTGGTTAAACCACCGAGTCCTTGAGCACCGATACCCGTATTATTGGCACGTTCAAAAATATCTAAACGTAATTTTTCTTCAGTTGTTTCAGCGCCTCGTTCCATCAATTCATGGATATCGACTGGATCCATCAATGATTCTTTCGCTAATACTGCGGCTTTTTCAGCAGTGCCACCAATACCTATGCCTAACATTCCTGGAGGACACCAACCTGCCCCCATCGTCGGTAAGGTTTTTTCAACCCAAGCAGCAATATCATCTGATGGGTTTAACATCACCATCTTAGATTTATTTTCTGACCCACCGCCTTTCGCTGCGATCATCACTTCAACATGATTACCAGGAACCATGTCGATATGAACGACCGAAGGCGTGTTATCACGGGTGTTTTTTCGAGTACCAGCAGGATCGGCAACAATAGACGCACGTAACGGGTTATCTGGATTGGTGTATGCTTGACGTACACCTTCATCGACCATTTGCTGCACGGTCATATCCGTTTTATCCCACTGTACACCCATGCCGATTTTAACAAACGTCGTCACAATACCCGTGTCTTGACATAAAGGACGCTTGCCTTCAGCAGACATACGAGAGTTGATAAGAATTTGTGCAATCGCGTCTTTCGCCGCTGCACTTTCTTCGCGATCATAGGCTTTAGCCATCGCATCAACAAAGTCTTTTGGATGATAATAAGAAATATACTGTAATGAATCTGCAATGCTTTCGATAAAGTCAGCTTGCTTAATTACAACACTAGCAGAATGTGTAGACATATAGGGGCGCTCCAGCAGCCGTTGCGGCATAACTTGTTTTATTTTTATTTGAATACTCTAAATTGTATTCATTTAGCTATTAATCCTTGCAAGGACAATATGATACTCTTTCCAACCTTTTTGGGCTACATCACTTTTTAAATAGGTTTAGTAATGCGTTTAATTAACTCCCCATCATTAGCTGTCAAATCACTCGATTGGGCTCAAGATAGTCATACTGTCTTTAGTGCTGTTGCGCAGCAACCATGGGCAATGTTATTAGACTCATCCCATACCGGACATCAAGATGCCAATTACGATATTATCGTATTCAATCCAGTGGCAACAATAGAAAGCATAGCTGACAATATTCAATGGAAATTTCATCAAAAAATCACTAAAAATCATGATTTTGCCCCAAAGAGCAAAACACGAGTTTCATTAACTGTTTTTGATGTTATTCAACAATTACAAACCTATCTTTACCCAGTAAAACAATCAAGCCAGCTACCTTTTAGCGGTGGCGTGGTTGGCAGTTTTAATTATGACTTGGGTAGAATAATCGAAAAGCTACCTCAACAAGCACTGAAAGATATTCAGCTTAACGATGTAAACCTTGGTTTTTATGACTTTGCCTTACTTTATTGTCATCAGCAACATCAATGGTTCGCTGTCCATTATTTAGGTGAAGAAGCACTCAATATTAAATTGAATAAAATTGATAACTTAATATCAAAAAAAGATAGTGTTCACGAAACTCAAAAGTTCACATTAACTTCTTCTTGGCAAAATCAAACTACAAAACAGCAATATACAGAAAGATTTAACAAGGTTCAGCAATATCTTCATCAAGGTGATTGCTATCAAATTAATTTAACCCAAAGATTTAGTGCAAGTTATAAAGGTGATGAATGGCAGGCATATTGCGCGCTTTCAGATGCTAACAAAGCCCCCTTTTCAGCCTTTATACGGTTAAAGAATCACTGCATTTTATCTATTTCACCTGAACGATTTATTCAGCTTCACGACAATAAAATATCCACCAAACCAATTAAAGGCACCATGCCTCGCGGCGCCACATCAGATCAAGATTCTCTGTTTGCAGAGCAGTTACGTCACTCAGAAAAAGACTTAGCTGAAAACGTCATGATTGTTGATTTACTTAGAAATGACATCAGCAAAGTGGCTACAGCAGGTTCCGTGAATGTTCCGAAATTATTTGAGATTGAGAGTTTTCCTGCAGTACATCATTTAGTCAGTACAGTAGAAGCGACACTCGACAGCCAATATGATGCGGTAGATTTACTTAAAGCGGCTTTTCCTGGTGGCTCAATCACTGGCGCGCCCAAAATCCGTTCAATGGAAATTATCGAAGAATTAGAGCCTTCAAGACGCAACATTTATTGTGGCAGTATTGGCTATATCAGTCAGGATGGTCGTATGGATACCAGTATCACCATTCGTACCCTTGTCACTGAAGATAATAAGCTTTATTGCTGGGCCGGCGGCGGAATCGTTGCTGATTCAAATGTTGATGCTGAATATCAAGAATCATTTGATAAAGTCAGTAAAATTTTGCCAATACTTACTAACGTTAATCAATCCAACGTTAAAAAATCTAACCTTAAACAAAGCTAAATCATCAAACGTTATGGAAATTAACCAACAATAATGCGTCAATTTCCATACCTTAAGTTTTACGCTAAGACTATTAATCACTGCCTTTTAATATGAGCCTTTTGACACAAAGCGATTAATTCAAGGGTCTTGATACCAGACTATTGATACCTGGCTATTAATACCAGGCTATTAATAATAGTCTATTGATACAATTTATCTTTGTATTGTTGCGCTACACTATGCCAATCAAAACGCACATCCGCCGCCGACTGTCGCATTTTTTGGTATTGTAATAAATCATTAGTATGTAGTGATAATGCACTGACCACTACTTCAATCAATTGCTGTGATTGTTCAGCTAATCCTTGCCCCTCAAATAACCAACCATTTTTTTGATGGATTATGGTGTCTTTTAAACCACCTACACTGTGGGCTATGCAAACTTGAGCTGATTTCATCGCAAGTAACTGACTTATACCGCATGGCTCAAAGCTACTAGGCATGATGAATAAGTCCCCTTGCTTATATAAGACTTGTGATAATGCATCATCATAGCCGTTTAAAAAGACAAAGTTGTCATATTTGGCTGCAATGACCTGAAACTCTTGTGCTATTTGTTCATCTCCACTGCCTAGTAATACAAATAAACCATTTGGTTTATGAATATTTAGTTGAGTCAAGATTGCTTCTAGCGTCGAACCATACTCATGATGTGGCTGCCTTAAGAGTAATACCTTTTGGTCGGTTAGACGGCCAACAGAGGTCATAACAAAATCAACCGTTTCAGCACCAGAGCTAGTCGTAATAGCGCGATGGTCATATGAGTTTTTCATCGACAGCAATTGCAATCGCGATAGTGCAATTTGATCCACGCTTTTTACCCACAGACTTTGTCCCATCCAACGAATTAACGCGCGTTGCGCTGACGCTTCGATCTGAATAAATGCATGTTGTGAGTCAGGTTTAACTGATGAATCGTCATAAACACAGCCATTTAGAATACCTACAACATCGCCACGTTGATGTTTATCTTGAAGTGATTGCTCCAAGCCTTCTCCACCAAAAAATCCATTTTGATGATCGGATGGCAGTAATACTTCTGTTGCATAGCTTGGCGACACTAAATGTACTTTATCACTCAATTCTATGCCCATTCTCATTGGATTAATGCACTCAGGATAACGAGGGTCGGTAATTTGTAGCTTCTGTTCGTGGGTTAATTGTCTTGCTAAATCAGGATACCAAGCACAAAAGGATGAAACGTCATCTCGAATAGGTCGTATACCTTGTATCGCCAGATTGTGAATTGAAAAAACACAACGAATATCCTTTAACGTTTTATATTCTGTTGCGAATGCTCTTAACATCACTAAAAAGCCAGTATGCCAGTCATGCATATGTAAATAATCAACTCGGCCAAGCAAACCATCAACATACGCTTGGGCAACTGCAAGATTAAACAAGGCAAACTTACTGGCATCTTCAGCAAACGGCCTTTCACTACTGCCGTTACAGTAAACTTGATTGTTAGGCCCATTAAATAACGGGTGATCAAACAAAAAAACCTGGTTATTTATTTTAGTTGAATTGGGTGCCTTAATCGGTAGTGACAGCTGCCATAAAACCACTTTCTCGCTATTAGCACCAAACTTTACAACGAACTCGCCAACGAGTGTTGCCTGCTGTTGTTTTGCGATAAAGCCATAATTAGGCATGGCCACATCAACGTTAATATCAACACCCGCCAAAGCCAAAGGAAGATCACGAATGACATCTGCCATCCCGCCAACTTTGGCCCCCTTTATGGCATCATTTTCAGCAGCAATCATCAGCACTTTTTTCAAAACATCTCCTTGCTTGTAGTTTTTCTATTCAACAAACTCACTCAACATTGAAGCCACAAGCTCTGTGGCTTCAATGGCAGTAAACTTTAGCGATTACTCATATCCAACCGGCAGTCCAAGCATATTGCGAGTGACTAAAGTGATGCCTTTTTCAGATACTCGAAAGCCGCGGTCTAAATCTTGTTGTTTGTTATAGCCAATCTCCATCCCCTCAGGAATGATGCAGCCACGATCGATAATCGCATTTTGAATTTTGCAATTTTTCAACACGACAACATCTGGCAATAGCACTGAGTCTTTCACAAACGAGTATGAACATACGCGTACTTCATCAAAAAGCACGCTACGTTTAACCTTCGCACCCGAAATGATACATCCACCAGAAACGATAGAATCTACCGCCATCCCTCTTCGGTCATCGTCATCAAACACGAACTTAGCGGGTGGCAACTGTTCTTGATATGTCCAAATTGGCCACTTCGCATCATATAAATTGAGAGCTGGCGTCGGTGACAGCAATTCCATATTTGCTTGAAAGAAAGAGTCTAAGGTACCAACATCACGCCAATAAGCCGGCTCGTCAGGTACTGCACTCGTGAAAGGAAATGCAAATACATTCGCATCTTTGATAATTGAAGGAATAATGTCTTTACCAAAGTCTCTATCAGATTGATCATTGTCAGCATCTTTGCGTAACTGATCGAATAGGAATTTAGTGTTAAACACATAGTTACCCATTGACGCTAAACAAAATTCTTCATTACCGGGAATAGACTTAGGCACTTCAGGCTTTTCTTCAAAACCTATTACACGTTTATCTTGATCCACTTCCATGACGCCAAACGAACCCGCTGCTTCAGGTATCGGTGTTTCAAGGCAACATACTGTCATATCTGCGCCTGACTCTGCATGTGCAGCTAACAGCCCAGCATAATCCATGCGATAGACATGATCTCCAGATAAAATCATGATGAATTTGGGTAATTCATGTCTAATAATATCGATATTTTGAAATACCGCATCGGCTGTACCTTCATACCAATTACCTGAGGTTTGTTGTGATGCAGGTAGTATTTCAACTGACTCGCCTAATTCCTTTTTAAAGTGGCCCCAGCCCCGACTGACATGGCGGATCAGTGAATGTGACTTATATTGAGTCACAACCCCAACTCTGCGTATGCCTGAATTTATACAATTTGATAAAGGGAAATCGATGATGCGAAATTTACCCCCAAAATATAACGCCGGTTTCGCACGCCAGTCAGTCAACTCATGTAAACGAGAGCCCCTTCCTCCTGCTAATATGATGGCGTATGTATCCCTTGTAAGATTACTGATATATCGAACGTTTGACATATAAAATTAACTCCTAACTTCACAACGTAGATCGATTAAAGCGATAAATTGCTCATTGTTTAGCAAGCCAAATATCATCACGATAAGCACTGATGGTATTGTCACTAGAGAAACGGCCGCTTGATGCGGTATTTCGGATGCTCATTTGGGTCCAACCTTGTTGATCGGCATACGCCAAAGAAACTTTTTCTTGAGCTTGTTTATAAGCTTCAAAATCTGCGGCGATCATCCATTGATCGAAAGGATCTTCAATTGCAGCAATAATACTGTCGAATATGCCAGGTTCCACTAAGTTAAAGTGGCCACTTTTAAGCATGTTGATGACATTCGCTAATGCGGGGGATTGCTGAATATAATCATGGGGGTTGTAGTGAGATTTAAGCTCACTGACTTCATCAGCGCGTAAACCAAATAGGAAGAAGTTTTCTTCTCCAACTTCTTCTAACATTTCAATGTTAGCGCCATCGAACGTACCGATAGTCATGGCGCCATTCATCATAAATTTCATGTTGCCAGTACCTGATGCTTCTTTACCTGCAGTTGATATTTGCTCTGATAAGTCAGTACCTGGGCATATTTTTTCCATTGCGCTGACGTTGTAATTCGGTAAGAAGGCAAAACGTAGGTATGGAGATACAATAGGGTCAGAATTCACCATGTGCGCCACATTGTTCGCCAATTTTATGATTTGTTTGGCCATGGCATATCCAGGAGCAGCCTTGCCTCCTATCAACACACATCTTGGTTGCAAGTCTTTTGTGTCACCCGACAAAATTCGCTGATACAAATGAATGACATGTAAAATGTTTAACAGTTGTCGTTTATATTCATGTATCCGTTTCACTTGAACATCGAACATCATGTTCGGATCAAACGCCACTTCACATTCATCAAGAACCAATTTAGCTAATTCGACTTTGTTATCGTATTTCACTTGTTGCCACTGTTTGACAAATGTTTTGTCGTCAGTGAAAGCATTAAGCGCGGTAAGTTGAGTGAGATCGGTTAACCAACTCTCTCCTAAACGGCGATTAATAAGCTGGGTTAATCTTGGGTTACAATGCACAAGCCAACGTCTTGGGGTAACGCCATTGGTCTTATTATTAAACTTATGAGGCCATAATGAATAAAAGTCTTTAAACAGCCCTTGCTTAAGTAATTGAGTATGAAGCCCTGCAACGCCATTGACAGAAAAGCTTGCCACAATTGCTAGATATGCCATACGTACGTGTGGATGCGCCCCTTCCTCAATTATCGACATCGATGCCAATTTATGTGTATCACCTGGCCAATGATGTGCTACATGCTCAAGATAGCGCGCATTTATTTCATAGATGATATCTAATATCCGTGGCAGCATATTACCTAACATTCTTACAGGCCAGCGTTCTAGCGCTTCTGGTAATAACGTGTGGTTGGTATAGGCCATCGATTCTGTGGTGACTTGCCAAGCTTCATCCCAACCTAGGCCATAGCTATCCATTAAAAGACGCATTAATTCGGGTACAGCAATACTCGGATGAGTATCGTTTAGCTGCATCACATTGCGCTGACTAAATTGGCTAAAGTCTGCACCGTAAACGGCGGTATAACGCTGTAAAATATCTTGTAAGCTTGCTGATGATAAAAAGTATTGCTGCCTTAACCTGAGTTCTTTACCATTTTCACTGGCATCATTTGGGTACAGTACCATCGTAATTTGTTCAGCTAAATTTTTACGAGCAACGGCTTCTGTATAATCACCATCATTGAATTCTGCTAAATCAAAATCATCAGTTGCTTCAGCTTTCCATAACCTTAATGTATTAATTCGGCCATTACGAAAACCTGGTACTGGCATATCATGTGGAATCGCTTGTACATCTTGTGTATCAACCCAGACATAATGGCGATCGCCACTTGGGTCGACATAAGTTTCTGTATGACCAAAGAACGGGACAGTAATGGCATGGTTGGCCATCCTGACTTCCCAAGGGTTGCCTTCACGTAGCCAGCGATCAGGTTGTTCGACTTGATAACCATCCACCAGCTTTTGTTTAAACATGCCGTACTCATAACGAATTCCATAGCCAACAACAGACAAGTCTAAACTTGCACAGCTGTCTAAAAAGCATGCAGCTAAACGCCCTAAGCCTCCGTTTCCAAGTCCAGCATCTAGTTCAGCTTCTTGTAGCGATTCGATGTCTGCAGCATACTCCGCCAGTGCCTCATGTGTTTCTTTGGTCAAATCAAGACTTAACAGCGCATTACCTAATGATCTGCCCATCAAAAACTCTAACGACAAATAAGCAACTTGTTTTTCTTGGTACTGATTGTCTTTGAGGCGTGTCTCTCGCCATTGGTTTAAAAGTTGATTTTTAACTGTAGAAGCAAGTGCACTATACATATCGTTAATGGCATGCTCATCACGGCATAACGACCCATGTATTTGACGCTTAAATGTAGCTGCCAACGTCTCGCACGGATCGCAATCATGATTACTGCCCACGACTTCCAATGTTGATTGATTTACTGCTGAATTGGTATCTAATTCATCAGGCTTCACCTGTTTGGCTTTACCTGACTTTGCCTTCTTGGCTGGCTTTTTTACTGAAGACTTATCTTTAATAGATGGTTTTTCAGTAGTCGATTTCCCTTTCGTTACTGTCATATAGACTCCTTAGCACCTTACAATGTTAATCGTTCAATAAACCGGATCTGACTCGGTTAGCTAATTTGTTAAACAATGCGTTTTACATCGTCTTTTGACGACTGAAATGACGACTACAAATCGCATTTTCAATTGACTACCTTGTTATTAAGCTGATGATGTGCATGAAATAATTTTAAACTTCGCCCACAAAGTAAAACTGCCTCTGATTTTTCTTTTTCATTGGGTTTAGTTTGAAATTTTTGATGGGTTAATTGCGTATCAACTAATAGTTGCCAACCTTGATATCCCTCAACTTCGGGTAATTGAAACGGCTTTGATTCTTCACAAGCATTCAATAGGAGTAATAAGGCTTGTGGGTATTGATAAGGTGGTATCACTTCTGAGGTGATCACAACTGCTAAAGTGCGAGTTTCAGCTTCGCTCCACTGTTGTTTGACCATAGGCTCGCCATGACGGCTATACCAAGTAAAGCCGTTTGCGTATTGATCTTCTGGTTCATGAATGAACTCGGCATGACAAAGAATCGGAAAACGCTGGCGCAGTTTAATAAGTTCAGACGTAAATTCTACCAATGGCCAGTCAATTTGCTGCCAGTCTATCCAACAGATGGAATTGTCTTGGCAATATGCATTGTTATTACCTTGCTGACTGTGGCCCATTTCATCACCACTAAGCAGCATTGGTACGCCCTGAGATAGCATTAATGTAGTGATGAAATTTCTTTGCTGCCTAGCTCGAATATTAATAATATTTTCGTTGCTAGTATGGCCTTCAACGCCATAGTTATGACTTAGGTTTTCATGATGGCCGTCTCGGTTGTCTTCGCCATTGGCTAAATTGTGCCTGTGTTGATAACTCACAACATCACGGAGAGTAAAACCATCGTGGCTGGTAATGAAGTTAATACTGGCAGAAGGTGCTCGACCATGATGTTCAAAAAAGTCACCAGAACCATGAAATCGTCGAGCAAACTCTGGCAACATGCCTTTATCGCCCCGCCAAAAACGTCTCATGGTGTCACGATACCTGTCATTCCATTCACTGAATGCAATGGGATAATTACCGAGTTGATAACCGCCTGGTCCAATGTCCCAAGGTTCGGCTATTAACTTAACCTGACACAATACAGGGTCTTGACTTAATGCATCAAAAAAACCGCAGCCCGGATCAAACCCATATACTTCACGACCAAGACAACTTGCTAAATCAAACCTAAAGCCATCTACCCCCATGACCTCAACCCAGTAGCGTAATGAGTCCATAATTAACCTCAGAACCTGAGGATGGTTAGAGTTAACCGTATTTCCGCAGCCAGTATCATTGATATACAAACGCTGATCGTTTGACACTAATCGGTAATAACTGGCGTTATCAATACCTCGGAAACTAAGTGTTGGCCCTAGGCGGTTTCCTTCTGCAGTATGGTTATAAACTACGTCTAAAATAACTTCGATACCTGCATCATGAAAACGATCAACCATCTTTCTAAACTCACCAATATCCTCGCTACTTAAATAACTGGGATTTGGCGCAAAAAAACCAATCGAGTTATAGCCCCAATAGTTGTTTAGATTTTTTTCAATTAAAAATGGCTCATTTAAAAATGATTGAACTGGTAATAGCTCAACACAGTTCACGCCCAACTGAGTTAAATATTGCAATGAGCTTTTTGAGGCTAAACCTGCAAACTTTCCTTGATGAGCTTTATTAACTTCGGGATTCAGTACACTGAATCCTTTAACGTGCATTTCATATATAACGGTGCTTTCAAGAGGAATGTTAAGTCTTTTTACAGGTGTAGATTTCAGTACTGAATCATCAATCACGACACATTTAGGCATATATTGTGCGTTATCGATTTCACAAAACGACAAGTCTGCATCAACATCATTTCGGCTAATGTCATAACCATAATTTGCATCGTTGGGTGCTAAGTTGCCTTTAAGCTGTTTTGAATAAGGATCGAGTAACAATTTATTGTGATTAAACCTATGACCCAAGTGAGGTTGATACGGACCGTAAACACGATAACCATATAAATCCCCCGCTTTTACACCAGGCACAAAACCGTGCCAAATTTGTTTGGTTTTATGTACCAAACAAATTTGTTTTTCGTTATTACCGTTATGATCAAACAGGCATAACACAACTTGTGTTGCATTCGCTGAAAAAATAGCAAAGTTCACCCCACCAGCAATCACCGTTGCACCAAGTGGATATGATTGTCCTTTAGTAACAAGAACATTGAGGTTATTTTCAGCGCCGTTGTTCATCTTTACGCCTCGTTATTTGTTACAAGTTGACTTGCTGCTAACACAACACAGCCTAGAGGCGGCACAGTGATAAGTCCGCTTTGCTCCATGCCTTGCCAAGGTACCTCGTCGTTAATAACAGTTGGATTAATCACATTACTGCCTCCGAACTGGCTCGCATCACTGTTAAGCAGTTCTTCATAGTGATTTGGGGTCGGTAAGCCAATTCGGAAATGATGATGTACTTGCGGGGTCATATTGATGATGAAAATAAGTGCGTCATCAGAGGATTGCGCATAACGAATAAATGAGAAGACACTGTCTTGACTGTTATCACAATCAAGCCACTGAAAACCTGTTGATTGATGATCTAATTCATATAAACAAGGGTGAGATATATACAGACCATTAAGCGCCTTTACCCAGTCTTGTATGCCTTGATGAGGTGCAAACTGCAGTAAATGCCAATCTAAACTTTGGTTATGATTCCATTCATCACGCTGACCAAACTCAGTTCCCATAAACAATAATTTTTTACCAGGTTGTCCCCACATCATCCCGATGTAAGCACGTAACGTGGCAAATTTTTGCCAATCGTCTCCGGGAATTTTATGTAAAACTGAGCCTTTTCCGTGTACGACTTCATCATGGCTAATAGACAATATAAATTGCTCGGTATAGGCATAAACTAGAGCAAATGTCATTTCATGGTGATGATGTGAACGGTAGATAGGATCCCGTGCTAAATAACGTAAACTGTCATTCATCCAGCCCATATTCCATTTAAAACCAAATCCTAAGCCCCCTTTTTCCGTAGAGTTAGTCACCCCTGGCCATGCAGTGGATTCTTCAGCAATCATTGTTGCGCCAGCAAAGCTGGTATAAATACGCTCATTGAGTAGTTTTAAAAACGCTATGGCTTTAATATTTTCGCGACCGCCATATTCATTGGGTAACCATTGACCAGATTGACGGCTGTAATCTAGGTAAAGCATTGATGAAACAGCATCTAAACGTAATCCATCAAAATGAAATTCAGATAACCAATAGCAAGCATTACTCAGTAAGAAGCTTTGCACTTCACCACGGCCATAATTAAAGATAAGCGTATCCCAGTCAGGGTGCTCACCTTGTCGAGGATCTTCATGTTCATATAAACAACTGCCATCAAATTTAGACAAGCCGTGGGGATCTTTAGGAAAGTGTGCCGGAACCCAGTCCAACAGCACAGCAATCTGATGTTTGTGGCAAGCATCGACAAACGCCTTTAAGCCATCAGGATCACCAAAACGATATGTTGCAGCATACAAGCCCACAGGTTGATAGCCCCAAGATCCATCAAAAGGGTATTCACAAATGGGCATCAGTTGCAGATGCGTAAAGCCCATTTCAACGATGTAAGGAATTAACTCGTTAATTAGATCGTCGTAGCTAAGGTAAGATTCGCCCCATTCACCTTTTCGCTTCCATGAGGCAAGGTGCACTTCATAAGTCGACATTGGCGCTTGATGTAATTGAGTGTTGGCCCGTTTAGTTAACCATTTGCTGTCTTTCCATTGATACTGGCTATTCGCGGGAACGATAGATGAATTACCCGGCGCAGCTTCCATCGCTTTTGCATAAGGGTCTGATTTTTCAATCGACTCACCATATTGATTAACAATATAAAATTTATAAAAATCCCCCGCTTTGGCATTGGGCAAAAATATCTCCCAAATGCCATTGCTTGGATGAAATCTCATTACATGTTGTCTAGGATCCCAATGATTAAAATCCCCTACAACGGATACACGCTGTGCATTGGGTGCCCATACACAAAAAAGCACACCATCTACCTTATTAACTTGTTTCCAATTCGCACCTAAAAATTGATAACTGGTTTGTTGTTTCCCTTCAGCAAATAAGTACACATCATCCGCGTCTAACAAGCTTTCGAATTGATATGGGTCAATTATGGTTTCTACGCTTAATGGATATGTCACTTTAAGACGATATAAAAATGGCTTAACCCTTCGCCCCATTACGCCTGCAAATAAACCTTGTTCATCTACCTGTGATAATTCAGCCACTTTTTTACCGTCTTTTATAGCAATAACTTCAACACTGACTGCCCCCTTGATAAAACATCTCACAATCAGTGATTTACCATTGGGTGCCTTGTGCATGCCTAATAAAGAAAAGACATCCGTATAATCTCCTTTCAAGATGGCAATATCCGATCCTTGATTAAATAAAGGCGCATTATTCGTCATTGTGTATTGCTCCATAAAATTAATAACTGTTCTAACTACTGATCGAATTGTGCATCAGTCATTCTGGAATGATTAATCACACTAAGGCGCTGTTTTATCGCATCTGATGTTGTTATATGTTCAAGTGACATTGATAAACGACGGCGCCAGTTAGGGTATTCTTTCCATGTGCCAGGGATATTGACAGGCATGGTTTCACAAATAAGATCTTCAAGTTGTACGCTGTATAAAGATGAGTTTCCTGATGCGGAAAGTTGAAGCCAAGCCGTTAAAACTTCATCAAACTCAATACGGTTTATATCGCCTTCAAACAGCAATATTCCTTTCTGACAAAATAGATGGATCAATTGATGCTTTTCATGGTCACGTTCATTTAGCATCTCTTGCTGTTGCTGATGATTAATTAGGTTTAGTTGGTGTCTTAATTCGATATCATTACCGTGCCACCAAGCTGATAATGTCGGCACATCATGATTCGCCAGCATCATCAAACTCTGGCGTTTGTAATGCTCTGGTGATGTAAACCCATTATTTTGCTTTGAAAAATAAAACAACTCATTTGAAAAAATGTTGGCATTAGAAAGGTTTTGAACTATTTCTGGCGGAACAATGCCAAGATCTTCACCTATTACGATGCATTGAGCTCGCTGACTTTCTAACGACAAAATTGCAAGTAACGCATCAAGTGGGTAATACACATAAGCCCCATCACCTAAGCTTAAGTTTTTAGGCCACCACCAAAGACGAAGCAATCCCATGACATGATCAATTCGTAAACCACCACAAGATTGCATGTTGCTTCTAATTAGGTCTTTAAAGTGGAGAAAATTTAATTGCTGTAATTTAATCGGATCCATCGGGGCAAGTCCCCAATTCTGACCTTGGGGTGCAAAAGGATCTGGCGGGGCGCCAATATTAGCGTTAGCACAAAAGTAATCAGCATTTTGCTGCACTTCTGATCCTGTGGGAGAAGCCCCTACGGCCATATCTCGGATTAAACCAATGGACATTCCCACAGATTTCGCCGTTAATTGGCATAAACTAAGCTGACTTGTTGCGACAAATTGTAAGTAGCACCAAAAGTCGGGGTTAGAAAATGTCCCCTGACTGCTATCTTCTTTATGATGACCTACCTGCCAGTCAGCATATTGTTGTAATGCTTGTTCATGCTGTTTTTTGAAGTCACTAAATGCTTTAAATCGATCTGTTAAAGTCGATTGATTTTCTTCAATAAAGGTATCAAACAATAAACAGAAAACCCGCTGTTTTAATGTATAAACTTCTGCGTAATCTAACAGTGAATTCTCAGATAGTTTGTGTTTATTTATTTGCCAATCAGGCGTTGATAAAACATGTTTAACGCTGTCATATTCTTTTACTGATTCAATATGAATATAAAGTGGATTCAGTCTACGTCGGTCATCAGGACTGTACGGACTAATATGGCTAGGTAAGTCTAGAGCATGAAGGGGATTGAGCAGTATAAAGTCAGCACCTTGCTCGGCACTGAATACAATTAACTTTTGTAAATCATTAAAGTCACCTACGCCCCACTGGCTCTCACTTTTAATGCTATATAACTGTGTAGAAATCCCCCAAGGATTGGCTTTTTTACTTAGGGAAAAGTTGCCAGTAGTAGCGTGTTGATGATGCCTGACACTTGATAATGGCTCAGAAAGCGATCCTGAGTAGGCCTGTCTTGGTGCGAGCATCAGCTGACACAAATACTCAGTGACATGATTATCTGAGTCTAATGAACACGTCAGTTGATGATAACCAAGCCCAATTGCATTATTTTGATGCTCATTTAATAAAAAGTGATACTTGATATAGAGGCAATCGTTTGTTTTATAGTCACCAATAGCAGTTAACTGACTACTGTGTATTTGAAATCTAAATGATTCATTTTGCTCACTAAAAAGATGTAAACGTATATAACCAACAAAATTTTCAGTCAAACATAACTCTACATATGGTTCATCGACGTAAGTCCACTGAAATGCCCCTATGGGTTTAAGCCAGGGTGCCACGTCTAATTCGTGGATGCGCTGCTCGATGAACTTATCATTGAGTACTGACAATGCGCCGTCGACATCAGATTGATGTGGCGCCAAACACATTGACGTTAGAATTCCTTTTCTATCATTAGGCGAAATATGAACATGATTGCCAAAGCAATCAATAAACTCTGCGCCTACGCCTTGCAAATACAGTAACTTTTCCAGTCCCATATTTGTCATCCTCGCAAATAACATGCCTGGTTAATAACTCAGCAGTTACCATGCCAGTCAAACATCACAGTTTAACTACAGTGATATTTCATCAGGATGACAGAATATATTTACAATTTTTCAGTAACTTACTCTAAAGAGGTAAAAGAGGCACAATACGCCTTTGTTTAAAACTCAATGGATAATTCACGATATTTCAATAGTTTTGGTGCAATTTACGCACAAATAACGTGCAGTTAAATAAACAACTACAGGAGTCATAAGTAAATGTTTAATCAAACCTCATTGGCAAAAGTTACACCTTATTGGTGGCAATATGATAATTTAGTTATAACTGATTAATCCATGATGCGACTTTAAAGTTAGGAAGGTAAATGAACGCTCAACAGTTTAATGTCCATTTTGCACTTCAAAACCTCAGCGACAATTCCAGCGATATCCCTATTCAACAGGCATTACGTAAAGCTGCAGTGTTAATCCCGCTGATGGAGGTTGATGGCCAGCTACACATGCTCATCACACGCAGAGCGCTGCATTTAAGAGCACATCCTGGACAGTACAGTTTCCCCGGCGGAAAAGTCGATAAACAAGATAACTCCATTATCGAAACAGCCCTTAGGGAGGCAGAAGAAGAAATTGGCTTAAAACAAAGTAATGTCGACGTGATTGGTCAGTTCCCCGCCCATGCTACATTCACAGGGTTTCGAATCACCCCTATTGTAGGCATAATAAAACAACCATTTGAGATCAAAATCGATCCAGGAGAAGTGTCTGAGACTTTTTGGGTGCCACTAAGCTTTTTCACAACCGCCAGCAATCGATATCAATTAAGGTATATGCGTGATGGACAAACGTTTGATGTGCATTACATGCCTTATAAAGGCAAATTCATTTGGGGTGTTACTGCGGCAATTATTGATTTGTTGTGCAAACACATCAGTACCGCTGATAAGAGCTAAATTACGTAACGAATATACAAGCCAGCAGCAATAGAGACCATCAGTAGCAATGGTATATTGACCCAAAAACCTATTTTCTTCGACGTTTGAGCATAAAAATTAACCCCAAGGTTAACAAAACTTATCGCAGCACAAGCCCAGATAACATACTCCAGTCTCACAGTTAATTCTGGATCCCAATTTAATCTGACTTCAACACCTTTACTCATAAAATAACCTACCGCACGATCAGGTCTTGCGTCGCCAAAAACGAGCAGCGCATATACGGCCAACGACCAACCGGCCACAGACAAAATGGTTAATATGATTTGCAAAAATTTTGTTTTGGTCACTAATTCACCCCACTACCAAGTGTTTTATTAAAATAGCGCTTTTGTTCATATGGTTACAAGATAATTTTTACAGCCTATTGTACTTATATGACAGGAAATTGGCTCAATTGAGGCATTTATTAGTAAAACTTACGCATTTATCTGCGTCTAAGGGCGTTTTCGGCTTGTTAAACGCCGATATCAAGGTAATATAAAGCACTTATTTTTATCATTGATTCATTGGAGAACTAAGCAACAATGAGCATTACATCTGTCGCTTCTGTATTTAAAGGTGACTTCGCGATTGGTTCGCAAGTTACAGTTCGTGGTTGGGTTAGATCTCGCCGCGATTCTAAAGCTGGTATTTCATTCCTTGCTGTTTATGACGGTTCATGTTTTGACCCTATTCAAGGCGTAGTACCAAATAATTTAGATAATTATACTGATGAAGTGCTAAAGCTTACTGCTGGTTGTTCAGTTATCATGACTGGTGAAGTCGTGGAATCTCCAGGTAAAGGTCAAGCATTCGAAATGCAAGTTACTCAGGTTGAAGTAGCTGGGTTTGTTGAAGATCCAGACACTTACCCTATGGCTGCAAAACGTCATTCGATTGAGCATTTACGTGAATTAGCACACCTTCGTCCACGTACTAACATCATTGGTGCGGTTGCACGTGTTCGTAACTGTTTATCGCAAGCCATTCACCGCTTCTATAACGAACAAGGTTACATTTGGGTATCAACCCCTTTAATCACGGCTTCTGACACAGAAGGTGCTGGTGAAATGTTCCGTGTATCAACCCTAGACATGGAAAACTTACCTCGCACAGATAAAGGCGATGTTGACTTTGCTGAAGACTTTTTCGGTAAAGAATCATTTTTGACTGTATCAGGCCAATTGAATGCTGAAACTTATGCATGTGCTTTATCTAAAGTATATACATTTGGTCCGACTTTCCGTGCTGAAAACTCTAACACTAGCCGTCACTTAGCTGAGTTCTGGATGGTTGAACCTGAGGTTGCTTACGCTGACTTAGATGATGCAGCTAAACTCGCTGAAGACATGCTTAAATATTGTTTCCGTGCAGTATTAGAAGAACGTCGTGACGATTTAGAGTTCTTCGCACAACGTGTTGAGAAAACAGCAATTGAACGTTTAGAAGCATTTGTAACAAGTGACTTCGCGCAAATTGATTACACAGATGCAATCGAAATTTTAAAAGCCTGCGATAAAAACTTTGAATTCGATGTTGAATGGGGTATCGACTTACACTCAGAACACGAACGTTACCTTGCTGAAGAGCATTTTAAAGCACCTGTGGTTGTTAAAAACTATCCGAAAGATATCAAAGCATTCTACATGCGCTTGAATGATGATGGTAAAACAGTGGCTGCGATGGATGTATTAGCACCTGGTATTGGTGAAATCATCGGTGGAGCACAACGTGAAGAACGTTTAGATGTGCTTGATGCTCGCTTAGCAGAAATGAAATTAGATCAAGAAGATTACTGGTGGTACCGCGATTTACGTCGTTACGGCACTGTACCGCATGCAGGTTTCGGTTTAGGTTTTGAGCGTTTGGTATCTTATGTTACTGGTGTAAGCAACATCCGTGATGTAATCCCATTCCCACGTTCACCTAAATCAGCTAATTTTTAATCGTTGGCTTTATAAAAAAACGCGCTATATGCGCGTTTTTTTTGTGCATAAGAAACAACTAATTAATTTTCTCTACGCACAGTTCAATATATCCATAAATAGCAACAAGTACCATCCAAGGTAGCAGTAACCATAAATAATGTGTGCTAGCTGCTTCTTTAGAATATTGATATATAAGCAAGATAATGCTGGCAAAAATGCTCGCGCAATAGGTTAACCACAGGGCAATAATGACAGAGTTGTTTGTTTCAGTAATTTTATAGCCTGTTAACGCGCTTAATCCGAATATCAGCCCCATTGCAAGCGCTCCACCGACCAAAAACTGAATGGCTGAAGCCAATATTACTAAACCCATAGATTTATATTTCCTTATAGAATGACAGCTTCTTATCCCTTGAAGCTTCAGTGTTATCTTGTATTGTGTTTTTAGTAACAAATGATGAATCCTCAACCTAAGTATTCATCTCTATGATTAACTACTCATATCAAGCTCGTTTAATTGTTGGCTTTTTCACTCCCCTTCTTAAACTTAGATAATCCCCAAAATAAAATACCCGTGCCACTACAAGAAAGAAAAAAGAATAAACCCAATCCAACAGGCGAACCCCAAGAAAATGCAAAGTACAAAACGTCCATATTTTTTCCTTTTCAACATGTCTAATAGAAGAAGATTGGCTGCAATTGTGCATTATCACTGCTTTAATTAGCATTTAAGTTGTTACTTAAATCGTGCAACAACACTTTCGAACCAAGTGCCCAGCGTAGACTTCCTACTATTTAAAAATAAATGTTCGAAATCTGCAGCGACTTCCATTGCAAGAATGCAATCATCAAAATGTGTTTTGAGATTATCGTCAGTAAATACAAAAACCTCTCCATCAAATTGGATACAATGTTCGTTATCATCAAGGATAGATATCAACAAACGTGTATTGGCTATCCATGATGCACGAGCATTAAAAAACATTGCTTGTTCTATCGCTTTTTTCTCAATTTTAGAAACGCCGCTATGAATAGATTGACTCAAGCCCTTCTGTTTATTGTTTACTAATGTATTTGAAAAATCGCTACCAGAATTAAGTACGTACTGACAATAAAAACGTTTGTATTGAGATAATAACAAAGACAAATGATCTAATCGTTCTACACCCTGTTTTCTAAATTCTTTTGAACTGAGATAACTTGGCTCAATAAACTCATGAAGATTAAGCGCATTTTGCTGCGAGGAAAAATAAGACTGAGCTACAGACAGCGTCATGTTATCAGCAGTATTGCTACTAAGAACCTGCTCAAACGCTACTGCTTCCATCTCTAATTCCCATAAAGTGTCTGATTCATGCTAAAAGTGCGGTGTCTATTACTTATAATGGCGTTATTATGCACAAAACGAGATTACAAGGCATTAACAATGACAGTTTTATTCAAAAAAAGAGGCTAACGCCTCTTTTTTAAACACCAATGGATTAATATTTGGAGCGAACTAAAGATCTTTATAAACCTTGCCATCTTTCATGACAAAACTGACGCTCAATAAAGCTGAAATATCCTTAAGTGGACTCTTTTTAGTCGCAATAATATCGGCAAATTTACCGGTTTCAATGGTACCTAATTTATCAGACATATCGATTAAATCAGCCGCATTCACTGTTGCAGACTGTAAAATATCACTATTGGACATACCAGCTTGGTGCATTAACACCGCTTCTTGTGCATTAATACCATGCTTTGACACGCCACTATCAGTACCAAACGCAATCTTGACGCCCGCCTTATATGACTTTTCGAAGTTAGCTAACATATCAGCACCAACACGGATCGCTTTCGCTTTGATAGGTTTAGACATAAAATCAGATGTTTCAGCCATATCTACAACCGTCGCACCAGCCAATAATGTGGGCACTAAATACGCACCAGTTTGCTTAAATAATTTGATGGTTTCGTCGTCTGCATAACTACCATGCTCGATACTGTCGACACCTGCACGCAATGCGGCATTAATCCCTGCTGTTGCATGGGCATGACTGGCTACTTTTCGGCCAAGATCATGTGCTGTTTGCACAATCTCTTTTAACTCTAAATCAGTCATTTGTTGACCCGTACCCGTATTGGTATCCGATAATACTCCACCAGTTGACGCGACTTTAATCGCATCGGCGCCGTATTTAATTGCGTGCCTCGTCATTTTTCGACACTCATAAGGTCCATCACAAAGCGTTTTAGGAGACTTCATTGCTAATAAATCTGGCGCCATTCCATCTGCATCTAAATGTCCTCCTGTGATAGAAATACCTGCAGCGGCAATAATTCGAGGCCCTTCTATCCAGCCCTTTTCAACACCATCTCGTAAAGCGTACATTTGCTCTGATTCACTCAGTAAATCACGTACTGTTGTAAAGCCAGCTAACAACGTTGTTTTGGCGTAATGAACACTTTTCATTGCGATATCAGCATCAGATAACTTTACTGTATCTTTCGTGTTATCTGGACCAAGTTCCATTTGTAAATGCACGTGCATGTCCATTAAACCTGGCATAACGAAACTGTTTGATAAATCGATTAACTTAGCGTCTTTTGCAATTAAGTTAGCTGAAATATAGCCTTTCCTGACATCAAGGATTTTACCATCTTTAACCACAATAGTTTGCTGAGTTAATGGCGACTTCCCTGGTATGGCAAGTAGCTCACCTGCATGAATAACTTGAGTTGCTGCGAATGCTGATTGAGCCATAACGCCGCTTAATAACAAGGATACTAGGTTAACAGAACTGCGAATAATAGTAGGTTTAAATGAGTGTTTGTGATGATTTATCAGGGAATGAGTAAACATGAATAGCGTCTTTTATAAGTTATTTATACGGGTAATATACCTAACAAAACACAAATGTAAACTAGGATTCACATCCCTTTAATATTAATTCTTTATATGCTAATTTACAGTAAAGACTAATTTTATTCGTCAAATCAGTATATAAAGGCTTATACAAAAGCTAAAGATTCATACTTCTCCAATGCTTAATTTTACTCGTCAAGGAATACACATGAACAAAGGCATATATCTGGTGTTAATGCTGACGCCTATGGCCGTTGCTATTAGCTCAACAATGGCAATTGCGGATACTCAATCAGCGGTTACGCAAGCTAGCCCCGACAATACATTGCAACTTGAGGATATTTTTACCCTCGAATATGCCTCAAACCTTGAAATCAATAACGACGGAGATGAGGTTTACTTCGTTAGAAACTACATGGATATTCAAAGTGATAAAAAGCTCGGCAATATCTGGAAGGTCGACAACAAAAAGCGTTTAACCCCTGTAACTAATGGCTTGCATGTGGACTTTTCTCCAACTTTATCACCCGATAACAGCAAGCTTGCTTATGTATCAACCGCGAGTGGTTCACCTCAAATACATATTAAATGGTTAGAAAGCGGTGATGTAGGCCAAATGAGTCATTTTAGTCATGCGCCTAGTAACCTTACTTGGTCACCAGATGGCACAAAAATAGCCTTTACTCGTTTTGTTCCAAGCAAACCAAAGTCAGTTGTATCTTTACCCGGTAAACCACATAACGCGAAGTGGGCTAAACCAGCAGTTTATATTGATGATATGTACTACCGTTTTGACGGTGCTGGTTTTACGAAACCTGGTCATAGCCATATTTTTGTCATGTCTGCTGATGGTGGCTCTGCTCGACAAATTACCCAAGGTCAATTTGATCATCGCAGCAACCTCAGTTGGACAAAAGACGGCAAACAGATAATTTATGCAACGAACACCCGTGAAGATAAAGAATTAGAATGGACTGATAGCAATATATTTAGTGTTGATATCCAGACTCAAAAAGTTAGCCAACTCACTGACCGACTTGGGCCTGACAATGCACCTCATGTATCACCTAACGGTAATTACATTGCTTATTTAGGCTACGATCAACATCATATGAATTATGAGAACACTTTATTGTATGTCATGGATATTGATGGCAGTAATAAACGTGCAATCACGACTGATTTAGATCGCTCAATCAATAGCATCCAATGGGCTGACAATAGTAAAGCTGTGTATATGAGCTATCACGATAAAGGTGAAACTTATGTCGCTTATCAACCATTAAATGGTAAACGTAAGATAGTAGCTAAGAACCTTGGAGGCCTCGCATTTGGCCGACCTTATACAGGCAGTGATTTTGATGTAGCTGAGAATGGTACTATTGCTTTCACTTACTCTGATCCACAACGCCCAGCAGATATTGCAATCACTCGAAAAGGCAAAACTCAACAGTTAACAGATCTCAACAGTGATGCTCTCGATTACAAAACATTAGCCGATATAAAAGAAATCAACGTCAAGTCGTCTTATGATGATCGTAATATTCAAGCATGGATTGCCTACCCACCAGGTTACAAAGCCGCAAAAGAGGCTGGCAAACAGTTTCCGTTGATTTTAGAAATTCACGGTGGCCCAGTCACAAATTACGGTCCTCATTTTTCAGCAGAAGTGCAGTTAATGGCAGCGAGCGGATATGTAGTTGTTTATGCAAACCCTCGAGGAAGTGATAGTTACGGTAAGGAGTTTGCCCAAACTATACATAACAATTACCCAAGCCAAGATTATGATGACTTAATGTCTGTGGTAGACGGTGTCATCGCCCAAGAGGCAATTAATGAGGACGCGCTATTTGTCACTGGTGGCTCGGGCGGAGGCGTATTAACAGCATGGATCATTGGTCACACCGATAGATTTAAAGCAGCTGTTATCGCTAAGCCTGTCATTAACTGGTACAGCTTCGCATTAACAACAGATATTTATCCATTTGTTATCAAAAACTGGTTTAAAAAAATGCCATGGGAAGATACAGCTCACTACATGAAACTTTCACCAATAAGCTATGTAGGAAACGTTACAACTCCAACTATGCTATTAACTGGTGATGCGGATCAGCGAACGCCTATTGCAGAAACAGAGCAATACTACCAAGCATTAAAACTTCGCAATATCGATACAGCAATGGTTAGAATTCCAGATGCGCCACATGGGATTTATAAACGCCCAAGTAACTTAATGTCTAAAGTCGCTCATATTCTTTGGTGGTTCGAGAAATACCAATAGCTAAATAGTATTATGCCCTTTCTAAGCCAGAGCCATGCTCTGGCTTTTTCATTAAAGTGTGTGATGTGCTTTTAGATCTTCGTATCAATAGGTTACTCACCCATCGCTATAGGCTTTCTGAATATGGCAAAGAGAAAGGAATATGAAGCTACATTGATTACGCTACAACCCTATTGCTAAAACTTCTAAATATAGAAAGCAAAAAGCCCGCTATAAAATAGCGGGCTTCTCTAAATATGGCGGAGAGATAGGGTTTGACCCCTACATCGATTGCGCTACAAACCATTTCAATAAAAGTTCTAATCCAGACACAAATAAACCGCTATTACTAGCAGGCTCTTTCGATAAATATGGCGGAGAGATAAGGTTTTAACCCTACATCGATTACGCTACAAACCATTTCAATAAAAGTTCGAATCTAGACACACAAAAAAACCGCTATTACTAGCGGGCTCTTTCGATAAATATGGCGGAGAGATAAGGTTTTAACCCTACATCGATTACACTACAAGCCCATTGCCAATATTTCAAAATCGAAAAAGCAAAAAGCCCGCTATAAAATAGCGGGCTTTTTTAAATATGGCGGAGAGATAGGGATTTGAACCCTAGATGGGCTACAAACCCATGCCGGTTTTCAAGACCGGTGCATTCGACCACTCTGCCATCTCTCCGAACGAGCAAGATAATAGCTATCACTCTGGTTAGTGTAAAGTATTAATTTAAAGATAATGATTGTTTGGCTAACTATGCATCAAATAGTGAGTTTAGTGAGCAGTTGCGTAGGCTGAGCAAATCAATACTAGAATCTGCAAAAAATAAACATATGGAACTCAGATTCTACTCTTGCCTTTATTGCGCTACAAACCCATTGCCAAAATTTCAAATTACAAAAAGCCAAAAGCCAGCTACTTTGCAGTAACGGGCTTTTCTAAATATGGCGCAGAGTTAGGGTTTGAACCCTACATTGGCACCCTACAAACCATTTCATTAAAAGTTAGAATCTAGAAACAAAAAAGCCCGCTATTGCTAGCGGGCTCTTTCGATAAATATGGCGCAGAGTTAGTGTTTGAACCCTACATTGGCACCCTACAAACCATTTCATTAAAAGTTAGAATCCAGAAACAAAAAAGCCCGCTATTGCTAGCGGGCTCTTTCGATAAATATGGCGGAGAGATAGGGATTTGAACCCTAGATGGGCTACAAACCCATGCCGGTTTTCAAGACCGGTGCATTCGACCACTCTGCCATCTCTCCGAACGACGTGAATAATAATGCTCTCGATGTTTGCTGTAAAGTACTAAAACTAATAAAACTAATCGATTGCTTGACTTACAATCAATCTGTCGATTTTTTATCTGAATAGAGCCCTACTCTTGCTGGGTCTGGCGCTACAAAATTATTCGACATACTCGCCCAACTATCTTGCTTAGATAACAAGTAACCTAAATAGACTCCAACAGCGCTTAGTAAAATGCCTAACCCAATCGTCATTTCAGCATATTGAGCCAGCATAGCAACAATGCTCGAAGCCCCAAAGGCCATTCCGATTTGAATAAAGTTTTGTAAGCCAGCTGCTTTAGTCGCATTCTGACTAAACTGCTGTAATGCGTTATTGACCACAATAGGATAAATCGCACCGTTGGCCGCCGCTAAAACAGAGAAAGAAATCAGCAATGGATATATAGTTTCCATAGTCATAACTAAAGTGACTAACGCAATTAAAGCAACACAAGCAAAGAATAAACCTAGTAAGTATTTAAGGGCTGATTGTGCTCCGCACTTTTTAACTAATACCTTACTCATATAACCACCTACGATAAACATGATGGTTTGAGGAATAAAACTGAGTCCAATCGCCTGCGCTTCGTAGCCAAACTTAATCATGACACTTGGCCACACAGTTAAGTAACTAAAAAATGCAGCCGAACACGCTCCAAAAATAACCACGTTTCCTAAGTAACGTGTGTTTTTCACAATGCTTTTATAGCTGATGCCTTGCTGCACTTCAGCTTGTTTTGATTCACTTGCCACTAACCATTTAGTGAGTACGATAAGTAAAATGGCCACAATAACTAAAGTAACAAATACCGCACGCCAGCCAAATGAATTAACAATCGCAGCTCCAATTAACGGCGCAACAGCTGGAGATAAAGCCACTAGCGGCATAATATTCGAGAACACTTTTTGCGCTTTGTCAGCATCGTATTTTTCAACGACGATGGCTTGCCAAATGACACCAGCACTACATGCTCCTAATGCTTGAAAAAAACGGGCAATATTTAACATCATAATTGAATCACTTGCCACAATGACGCCACTTGCTGCGGCAAATAACGTTAAACCCGCAATTAATGCGTTTTGCTTACCAATTTTTTCAACTAAAGGACCATATAATAATTGGCCTATGGCAAGACCTGCTAAGAATGTAGTCAATGAAAAAGCGACGTTATTCAAGCTTGTTGAAAAAGAATCAGCAATATTCTGAAATGCAGGCAAGTACATATCAGTTGCAATAAAACCTAACATACTTAACAAAGCTAAATAGGCTAATAAAATAAAATACTGCACATTGGCAGTGTTTGAAGACGCATTAGTCATCTTAAAAATAATTCCAAATAAAGGGCTGTTAAAAATCAGCGTGCAGTCTAATGACTTGCAAAATGTTTGTGAAACGTTTACTTTTGATGACTGCATTCATATTTTTTCACAGCAAAGGATCGCCCTCTATGCTTTCAGAACAAGCATTGGAAATGATTGATATTGTCGCTCGTGTAGGTAGTTTCACCGCTGCAGCTAATCAATTGCATAAAGTTCCATCAGCCGTTAGTTACGCAGTAAAACAAATTGAAGATGAACTTGGTGTCATTTTGTTTGAAAGGCATCATCGCAGTGTTAGCTTAACGGAGCCAGGTAAACATTTTGTCCAACATGCAAGAGAGTTGCTGGCTGAAATGAATGACCTAAAACGAAGCACTCAACGTGTCGCAAACGGTTGGCAACCTACACTTTCTATTGCGTTAGATAACATTGTTAGAGCAGACCGAATCAGTGTGCTGATCTCAGATTTTTACCGCCACTTTAGTGATGTAGAATTAATTATTCGCATTGAAGTGTTTAATGGCGTTTGGGAAGCATTAGCTACAGGCAGAAGTGATATTGCCATTGGTGCAACCACTGCGATACCTGTCGGTGGTGTTTTTCAGTATAAAGATATGCGAGACATTGAATGGGCATTTTTAGTCAGTAAAAACCACCCATTAGCAGAAATCGATCGTCCTTTAACTGATGATGAATTACGTATCTACCCTTCTATTTGTCTTGAAGATACGTCAAGAGAGATCCCTAAACGAACCACATGGCTACTCGACAATCAACGCCGTCTAGTTGTGCCTGATTGGATTCGAGCCATTAATTGCTTTAGAGACGGTTCAGGTATTGGTTATATGCCACTTAATCTCGCTAAGCCTTTTATCCAATCGGGTTCATTGATTGCGAAAACCTTAGAAAACCCTAAAAATGCAAGCCCATGTTGTCTTGCTTGGAATCAAGAAAAAATGTCCCCAGCACTTGAATGGGTGCTCGACTATCTTGGTGATACAGACAAGCTCCATCGTGAATGGTTAGCGTAAACACGGCTTTGTCGTCCTTTAAGATTGACCAATTTAATGTTCATTTAAGTATTGTTTTCAACAATAAGGTTAATGCGCAACATATTGTCTGATTTTGCGACATTGAAGATAAATTAATGGCGCAAAATCAACTAGTTCATCATGATGACTTTAAGCTGTAGCAAAGCTGTTGTATCATCAAGTTAAGTTATCAGTAATTTACCATGTGCTGAGAGAGCATTTTGTTAAATTACACTCTTTTTAACGTCTCGGAGACTGTTATGAATCAACAAACTTTGTCGGGCCAACAAGCCACGACGATGGAAACCAACAAACTCATTAAAAACACTTATATGCTGCTGTCTATGACATTAGCATTTGCTGCTGTAATGGCGGGTGTTGCAATGGCGTTAAATATCGGCCCATTCATGTCTATCGGTTTATCTCTTGGTAGTATTGTCGTCATGATGGTAACCTTAAAAAAAGCTGACAATGCTTCAGGATTAGCGTGGATATTTGCCTTTACAGGTATGCAAGGTGCTTCATTAGGCTATATTCTAAATCACTATGTTGGTTTGAATAATGGCCCAGAGCTTATCATGCAAGCATTTGGTTTAACGTCTGTTATTTTTGTATCTTTATCAGCTTACGCAATAACGACGAAGAAAGACTTTAACTTTATGGGTGGCTTCTTATTCGCCGGCCTACTTGTTGTTATTGGCCTTTCATTAATCAATATGTTCTTTGTTAATAGCGGTGCTATGTTCATGGCATTACAAGCTGCTGTCGCTATGATTATGGTTGGTTTAATCCTTTACGATACAAGTCGTATCGTAAATGGCGGCGAAACAAACTATATCCGCGCTACAATTTCGTTATTCTTAAACTTCATCAACCTATTCATGGCACTTCTTCACCTGCTTGGTATGGGAAATGATGATTAATAGCGTCAAGTAACGGGTCAGTCACTTTATAAATCCACTGTGATTAATCAGTTAACTAGGCTAAAATGGCTCCTCATTCAGGAGCCATTTTTTATTGTTATGAGTAAATTTATTATCCAAGTTAATGGCACAGTTTATGGGTCTACTGCCAGTTTTAGAGCGCTTCGTTTTACTGAAAGTGTTTTATCACTAGGTCATCAAGTCAGCCATATCTTCTTTTATCAGCAAGGTGTATTCAACAGTAATAGCCTCGTTTGCCCAGCATCTGATGAGCATGATTTACACCGCGCTTGGACTAAACTGGCATCAGAACATAATGTCAAATTAGTCAATTGCGTCTCTGCTGCATTAAGGCGTGGAGTTCTATCGGCACAAGATGCATTAGAAAATGACAAGCAGCAATATAATGCTAGTGAACAATTTACTATGGGTGGTTTAGGTGAGTTAGTCACGGGTATTGAGCAATCAGACAGATTGCTTTGCTTTTAGTGATGCATACAGGAATGGATATGAAAAAAATCTGCGTCATCTTCAGAAAAAGCCCTATTGGAAATACATCCAGTCGTGAAGGCTTAGACTTTGCTATGCTCAGTGCAAGTTTCGAGCAAGAAGTCAGTATTATATTTACCGATGAAGCTGTACTGCATTTACTGCCTGAACAACAACCTGAACTTGTGGGAAGTAAAGATTACCTGTCGACTTTCAAAGCATTAAGTTTATACGATATTGATACTGTTTTAGTCTGCCGAGATTCAGCAGTACAATTTGGTATTACAGCTAAAGATTTTAACTTTGAAGCTGAATTAGCCTCAGAAAAACACATCCAAACTTTAATTCAGCAAGCAAATGAAGTGGTGGTGTACTAATGATATTGCACCTAATACAACACTCAGCAACGACAGATAACGCACTAACCTGCTGTTTACGATACATCGCAGAGCAAGACAGCATCTTGTTATCAGACGATGCTATAAACTGCTTACTTAATCATGAGTGGCAACAGCGATTATCAAACATCAAAATTTACGTGTTAATTGAAGATATTGACGCAAGAGGATTAGGCGCTCGCCTACCTCAGACAAACAATATTAAGGTTATCGATTATGACCAGTTTGTACTGGCCACATTGGAACATACGAAGGTGATCACTTGGTAAACTCATTTGACTTTAACGGTCAGCAAATCGAAGTTGATGCTAAAGGTTATTTAAAAAATTATACCGATTGGAAAGCTGATATGGCGCCTATTCTAGCGGCCACAGAAGACATTGTCCTAACAGAGCAACATTGGGAAGTCATAAACTTCGTTCGTAATTTTTACTTAGAATACAAAACTAGCCCAGCTATTCGTGTTTTAGTAAAAGCGATAGGTCAAGCATTAGGCCCAGACAAAGGTAATTCTAAATACCTTTACACATTATTCCCTATTGGCCCCGCAAAGCAAGCAACCAAAATAGCCGGCTTACCAAAACCCGCGAAATGCATTTAACCTACTAGGTGACTTCAACAAGCCTGACACTTATTCTTTCAGGCTTTTTTAATTGTGTCGTTATCGCACAAGCTAACGGGTTAACGGGTAAATATCTTCAATATAAGCTTAAATAAACTAAGCAATTGGCAAATGATCACGTCCAGGTTTAACCACATTACTATCCCCTACTCGACTGTCGTTAAGGGCCATACCATAATTGTCACGACAATACTGGCATGGGCTCATGGTGTTAATTAACCGACCACGCTTACTGTACTTACGAATATAGGCATGAGAAATAGTGACAGTTTGTTGAGTTAATAAACTGATATCTGCAACTTTATCTTTTAGATCAATAACAGCTGCATCCTCAGCACAATGCCGATCATTAGCTCGTCCCCAACCAATAAACTCATTACCCACTTCATCAACATACTTTGCAGCAACCCATGGCCCACTATGATGACCTGTTGGCTCTCCATTAGGTAAGTAAGAAGGTTTATTGGCAAGTTGATATGGAATTAATTCCAGTGGGTCATCAGGTGGTTGCTCACAGCTAACTTCAAGAGCCGATTGAGGCTGTTGTGTAACGAAGAAGTGATGGTTATGACTTAACTTAACGTCACGTAATTTAGCCACTAGTTCTGCATTGGGTTTACGAGTATCGACTTCAACAATTCGTAATATACTTGCTTGGCTACCATTACGGGCGATTATTTTGTCACCCGTTTTTAATGATGCTGCAGTGATCCATTGTTTGTTGAAATTACAGAAGATATGAACTTGATCGACATACATTAGGGTGGTGATGTCATCTATGGTGTATTTAATTTCTAGCATGAACTCGTTGATTAAGTTTAGTGTTAAATGCTGAAAAGCATTTTAGCATTAAAAACTCGACAGCGTTTACCTGCACTAATAAACAAGAGTGAATCAATACAAGCGAATCAAATTAAACCACTTTTGATGACAAGTACATTGCACATCCTTACCGCCTAACAAAGCGCAAAAACTATCACTATCATCACTATCACTTACAATAAACTGAATCTAAATCACTGAATGAGCCAAGCGCTGGCAATGAGAAACACACTAAAAGTCCAGTAAAGATAAATACAAGGATCAATACCAATTTTGCGTGTCCTTTACCTCGATTAGGATTTAGAACAAGCAAATAAATGGTTACGTGAAGATTGAATTAATTGATTAAACTCAGATGCTGATTGAAGATGGTTCTCTACAAAATGTTGATCTAAAAAATATGGAAACTTATCAGCTTTATTAACCAATAACTGATAACGCGTAGTGGCATGTTGCACATACGGAGACAAACTTGTCTGCTCAGCACCTTCACATTGCTCGGAATAAAGCGTTAATAGCTTAGATGCGATAGCAATTTCATTCGGGTAATCATTTATCTCATCTTGAAGTTGAGCTCGGGTTGCTTGAAAACTTGCTAATCCGTATCCGCATACAAAAACAACCAATAACGACATTCTTTTCACTTATTTTTGATCCGTAATAAAAAGGAGAATCTGGCTATTCGAAAAACTGACTTAAATTAAGCAGCGGCCTCGATAAAGTCATAAATTGTATGCTTTAGGCACTAATAACCTTTTATGAGAATCTCCTTTATACTCCTTAACAATGGTCAAATGAAGCGCGTCGTTGCAATTCCACATTTTCTCCATATTGTTTGCAGAGGTTGACGAATTTGTGCATTTCACTTATCCATTCATGCTATGTAAATCCAATAAATCACAGTGTTCATATTGAAATTTGTTATTTCAGCACGTGTTAACTTCATTAAATCAGATTTTACTTTGCGCTATTTTATTTATGGCATAAAAAAACCAAACACAGGGTTTGGTTTTTTTTGCAAAGAAAACTGGCTTACAGAATGTTAAGCCACTTTATTAGCTAATTGCATTAGCCAATCTTCTCTAAGCCACGCATATAAGGGCGCAATACTTCAGGGATCGTGATTGAACCGTCCGCATTTTGGTAGTTTTCAAGAATCGCAACGACAGTACGTCCAACAGCTAAACCCGAACCATTTAATGTATGCAGTAATGTCGGCTTTTTATCATTAACGCCACGGTAGCGAGCTTGCATGCGACGAGCTTGGAAATCCTTCATGTTAGAACAAGAAGAAATTTCACGATAAGTATTTTGTGCAGGAAGCCAAACTTCTAGATCGTAGGTTTTAGCAGCGCCAAAACCCATGTCGCCAGTACATAAAATCATTGTGCGGTAAGGTAAGCCTAACCCTTGTAATACTTTTTCAGCATGGCCTGTTAACTCTTCAAGTGCTGCCATAGAATCTTCAGGCTTAACAATTTGAACCAGTTCTACCTTGTCAAACTGATGTTGACGTATAAGGCCACGTGTATCACGGCCATATGACCCTGCTTCACTACGGAAACATGATGTTAATGCCGTCATTTTTAATGGTAAATCCGCTTCATCGATAATCGTGTCACGAACCATGTTAGTTAATGGAACTTCAGCAGTAGGAATTAAGCTTAGTCCTTGGCCTTCTTCAGTAGCAGGTTTTGTGTGGAATAAGTCTTCACCAAATTTTGGTAGCTGACCTGTACCTAATAAGCTTTCTTCATTGACTAGAAGTGGTACATACATTTCAGTATAACCATGGTTTTCAGTATGAAGATCTAGCATGTACTGACCGACAGCTCGAGTTAAACGAGCGATTTGACCTTTCATGACAATGAAACGAGAACCGGTAATTTTAACGGCACTTTTAAAGTCTAAACCATCTAAGCCTTCGCCAAGATCTAAGTGATCCTTGATTTCAAAATCAAATTTAGTCGGCTCACCCCAAGTGCGAACTTCAACGTTATCATTTTCGTCAGCGCCTGCTGGTACTTCATCATCAGGTAAGTTAGGCATGCTCATCGCAATACCATTTAGCTCTGCTAATAACGCTGCTAGTTCTGATTTCTTCGCATCGAGCTGAGAACCTAAGTCACCCACTTTCGCCATGATTTCACTAACATCTTCGCCACGAGACTTTGCTTGACCAATGGATTTAGAGATTGCATTACGGGATGCTTGTAATTCTTCTGTTTCCACTTGTAGCGACTTACGTGTTTCTTCTAAAGCAGTTAAGCGGCTAACATCAAGGATAAAGCCACGTCGTGCTAAAAGCTCAGCTGTGACTTCAAGTTCGTTACGCAAAAATTTTGGATCTAACATGTTATATATTCTTAATAGTTAAATGCGAGAAAATACTAGCTGCTGACCGACATACACCATGAATATACATAGGATGACATTCAACAACACGTTGAGAATTGCTTTAATGAAGAGTCCCTCTTGCATTAGCAATAATGTTTCATTGGAAAAAGTCGAGAATGTGGTTAAAGCACCTAAAAGGCCAACTCCGACCATCGCTTTTAGCTCTGGGCTTAAATGCGAGGTTTCGAGACTAATGGCATATACAATGCCCATTATGAATGATCCCAATATATTGACCAACAGTGTACCAAAAGGAAAACTGCTTCCAAATAGCTGAAGCATTAAAATTGAAATAACATAGCGAAAAACTGCTCCAATAGAGCCGCCGAGTGCCACAAACATGATATTGGTCAAGCTAATCATATCGTTTTACCTCACTTGTTCTGTCAAGTTCAGCCAAATGGACCAATTTATCTTTTATCCGTTTTTCAAAACCACGTTCTGTTGGATAGTAAAATTGGCTGTCTTGTAATGATTCTGGGAAGTAATTTTCCCCTGGAGCATACGCGCCAGGTTCATCATGAGCGTAGCGATATTCTGCCCCCAATCCCATATTTTTCATTAGTTGAGTTGGTGCATTTCGTAGATGATCTGGCACTGATTCATGGCCTGACTCACGTGCTAATGCTCTTGCGGCTTTAAAAGCAGTATAAACGGCATTACTTTTTGGGGCACTTGCCATATACACTATCGCTTGTGCAATTGCTCTTTCACCTTCTGCAGGTCCCACTCGGTGGAAGCAATCCCAAGCGTTTATCGCAATATTCATTGCCGTTGGATCTGCATTGCCGATATCTTCTGAAGCGATTGCTAGCAATCGTCTTGCAACATATAGCGGATCGCCGCCACCTTCCAATATACGACAATACCAGTATAAAGCGGCATCGGGAGCGGAACCGCGAACTGATTTATGCACTGCCGAAATTAAATCGTAAAATTGATCGCCATTTTTGTCATAAGCTGCCATTTGGTGCCCAGCAACTTGCGTCAACATGTCTGGTGTAAAACTGCCATTATCGTCAACCAAGTCACTCATTAACTCTAATAAGTTTAATGCTTTTCTCGCATCGCCATCTGAAATGCTGGCTAATTGCTGCATCACGTCATCTGGCATAACAAAATGACGAGTACCAAAGCCACGCTCTTCGTCCGTTAAGGCTTGCTGGATAATTGTAGCAATGTCTTGGTCAGAAAGTGGTTTGATTAAATAGACTCTTGCTCGAGATAACAACGCGTTGTTTAACTCAAATGAAGGATTTTCCGTGGTGGCACCAACAAAAATAACCGTGCCATCTTCAATAAAGGGTAAAAATGCATCTTGTTGGCTTTTATTAAAGCGGTGTACTTCATCAACAAACAATAAAGTACGTTGGCCTCTGCTTTGTGCCACGGCTTGAGCTTGTTCTATAGCCGCTCGAATTTCTTTTACACCAGACGTTACAGCAGAAATTCGCTCAACATGCGCGTTCGCATAATGGGCAACGAGCTCTGCTAGGGTAGTTTTACCCGTTCCTGGTGGCCCCCAAAGTAACATTGAGTGAGCACGATTGGCTTCAAGAGCTTGCCTTAAAGGTTGACCTTCACCTAATAGATGAGACTGCCCGACATACTCACTGATATCCCTTGGACGCATTCTAGCAGCCAATGGGCGAAAGTCAGGGGCAAAGTCAAATCCTAAATTAGCCACTATGATTTATCGCTCTGATTGACGCTGATCATCAATATCGACATCTGTTGGGATAACAAACTCAAACAACCCCTTTTCTTCTGTTGATACATTAGTCTGTTCGCTTAAAGCAAATTGACTATGATTACCTTGCTGATCAAGTAAGCTAAAATCACTAATGCCTGAATCGTTAAAGCACACAGTGACAGTCACAACAGACGTATCCAATGATTTAGGCTTAATCAAATAACACGCTTTACCAGACTCTGGTTGCACTTGGCTAACATGGTATTGTTGCCATGTACTCTCATCTCGATGTACCAATAATGCGATTGGCGATGCTTCAACTGCATCAGCAAAATCCATTACCGTCACCTCTTCTGCAAACGGGTTATATATCCATAAATCAGAGCCATCAGCGACGATTAATGACTCATCAGGTTCAGTCAAATGCCAAAAGAATTTATTGGGGTATGCTAATGCAAAGATGCCACTACCACTTTGAATAACTTTGTCGTTAATATCTGTGACTTCTTGTGTAAAATTCGCTTTTAATGATTCAAGTTGTTCCAATTTGCTACGCAATGCTTGTGAATCATCTGCCATCACGTTAGCAGATAGCAACAAGGCTACCATTGAAATTACACCAACACTTTTTGTCATATTGTTTCCTACTACTTGTTTGAGGTGCAGAACGCTTATTACACACTACCTCATATTTGAGGTACCATTGCCAATCAGGTTAATGTTAGCCTCTAGGCGGTGGTGGCGCTAATACTTCACGATTTCCGTTATGGCCTTGTGTACTGACAATCCCCTGCGCTTCCATCATCTCGATGATTCTAGCGGCTCGGTTATATCCAATTTTAAACTTACGTTGCACACTGGATATTGAGCCACGACGCGTTTCAGTAACAAATGCCACTGCCTCGTCATAAAGTTGATCGGTATCGTCATCAGTCTCAGCTGTTTCACCTGGCAGTAATACTTGTTCACCTTCGCTTACGCCATTTAGAATTTCATCAACATATTGTGGTTTACCTCGTGCATGCCAATCAGCAACCACTTTGTGCACTTCGTGATCGTCAATAAACGCGCCGTGAACACGAATAGGAACGCTTGTCCCTGGTGGCAAATAAAGCATGTCACCCATGCCAAGTAAGGTTTCTGCACCTTGTTGATCTAAAATGGTTCGAGAGTCAATTCTTGAAGAAACTTGGAAAGCTATCCGTGTTGGAACGTTGGCTTTAATCAAACCAGTAATCACATCCACAGAAGGTCTTTGGGTTGCTAGTATCAAATGAATACCCGCAGCTCGCGCTTTTTGGGCAATACGAGCAATCAACTCTTCTACCTTTTTACCAACAATCATAATCATGTCGGCAAACTCATCAACCACAACGACTATTGAAGGTAATTTATCTAACTCAGGCGCTTGTTCATCCATGCTTTCCGATGATTTCCACAACGGGTCAACGATCGGAGTGCCAGCTTCTTTAGCCAGTTTAATCTTGGTGTTGTAGCCTTTAAGGTTACGTACACCCAGCGCCGACATTAATTTATAACGGCGTTCCATTTCCCCAACACACCAACGCAGCGCATTGGCTGCTTCTTTCATGTCGGTGACAACTTCACAAAGTAAGTGCGGAATGCCTTCATAAACCGACAGTTCCAACATTTTCGGGTCAATCATGATAAAGCGAACATCATCAGGACCAGATTTATAAAGGATACTGGTGATCATGACGTTAACACCTACAGACTTACCCGAGCCTGTAGTACCCGCTACTAATAAATGCGGCATTTTACCTAAGTCAACAACAACAGGGTCGCCCGCGATGTCTTCACCCAGCACCATAGATAAGTTCGACTGGCTTTCATCAAAGGTTTTACTGTCAAGCACATCTCGCATAAAGACCGTTTCACGGAATTTGTTAGGTAACTCTAACCCAACATAGGCTTTTCCTGGAATGACCTCTACAACACGAACACTTTCAGCAAGTAGAGAGCGCGCTAAATCCTTAGAAAGGTTTGTAATTTTCGAGGCTTTAACACCTGGTGCAAGTTCAAGTTCAAACCTTGTCACAACCGGTCCTGGGAATACGCCAACCACGTTTGCGACAATGTTAAAATCAGCTAATTTAGTTTCAACAAGCCTTGCAACTATATCTAGCTCATCTTTAGTTATTGGGTTTTCTTTACGATCAGGTACATCTAATAAACTGATACTCGGTAATGGCGGCATTGCCACTCTTGGCTGACTCGTGACCACTTGCGGCTCTTGACCAGGAATAACAATGATCCCCTCGGCAACATACGGTTTTTCAGCTGCACTTGCTTGAACGGGTTCGCTTTCAGTAGAAGCCACAGAATCTGATACCGAGTCTGATTGCTGGTTTTTAACCGCAGCAGCCATAACCGTTGCACCAATAGACGTCGTACGTTCAAACTCATCGCCAAACTCAGCAACACTGTTTTGTTGGTTCTGTTGAGTAAGGTCAACCGCTGGAGCATCACCTGTTGCGGCCCACGCGGGCGTGTCATCAGCTACAATAGCGTCATTTGTGTTTAATTGAGGTTCGACTCTGCCCTGCTCATTTATATTTGCCTGAGCCTGCTCTGAGTCATTCATATATTCGTCATCCAAAGCATCATTTACTTGTTGACGACGTGGTGAAAGTTTAGATTTTAAACGCGAGAAAACCGAAGGTTTATCTACGCTATTATCTTCATCAACGTAAACGGAATCATGGTTTGATTCTTCGTTGTCGGCGGTGAACTGAGGTTCTAGTTTTCCGCCATATTCACGTGTCGTTGCAGGGGTAATTTGATTGACGCCCTGACTTTCATCATGTTGTGGTGCACTGAATTGCGTATTACCGTCAGCAGTTACATTGGCATTGTCACGACCCTGCTTGAATTTATCGACAACAGACAAGAAACCTCGCGTGTCTTCTGTTTCTGTATTTCCAGAAAAGTAGGTAGGCAAACTTATAATTTTTTTGACACACCATATCGTGCCGTAACCTGTGCCTTCAATGACCGTGAGCCAGCTAATACCTGTCGCTAATGTAAAGCCTGCACCAATAAAGCAAAGCAACAAGAGTGTCGTGCCAAGATTATTAAAGTAAGGCAGCATAGCTTGGCCAATGACATCTCCCGCAACACCACCTGCTGAAAAAACATAAATATCATCAGCATTCATACTCGCTAACGCAGCTAAGGCTAATACCATAAGCATGAATCCAATGATTCTTAATCCAACCGAAAAGTAGTCAATTTCAAACAATTTATGAGTTCGGTTGAATATGAACCAACCTGTTGCCGCAATAATGATGGGAATAAGGTAAGCAATAAAGCCAAAAAAGTAGAACAAGACATCTGCAGTCCACGCGCCCACTGCACCAGTTAAATTACTGATTTCCCCTTGATAATGGGACTGGCTCCAGCCTGGATCATTCGGGTCAAAGCTACTTAAAGCTAAAAGGATATATGTTGCTGTCATGCAACAAATGATTAGGCCACCTTCAAGAAGACGCTGTAGACCACTAAGTGTTTGAAGACTATTTCCCTGAGACAAACGAAAACACCTGAATATGAATTAAATAAGAATGATAACAATAACAGAATATCAATGACGTTGCAGTGATTATGCAATGCTTGAAAGCCAAGCTCAACCTAATGTTTTCATATAGATGCCTGCATAACCAATATTTAATTAACAAAGGGATTTTGGAGTAAAAAGTAAGCAATTTAGGCGGTAAAAAGCCAAGAAGTGGGATTTTAGATAAAAAAATAAAGGGCAACGCCCTTTATTTTATTTGGTCAGAAAGTTTAGTAGCTATCTGCTAATAAATTTAATGCGACTTTATTAGTTTGTTTGACTTCTTCCATGACCACGTAAGTACGAGTATCAGAAACTGATGGCAACTTAAGTAGTGTCTCACCTAATAAACGACGATATGCCGACATGTCAGATACTCGAGTCTTCAGTAAATAATCAAAGTCACCAGAAACTAGATGACACTCTTGAATATCATCTAACAACTGAACTGCTTTGTTGAAGCGCTCAAAAATATCGGGCGTATCTCGTGTTAACGTGATTTCCACAAAGACAAGTAAAGATGCACCAAGATAATGCGGGTTAACTAATGCTGTATAGCCATTAATATAACCTTGTTTTTCAAGACGCTTAACTCGCTCTAAACAAGGAGTCGGACTTAACCCAACTCGCTTGGATAACTCCACGTTTGATATGCGACCATCAACTTGAAGTTCATTGAGGATATTACGGTCAATCCGATCTAAATCTTTTACAGAATTTTTTTTATTATTTGCCATATTATTAACCTTGCTTTAGCACAAAAACAACATATTCATCTTTTAATGTGTAAAGTTTAGCAGCATAAACTGCGTCTAGGGCACTATACTAGACTTCCCTGAAATAAGCACGTTCAGGCGACCGAATATAATAACAATTGAGATGTCGACACCGACAAATTTAAATAGAGGCACAAAATGATTATTGGTATCCCTACTGAAATCAAAAACCACGAGTACCGTGTAGGTATGGTTCCTTCAAGCGTTCGTGAATTAACGATTAAAGGCCATGATGTATTCGTTCAATCTAATGCCGGTATGGGCATTGGCTTTACCAACCAAGATTATATTGACGCTGGTGCTTCTATCTTAGAAACAGCTGCAGAAGTCTTTGCTCAGTCAGACATGATTGTCAAAGTAAAAGAGCCGCAAGCTGTTGAACGCGCTATGCTTCGTGAAGATCAAATCCTATTTACTTACTTGCATTTAGCTCCGGATATGCCGCAAACAGAAGACTTAATTAAGAGTAAGTCTGTCTGTATCGCATATGAAACTGTCACTGATGATCGTGGCGGCTTACCGTTACTTGCTCCAATGTCAGAAGTTGCTGGACGTATGTCGATTCAAGCTGGTGCACGCGCACTTGAAAAGTCTTTAGGTGGTCGCGGTATGTTACTTGGTGGTGTTCCAGGTGTTGAGCCAGCTAAAGTCGTGATAATTGGCGGCGGTATGGTCGGCACTAATGCTGCGCAAATGGCTGTGGGTATGGGCGCAGACGTTGTTGTGCTTGATAGAAGTATCGATGCCTTACGTCGTTTAAACGTGCAATTTGGCTCTTCAGTTAAAGCGATTTACTCAACAGCTGATGCAATTGAACGTCATGTTCTAGAAGCGGATCTTGTTATTGGTGGTGTCCTAGTTCCTGGCGCTGCAGCCCCTAAATTAGTGACTCGCGACATGATTTCACGCATGAAAACAGGTAGTGCGATTGTCGATGTAGCTATTGACCAAGGTGGTTGTGTTGAAACGTCGTACGCAACAACTCACCAAGAGCCAACTTACATTGTTGATGATGTTGTTCATTACTGTGTTGCCAACATGCCTGGTGCCGTTGCACGTACATCAACTTTCGCACTCAATAACGCTACACTGCCTTATATCATTAAGTTAGCGAACTTAGGTTACAAAGCAGCGTTATTAGACGACAAGCATTTATTAAATGGCTTAAACGTTATTCATGGCAAGCTTGTCTGCAAAGAAGTTGCAGAAGCATTAGAACTTGAATTTACTGAGCCTAAAAGCATGCTAGCGTAAACAATATCAGCTTGATTTAGTTGATTAAATCATATTTAAAAGCCGCTAATTAAGCGGCTTTTTTTATTCCCTTTCCGGTTATACCTAAGCTAAACACGTCTTACTTTTTATTCCAAAATGCATAAACTTCTCAATTTTTAAACACATTAAATGCCATTGAAAAGCGCGTTTAATGCACTCCACGTACACAAAAAACACGGCTTTAATACGCAACATAAAGTGCATCAATTTGTATCAATCGTTTGTTTTACACTCAGCTAACACGTGTTAATCTTTTTATTAGCTATTGCTTAAGTAAATAATTTGATAATTCTGCTCTTGACAGCATTTTTAGTGTTTTTTGATTAAGCGTTTAAAGGAAGCCTTGTAAGTCAATGCTGGTAAGGGTTTCAAAAAATACAACAAATAAAACACGCCAAATCATCACGTTAATCATCCTAATAGTGTTTTCTACTGAGTTAGTTTTTTTGAACAGAATTTTAAACTGTTGGAAAAATGACTGATTTTAACTACAATTTGGACTCATTTTTACCATTTCAGTGATTAAGTTATGTGGCTACAAAAGCAAGTACAACTCGCATCAAAAACACGTGGATTTCATATCGTCACAGACGAAATTCTCAATCAAATCCCCGAACTTAATCAGCTAAAAGTTGGTTTAATGCATGTCTTTTTACAACACACTTCCGCTTCCATCACAATCAATGAAAATGCAGATCCAAGTGTAAGGCAAGATTTTGAATCTTACTTCAACCGTGTCGCTGCAGAAAATGAGCCTTATTATATTCATACCTATGAAGGCAGTGACGACATGCCCGCTCATTTAAAGTCTAGCTTATTAGGTTGCCAAGTAACCATACCGATTAAAAATGGCCAACTTGAGCTAGGCACCTGGCAAGGAATATATCTTGGAGAACATCGTAACCATGGCGGACGTCGGCGTTTACTGGTTACTATAAATGGTGAGTAAAATGTCTGATAGTCATCGAAAGCGGTGTTATATCGATTTTATAAGGCGACATATCACAGTTAAATAACATCAAGTATTAAGGGTTATCTAAGCTTAGTTTATTTCAGTATTTATTTAGTTAGCTTAAGAGCAAAATTGTTTTTCAACTAATGCTAAAAACTCCTGTTGCGGCATTGGTTTATAAAAAAAGTAACCTTGAATATCGTCGACTTTTTGCGTTTTAACGAAATCTAACTGAGTTTGTGTTTCAACGCCTTCAGCTGTAACAGTTAACTCTAAAGCATTACTCATACTCGCAATGGCTTCTACTAATGCTTTATGCCGTGCGCCCTGTTCAATTTTTTGGATAAACGCTTTATCAATTTTTATCTGATCAACTGGGAAGTTGGCAAGATAAGATAACGATGAGTAACCAGTGCCGAAGTCATCGACCGATATTTTAATTCCCCACTCCCTTAATCGTATGAGTAAGGTTTCAATATTTTGATGCTGGTCCATCATTAGCGACTCGGTAATTTCCAAGGTTAATAACTCAAACGGAAATGCGGTTTTGCATGATTGTTCACTGCAGGATTTGATTGAATCAATAAATTGATGTTGTAACTCATCATTTAAGAATTCGCAGGTCGATACATTGACCGACAGTGCAATAGGCGTATTTTGTTCAACAAATTGATTAATCAGCTTGATGGCTTTTTCTCTAACCCACTTTCCAATTGGTACGATTAAACCCGAATGCTCAGCTATAGGAATAAACTCCTCAGGTGACACAAACTCACCGTGAAGCTTCCAGCGCAATAGAATCTCAGCCTTAGCAATATGAGTATTTTGAGTCGACACTATTGGCTGAAAGTACAATTCAAACCCTTTCTCATTTAATGCCTTAGTCATCTCCATTTGCAAATAAGCGGTACGTTCAGCATTTTGCTGCATTGTCTTATTAAAAAACTGATAACCGTTACGACCGGTTAACTTAACGTCATACATCGCTTGGCTGGCACAATTGACCAAAGATTCAACAATGGTAGAGTCTTCAGGGTATCGAGAAATACCAATACTAATAGAGGGGTGAACTTGTTGATTATCTATATTAATTTTATCAGTCACCACTTGGTTGATATCTTTGGCAATGCTGATTAGATCTGAGGTAGAGATTTTGCCAGGAATGAATAAACCAAATTCATCACCCGCGATTCTAGCTAATAAGCCATTTGAAGGAGCGACATTGGCTAAACGGTTTGATACTTCTTTTAGTAATACGTCGCCATTTTCATGTCCCAAACTATCGTTAATCTGTTTGAAATTATCAATATCCATTAATAGAACACTACAAGCCGCCCCTTTTTGATGGGTACGCTCTATTTGCCAAACATAGTCATAGATTTTATCTAAGAAACAACGACGATTAGCTAAACTCGTTAATGCATCGTTATTTGCTTGAAAATGGATCAAACGATTTGCATTTTTGTGCTCGCTAATATCAGTAATAAGCCAAGAAAAACAATTCTGTTCACCATGATAATCCCTGAAAGTGGTGACCGTAACATCAGCATCAAAGGTTTGCCCATTTCGCTTATAAGCAAGTAACTCACCTTGCCAAGTATTGCCACGATGAATGTTCTTCAGCATTGACTCCAGTACTACCGGATCGGATTGCTCAAAAAAAACATTAGGATCGAAACATTGCTTGTCAGCAGTAAAGTCTCTCGTGATGGTTTTGAACATAGGGTTAACGGACAAAATTGAATGTTCATCATTGGTGATAATCAAGCCCATTGGCAGTTTATTAAATATACGGCTAGTTAATCGTTGTAAATGCAGCCCCTGACTACGCTCTATGGCAAGGCTTCCAAGCTTTGCAGCTTCTTGTATTAACTCAAGATCAACGCCAGCAGGAGATTTAATCGTATCGTAATACATGGCAAAAGTACCAAGTACATTGCCATGGGTATCGATAATAGGCTCTGACCAACACGCTTTTAACCCTGCTTTAAGCGGTAGTTCTTTATAGGCGGCCCAATTGGGGTGATTTGCAATATCTTCAACAATGACACGTTTTTTGGTTGCAGCAGCAGCGCCGCATGAACCAACATCAATACCGATTTCAACACCATGAATTGCTTGGTTATATTCTTCAGGTAAACTTGGAGCAGCACCAGTCAGTAATCTTTTTTTATCATTGCTTAGCAATAATACTGAGGCTTTAGTACCGATTTTTTGCGCTTCTATGGAAAGGACTAATGAATGGAGGATTTCTCTGAGTGGTGACCCATCTAAAACCATAGAAAGTATCGTACTATAACGCACGATACTTGATGAACGATGACTTAGTACGGCATGTTCTTCAATATTCATTGGTTGAAATTGGGCACTTTCCATAGAGCTCCTTAGCATTACAGCTAGCCTATAATACTAGTTTTTATTTTTAATTTACTATTGAGATTATTCATAAAAACAAAGAAGATCAACCAAAGTATTACTAAAATTTAACATCTCTATCTGGGACAAACACCTAGCTAGTATGATTCTCTTACAAAAATATGCTTTGGTATATTTTGTTCTTAGAAGAACAAAAAAAGCAGTAATGTCTGCTAACATGACTGCTTTGATAACTTGTTTTAAATTAAAACAACTGAGTTTACGCTTCGCTAACGCGTTCCATTCTCGCTAAGTAAAAACCATCAAACCCGTGCTCTGAAACTAAAATTTCTTCATCATCGATAAAGCTAAAATGCGGGTTAGCGGCTAAAAATGCATCGACTTGATTACGATTTTCATCAGGCATAATTGAGCAAGTTGCATAAACCAATATACCGCCAACTTTCACCATTCTGCTGTAGCTTTGCAAAATATCTTTCTGTAATTCCATTAGAATAGGTAAACGTTCAGGCGTATCTCGCCATTTTGCATCTGGATTACGTTTTAACACACCTAAACCAGAGCATGGTACGTCTAACAGTACGCGATCAGCCGTTAACTTTAGGCGTTTAATTGTTTTACTGCTGGCAATAATTCGAGTCTCAACATTGTGAGCACCTGCTCTTCTCGCACGTGCTTTTAAATTGTCGAGTTTCCATTGTTCAACGTCCATTGCTAGCAAACGGCCTTTACCTTGCATTTGCGCTGCAATATGTAAGGTTTTACCACCAGCGCCAGCGCAAGCATCTACAACACGCATCCCCGGTTTAGCGTCGACTGCTGCTGCAACTAATTGAGAACCCGCATCTTGTTGCTCAAAAAAGCCTTCTTTAAACGCTGCCGTTTTAAATAATGCTGAATCAGATCGCACTTCTAATGCACTCTCAACACCTTCGACTTCGTTGGTTGCTACCAGCTCTCTTGTTAAACGTTGCTTTAACTCTTCACGACTCGCTTTTAAACTATTCGCTCGAATATAACGTTTTGGAGGCATTGCTAATGCAGCACGCTCAGCTGGCCATTTTTCGCCAAGTTGCGCAGCGCCAATATCATCTAACCATTCAGGACAACCGTCCCACAGTGCTGGTTTAGTTTTCGCTTCAGCGAGTTTCTGCGCAAAATCATCTTGATCAACGGGTAAAGCATATTCCATTTTCGGTAGATCTAATTCATGAAACAAATGCCAGCCATTTAATAATTTCGAGCCCATACGTTCGATATCAGAAGCTTGTATATCTACAAGTTCACAATATAAGTTTAGTCGACGCAGGATATCGCCCGTTACCGTTGTAATTCGCGCAAGCTCTGCTGGCGGTAATTGACGGCCTGAGAAATTGTGAGAGTATGCTCTATCTAATGGTTTACCATCAGTTAACACCATGGTTAGCACATCGATTACCAGCTCAGAAGAACTGCCAGAAAGTGGAAAAGTCAGCATTGAAAATCTCACAGAATTATGGAAAAGAAATTTATATAGGAAAAGCGGATGGATCATAGGAGCTATCAGGCTGTAGCGCAAGTATTGATTATGATTTATCAGGCTTTAAGCCGAATTAACAAGGCCTAAGTAGAAAACTAAAAAGCAGCCATAAGGCTGCTTGTTAGTTACGACATAATTATCTAACTGAATTATGACATCTGAGCGCCTTTAGCACCGTAAAATACGATAAAAGCATAACAAACTACAGGCAATATAAATGCTGGTTGAATGCCCATTGAATCAGCCATGACACCTTGCAATAAAGGAATGATTGCACCACCAACAATAGCTAAACACAATATACCACTGCCTTGTGACGTGTGCGGCCCTAAATCTCTTAGTGCTAAACTGAAAATGGTCGGGAACATAATTGAATTAAATAACCCCACGGCTAAAATGGCATACATGGCAACTTCACCGCTGGTATACATTGCCACTAACACCAATATTGCGGCAACCAAACCATTAAAGGCTAATACTTTACCTGCAGCAATTTTTTGCATTACAGCTGAACCGATAAAGCGCCCTACCATAGCTCCGCCCCAATAATAGGTAATGTATTTAGCAGCATCAGCTTCTTGTAAGCCAACAATGTGCTCTTCACCTAAAAAATTAACTAAAAAGCTACCAATAGAGACTTCAGCACCAACATAAACAAAAATACCCACTGCACCTAATACTAGATGTAAGCTTTGTACCGCACTGGTTTTGCCTTTATAGCTCACTTCACCTGTGGTTTCTTGTTCTACGTGCTCTTCAATAACGGGTAAAGACAGTTTGGCAAAAATAATTGCTAAAATGGCTAGAGTGGCCGAAAGAAACAGATACGGCATTTTAACGACTTCAGCTTCGGCTTGAGCATGACTCATTTCCCCAACGGCACCTGTAGCGACCGATAAAATCAAGATAGCGCCAAAGTATGGCGCAACTGTCGTGCCTAGCGCATTGAAAGCTTGGGTTAAATTAAGACGGCTAGAAGCGGTTTCTTCGCTCCCAAGTGCATTTACATAAGGATTAGCAGCAACTTGTAAAATAGTAATCCCTGATGCCAATACAAAAAGTGCCCCTAAAAACAAACCATAAACGGCTAAATCAGCTGCAGGGTAAAACAACGCACAACCGAAGCTTGCAATAACTAATCCAGTAACGATACCGCGCTGGTAGCCGAGTTTTTTGACTAACTTACCCGCAGGTAAAGACACTAAAAAGTAAGCACCAAAAAAACAGAATTGAATCAGCATAGCTTCGGTATAGCTTAATGAAAATACAGCCTTTAAGTGCGGGATTAAAATGTCGTTAAGACACGTGATAAATCCCCACATGAAAAAGAGTGAGGTCAGCGAAACCAATGCAAACCGGTATTTTCCATCACCTGAATGGCTAACGGTCGTATTAGAACTAGAGATAGTAGAGGCCATATTCTTGTTACTCTTGTTATTGTGTAATGGTTGTTAATTGAATATATGAACAGCGATCGTGAGATCGCTATTTAAGATTTAATCAATCACAGCGAAGAAACAGTTAAATGCATCGAGAAAAACGCGATTGTTTTTATCTACAACTGCACTCGCCAAACCATGGTCAGTAATGACTTGGTTAATTGTAAAGTTCGAAACATCAAACTCGTGAGTTTTATTTGCCAGGTTAAATACCACTAACAAGGTTTGTGTTTCGAAATGACGTGTGAAAGCAAGAATAGGTTCACTGCTATCAATAAACTTAATGTCACCTGCAATTAATGCAGGGAAATCTTTGCGCCAAGCTAAGAAATGACGATATGCGTGTAAAGTTGAATTGCTATTTTGTTCCTGAACATCGACAGCTAACTGTTTGTGGACATCAGGTATGGGTAACCATGTTTGCTTACTTTGACTGAACCCTGCTTGCAAATGGGCATGATCCCAAGGCATAGGCGTACGACAACCATCTCGACCTTTAAACATTGGCCAGAATGTAATACCGAACGGGTCTTGTAATTGCTCATATTCAATAGGCGCTTCAGTTAAGCCCAGTTCTTCACCTTGGTAACTACACACACTGCCGCGAAGTGAAAACAACAAGCCATTTAGCATTTTGACTAAGTCAGGGTTCGCTTCACCTTTGCCCCATCGTGTCGCAACACGTTGAACATCATGATTACCAATAGCCCAACAAGGCCACCCATTTCCAATACTGGCTTCTAACTCTTCAACAGTTTGACGTATATAAGCAGCACTGAAATCATTGGTGAGTAATTCAAAGCTATATGCCATGTGTAAACGATCGTCACCTTGAGTATATTCTGCCATCGTCGCAAGCGAATCTTCAGATGAGACTTCACCTAAGGTCACTGCACCAGGATACTTATTGATCAATGCACGTAAATCTTCGATAAAACCAACCGTTTGTGGGCGAGTATTATTATAATAATGGTACTGATACGCGTAAGGGTTATCTTCGCTGAAACCTCGCCCTTGACGTTGATCTTTAGGTTTTGCAGGGTTATCTCGAAGTTGTTCATCATGGTAACAGAAGGTAATGGCATCTAAACGGAAACCATCGACACCTTTTTTAAGCCAAAACTCCACATTATCTAGAACCGCTTTTCTCACTTCTGGGTTATGAAAGTTAAGATCTGGCTGACTTTTAAGAAAGTTATGCAAATAATACTGCTGACGACGTGGTTCCCACTCCCAAGCACAACCACCAAAGATAGCTAGCCAGTTATTAGGTGCCGTTCCATCCTCTTGTGGATCTGCCCAAACATACCAATCGGATTTATCATTATCACGGCTTAATTTACTTTGCTTAAACCACGCATGTTCATCTGAGGTATGACTCAATACTTGATCAATAACCACTTTAATATTTAATTTGTGCGCTTTGGCGATTAACTCATCAAAGTCATTCATGGTGCCAAACATAGGATCAACATCGAGATAATCACTAATATCGTAACCAAAGTCTTTCATTGGAGACTTAAAAAAAGGAGATATCCATATCGCATCAACATTTAAGCTAGCAATGTAATCAAGTTTCGCAATAATTCCCTGTAAATCGCCTACTCCGTCGCCATTGGAATCCATTAAGCTTCGTGGATACACCTGGTATATCACTCCACCGCGCCACCATGATAACTGACTCATTGCACACCCTCTGTAATAAGAGAATTAACTATTAAACAACTTAGACATAGTTAACTCTTTGTTGCGACCCAGTAACGAGCCGTCATTATTATTTAATTGACTCGAGGATACGTGAATATGGAAATCAGGTTCAATAGAGCTGCATACGTATGCAAAGAATTAATACAAATTTTAAAAATACAAAACCACAAGTTAAGTGCTACAATTCAACAACTTAATTAATCAGCAACAAGACTTTTGAATGTTAATTAAAAGTAAAAAAACGGCCTTTTTTAGCCTGCATAACCTTTGAATACGTATGCATAACGTTGTCGAAGAAAGAATGCTAGGAGTAGTATCTTCACTGTTCCGCAACAAAACGGACATATACCTCAGCGCTTATGCAGTCATTTAAGCAAGCTGAAGGAAATACTATAAAGACTGTAAATATAAATAATAGAAATCTAGCAGCCCAACCTTACACATTAATTAAGGGCTGCTGGCCATTCAGAAGGGGAAAGATGGATGTCGCTATTTAAACCAAGCTTACTAACGTTAGCAATGGTTGCTGCCAGTACAAGTATGTACGGTTACGCAGCTGAAGCAGAAGAAGCCGCTACTGCAGATGAATCAATTGAGGTGTTAAAAGTCACCGGTATTCGTCGAAGCTTACAAGAATCTCAATCATTAAAAATGTCTTCTTCATCAATTGTTGAAGCGATTTCAGCTGAAGATATCGGTAAATTACCTGATGTCAGTATTGCAGAATCACTTGCACGTCTGCCTGGTGTATCAGCACAGCGTCTTGATGGCCGTGCTAACGTTATCTCTATTCGTGGTATGGGCCCTGACTTCACAACTGCAACATTAAATGGGCGTGAACAGGCTTCTGTTAATGACAACCGTGGTGTTGAATTCGACCAATACCCTTCTGAATTATTAAATCGTGTTGTGGTTTATAAAACGCCAGATGCATCAGTAATGGCTCAGGCTATCGGTGGTACAGTCGATATGCAAACCATTAGTCCGCTAGCACACGGCGAGCAAACATTCGCAATTGGTTTACGTGGCGAAATGAACGATCTAGGCGCATTAAATAGCGGCTCAGATGACACTGGTTACCGTGGCAGCATTTCATACATTGACCAATTTGCAGATGATACTATCGGTATTGCATTAGGTTACGCTCGTATGGTGTCACCTAACCAAGAAGAACGCTGGCAGGCTTGGGGTTACCCTGAAAATGATGCTGGTGATAGTGTGTTAGGTGGTGCTAAGCCATTTGTTCGTTCATCAGAGCTTGAGCGTGATGGTGTTCTAGCGGTATTCGAATATGCTCCAAATGATTTTTACCACACAACGGTTGATCTTTATTACTCAAAATTTACTGATGATCAGCGATTACGTGGTATTGAGATCCCAGCAGCATGGGGCGCTAATGGCGGTGTGGAAGCCACTAATACTGAAGATGGTTTGGTAACTGAAGGCATCATTCGTGGCGCTGAAGTTGTTGTTCGTAATGACGTCAATAAGCGTGATGCTGAATCTTTATCTGTAGGGTGGAATAATAAATTTTTCCTAAATGATAACTGGTCTGTTGAAGCTGATGTTGCTTTGTCAAAAGCAGAACGTACTGATATCGGTATGGAAAGCTACAGTGGTACAGGTCGTGGTACTGGTGTTGGTGCCGTTGATGATTTAGGCTTCGCCTACAATGGCAGTGGTGGTTATAACTTCACTCACAATTTAGATTACTCAGATCCAAACGTAATTAAGTTAGGCGATCCACTTGGTTGGGGTAGCCCGTTAGGCGCCAACACTCAAGATGGCTTCATTAACAAACCTGAAATTGAAGATGAATTAAAGTCGTTCCGTTTAAGTGCTGAATATGTATTTGATGATGGTGCATTCCGTAGTATTGAATTTGGTGTAAACCGTACAGATCGTGATAAAACCAAGTTAGATAAAGGTTACTACTTAACCTTAAAAGGTTATGACGGTACAGACCCAAACTATGTAATGACAGTACCTGATCAGTATTTACTGAGCCCTACTTCTCTTGATTTCTTCGGTATGGGCGACGTATTAAGCTATGATTCTCTAGCTTTTTATAACGACGGTAATTACACAGAAACTGATGTAGCAAATGTTGACTTATCTCGTGCCACTAACTCTTGGGGCGTTTACGAAGAGATTTCTACTGCTTACATTATGGCTAATATTGAAAGCGAGTTATTTGACCTACCACTAACAGGTAACTTTGGTATTCAAGCGGTACATACAGATCAAACTTCAGACGGTACTGTTGCAACAGTTGAAAACGGTGAAGTAGTCGTTACTCCACGTACGGCAGGTGACGATTATTTAGAATGGTTACCAAGCGTCAACTTAGGTTTAGAAGTTGCTGAAGGACAAATGCTTCGTTTTGCAGCTGCACGTACATTAACTCGTGCACGAATGGACAAAATGAATGCAAACGTTAACTTTAGCTACAATGAAAACCCTAATGACGGAGTAAACTGGTCTGGTGGTGCAGGTAATCCTGAACTTCGTCCATGGTTAGCTCGTCAGTACGACTTGAGTTATGAAAACTACTTCAGTGATCAAGGTTACTTTGCCATAGCAGTATTCTATAAAGATTTAGAAAACTATGTCTATGACCAACAGTCAGCATTTGATTTCAGTACTATCTTGCCGCAAAACCCAGGCGATAACCCTATTGGCATCGTAACTCAGCCACAAAATGGTGACGGCGGTTATGTACAAGGTATCGAGGCTTCTTTCTCACTAGATTTTGGCTTCTTTGCTGATGCATTAACAGGTTTTGGTACGGTTATGAGTGGTTCTTATAACGACAGTGAAGTAAAAGAAACACCAGACAGCGATCCTACTACTTTACCAGGTCTTTCTGAGAAAACATTTAATGCGACTGTGTACTACGAAAACTCTGGATTTGAAGCACGTGTTAGCTCTCGCTACCGTAGTGACTTCTTAGGTGAAGTCACCGCAATTAGTTTGACGCGTCAAAACGTGAACATCAAAGCTGAAACTGTGGTTGATGCTCAAGTGGGTTATGACTTCTCTGAAAGCGGTATTGATGCCCTTTATGGTTTATCTGTACTTTTCCAAGTGAATAACTTAACCAATGAGCCATTCACATCTTATACAGGTGAAGATGCACGTCATGTTCGTGATTATCAAAATTACGGTCGTAACTACATGCTAGGCGCTAACTATAAGTTCTAATTAAGACGCTTTTGTCTCGTTAGTAACATTGAAAGAGCCCCTGTAACCTGTTACAGGGGCTCTTTATTATTCCATAATCTGTTTATTACAACCGGCAAATAAAAGGCGATTACTATGAATAAAAATAAAATAAAAGACATTGTAATTGTTGGAGGCGGTACTTCTGGTTGGATGACCGCAGCCATGTTAATCAAACTATTTAAGGCTCAACTTAACATCACATTGATTGAGTCAGAGTCCATTGGCACCATTGGTGTCGGTGAAGCGACCATCCCTCCTCTTCAAATATTCAATAGCGTCCTTGGAATCAACGAGGCTGACTTTATTAAGCAAACCCAAGCGAGTTTTAAACTAGGAATCCAATTTGAGAATTGGAGTAAGGATAAAGACAGCTACATGCATGCTTTTGGCAATATTGGCAAGGATATTGGCTACACTCAATTTCATCATTATTGGTTAAAGTCCTCGCCTCAAAATGCTCATTCATTTTGGGATTACTCACTCAACTATCAAGCTGCTACTGAGAATAAATTTGCTCCTATAGACACAATTAAGGGCTCTCCTCTTGCTGGAATAACGCATGCGTATCATTTTGATGCATCTCTTTATGCCCAAATGCTAAGGCAATATAGTGAAAACTTATCAGTAAAACGTCTTGAAGGATTCATTAGCTCAGTACAGCTCAAGCAAGAAGGCGACATTCAATCGGTTACTCTTGAAGATGACCAGGTCATTAACGGCGATTTGTTCATTGATTGTTCCGGGTTTGCAGCACTATTGATAGCACAGCAATTAAATGTCGGTTACGAGAATTGGCAACATTGGCTGCCGTGTGATAGTGCTTACGCAGTGCCATGTGAGCGCAGTGAGCCATTAGTCCCCTACACTCGCTCAATAGCTCATAAAGCAGGATGGCAATGGCGCATACCATTACAACATCGAACCGGAAATGGGTTGGTTTATAGCAGTCAGCATATAACAGATGATGAAGCTAAATCGTTATTGCTCAACAATTTAGATGGAAAACCACTTGCTGAGCCCAAAAAGATAAGCTTTACAACAGGAAGGCGTGAAAAGCAGTGGCATAAAAACTGTGTTGCTATTGGTCTTTCCAGTGGGTTCCTTGAGCCCCTTGAATCAACCAGTTTACATTTAGTTCAGTCTGCAATAATTCGATTAACAAAGTTCTTTCCACATCAAGGTATTCAACAATCCAGCGTTGACGAATATAACCGTCAATCAAAGTTGGAGTTTGAACAGATTCGTGACTTTATCATTTTACATTATCACGTGAATCAACGAAGCAGTTCATCCAATAAAACTGACTTATGGCAACAATGTCGTGATATGCCATTACCTGCATCATTACAGCAAAAAATTGACTGTTTCAGAACAACGGGAACAGTCACTCGATATCAAGATGAACTGTTTACAGAAGCGGCTTGGATCCAGGTCTTACTTGGCCAAGGGGTGACACCAAAAGATTATAACCCACTCGCTAACAATATTAACCAAAGTGATCTCACTGAGTTTTTAAGTAATGTAAAACAGATCATTTCTGGTGCAGTTACTAATATGCCAACACATAATGACTATATTCAGCGGCTTTAAACGCTATCACCAGTAATCTCATCCCTAAATAAAATATATAAAGCAAGGTTTATAATATGACGGATCAGTTTAAATTAGCTTACCCACTACTAATAAGTTTGCTGTTTTCAGCGCCAGTTGCTTCAGAAGTATCATCATTTTCAGTTGAGCCAGAGTCATGGTGGGCTGGCATGCATAACAACCAACTCCAATTACTGGTTTATGGTGACAATATCGCCAACAAACAAATCAGACTCGCCCAAGCTAATGGGGTTAAATTAATTGACGTTCATCAATCTAGCAGCGATAACCACTTATTTGTCGATCTTGACCTAGCGAATGCCAACCCACAAACGTTAACGTTCGCCATTTATGATAACGATAAACTAGTGCAGCATTTTGATTACCCTATCCTTGCACGTGAGCCAGGATCACGTGACAGACAAGGATTTAGCAATAAAGATGTCATTTACCTGATAACACCCGATCGTTTCGTAAATGGTAACCCTGATAATGATAACCACCCAGATATGCTCGAAAAAGTTAATCGTGCAGACAAAGATGGTCGACATGGCGGCGATATTATGGGGATCCGTAAATCACTTCCTTACTTGAGCGAATTAGGTGTTACCCAGTTATGGATTAACCCGCTTTTAGAAAATAATCAGCAAAAGTATTCATATCATGGTTATTCCACCACTGACTTTTACAACATAGATCCCCGCTTTGGCAGTAACGAAGAATACAAGTCATTAGTCGAAGAAGCGAAGCAGTTCGGAATTGGAATTATTAAAGATGTTATTGTCAATCATATGGGTTCAGGACATCGCTGGATGGCAGGTTTTCCAACTTCAACTTGGATAAACGGCCAGCAACAATGGCAACAAAATCCATCTGATATCTTATATACCAGCCATCGAAGAACAACAGTACAAGACCCTTACGCATTGAAAAGTGACAGAGCCGAGTTCGAAAACGGATGGTTTACTGACACTATGCCTGACATGAATCAACATGATCAGTTTATGGCAAATTACCTGATTCAAAATAGCATTTGGTGGGTGGAATATGCCGGTTTAAGTGGGATCCGTGAAGACACCTATTCATATGCCGACAAGACATTTTTAACTCGCTGGTCAAAAGCAATTATGGATGAATATCCAAACTTTAATATTGTCGGTGAAGAATGGACTGCGAACCCGATTACAGTCAGTTACTGGCAAGCGGGAAAACAAAATGCAGATGGTTATGTCTCACATACCCCCAGCATGATGGACTTTCCGCTATATGAAGAAATGATTAAAAGCTTTACCGATAAAGAGGACTGGGGAAGCGGCTTAATCACTTTATATGAAATGCTTGCCAATGATGTGATTTATGCCAAACCGACGGATTTAGTCTTATTTGAGGGCAACCATGATACCAACCGCTTATACAGTTTGATGGGTGAAGATTTAGCGACATATAAAATGGCGATGACTTATGTAATGACAAGTAACCGTATTCCACAAATGTTTTATGGAACAGAAGTGTTAATGACTAGCCCAACCAAAGACCGAAATGATGGGTTAGTGCGCAGTGATTTCCCTGGCGGCTGGCCAACGGATAAAGCCAATGTATTTGAGCAAACAAACTTAACGCCAGATCAACTCGATGCGCTAACGTTTAATAAGACCTTATTAAACTTTCGTAAAAACTCACTTGCTATCCAACAAGGTACCCTGTCTCATTACGTGCCTAAAGACGGTGTTTACGTGCAAGTAAGACGTTATCAAAAATCTGATAAAAATGAAGATATTCTGATCATATACAACAAGAATGAAAACGCTGTTGAGCTTGATTTAAATCGATTTAGTGAAGTGCTCAGTCAGCATACCTCAGGTGTTGAACTGTTCAGTCAACATTCGTATTCATTAGATAAGCCGCTCACTTTACAAGAAAAAGGTGTCATTATCTTAAGCTTATCTAACTAAAAACAAAAATGACTGCAGCGATTAAATTATTCAACTTAACCGCAGCAATAATAAGAGATAATTATGCATACCCTATCAAGTATTAATAAACCACAACTGCGGACTTCTGTACTCGCCAGCGCACTCGTATTTTTTGCTGCAGGGTGTAGTCACTCCAACACATCGATTGATAATCACATTGCAGAATCAGAAGATAAGCTTCACGATACAGCACTACACAACACAAGTGCTTTGACTGGAAAGCCAGTCATATATCAAGTCTTCACGCGTTTATATGGTAATACCAATACAACCAATAAACCCTGGGGAACCATAGATGAAAATGGTGTCGGTAAGTTTAGTGATTTTACTGATGTTGCCTTACAAGACATAAAATCACTTGGCACCACGCACGTTTGGTACACAGGTGTGCCCCATCATGCTTTGATCAATGACTACACTGATTATGGGATCAGTAATGATGATCCTGACGTTGTAAAAGGCCGTGCAGGTTCTCCCTATGCAGTAAAAGACTATTATAACGTTAACCCTGATTTAGCTAATGATCCTGCTAATCGCTTAAATGAGTTTGAATCACTTATATTGCGCACTCACAACAATGGTATGAAAGTGGTTATCGATATCGTGCCGAATCACGTTGCAAGACGCTATGAGTCGATTGATCAATCATCTAGCTTACCTAGTCATCGTAATTTTGGCCAAAACGATGACACTAATGTTGAATACGCTAAAAATAACAACTTTTACTATATTGTAGATCAAGCATTTCAAGTGCCTGACAGTCATCAAGGAAAGCAGCCTTTAGGCGGCGAACGACATCCACTTTCAGATAAAATATTTGAAGAGAGCCCTGCTAAATGGACCGGGAATGGATCGCGATTAGCAAAGCCAGATGCGAATGATTGGTATGAAACTGTAAAAGTTAACTATGGTGTCAAACCTGACGGTAGCTATGACTTCCCTACACTTCCTGAAGGGTTCAATAAAAAGACCCTTGCTGAGCATTATTTGTTTTGGCAATCTCAACTGCCAACAGCCATACCTGATTCATGGATTAAGTTTAAAGACATCACCGAGTTTTGGTTAGCAAAAGGGGTTGATGGTTTTCGCTATGATATGGCAGAGATGGTTCCTGTAGAATTCTGGAGCTATTTGAACAGTAATATTAAACACATCAATCCAGACGCTTTTTTATTAGCCGAAGTCTATAACCCGAGTCTGTATCGTGACTATATTCACCTAGGAAAGATGGATTACCTTTATGATAAGGTCGATTTATACGACACATTAAAAGACATTATTCATGATAAAACTGCTACATCTCAAATAGCTGTTGATCAGGCAAAAGTCGCTGATATTGAAGAGCATATGCTGCACTTTTTAGAGAACCATGACGAGCAAAGGATCAATACCAATGATTTTGCTGGTAGTCCTGAAGCAGCCTTACCAGCTATGGTCGTATCGACCACGATTAGCCGTTCACCTACTCTTTTGTATTTCGGTCAAGATGTCGGTGAAAAAGGTGCTGATAACGCAGGTTTCGGTCAGGCCACACGTACTAGTATCTTTGATTATGTGGGCGTACCAGCGCATCAACGCTGGATGAACAATGGTAAATTTGATGGCGGGCAATCAACTGAAGCAGAGAAATCTCTTCGTGCTTACTACCAGACATTGTTAAATTTAAGCCATACTGCATCTGCACTCAATGGCGAATATTTTGAACTAGATACACATAACCGTGATGCATCTGTAGCAACAAAAAATGGTTACTCAGACAAGCTGTTTGCATTTAGCCGTTATGATGAAAACCAATTTATCGTTGTCATCAGCAATTTTAGTCAACAAGAAGCAACTGACTTAACGTTAAGTTTACCTAAAGCCTTGCTTAAAGCAGTAAGCTTAACTGATGGTGTTTATAAGATGACAGATTTGCTAACGACTGAAGAACAGACTGAGATGACGGTTAATCAAGATATTGGCACAATATCGATAACGCTAAAACCATTACAATCTAGTGTGTTAATGATTGAACTATAACGTCTTTCGTCATTAATCGTATAAGCCAGATAGCCATGTTATCTGGCTTTTTATTTACATTTATTACAACGACTTATTTATATAACTCAACTTCAACAACGGTAATACTCAGCTCGGCAGTTAACTCAGTCAACAATAGCTTGCTTAACTGCGCTGCTGCACTGTATAAGCCACTATTATCATTATCTATAACCAAGGTTAAAAACCGTTCACTCCAAGGTAAAAGATGTTGGCTCAGTAGCACCTCTGTTCGACTTGTCCCCTCTTCACCTTGGCTAGATGCTGAGCCTGAGACACTATCAAGCTCTAAACAATGCACCAAAGCAACTAACATCAGGCTAAAGTGATCTGTCGGTTCATTATGTTCAAGATTAAAATTAAGATCTTGGAGCTTACAAAAGTCCATAAAGGCAAGCGTTGTATGGTCAAATAAACGATTTTGTTTATTTAAATAGACTGACCCCCAAGGATACGCTAACTTGCCCTTCGGCCTCACAAATAAGGCATTAAAATCTTGTTTAAGCGCTAATAATGGCAGTTGTGATGCTAGCTGTTTAATTTCATCTATTTTTAATAAAGCTAGATCTTGCAAATTCGTTTTATTTGTTATGAATATTGATGTATCGAGTTCAGATAAGGTATTTTTAAATTCTTCATCAGGATTTCGATAAAAAATTTCAGCTAAAATATTAAACATTAACGCTATAGATTTAACGTTATCTGAATTACTCATGTTTATTCCTTATTATTTAATTTACACCATATTATTTCAGGTTATTATTAATATCTGTGATGCATTTCCAGTTATAAAAAGTAATAGCGATGATTTGTAAGCACAGTGATTTAGATCATTATTCAATGCTTAAAAAATTCGTATGATGTTTCAATGCGGTTTATTAATAATAGGTAAACTATGTTAGTCATGAGCTTTAAAGAAAGATGGCGAGCAGCCGAATTGGCCAGTGCTATCGAAAACACCTTAAAGAATGAAGCTGTGTGGTTAGCATCATCTAACCCAGCAAAATCGATAGATGCTATCAGCAGAAAGCTTTCAAGTATGGTAATTAATGACTTCAGACGTGTGGAAACCTTTCCTGAAACCTTAACGGAGTCTGAATTATTAAGCGCTTTTTTTAACGGCTTCAGCGTAGTAATTAATAAAAGTATTAATCAAGAAACCATTACAAAAACCGACTACTCTATCATTGCTTTAGCGAGAGGTTTTGCATTGGATATTGATTTATCCCATGAACAAGCATTATTAGATCAAGCAAGCTCAGTTATTCAAGTTGCAAATAACTGGGATAAGCATATCAGAAATTTAAATCAAAGACGTAATACTCGATTTACTGTGTAATGATTTTTAAAGCTAGTGTATAAATAAACATTAAAAACTTTGTTACCTAGATAACAAATCTTTATTTATTATTTTTACGTCTAAAAAAACTATAGTTTAGTATTAAAAAAGCCTGTTAAATTAACAGGCTTTTACATAACAGCATTTCATTTTGAGCTTTAAAAAGGACATTAATATTTTAAATGCTCTTAATATTAACGCTTTGCCAGTCACTAACCTCTTAATTTAATAAAGACTGTACTTGGGGCCGTACCTAAATCTTGGTGACCATCACCTGACATACTCGCACCAGGTAACGCTAACGCCTCACTGAGATCCATCACATCTAGAACCTGTACAGGACATCCCGTTACACAGAAAGGTTTTTCACCGACATCAAGCCTATCTTTGCACATATCACATTTGGTTAGCACACCTCGACTTGGGTCGATCTTAGGCGCATCATAAGGACACGCATAATGGCAAACACCGCAACCAATACAAGTAGATTCATCTATGTATACAATGCCATCATCTCGTTGGATCATCGCACCTTGTGGACATTTCTCGACACAAACCGGTGACTCACAATGGTGACAAGACTGAGATAAAAATACCGAGACTTCTCTACCTTCACTATTTATTTTTTCGCCTTGGCTAATATCGCGCAAAGTAACGAACTCATTGACGTCGTTACCTGCTTGGCAAGCGACGGTACATGCTTCACAGCCGACACAGTTTTCTTGGCGAAATACAAAACATTTTTGTTCAGACATTTGTTTATTCCTTAATGTAATGGATTACGCCAAAGCGATATCAACACGAGTTGAGTGGAAAGTTGAACCAAAGTTCATATCGGTTAATTCACTATTGGTAAGCTGATTAATAGCAGTGCCACTGCCGTTTTCATTGAGTTTTTTCCATGCATTTTTCCAAGCAAAAATTGTTCCTACTGGTGTCATAGCTTCAACTCTTGCAGTGTATTGAATCACCACATCACGCTGACCATAACGACTCGCCGTTAACTTAACTTGGTCGCCATCACTGATCCCTTTGCGCATAGCATCATCGGGGTGAATATAAACCCTATGCTGCGGGAAAGTGCCTTCAATATATTTAACGTTTGCCCATTGCGAATTACTCAGCTTGGGATGCGCTGGAGAAAGTAAACGGAATTCACGTGATTTTTCATCATCTGTCATGCCTTTGGTGGCAAAGTCATCTGACTCTGGCGTACCAGTATCGATAACAGGATTGAATTTTTCAGGATCGAAATAAGTACCACTGGTGTCTTTAAATTCAATTTTTCCGCTAGGCGTTGGGAAGTCATAATTTTTACGGAATGGGTAATCAACCACTGGGCTATCCCAATTTTGAACACAGAGTTCATCGTAGCTAATGTTGCCCTTCCACGTACCACGTAAAATATCCTCAATACTTTCACTAAACTCAGGGTCGCTGTAACCCATGGCTTTTGCTAAATCTTGGAAAATAATGGTATCTGGTTTTGATTGATATAACGGGCTAATCGCTTGGGTGCTGTGTTTAGCATAATAACAGTGGTAACTATCAATCATATTAGCTTGCTCAATGTAACTTGAGGTTGGCAGTAAATAATCAACGTAGTCCATGGTATCGGTTTGGAATAGATCAATCCCGACTAAAAATAAGTCATCCCGCATTAACCCAATTTCAATTAAATCAGCATCAGGAGCAATAGCCATCGGGTTACTTGAATATACAATCATCGCTTTAATCGGATCGCATGGTTCATCAAACGCTAATGGGCCGACTTGACCATCTTCATGCTGATAATCTTCTGGCAGAAGTGATTTACCAATTTCACTAATATTGACAGTATCTCTTACTGCATCTTCTGGTGTTAAATGATTACCGCCACAATATGCCCAGTCAAACATTCCACCTGCTTGAGTGTTCAGATACACAACGCCTGCACCGACTTTACCAATATTACCTGTTAAAGCGGCTAATGTTGGAATAGCTTTTACCATACGTCCACCATTTAGTGTACGTTGTAAGCCATAACCAATACGGATCATTGCACATTCAGCGCCAGCATAAGCTCTTGCAAAAGACTGATACTGTGACTTGCTCACCCCTGTTTCAGCTTCAATTTGCTCATGGGTAAATTCTTCTAATCTTGCCAATAACGCATCATAGTCTTGGGTATACGATTCAATAAACCCAGTATCATGCAAGCTTTCTTCAATCAATATCTTAGCAATACCAATAACCAAGGTTGCATCTGTCCCAGGTGTCGGTTGTAACCAGATATCGGCCTGTGATGCTAGCGGCGTTCTTGCTGGGTTAACTACCAGTACTTTTGCCCCTTTATCACGCGCTTCATTGATAAATTTTAAGTGATGAATATTGGTCGCTTGTTCGTTTGTTCCCCACGACACAAAACACTTGGTATTGACGTAATCTTCTGGGCTCGGACCGGAGAACTCGCCTAAAATTGAGCTCATGCCAGAATAACCCGCACTAGCACAGATGTTTCGTTGTAAATTACGACTCGCAATTCGGTTAAAGAAACGGTTAGCACCAGAACTAGCACCAATGCCGCTGTAGCCTGAATAGAAATAAGGCACAATGGCATTACCAGAATAGGTATCAATAACTTCATTTAATTTTGCAGCAATTTCGCTATTAGCTTGTTCCCAACTAATTGGCTCGAAGGTTGCGCCAGGACCACGTGGACCTACGCGTTTCATTGGTTGCTGTATGCGGTCAGGACTGTATATAGATTCGAGATACGCATGGCCTTTTACACATGGCGTACCTGCAGTCACAGGATGCGACGGATCGCCACTAACAGAAACGGCAACCCCATCTTTAGTTGAAACTAGCAGGCTACATCTATCACCACAGTTTCTTGGACATGTTGTATGAAAAACACCGTCGGGTTCAGGTGTTGGCGGCTCTGTTACAGGTGGTTCTGTTGTATTGTCATCATCGCTACTAGAACACCCCATGATACTCGCAGAAAATGCAAAAGCACTACTGCCTTTTAAAAAACTACGTCTATTCATTGCCATCATTTAATCCTTATTGTTATTCAAAAAAACCATAGCAAATAACCGTGTTTTGTTAACAAAAAAAGATTAAAAAATATAATCTGTTCAAACATTTAGAAAATCATTTAACGCTATCACAGTTTCATCTTTTGGATATCAAGTTTTCACATATCAAAAGTGATTGTTAGTAAACATCTCATTAAAAATTTAAAGCTGTAAAAATAAAAACAAATGTATCAGCGCGATCAATATTTACATTGTCACTATCAAACATTCACTGTTACATCCAGTTATTTTCCTAAAAAGTGCTAACTATGACTTACCAAAATTTATCACTCAGCAAAGTGTACTTAAAAACAACAAATTCTAATTTTTGAAAGCAGCATTGAGAATTTTTGGTTTGAATACGTATGCAGTCAATTGCGGCAAAAATATGAACAGCTCTAGTATGAAGTAACAAAAATAATTAAATCTATAATGGAGTTGTTAATGTCGCCGGTTTCAAGGAAGTCTCAACCTAATGTCTCGCTGTTACCCAAAAGAAATTTAGCTCGTCTACCGCTATTAATTAGTCTTGTTTTGCTTGGCACCCACCAACCGACCCTTGCAAAAACAGTAACCGTAAATTCTCCTGATAAGCGTATTTCAGTTAGCTTGACCGATGACGGTGACAGACCGGAATATAAAGTAACTTTTAACGGTAAAGATGCCGTACTTAATTCAAGACTTGGATTAGTTTTTGAAACATTTGGTGAATTTGGTAGCGGTTTTGATATTACAGAGTACAGTAAGTCAACGCACTCTTCTCGATGGCAACAACCTTGGGGCGAGCGTGAATGGATAGACGACAACCATAGTAAGCTGACAGCGACTTTTTCTAATGGTCGGCATCAATTTGCACTGGAGTTCAAAGTATTCGATGACGGTATCGGATTTAGATATCTCGTCCCGAAGCAAGCGTCATTTAATAAAGTGACTCACCTTAATATCACCAATGAGCTGACAGAATTTTCCGTTCCTGATGCGCATCAAGCAACAGCGTGGTGGATCCCTGGCCGAGGCTGGAACCGTTATGAGTATTTATATCAAACAACATCGGTTAACAAAGTCGACCGTGCCCACACACCTTTCACTTACAAATTAACTTCAGGGCTTCACTTAAGTATTCATGAAGCGGCTCTAACAGATTACGCAGCGATGGTGTTAGATCAGCGCCGAGATGGCACGCTTAAAGCAGATCTCACCCCTTGGTCCGATGGCACCTTAGTCAAAACTCAACCTGGTTTCACTACCCCTTGGCGCACTATTCAAATTGCTGATGCAGCAACTGGACTTCTCAATTCAGATTTAATCCTTAACCTGAATGAACCGAACAAACTCGGTGATGTTTCATGGGTTGAACCTGGTAAATACGTCGGTATTTGGTGGGGGATGCACATTAATGAAAACACATGGGGTTCTGGCGAAAAACACGGTGCAACCACCTCAGAAACGAAACGTTATATGGATTTTGCAGCTAAGTACGGTTTTGATGGTGTTCTCGTTGAAGGCTGGAATCTTGGTTGGGATGGAAGCTGGTTCCATAACGGTGATGTATTCAGTTTTACTCAGTCTTATGATGATTTTGATATTGATGCTGTCAGTGCACATGGAGCAAACAACAATGTGCGTTTAATTGGCCATCATGAAACTTCAGGTTCTGTGACCAACTACCGCAATCAAATGAGTGACGCTTATGATTTATATAAGCAACACGGCGTAACACAAATCAAAACAGGTTATGTTGCTGATGGTGGCGACATTAAGCGAGTCGACTCGCAAGGTATTGTTCGCCATGAATGGCATGATGGTCAATTTATGGTTAATGAGTATCTTCATAGCATTACAGAAGCTGCTAAACGTCAAATTAGCATTAATACTCACGAGCCAATAAAAGACACTGGTTTAAGACGAACCTACCCTAACTGGATTTCTCGTGAAGGCGCTCGCGGTCAAGAATTTAATGCATGGGGAACGCCTCCTAACAGTCCAGAGCATACCGCAATATTGCCATATACACGCATGCTATCAGGACCGATGGACTTCACTCCGGGTATTTTTAATCTTGCCCCTGAGGGACTTGATGCCGTTAACCGCGTCCAAACAACCCTCGCAAAGCAACTGGCTTTGTATGTTGTACTGTACAGTCCAATTCAAATGGCAGCTGATTTACCAAGAAATTACGTTGAACGATTAGATGCATTTCAATTCATTCAAGATGTACCAACGGATTGGAGCGAGAGTATTGCGGTCGCTGGCGAGATTGGCGATTTTGTTGCCTTTGCACGAAAAGACCGCGCTTCAGAGGATTGGTATTTAGGCGCGCTAACCGACGAATCTGAGCGGGAGTTAACAATCAAGTTAGACTTTTTATCAGCTGATAAATCCTATCAAGCACAAATATATCGTGATGGAGCCGAAGCTGATTGGAAGACCAATCCATACGACTATGTTATTGAAAACAAGCAAGTGACAGCGAAAGATACCTTAACATTAGCCCTTGCCACCAGCGGCGGTGTAGCGATTCGTTTTATCCCAGTCGATTAACACTCAACTTTAAGTCTCCCCCCAAAAACCTGATGCGCAAAGTGATTGTTGCCATCAGGTTTTTCTTCATTTACATTGCCTTAGCTCACAATAAAAACAACACCAAAGACGCCATGATATTTAAGAATACACCCCACAATCTTGTTACAAATATGATCAGTTTTCGTTGTGCATAAATGATGAATACGTATGTAATTAGTTGTGCCAAAATCCACCACAAGGCTAATATAAAACCTGCTAAATTTCTTCCTCTGCTTGTGGGGATGAAATGGGCTAGGTCGTTACTGGCGCATCACCTTCATCGGATTGTGTCAGGTTTAAGAACCTTTCTAACTTCTTTATCAATCGAAGTCAGAATACGAGGTCTTTGGCGAATACCCGTCTTAGGGAGATGTGTATTCGCCATTTTTTTAACTATCGTCTATTCAAGCCGAAATGAATACCTAGCAAAATAACAAGTAACAATAAGAATTCAGCCATGATGCTGAACAGCCCATTTATAATGGAAGATAAAGGAAGATACATGTCTGCCGATAATACATCGCATCAGGGTACACCGAATAAACAACCGCTACGTCAGCAACCAGAATTAAACTTCTGGCAAATTTTCAATATGTGTTTTGGATTTTTGGGGATCCAATTTGGCTTTGCACTTCAAAACGCCAATGTCAGCCGTATATTTCAAACGCTAGGCGCTGAGATTGATGAAATTCCAATCTTATGGATTGCTGCTCCGTTAACAGGACTTATCGTTCAGCCAATTATTGGCTACTTAAGTGATAATACATGGAATGGACTGGGTCGCCGTCGCCCTTATTTTTTAATTGGCGCAGTTTGTACCACACTCGCATTATTTATCATGCCGCATTCTCCAGTTTTATGGGTAGCAGCGGGCATGCTTTGGATCATGGATGCCTCAATTAACATTGCCATGGAGCCATTTCGTGCATTTGTTGGAGATAACCTACCGAAGTCTCAGCGTACTCAAGGCTATGCGATGCAAAGCTTCTTTATTGGAATCGGCGCCGTTGTAGCGTCAGCCTTGCCGTATTTATTAACCAACTATTTTGATGTGGCGAATACTGCTCCTGAAGGCGAAATTGCCGACTCGGTTCGTTACGCATTTTATTTTGGTGGCGCCGTTTTGTTCCTCGCGGTTGGATGGACCATCGTAACCTCTAAAGAATATTCACCTGAAGAACTGGCCTCTTTTCATCAAGAAAATGATGAAGAATTAATAGCTGAAAACAATAGTGATAGCCGCTCTAGAACAGCTAAGCAATATCAATTTGCTTCTATGCTTTGGATGGCGATTGGTGGTGGTTTAACAGGTTTAGTTTTTGGCCTTTCGTTAGATAAGCAGCTTTATATATTAACCATCGGTATTTTTGTATTTGGCCCTTTGCAATTTTACTGCGCCAAAGCCCTCGCAAAAGTTAATCCAAATGACATAGCTGAGCGCGAAAGTCTAGGCATGGTATTTAACGTAGTTGATAATTTATTCCATATGCCAAAAGCCATGCACCAACTGGCCATCGTACAATTCTTTTCATGGTTTGCCTTATTCGCGATGTGGATTTATACCACTTCAGCAGTCACCTCTTACCATTATGGTACCAGTGATGTACTGACCAAAGCCTACAATGATGGCGCAGATTGGGTCGGTATGCTATTCGCTTCATATAATGGTTTTGCTGCTGTTGCTGCGATTGCAATACCGTTTCTAGCAAAAGCAGTCGGAATAAGATTCACACATACCATCAATTTAACATTGGGTGGTATTGGGCTTATCAGCTTTTATTTCATTAGCAATCCTGCCCTACTTTGGATACCTATGATTGGAGTCGGCATCGCGTGGGCGTCAATCTTATCAGTACCGTACGCAATGCTATCTGGGATCTTACCACCTAAGAAAATGGGGGTGTTTATGGGAATATTTAACTTTTTCATTGTTATCCCTCAATTGCTTGCGGCCAGTGTTTTAGGCGTAATTCTTAATACATTATTTGATGGAGAGCCAATCTTTGCATTAATGACTGGCGGTGTGTTTATGATTATTGCGGGTATCGCAGTGTTGTTTGTTGACCAACCAAAACAATAACTTATTGAGTCATATTTCTGATTATTCAAATTATAAAACGTTTCGTGACTATACGCGGATCTTGATTGGGGAAAGTTACACATGATGGGTAAAAGCATTAACAGTTATAAAAAAACTACACTGGCAAGTGCGATCAATATTGCAATGATTGGTGCCTCTATTTTCGCTTTATCGGCTTGTTCAGAAACAACAGCCAATAAAGATGTTCCAGCATCAACAGACACCAGTTCAGTAGTGACTCAAGTGCAAATAGCACCGGGCGCGCCAGGTGCTGCGCCTACATGGGCTTTTTCTGGTAAGACAGGTATCGGTACATCTTATGAGCCTTACATTGACGGTCAGTACCAAGGAACAGCTGAGAACCCTGTCAGTAAAGTGTGGTTTTCACTCGCACAAGGGATCTTAACCGAAACCATGTATGGCATGATCCACAATGCACAACTAAAAGAAATGCAATTTATCATCACTGGTGAAGGGTTTGTCGATACAGAAAAAGATGACACGATCAGCACCATCGAATACCTACATCAGGATGAACAAGGTCGCCCACTTTCATTGGCATACAAAGTCATTAATAAAGCTAAAAACGGTCAATATCAGATAGAAAAACATTTTTTCACTGATCCAAACCGTGACAGTATGATGATGAAGGTTATTTTTACTGCTTTTGCTGATGGAATAACCCCTCATTTATACGCTAACCCGCATGTGGATAATAGCGGTGCTAACGATATTGCGAGTATTGAAGAGCAAGCACTTGTTGCTTACACCAATGCTAAAGACTCATCTGTGATGACGATTAAATCCGATGTAGCCTTTACAAAAGCTTCAGCAGGATTTGTTGGTCAGTCAGACGGCTTAGTGGATTTGGCAGATAATGGCGTACTGGACAACATCTATCAATCTACCAGTAAAGCAACAGAAACTGTCGGTAACGTTGCGTTAACTGCTCAGTACAAGACGCTCAACAAAGCCACTGGTGAAAACACCTTAGAAATGAATGTGGCTATTGGTTTTGGTGCAGACAAAGCCCAAAGCTTAGCTAATGTTGAAGCCACGCTTTCTGCAGGTTACGACAAAGTATTAAGTGCTTATTTAGGTGATGATAAACACCTTGGCTGGAAAGACTACTTAACTGGTTTACCCGCACTTAATGCCATGAGCAGCAATACTACTGATGATGGCAAATTACTTTATACCAGTGCGTTAGTGCTAAAAGCGCAAGAAGATAAAACCCATGCCGGAGCATTAATTGCTTCGCTATCAAACCCATGGGGTGACTCAGTCTCAGCTAAATTCGGTAGTACAGGCTATAAAGCAGTTTGGCCACGTGACTTTTATCAATGTGCAATGGCCTTTCTTGCTATGGGCGATCTTGAAACGCCAAAAGTGGCTTTTGAATACTTGAAAAAAGTGCAAGTTAGTCAGCAAACGCCTGAATATGTTGGCACGCCTGGTTGGTTCTTACAAAAAACGCATGTTGACGGTCAAATTGAATGGGTGGGCGTGCAGTTAGACCAAACAGCTATGCCAATTATGTTGGGGTGGAAGTTATGGCAAGCTGGCGTATTAACTGATGCTGAAATCACTCAGTGGTACCAAGACATGTTAAAACCCGCTGCAGACTTTTTAGTCACTGGCGGTAAAGTTAAATTAGACTGGAACGATACTGAAATAACCCCGCCAAGTACCCAACAAGAGCGCTGGGAAGAACAAGCGGGATTCTCACCTTCGACAACTGCAGCAGTCATTGCAGGATTAGTGGCAGCCAGTGATATTGCCCAACTAGTTAACGATAAAAAAGCAGGCGAATATCTAACGTTAGCCAAAGAACTAGAAGCAAGCCTTGAAACCACTATGGTGACTAACAATGGCGAACTTGCCAAAGAAGGTAAACCTTACTATGTGCGTATCAGTCCAAACGGAAACCCAAATAATGCTGATAAATTACTGGATAATAATGGTAAGCCAGGGTTAGATCAGCGCCAGATTCTAGACGGCGGTTTTCTTGAATTAGTTCGTTACGGTGTTAAGGATGCTACAGATGGTATCATTCAGAACAGCGTCATGCTGATTGACGATACAACTCTTGAGCATAATCTACGTGTTAAATATGAATTTACTGCCAAAGATGGCAGCAAAATTCCAGGTTACCGTCGATATGGTAATGATGGTTATGGCGAAGATATCACAACTGGTTTCAGCTATGCTGAGCAAGGTAATACCGCCGATCAACGAGGCAGAGTATGGCCATTCTTTACCGGTGAACGTGGTCATTATGAGTTGGCACTTGCCAAATCGACCGATAGTTTAACGCCAGAAGTCCACCAGCAATTAATTAATACCTACGTTCAAGGTATGGAAACATTTGCTAATGAAGGCTTAATGTTGCCAGAACAAGCTTGGGATGGTGTTGGTAATCCAACTCGTTATAACTACGCGATGGGTCAAGGCACTAACTCAGCAACACCACTTGCGTGGACACATGCTGAATACGTTAAGTTAGTACGCTCGATGACTGATAAGGCAGTATGGGATTTCTATCCTGTTGTTGCGGATAAACTGGCTGAATAACTTGTAGATTTAGATAGTTGGCTTGCTTTTAAAGCATATTATTAACTATCGCTAAAAGAGTGAGTTATTGAATTCAGAAAATTAACAATCTTCTGTTCAACACCTACAAATCGAAAAATGCCACTCAATGAGTGGCATTTTTATTTTGGAGTTTGCTAAAACAAATCTAGCGAATGCCTAAGCGTTTTGTCGTTTATTATCCTTGCTTTAGTTTAGCAAATAACGAAAATATCGATACGGCAATGGCACCGGCAATCAAACCAAAAATCGCATTGAGTATGCTTGGAGTTATAAATGCCAGTATATAGCCCACATATTCGACTTCAGCAATCCATAGCGCTGTTTGTGTAATTAAACCGCTAACTTGATGAATACCATGTGTCAGAATACCTCCACCTACCATGAACATTGCTATCGTGCCGACAATTGTGAGTCCTTTCATTAAGTACGGTGCAGAGGTTAATAAACCAAAACCAAGCTTATGCCAAAAAGCAACTAAGGCCCCTTTGCCTTGTCGTTTTGTTAAGTACAACCCTAAATCATCAATCTTAACAATGCCTGCTACCAATCCATAAACGCCAACAGTCATAATAATCGCAATGACACTTAAGGTTAAAAACTGACTTAACAAACTGCTTTGAGCCACAACACCCAAGCTAATCGCAATGATCTCTGCTGATAATACAAAATCAGTTCTAATTGCCCCCTTCACTTTTGTCTTTTCAAAAGCCGCAATATCTTCTACTGATTTTTCAACAACAGCCTGCTCTGACAAGTCAGTTTGCCGATCTTTACGATGAACATACCAGTGATGAACTTTTTCAAATCCTTCAAAGCATAAAAATAACCCACCAAACATGAGCAGCGGTGTTATTGCCCAAGGAATAAAAGCACTGATTAATAAAGCAGCTGGAACAAGAATTAATTTATTGAGAAAAGAGCCCTTAGCAACGGCCCAAACAACAGGTAATTCACGTTCAGAGGCAACACCTGATACTTGTTGAGCATTTAGCGCTAAATCATCTCCCAACACACCTGCTGTTTTTCTGGCAGCAACTTTACTCATAGCAGCAACATCATCCAAAATTGCAGCAATGTCATCCAATAACATTAATAAACTTGCGCCAGCCATATCTCGTCCTTGTTTGTCGTCAATGTTCTTGTTTTGACTAATCGGGTTGCGATTAATGATGTTAATCGTATTTTTAAGGTTAAAACCTAAGCTTAATATTGCTTAACGATAGCTCAAGTCGACGTTTTACTTTCGTCAAAGCGATTAAAAAGCGTATTGCCAGACTAATCCCAGTGTATCGAAATCATTCCCTATGCGTGTGATCACGCCCGTACTGGCATAAAGCTTCATACTATGATGTTGATTAAAGGCAAGTGAATACGTCAGTCCAAAACGTGAATTGTCCTCAGCATCATCAGCGTCAATTCCATTTTTGCTGGTTTCTCCGCCAACAAAGTAATTTCCACTCAATGACACCCATTGCCCTGGTCCTATACTGTATATGACATGAGCTTGAAACGTGTATTGTGCTTGTTTCTCAAGTGACACTTGATTGTAAAACTCATCATTATCACTATAGATTCGAATTGACGTCATGGCATCGTAATACCAATTACCCACTCGGTACGACATCCCTATTCCTGGTCTAAATACCCATTGATTGGCACCAGCGTTGATCAGTTTATCTTCATCATAGGTTCCTAATGGCAAGCTAAGTTGCAAACTTGAGCCAACAACTAATCCATCTTTAGATTTGGCAAAATCTTTCCTTTGTAATGCTTGTGCACCATAAAAATTCCAAGTCAGACGCATTTTAGGATCGCCATAACCACATCTGTCAGCTTCAACAATGTCGTTTTGATAATTCGCTGAGCCTGCCATACAAATGCGAGATAAGGACATATCAAATTTTGATGAACTACCCGCTAGCGCAAATGAGTGCGCATAACCAAGCACGGCAGCATCTAACGTTAAATGTGCATCTTTGAGTGGAACTGAAGGTGATGGCGATAAGGCCCCTTCTGAGTGCAGATAGCCCAGGGCTAGAAAATGCATGTCGATAGGGATATTGGTATAACTGCGAGGTTCAAGATCTTGGCTATACACTTGGGTATGCCAAAACAGCGCTGTAATGCCTAACAAACTTATTTTGCTAAACTTTGTAAGCAAAGTGAATGCACATCGATTAAATCGGGTTAATTCCTTCATAAATTACAAAGCATTTTCCATAATGACAGATATAAAACAGACTTACATAAGAAACAAAGACTTAAGTGATAGTCATTAACGTGGCAAATGTCACAAAACAAAATGCGGCACTGATTACCGCACTTTGTATAACATAAGGTGACTAACATAAGGTGACTAACATAAGGTGACTAACATAAGGTGGTTAACATAAAGTGACTATCATAAGGTGGCTAACATAAACCAAAGTCATTATTTGTTACGACTTATCAACGCCACCGCACGACTGCCTAACCACTAAATTAGTCGGAATTAATTGCGGTCCAACGTCCTTACCACGAATTAATTTCAAAAGACTTTCAACTAAAATTTCACCTGCCAGTTTAGTATTTTGTTTGACCGTGGTGAGCGCAGGGTTTGCAAAACTTGCAACCGGAATGTCATCATAACCAACAACGGCAATGTCTTCTGGTACATTAACGCCGCGCTGTTTAAGTGCTCTTATTGCACCAATGGCGATTAAATCACTGGCAGCAAAGATTGAATCGAATTGATGCCCGCTATCTAATAATTTCATTGCAGCATCAAAACCTGAGCTTTCAGTGCTAATGGCATCAAATTGACATTTTTTATTGAGTTTAATACCCGCTTTTTTTAGCGCTTCGGCATGACCTAAATAACGGTCTCGAAACTCAGGGCTATGCTCTGATGCATCCCCTAAAAAAGCAATATTCTTTAAGTTTAATGAGAGAATGTGCTCTGTGGCGATAACACCGCCTTGGTGATTATCACAACCGATGGACAGCACTTCTTTGTTATTATGTTCTGCCCCCCAAATAATAAAGTGGGTATTTTGTTCTAACAACTTTTGCAGCTTATGTTCATAGTCTACGTAGTCTCCGTAACCTAATAAAATAATCCCATCAGCTTTATTACTGTCTTCGTAATCTGCATGCCAATCACTCGAAAGCTGTTGAAATGAAACGAGTAAATCATACCCTTGCTGTGCAGTTGCACGGGTGATTGAACCAAGCATAGATAAAAAGAAAGGATTAATTAACGACTCATCGTTTGTGGGATCTTCACAAATTAACAGCGCTAAAGTATGGCTATTTTGGGTACGAAGATTACTGGCGTTTTTATCGACTTTGTAATTTAACTCTTTGGCAATAGCTTGAATACGTTGCCGCGTTTCCAAGTTTACAAGTGGACTATTTCTCAACGCTCTAGAAACAGTAGATTGAGATACGCCAGCACGGTATGCGATATCAATTGAGGTAGCTTTAGATGTCATTTTGCATCAGGCCTTTTTATAGTTATTTTAGATACTCACGTATTGTTTATACCTAAAATAACGCTTCTTTTCACCGTTTAATTTCTTTTATAATCCTAACTCACTCAGTAAGTCGTCAGCATCATCAGCAACCACGACTGCTGGGTCTTTTTTTGCAGTTGATTTATCAGCTTCGCCTTGTGTATTTCTGTGTGCTTCAATTAATGAGTCTGGGTCAAATTCTTCATCTAATTCAAACTCTTTTAATTTAATGAATTCAGTTTTATCCATCGCAAATTCTAAGTAAAAGATATGATTATCTGCCGTTTTGAACGACACTCTTCTTGATACTGCTTCATCTAAATTAGTATCAATCGATATAGTTAACTCTTTATTAATGGTCAACATTTTCGGCTGACTTTGACTGATAGATGTTTGTAATTCTTTAGACACAGTTTTAATGAAATCACCTAATATTTGATTCATTAACTCCCCCATGACATTACCAACGTCATCAGAGGTGTGTGAGAAAGCAAGCTCTGACTCTGGCATCCCCATATTTATCATGTATCGACGGTATATTTCTATTGCAGCTTCTTTGGAAAAGTTAATCACCACTAAACCAGAAAACCCGCCATCAAAAATTGAAAAACACCCTAGATCAGGCTTTAAACATGTACGTGTAATGTTTTGCACCATACCGGCATGGGTAACTTGACTGTCGCTAGTGCTTGAAAGAACGTGGGAAACCGAGTGACATAATTTGAGTAAAATATCATCTGTTGTAACAACTTGAACTGAATCCATAACAATGTATACCTAGTTTTTACTTTTCCCTCATTCTGAGGCTTAACGAGTAATAAATCAAAGCCTAAACATCTCATTATCAAAAATAAACAATCAAGCTAACAAGCGTTACACTAACAAGCTGATATTACGTATATTCTTTGCCGTTTATTTGTGGGCCAACTCCACTCAACATATGTATCTTTTTGTAAAAACCTTTCAATAGATCACATATCAACTATTAAACAGTTCTTTCTGGAACTGTTTCTGTCTATATTTGCGCAATACATTGAACTTACTCTCTTTAAGGACGAACATGATCGCTTTCCTCAGACAGTTAACTATCTTAAAGCGCCTGATCATAATGCTCGCCCTGGCAGCAATAGGAACCGTTTGCTTTGCCAGCTTTTCAATTAACGAACAATACAATAATTTAATTGCACAGAAGCAAGTTCAAATTGCTGCGCAAGTTAGCACCGCTACCTCAATGCTTAGCGCGCTATCAGCTGATTTACCCCAATCTGCTGACCAACAGCAACAACAAGACATTCTTAATATTATTTCTCAACTGCGTTATGGCTCCAACGACGCTTATGTTGTTATCAATGATCAAAATGTCATTATTAGCTTTCCTGAAAGTCCAAACCTAGAAGGCCGCTCTTTTGAGCAATATATTGCCGCTGATGGTAGTAAACCGTTTGCGCAACTGACCAGACAAGCTAAATCGACAACGACAAGTCACGTTGAATATAAAGATAATATTGCATCAACATCTGGCGTTGAAACTATTCTCGCAGGCGCCCAGTTCTACCCAGAATGGGGCTGGACAATTATTGCCCATGCCAGTGCGACCGACGTCATGGATAGCATGGGAAGTGTTGTTATCAATTATCTGATTATTATGATGTTGATTTCTATTCCTATCTTTACTTTCTTCTTATTACTAAATGTATCGATTACCTCCCCGATTAATGCAGCAATTGCAGCAATGGAGAATATTGCTAAAGGCGAAGGCGATTTATCACAGCGACTTGATAACAGTGGTAAGGATGAAGTGGCTAAAATGGCCGATGCGTTCAATGACTTTGTGATCAAAATTTCAGCCATGGTGTCGGATTTAAAACCACTTGGCCGTGATCTAGATAATGATGCACAACATTTATTAGTGGCTGTAGAAGAGTCGAATCAAAGCTCTGAGTTGATCCATAGTGAAACTCAAAGTGTTGCTACTGCGGTCAATGAAATGTTAGCGACTACCCATGATATGGCGCAAAACACTTATCAAGCCGCTGATGGTGCTAACAATGTTAAACAGCAAGCCGAGCAATCACACGCATTTATGCAGCAGACTGTGCATGAAACAGATCAGTTAGTAAATGAGTTAAAAAATGCAGAAAGCGCCACACATGACCTAGGCAAGTCTTCTGTAGAAATCAGTACAATACTAGATACCATTGGTGGTATTGCAGATCAAACCAACTTATTAGCACTAAATGCAGCAATTGAAGCCGCACGAGCAGGTGAATATGGCCGAGGTTTTGCTGTCGTTGCTGACGAAGTAAGAGCGTTAGCAACACGTACCCAAGCATCTACCAATGAAATTAATAAAATCATTACTGATATTCATAACGGCGTTGAGTCTGTTATCAAAAGTAATACTGAAACCCAGGAACAATCGATTCAATTGCAATCTAAGGCGTTACAGTCACAAGATGCCATGACTGAGATACTCGCCGTTATTGCTAATATCAGTGACATGAATACTCAGCTTGCCAGTGCCACAGAAGAGCAATCTCAAGTCACTGAAGAAATAAACCGCAACATTACCCGAATTTCTGAATTGACCGAAATAGCTGTAAAAACCAATGAAACAAACTCTGAAGCAGCGCAATCATTACAAACGATTAGCCAAACTGTTACTGAGACACTAGGTCAATTTAAAACCAGCTAATGTAATGACAACTAAATCCAAACGTATTAGTAATAAATAAGTCACCTTTCTATATCAGCAAGCGCCACATTGTGGCGTTAATGCTGGTATATCTCTTGTCGCTCTCCTAAATGACCTCGTAAAATTCATCTTCAAATAAGCCTTAACACGTAAAGCCTCTGTCAGCCTAAAAAGCTTTGCGGTATCATACTTCGCAAGCCCATTATTAAGAGTTACCTGTTGATGTACGAAAAGACTGTTACCATTATTGCCCCTCACGGAATTCACACACGACCTGCTGCATTATTAGTCAAAGCAGCAAAAAACTTTGACTGTGACGTCATTGTCGAATGTAATGGGAAACAAGCAAGCGCCAAAAGTCTATTTAAATTGCAAACTCTTGGCTTATATCAAGGCCAGTCGGTTAAGGTATTTGCTGAAGGAGAACAGGCAGAAACAGCGGTAGAAACCGTCTCTGAATTGCTAATTACACTCAGTTAACAGGATAGTTTATGGCTTTAACAGGAATCGTAGTGTCACCAGGAATTGCTTTTGGACAAGCAGTTCATATCAATTTGCATCATCAACATGTTGATTACCGATTACTGCCTGTTGCGTCAATTAAAAGTGAATGTGACAAAGCCATTAAAGCCATAGATTTTTTGGCAAAACACCTCAAGCATTGCCAAGTTAACCTTGATACTGAAAGCGACCATTTTCATCTAATTGATGCTGATATCATGCTATTAGAAGATGAAGATTTAGCTGATGAACTCACCCAATATATTACTCGATTTCGTTTCTCTGCCGTTGTTTCCATTGAACGGATTTTTGCGCAACATGCTGAAGAGCTAGCCAAGCTAGACGATCCTTATCTCGCTAACCGTAGTAATGATGTAATTTGTTTAGGTAAGCGATTAATGTCTGCCGTCAATGGTACGCTTCAATGGGATGTATCAAAACTCACTGATAATAGTATTTTGTTGGCTGAGGATATAACACCTGCAGAATTTGCCACCATTCCGCTTAACAAAATAAAAGGCATTGTGCTTAAAACTGGCGGGCTCACAAGCCACACCGCTATTTTGGCCAAAGCTGCGGGGATACCTGCGTTATTAAGTTGTCAATTCGATGACTATGACATTCAAGATGGTGCCCCGCTAATTTTAGACGCCTTTAGTGGTGAATTACATGTTAATCCCGTTGCTGAAACACAGCAGCAACTAGAGCAAAAAGCCACCGCAGAAAAAGAACGCCGAGAAGCACTTTTACATTATGTTGATAAACCCAGTGTCACCCGAGACGGCCACCCTGTCTGTTTGCTTGCCAACGTAAGTAGCATGAGTGATTTCACTCAGATAGAGCGCAGCGGCGCTGCTGGCGTTGGGTTATTTAGGACTGAGTTTTTACTTATGCAAGTCGACTCAGTTCCAGATGAAAAACAGCAGTTCAAACAATACTGCGATGCATTACATAGCTTAAATGGCAAGGTCCTTACCATACGTACCTTTGATATCGGAGCGGACAAAGAAATCCCTTGCCTTACTCAACAATATGAAGATAACCCGGCATTAGGCGTGCGTGGTATTCGGTATAGCTTACAGCACCAACACCTTTTTACGACTCAAATTAAAGCAGTACTTCGCGCAGCAAATCATGGACGTATTCGATTACTATTCCCAATGGTTAATCAAATTGAAGAGTTGGAGTTCGCGCTAGAATTAATTGATTGGTGCAAACAACAGTTAATTGAAGAAGAAAAAGGCTTTGGTGATCTTAATATCGGCATCATGGTTGAAACACCAGCAGCAGTGTTAAATTTACCGCATCTACTGCCACGACTTGATTTTGTTAGTATCGGTAGTAATGACTTAACCCAATATACTCTAGCAGCTGATCGCGGTAATCCCGTGCTAGTTAATGATTATCCGCCAGTTTCTCCAGCAATGATAAAGTTCATAAAAATGGCTGTAGACACCTGTAAAATACACCAAACAAAAGTGTGCCTTTGCGGCGAATTAGCCAGTGACACGAAATTAATTAGTTTACTCGTCGGTCTAGGAATTGATGAGCTCAGTGTTAATACTGCCAGCTTATTGGATGTAAAAGCGACCATTTGTAATGGTCAATACCAACAATTTTATCAGCAAGCCCAACAAGCATTAGGGTTTAGCCATATTGAACAACTTAATCAATTATTCAGCTAATTTGACTAATTTACTTGAAAACAATAATTATTGTTTATAAAAAAATCAGACAGCACTAGAATAAAACCATAATAACATTACAAAAAGAGGCTATATCTCATGGGATTTTTAAGCCGTATTCGCCGACTTATATCTGGGCAGCCGACCTTAACTGGCGGCATTGAAATTTTTGCGCCTGTTTCTGGCGACCTAGTAGACATTGAAAAAGTACCCGACGTAGTATTCGCTGAAAAGATTGTCGGTGATGGATTAGCAATTAACCCAACAGGCGAGCTAATTCTAGCGCCTATTGATGGCACAATTGGCAAAATTTTTGAAACTAATCATGCTTTCAGTATTGAGTCCCCTCAAGGGCTCGAATTATTTGTTCATTTTGGTGTCGGCACAGTAGAGCTTAGAGGCAATGGCTTTAAGCGACTCGCTGAAGAAGGACAACAAGTTAAAGTTGGCGATCCGATATTACAATTCGATTTAGACTACTTAACCGATCAAGTAGAGAGTCTACTTACCCCAGTTGTACTTGCCAACATGGAAGATATTCAATACTTAGTGAAAGCTCAAGGTCCTGTAACAGCTGGTAAAAGTGTCATTTTTACCGTTGAGCTTTAAATTCGATTTACATTGTAGATATGGGTTATAGCTAAAAACAGGCTTGCTTTAACCCATCATTGAACAGAGCGTAGTGCAATATCCAGCTATAGATGAAAAGCAATAATTGCATTGCGTAACAATAACTTAATTCAAGGAATACATTACCCCATGAGCAACAGTGTTATTTATGGTATTAAAAACTGCGATACAGTGCGTAAAGCACGTAAATGGCTAGAAGCAGAAAATCAGCCATTCACCTTCCATGACTTCCGCGAAGATGGTATCACAGCTGATATTATCAACCAGTGGTTTGAGCTAAGTGATTGGGAGCTACTGTTTAATAAACGTAGCACGAGTTTTAGAAATTTAACCGATGATCAAAAAGCCGATATTGATCAGCAAAAGGCGCTCGAGCTGATGCTGGAGTTTCCAACGCTAATTAAACGTCCTGTATTAATAACAAATAATAAAATATTAATCGGTTTCAAAGCTGCAGACTATCAAGCGTGGTTTAACTAATGACCCAGGAAGTACTTGAGCTCACTAAAGATTTACTCGCACGCCCGTCAGTAACGCCACTTGATGAAGGCTGTCAAACTTTGATGGCCGATAGGTTATCTGCTGTTGGTTTCAACATTGAATCAATGGTATTTGAAGACACCACCAACATGTGGGCAAGAAAAGGCACTAAAAGCCCCGTTTTTTGTTTTGCTGGACACACTGATGTTGTTCCCACAGGCGATTTAAATAAATGGCACACTCAACCATTTGAACCAACTGTCATCGATGATTATGTTCATGGTCGCGGCGCAGCCGATATGAAAGGATCATTAGCAGCTATGGTTATTGCTACAGAACGCTTTGTGGCAAAACACCCAGATCATAATGGCTCCATAGCTTTTTTAATTACCAGCGACGAAGAAGGTCCATTTATTAATGGTACAACTCGTGTCATTGATACCCTTGAAGCTCGTAATGAAAAAATTACTTGGTCACTGGTTGGTGAGCCTTCATCGACTCATAAGTTAGGTGATGTGGTTAAAAACGGTCGTCGTGGTAGTTTAACCGGTAATTTAACGGTGAAAGGGATTCAAGGACACGTTGCCTACCCTCACCTTGCTGATAACCCTATTCATAAAGCCTCACCAGCACTTGCTGAACTCGCGCAAATGCATTGGGATAACGGTAATGAATTTTTCCCACCAACCAGTTTTCAAATAGCAAATATTAACGGCGGTACAGGCGCATCTAATGTTATCCCTGGTGATTTACAGGTGATGTTTAACTTCAGATACTCAACTGAAGTCACAGCCGATGAATTAATCAAACGTGTACTAAACATACTTGACGCCCATGGGCTCGATTATGATATCGATTGGGTATTTAATGGTCTTCCTTTCCTGACTGGGGATGGCCCATTGCTGGACGCAACGAAAGACGCTATTTTTGAAGTCACAGGCTATGAAACCGACCCGCAAACTTCAGGTGGCACCTCAGATGGCCGATTCATCGCCCCCACGGGTGCTCAAGTTATTGAATTAGGCCCGGTAAATGCGACAATTCATAAAGTGAATGAGTGTGTAAAAATCTCAGATCTTGAACTATTGGCCAAATGTTACGAGTCTATTCTGGAAAAGCTCCTTTGCTAACCTCTTCGCTCAAAAGTATTGCTCATCCGGCTCTTTATGGGCTGGATGCTGAGCATCTTGTCTCTTTTGATCAATTTCTGCTAACTCAAAAAACAGCTGCAGCTTTTCAGCGGTTACAAAAGCATGCGGCAGATTCAGGTATTAATATTCAAATCTGCTCCGCCTATCGTGATTTTAATAGGCAAATGGCAATTTGGAATGCTAAAGCTCATGGTAAACGAGTACTACTCGATATTAATAACCAACCTATTGATAGCAAATGTCTTTCAGAAAATGAACTCATAGATTGTATTTTAACCTGGTCAGCCTTGCCTGGTGCCTCCCGCCATCATTGGGGGACTGATATCGATATATTTGATGCCAACAATATCCAAAAAGCTGACTTAGCTTTGATTACGGATGAATATACGGGCAATGGACCATGTGCTCAGTTAGCCAGTTGGTTAACGCAACAAGCCCATGAGTTTGGTTTCTACCTACCGTACCAGCCTAATAAGAGTGGTGTTAGCCCAGAGCCTTGGCATTTAAGTTATTATCCAGAATCGTCGCAATTTATGTCACATTATCAGGTAGAATCTTTAAGACAGCTCTTGTCTCAATCAGAAATCGCTTTACAATCTGCGCTACTTAAAAGACTAGATAAACTTGTAGAAGAATATGTTTTTTACGTTGCGCAGCCGCCAAATCAATAACCATTGATAATGTTTATTGATTCCAGTAACGATAGCTGCTCATGGCCGTATTCAAATAACCAAACACTATCGCTAAAAACATCGAGAACCACATGACAAAGCCGCTACATGACTTAACTGCCACAATTGATGGCCAATCTATGTATTACTCAGATAGTGATAAACACAATACAGATTCACAACCTATTGTATTCATTCATGGCTTTTTAACAGACAGTAGTATGTGGCAAGCTCAAATCGATGCGCTTAAATCACAACATCGGTGTATCGCCATTGATTTATGGTCACATGGTCAATCAGATCCTATGCCTAAGGGAACAACATCACTGGTCACCATCGCTGAGCAATGTTTATCACTGTTATCATCACTTGGCCTTAACCAGTTCAGATTAGTTGCTAACGGTTCAGGTTGTGCAATTGCCGCAGAGATGGCATTGATATCGCCCACATCAGTTACAAAAATGGTGATGGCGAACGGCTTTATTGGTTTTGAGCCACAAGTTAACTGCATCAAATATCAGCAATGGATTGATCAAATTAGTCAACAACAAAGCTGCTCTAAAGAGATGGCTGACCTTATTACAGAGCAGTATTTCGCTAATCTTGCAATTGAGAGCCATAACAATAAAGCGAGTCATTCGGATAATAGCAGTGATGCAAACACGAATAACTCATTAACCCCAGAAAGGTTTTCTCAAGCGCTTCAAAATCTCAGCCCAAAGAACATTGCTGAACTTGCATTGATGGCGCCACTTTTTTTATACAAGCGAGACACACTCGAGTTAGCGGAGCAATTAACTTTGCCTTGCCTCATTTTAGTTGGCGAGCAAAACAAGTTAAGAACAGTTTTAGAAGCTTACTTGATGCAGGATTGCATTACAGGAAGTACCTTAAAACAACTTACTGCAGCAGGTCACTTAGCAAATGTTGAACAGGCTGCCATGGTAAATCAACATTTGATCAATTTTTTCGAAAGCTAACCTAACGGTTAGTCTTGTACGCTAGTGCCTCACACTCGTCAATCAATGACAAATAGGCTTAAGAACTCAGCTGTAGTGGCTGAGTTCGCTATTTCTAAATCAGTATTCTCAATCTATTACGAATGGATAGACCAGCATAACAATAAATACTGATATACTCTAAAAATGATATTAATCAGACAGTTTACGAATCTGAATTAGCATACTTTTATTTATTAGGGTCTACCAAACACGATGAAATTACTTAAACCACTTTTTGATAATAACCGCCGCTGGGCCGAACGCATTAACGAAGAAGACCCTGAATTCTTTAAACAGCTAGCACAACAACAGAGCCCTGAATATTTGTGGATAGGTTGTTCTGATAGCCGTGTTCCATCAAATCAAATTATTGACCTAATGCCAGGCGAAGTCTTTGTTCATCGTAATATCGCTAACATGGTCATTCACACCGACTTAAACTGTTTGTCAGTTATTCAATATGCGGTTGAAGTACTAAAAGTCAAACATATCATGGTGGTAGGTCATTACGGTTGTGGTGGTGTTAAAGCATCAATGACTACTGAGCGCTTTGGTTTAATTGATAACTGGTTGGGACATTTAAAAGATATTTATCGTATTCACCGTAGCGATTTAGAGCAGCTTGATGACGAAAAACGATTCGACAGATTGTGCGAATTAAATGTGATGGAACAAGTCGCCAATGTCAGTAGCACCTCAATTGTTCAAGATGCATGGGATCGTGGTCAAGAACTGGCTATTCACGGCTGGATCTACGGCATTAATAATGGATTATTGACTGATTTAGATGTCACGGTATCAAGTGAGCATGCTGACAATAAAGCCTAATAATCAATCATACAGCAAACTCAACGTCCATTTACACATTTGCAATAATAGGTATATGGACTTGTTTGCCTGTTATTTAACCCTCTCGTATCGCTAGATACTCAATAAACCCCTTCAAATTTGTCATCTTTAGCTATTATTGAACAACATCAATCTTTAATAACGCCGGTTAAATATTAATCGAAATAGAGAAGGTTTAGCTGTTTATGCATTCTTGGGCAAGTAAACTCACCTACTTCGCTCAGATAAGGTCATATTGTTAATGCATTTAGTTGCCTAACACAGTTATAATCTTCGGGTTTATTTAGCGCGACCTCGCGCACTGCATTTTTTAGGAGATAATTTCCATGCCAGGTTTTGAATTATTTGGACCAGAGGAAAAGCAAGAAGTCGCTGACGTGATGGAAAACGGTTTTACCTTTCGCTACAACTTCGATCACATGCGTAATGATCGTTGGAAAACACGTGAAATGGAAGCGCTTCTTTGTGAAAAGATGAACGCAAAACATGCGCATCTTGTTTCTAGTGGTACCGCTGCATTACAAACGGCAATGGCTGCTGCAGGTATTGGCGCAGGCGACGAAGTTATTGTTCCACCGTTTACTTTTGTTGCATCTGTAGAAGCAGTATTTATGGCTGGTGCCGTACCTATTTTCGCTGAAATTGATGAAACACTATGTCTATCACCAGAAGGCATTGAAGCTGCAATTACTCCACGCACTAAAGCAATTAACCTTGTTCATATGTGTGGTTCTATGGCTAAAATGGATGAAATTTTAGCGGTATGTAAAAAACATAACCTAGTGATCCTTGAAGATGCATGTCAAGCTATCGGCGGCAGCTACAAAGGTAAAGCATTAGGCACAATCGGAGATGTTGGTTGTTATTCATTTGATTCTGTTAAAACCATCACCTGTGGTGAAGGCGGCGCTATCATGACTAACAATGAAACCATCTATAACCATGCGCACATGTTCTCAGATCACGGTCATGACCATGTTGGTAATGATCGCGGCGCTGAAGGCCACCCTATCATGGGACTGAACTTCCGCATCTCAGAAATGAACTCAGCGATGGGTCTGGCACAGCTTCGTAAGCTTGATAAAATTATTGATATCCAGCGTACTAATAAAAAGCTAATCAAAGATGCAATGGCCGAAATTCCTGAAGTCACATTCCGAGAAATCCCTGATCCTGAAGGTGACTCAGCAGGTTTCTTAACCTTCTTAATGCCGACCGAAGAGCGCACAATTGAAATCAACAAGAAGTTAGCAGAGAACGGCGTTGATGGTTGTTTCTATTGGTATGTTAACAACTGGCACTACTTAAACAACTGGAAGCATATTCAAGAGCTTAAATCGCCAGCTGCTTTACCGATCACATTAATTCAAGATCGTCCAGATTACACTAAAGTGGAAACGCCAAAGTCTGATGCAATCATGAGCCGTACTATCTCTATGTTAATCAAGTTATCTTGGACAGAAGAAGAAATTGCTCAACGTATTGAAAACATCAAGCGTGCTTTTGCATAATTAATCCTACTCTTTCTATTGAGCTAAAGCTTACCAAGCAAGTAATAGCTCAATAGTACTTTTTACAGTACTAATCTCAACGGAGAATGTTGTAATGAGTTTCAAAAATTTTAAGTGTGTGCCAAAAATGATTTTTGGTCGCGGTTCTTTTGCTCAACTTGATGCCGTACTTGCAGAAGAGCGTAAAGAAGCTAACGATTTCGTGGTTTTTTTAGTTGATGATGTGCATCAAGATAAGTCACTTGCAGGCCGTGTCCCTGCAAAGGACCATGATTTATTAATCTACGTGAATGTAGATGATGAACCGACAACGAAACAAGTTGATGACTTAACCGCACAAGTTCAAGCATTTAATTCGAAAGCACCTGTAAGTGTGATTGGTTTAGGTGGTGGTTCAACACTTGATTTAGCTAAAGCTGTGTCACTTATGCTGACCAATGAAGGCGGTAGTGCTGAATACCAAGGTTGGGATTTAATTAAGAACCCTGCTATTCATCATATTGGTATTCCAACTGTATCAGGTACTGGTGCAGAAGCATCACGTACAGCTGTACTTTGTGGTCCAGTACGTAAGTTAGGTTTGAACTCAGATTACACTGTGTTTGACCAAATTATCATGGATTCAGAGTTAATTGCTGGTGTACCAACTGATCAATGGTTCTACACAGGCATGGATTGTTATATCCATTGTGTTGAGTCATTAGAAGGCACTTACTTAAATGAATTTGCTAAAGCATTTGCTGAAAAATCAATGGATTTATGCCGCGAAGTGTTCTTAGACAATCATGAAGAAAAAGATGACAAACTCATGATGGCTTCATACATGGGTGGCATGAGCATCGCATACAGCCAAGTAGGTGCATGTCATGCGGTATCATATGGTCTAGGTTACGTGTTGGGTTACCATCACGGTATAGGTAACTGTTTAGCATTTGACGTACTTGAAGAGTTTTACCCTGAAGGCGTTAAAGAGTTCCGTAAAATGATGGAAGTTCACAACATCACTTTACCTAAGAATATCTGTAAAGACTTACCAGATGAAACCATTGCTAAAATGGTTGCTGTAACTAAGAGCATGGGTCCATTATGGGACAATGTTTATGGCGAAGGCTGGGAAGAGAAAGTAACAGACGAAATGCTGACTAAACTTTTCCGTCGTATTTAATCGGCCCCCTCGCTATAATTAAGGGCTCTTTTGAGCCCTTTTGTTTATCGAATAATGATAAGTAGGTTTTTTTAATGAAAGTTACCCTTTTAATCCCTGCTAGATATGGTTCTAGCCGTTTTCCTGGCAAACCACTAGCACCTATTAATGGTAAGCCAATGATCCAGCACGTTTTTGAGCGAGCATCATTAGCCAAAGGATTAGATAATATTTACGTTGCGACAGATGACGACCGTATCAAAGAAGCGGTTGAATCATTTGGTGGACAAGTCGTCATGACAAGCCCAGAAGCTGCGTCGGGTACTGACCGTATCAATGATGCCATTAGTCAATTGGGTCTTGATGATGACGATTTAGTCATTAACCTTCAAGGTGATCAACCGCTAATTGATCCTATTTCAATTGAACAAATCATTAGCTTGTTTGAACGTCACCCAGGTGAGTTTGAAATGGCGACTTTAGGTTTTGAAATCATCGATAAGCAAGAAAGAGATGACCCACTTCACGTGAAGATGGTATTCGACAATGAGTTTAATGCCTTGTATTTCTCTCGATCTTGTATTCCGTTTGGTCGAGATACAGACGACTATCCAGTATACAAGCATTTAGGCGTATATGCTTACACTCGCCGTTTTGTAAATGCTTTTGCGAAGCTTCCTCTAGGTAGATTAGAAGACTTAGAGAAATTAGAGCAACTTCGAGCGCTTGAGTACGGTCACAAGATTAAGGTTGCAATCAGTGCATTTGATTCGCCTGAAGTAGATACGCCTGAAGATATTCGTAAATGTGAACAACGTTTAGCTGTTGATTAACTGAACATCAAAATTTGAGGCAACTATGGATTTATCTGGATTAGAAGTTTGGATCATTATCATTTTGGTGGTTGGTATTATTGCGAGTAATTTAGCCGTATTGAAATACAGTGCTAAATTTAAAATGCCGCAGTTTGGCGATCCTAAAAAGCCTACTGACAGCCAAGGCAAATCTAACACTGAGCATTCAGCATCAGATTCAGAGACTCAAAAAGATAAGTAATATTATCTTCACTATCAGTAAAAGTATCCCAAGAAAAAGGTGACATTATGTCACCTTTTTTATATTCGATTGTTAAGGCCGTTATGAGTGCAAACACGTTGGCTCAATCGGCCTTGACTATGGGTTCGCTTTCAGCAGGCTGGCTGTCTGGCCAAGCATTAATAACCGCTTTAACTAGCGATGCTAATGGAATCGCAAAAAAGACTCCCCAAACACCCCATAAGCCTCCAAAAACCAACACCGCGGCAATAATAAGTACAGGATGTAAATCAACAGCATCTGAGAACAATATAGGTACTAAGACATTACCATCAAGCGCCTGAATAATTCCATAACCAATCATCACATAACCAAATTCAGGGCTCACACCCCACTGAACAAAAGCGACAAGTGCAATGGGTAAAGTCACTAAAGTGGCGCCAACGTAAGGAATTAACACTGATAATCCTGTTAACACACCTAAAAGTGCTGAATACCTCAAGCCCATAACGGCAAAAAAGATATAACTCACTGCCCCAACAATGACAATTTCAATCACTTTACCGCGGATATAATTAAAGATTTGCTGATCCATTTCAAACCAGACTTTACGTGCTAAATCGCGGTTATTAGGGAAAAATCGTTTGCTGCTTTTAATCAGTTGTTCTTTGTCTTTTAAAAAGAAGAACACAAGTAAAGGAACTAAAATGACGTACACCATTAACACAAGTAAAGATGCTGAATAGCCCAGAAGTTGCTTACCGATATCCAGCAAGTGCTGAGTATCCAGTAGTTTTTTAAGCTCAATCACCATCGCATCAATTTGTTCAATACTGATGTATTGTGGGTACTTTTCACTCAGTGACACTAAAGATTGCATGCCTGTATCAATCATTACAGGTAAATCAGTGGCTAAAGCGATACCTTGTCGCCATAGACTTGGCACTAAACCAAATGCGATCAACACCATCAAGCCGATAAATAAAACTAAAATTAACGAGGCGCCAACACTTCGATTAATGCCAAAACGAGAAATTTGAGCCACTGGCCACTCAAGCAAAAACGCTAAAACTAATGCGACCAATAAAGGCGCTAGCAAGCCACCAGCAAAATACAGTAGTAATCCAATTCCAAGTAAGATAAACAAAAGCGTGATAGCTTGTGGGTCACTGAATCTCGCTTTATACCAATCGCCTAAATAAGAGAGCATGTAAAATACCTAAAAAAATGTCGCACTTTGAATTCACTATTTAATGATATTAAGTTAACTATACACATAATTAAACTTAGAAAGTGTTTCCTTTCGTAATGACCATCGATAGCTTTTTTGGGTTATCATCAGTAATCTCAACCTGATGACCAATTTTTTTTAAAAATGGCGGAACATCTCGACGTGAACCAGAGTCAGAGATACTAATCCCGAGCAATTCTCCAGGCTGCATTTTTTTTAATGCGAGCTTGATTTGCACTAAAGGATAAGGACAATGATGAGCAGTTAAATCAATAATTTTCATTCTAAACTTGCTTTACATATTCTCTGGCTATTATCCTAGCAAGGAAGATAAACCACAAGCCAAACTGTGTGAGTATTATTGTCATTTTACACACCACCCTATTGAAATAATTATAATAAAGGTTTCATTTGCGCAAATTATCGTTTTCTCAGTTTTCCAAAGGTGTTATCACTACTGCAGTCTCCTTAGTACTGACGGCAGGAGTTGCGAAAAGTTTCGCCAATAATGACCTTCCAGATCTTGGCACTGCCGCAGTTAATACCTTCAGCCTTGAAAAAGAAATGATATATGGCGATGCCTACATGCGTGTCATTCGTTCTTCGGCGCCAGTTATTAGTGATCCTGTCTTAAATCAATACCTATCAGAGCTAGGAAATAAGCTAGTTGCGCACGCAACAGGGGTAAAAACCCCTTTCTATTTCTTTTTACTGAGAAATGATGAAATTAACGCGTTCGCTTTTTTTGGTGGTCATGTTGGGGTTCATACAGGACTATTTTTACATGCCGATACAGAAAGTGAGCTAGCCTCGGTTCTTGCCCATGAAATAACTCACGTAACCCAACGACATTTAGCTCGGTCATTAGAAGCTCAAGACAAAAGCTCAACAGCAACAATTGTTGGTATGTTAGGCGCTATTTTATTAACAATTGCTGCCCCACAAGCAGGTATGGCAGCACTAGCAACCACGCAAGCATTATCGACTCAAGCTCGAATTAACTTTACTCGATTACATGAGCGTGAAGCAGATAGAATCGGCATGCAAATTTTAGCTGATGCAGGCTTTGACCCTAACGGCGCTTCTGATTTTTTCTCAAAGCTGGCCATTCGATATCGTTTTACGAGTACGCCACCACAAATGTTGCTTACTCACCCATTACCTGAATCTCGGATCACGGATGCTCGAAATCGTGCAGCGCAATATCCTCATCGCTATATTCCAGATCAGCTTAATTACCAACTAGCAAAAGCAAGAATACAGGTTAGATTTTCAAATTACAGCGACCAAGCCGCAATGTCTTTATTTGATGATCAATTGCGTAAAAAGACCTACACATTTAAGAGTGCTGCTGAGTATGGTAAAGCACTGGCTTTATTCAGAGTTAAACGTTTTGACGAAGCAGAGCAGATCATTGATAAATTATTAGAACAAGATAAAAATAACTTGTTCTATATCGATACCAAAACCGATTTATTGGCACAAAAAGACGATTATGATGAAGCCATTGCAATGCTTAATCATCACCTTAAATTAAAACCAACATCGTCAGTCATTGCTGCCAATTTAGCGAATATTTATGTAGAAGCCGATCAACCTAGAAAAGCAATTCCTTTGTTAGAAGATTTAATTTTCCTCGACAAACAAAATACCTTGCCTTATCAAATCATGACACAGGCTTATCGTAAATTAGGTAATAAAGCCCTAGAACACTACAGCAATGCAGAAGCCATGGCACTTGCAGCAAATTATGATGGCGCCATAGACCAGCTTAATTATGCTTATCGTCATTCAGAGGGGCAAGCTTTACAGATTGCCAGAATTGAAGCTCGCATTAGGCAATTTAGACAAGCTAAACGCTCATTAGACGCATTAAAATAACCGCTAAATGAATTAGCCACTTCCATTAGAAGTGGCTAACTTTTTGAAAGATTCTTTGCTAGACTGTCGCCAAAATATAAATAGAAGTGAAGCCCATGACTACTGTGACTTTGTACCATAACCCTCGCTGTTCAAAAAGCCGTCAAACACTTGCATTACTTGAAGAAAATAATGCCTCTATTCAAATTGTTGAATATTTAAAACAAACGCCGACAGTTGAAGATATCCAACAAATTCTCTCATTACTGAATCTTACTCCGCGCGAATTGATGCGAACTAAAGAAACGGAGTATAAAGAACAGAATTTAGCAGACTCAGCGCTCACTGAAGCAGAACTAATTCAAGCGATGGTTGCAACACCAAAACTGATTGAACGCCCTATCGCGCTTGCAAATGGCAAAGCGGCAATAGGCAGACCGCCTGAAAATGTACTAGCGATTTTATAGGATCATCATGAGCACACATTCTTTGTTTCAGCTGTGCCGGCTAGGATATGTTGCATTGCTAATGCTATTAACAGGTTGGTTTATTCAACAAGGTCTTAGTGGCGTATATTCAATGGCGTTTAGCTTATTATGGATTGTTCCTCTATTGCTCCCTATTAAAGGGATCCTAACAGGCAAGCCTTATACTTATGCTTGGGCGAGTTTCATTCTCTGCTTATACCTATTACATGGGTTAACTTTAGTCTGGGTCACAGAAGACGCATTATACTTTGCCATTATTGAGTCATTACTAATTAGTGCCCTACTCATAGGCTTTCCGTTTTATGCCCGTAAACGCGGTAGAGAGTTAGGCTTAGGCTTAAAGAAAAAATCCCAACAAGACAAATAACATCGTCATAGTTGATTTTTAAAGCGCCTCATGGCGCTTTTTTATTATTTTTATTCCAAGTATCTCGGTTTATTTTATAAGTGAATATATATTTACACTAAAGTTACCAATGGGTTAACACAATCTTTAGGTAACTTAATTCCCATGCTATAGTGAATTATAATAACTTTGCACTAGCCTTTAGCGCTTAAAAGGTCGTCGAAGTAAGTAGTAATAAGCAACGGAGATTGTGCATGAAACTTGGCCCTATTAATTCGCTTTCAATATCTTCAACACTCGCTGTGAGTATGACAGCATTAGTTTTATCCGCCTGTGGAGGTTCATCTAGTGACTCAGAAAGTAATGGAACCCCTGACAATTCACTGCCAATTAACGCTTGTGAAACCAGTTTAGGCTTAGTTCAAGTCGAAACGGCATCAAATCTGATTTTTAATGTTGAGCAGCAATACACGGCTGGGCAATCAGCAACAATTATCGCAGGCATGAGCGCTGGTCAGTCATCTGGAATGAACTTCAAGTGGCAACAACTATCAGGCCCTATCATTAGTACGGTTTCTGAAAACAGCCCTTTGCTATCATTTGTTATACCTGAACCAGGCAGTTATTCTTTTTCAGTTACTGTTACAGGCAATCAAACCGAGCTTACTGAAACTGTCAATATTGATGCAGGCGTTGCTATTGCCCAATTAAACATCAATAGCGACCATCAAGTCGTAGAAGGTAACGGCGTGAGTTTGAGACTACAGCGGATCAATGGCCAAGTCGCAAATGATATTGAGTGGTGTTACTTCTCTGGACAAGAAATCAACCTTGATTTAACCAACGAAGAACGTCCACTGTTTACCGCTCCAACTGTCAGCACCGACAGCATTATTGGTTTAAAAGCAACGGGTCAAGTTTCTGGTCAGAGTTTATCTGATGAAGTGTTTGTTTTGGTAACCAATGAACCATCAATTACCTCGCCTTACTTTGATCAACCTGTAGCACGAACTTATTCATATAATACTGAATCAAGTTATGCAGATATTGCCAGTTCATGTGTTTACTCAACTCAATTACAGCAAACTTGTGAGATTGTAGATTTACCTTTAATTGGCCAAATGAATAATGCTGAAAACATCAGTTCTGTGATGGATCGTGTTGTTGTTTCACACGATTGGATGGGTAAAAATTTCGAAACATTTTTAACTCAAGCTGACCCCAATAGTGATTTTATTAAACTGTTACAATCAGTCACAGCCGTCGTAATAAGCTACGATGTTAGACCGTCATTTTATTGGGTTGCGACAGGCGCTATTTACCTAGATCCTGAATATTTATGGTTAACACCAGAGCAACGAGATTCAATTAACGAAGCACCAGATTACCGTAGTGATTTTGGTAATGAGTTACAATTTAGAATGCCTTGGCGATATGTAAAGGATAATGATTACGCATACTCCAGTGTTGAGCGAACAAAGCGCCAAACACGTAGCATTACAGATATCACCCCCAGTCTAGCCAGTTTGCTATATCATGAATTAGCTCATGCGAATGATTTTTTCCCTCGCTCAGTACATGACACTTTAATAGGGCCAACTCTCATTGATGACTTTTATCGAAGAACCGATAGTAATTCATTGGTGTCAGACCAACTTCAAAATGTCGACCCACTCACCAGCAGTGAAATGTATGGTTTAGCCAGTGTTAGCTTTCAAGGTACTGACGCTAATGCAACCCAAAAAGCCTATTTACCGAGCGACATTACCAGCTTCTTTTTAACAGATCATGCAAATGACTTTTATGCATACTCTTCAACTCGTGAGGATGCAGCAATGCTGTTTGAAGAATCCTTCATGAGTCATAGATATCAAATCCAACGTGATGTTGCAGTAACTGATGCAACGGACTTAATCGTTGATTGGGGACAACGTGGCAGAGTTGGCTCAGCTGAACTGTTAAATAGAGCAGCCTTCGTTATTGATGAAATCATGCCAGAGGTTGACGGTAAAACACTGCTTAATGCACTACCTGAACCCATTAATATGACTGCTGGGATAAATTGGTATGATAATATTGCCATTACGCCAGTAAATTCCAGTAACCCAGCAAGAGTGAGCGGCTTTGAGGCAATATCGACTGAAGTTGAACGTCGTCCAGTTCAAATGGGCAGAGAGCATAAAAAACTGCCACCACTCATTCGTCAATAAATATGTTACGAGTTAATTTAAAATCAATACAATGATAAAAAGCCACCTAAATGGTGGCTTTTTTACGTAAAAAATGACATCGACAATGACAAGCTAGTGGCTGAAATTTTTTATTATAGTCTCAGCATTTCTTTGATAAATGGAATCGTTAATTTTCTTTGATGTACCATCGAGGCTTTATCTAACTTATCTAATACATCAAACAAGGTACGTAAATCGCGTGCCATTCTAGTTAACAAAAAACGCCCGACTTCATCAGATAATTGCAATCCACGCATTGCAGCACGGCGTTGGAGTGCGACTAACTTTTCTTCATCAGCCATGGGCTGTAATTGATAAATAAGCCCCCACTGCATTCGAGATATTAAATCTGGTAATGCAAAGCCAGCTTCTGTGGGAGATGAACTGCCGCTAACAATTAATCGACAGTCAGGCTGCTCGGCGACACGATTGTATAAATGAAATAACGCTTCTTCCCAGATAGGGTGACCCGCAATAGCATCGATGTCATCAATACAAATTAATTGTAGCGATTCCACACCTTCGAACAAAGCAGGAGAAATACTGGCATGAATACCTAAGGGAATATACAGGGTTCGTCTATCAAGCTCATTGGCATGGGCACAAGCAGCGTGCATCAAATGTGTACGACCTGACTTAACCGGTCCAAACAAATACATACTTGACGATAAACTGCCCTCTGCAGTCGCTTGCAGTTTTTGAATCAATTCATCATTCCCCACTGCAGGGTAATAACTTTGAAAAGTTTCATCGTCAGGTAAATATACAGGCAATGATAATTGTTTTGGTGAGTTTTGGGTCACTCAAAAATTCTCTAATAATAAAACAAGCAAAGTAAAGTATAACACAGCCAAGTTAATAACTGCTGTTGAATAACTAAGCGTTAAAGGTTCCCTAAACACACTAAGATCAACTTTCCCACTTCAACGCTGAATAAATCAGCAATTGTTAACGCTTAATGCCACTGATAAATCAATGTTTCTGTTAGTTCCGTCTTAAAGTCTTCCTCTGATTCTGGGTTTGGTAACACAGCGTCAACGGGTTCAGACTGATTTAGTGTATCAAGTTGGGTCAATCTTTTATTGATATTCAGTAATTTCTGTAAATCATCAGCAGTACCAAATAGTGATAATTTATAAGTCACTGTATCAGCTTTAAACTGATGTAAACTGACAGATTTTATTGCACTTAATTGGTTTAAATAAGCTTCAATCTCGACTAACTGAGCCATATTTTGGACACCAACTAACGACAAATGTGTCGTTGCACTATTACCACTATCAGCAAAGGCATATTGGCTAACAAAGTACTCGGCAAGTGTTGATAATATTTGATTAGTAGCCGTTTCATAATCAAGCACTTCAGCCTGATGGTGAATAAGCGGTTGCATTACAGCAGAGTCACTTTCTTTATCAAATAACGAAACTTGAAAGCGAACAAATCCACCGACTTGATCCATATCCGCAATAGCAAAATAGTCTGCGCGGTAACGCTTTGAGGCTTCAGAGACAACATCAGTAAACATACCTCGGACGTCAGAAACATTGATTTTCATCACATCATCTAAGTCCATCAAAGGCAAAATGACTGGAATGCCTTTATTGCTTGATTCAAGCTCAATTTGAGTACGAGTATCCATATCAGAAATGTCAGACAAGATATGACGCTCGCCATTGTCTTCGATTGACACCCACAATAGGGTTAAAGGACGTTGCTTGCCCCAAACAGGTAACTCAGCCTGGCGAAGTGTTGAAATAATTCTTTTATGATCAAAGTTAGCTTTTAGGACTAACTCATCGTCAATTTCACTGTAACCATATTGAGTCAATAACACTTCAGGCTGGTTAATCTGAGCCTTTACTAATGGATGTGAAACTGCAGAAGGTAAACCGGAATTTTTTACAAATACAGCGGAAAGTGCCGTTTTTAATGCTTGTTGACGTTCAGATTTAGCACGTGAAGAGACAACAATATCCGCTTCATCTAATAAGCCGACTTCAGCAGACATGCTACTTGTTGTTAATCCTACTGAAAGCAGGACAAATAACAAAATTTGTAATAAAAATTTTGGCATATAAAAATCATAAAAAAGTAATAATGATCAGAAGTGTAGCATATTATTTTTATGACTAGAATGAGATAACCAAGACAATATAAGCAGATTTATTATTGAAATTATTCGAATAACTCTGATTAAACTTGATTTGTATTACAGACATTTACCCCTTTATGGCCTATCTTACTGAATAATTAAAACGAGACAGGATACCTACCGGCTTATGAACCGTTTATTCATTCCTTTACAAGGTGCGCAAATGTTATTTGTGGCCTTTGGTGCATTAGTATTGATGCCATTACTGAGTGGTTTAGATACGAGTGTTGCCCTTTTCACTGCGGGTATCGGTACCCTAATCTTTCAGGTCATCACTAAAAGACAAGTTCCAATATTTCTCGCATCATCCTTTGCCTTTATCGCCCCGATTATGTACGGCGTACAAACCTGGGGAATACCTGCAACCATGGGCGGGCTGATGGTTGCAGGTTTTGTTTATGTCATTTTAGGTGCTTTAGTTAAAGTGAAAGGCAGCGGTTTTATTCATAAACTCTTACCGCCTGTCGTTGTCGGTCCAGTGATTATTATTATCGGTTTAGGCCTTGCACCTATGGCTGTGAATATGGCATTGGGTAAAACGGGCGATGGGAGTACAGTGCTGGTCGAGCCTAACATCGCACTGTTTATTGCATTAATGTCATTGGCAACCACAGTCGCAGTAGCAGTATTTGCCAAAGGGGTATTGAAATTAATGCCAATCCTAGCAGGTATTCTTGTTGGTTATGGTCTTAGTTTATTTTTCGGAATTGTAGACTTCTCCCCGGTTCATCAAGCTGCTTGGCTTGCCATGCCAAATTTTGTCGCACCAGAGTTTCACTGGCAAGCCATCCTCTTTATGATCCCAGTTGCTATTGCTCCTGCGGTTGAACATATCGGTGATCTGTTAGCAATATCTAACGTAACTGGCAAAGATTACATGAAGAAACCTGGGTTACATCGCACGCTTACTGGTGATGGTGTTGCAACAATGGCAGCGTCTGCTTTTGGTGGACCACCGAATACAACCTACTCAGAAGTGACTGGTGCAGTGACGCTTACTAAAAACTTCGATCCTAGAATTATGACTTGGACAGCGATTACCGCTATCTGTTTAGCCTTTATAGGAAAATTAGGTGCGCTCATGCAAACCATTCCATTATCCGTGATGGGCGGCATCATGTGTTTGCTTTTCGGTTCTATTGCAGCCGTGGGACTCGGTACGTTAATTCGTAACCAAGTTGACTTAAACGAACCACGTAATTTAAGTATTGTGGGAGTGACATTAGTATTTGGTATTGGTGGTATGGCTTTCGGTATCGGAGAATTTAGTTTAACTGGGATAAGTTTATGTGGCTTAGTTGCCATTGTAATGAACCTAATTTTACCTAAAACCCCCGAAACAACTAAAGCGTCATAAAAGAGAAAACAAACAGTAAAATAGACAATAAAAAACCTAAAGTGAAAACACTTTAGGTTTTTTTGTATCTGGTTAATAACGGCAACCGATATGAACCAAGCATAGAAACTATAATTTATGCAATAGTGCGGGCTATAGCATAATCTGAAGCTTACTCAGCGCCTTCTTCAGTACGGAACTTATCAGCAGTTTCTTTAATAATTGGCTGTAATTCACCTTTTTGGTACATTTCAGTGATGATGTCACAACCACCGATTAGCTCACCTTCTACCCACAATTGTGGGAAAGTTGGCCAATTAGCAAACTTTGGTAATTCAGCACGAATATCTGGATGCTGTAAAATATCAACGAATGCAAACTGCTCACCACAGTTAATCATGACTTGTGCAACTTGCGATGAAAAACCACAGCTAGGTAACTTTGGTGATCCTTTCATGTATACGATGATTGGGTTTTCACTGATTTGCTGTTTAATCTTGTCTACTGTTTCCATTGTAATTCCTAAGTGCAACTTGATAATCTTTGACTATTGTACGCGAGCTAGTTCAATAACAAAATCCCACAGTTTGTAGGGTTATAATAAAAATAGCTTTTTTAGATTGCGTCTATCGACATTATTCATCAAACAATGATTCACATCACAAAAATTTTAAGTACAATGTCGGCAGAGCAATGATGCCTAAGTGGTACTCATACAATAACGATAACCTATGTCCATGGAGAGATAATAATGGCTTTCGAATTACCAGCATTACCATATGCTAAGAACGCACTTGCACCACACATTTCTGAAGAGACTATTGAATATCACTACGGTAAGCATCACAACACTTACGTTGTTAAACTTAATGGTCTTGTTGAAGGTACTGAATTTGCTAACAAAACATTAGAAGAAGTTGTTAAAACTTCTACTGGTGGCATGTTCAACAACGCTGCTCAAATCTGGAACCACACTTTCTACTGGAACTGTTTAGCTCCAAATGCTGGCGGCGCACCTACTGGTCCTATCGCTGATGCAATTAACGCAGCTTTCGGTTCTTTCGAAGAGTTCAAAGCTAAGTTTACAGATTCTGCTGTAAACAACTTCGGTAGCGCTTGGACTTGGTTAGTAAAAAATGCTGACGGTACTGTTTCTATTGTTAACACTAGCAATGCTGCTACTCCGTTAACTGACGAGTCAGTAACATCACTACTAACAGTTGATGTTTGGGAACATGCTTACTACATCGATTACCGTAACGTTCGCCCTAACTACATGGCTGCGTTCTGGGAACTTGTTAACTGGGATTTCGTTAACGCAAACTTCGCGGGTTAATCTACCCACAAAGTAACAATTGAGATGAAGTAAAAGGAGCCTAATGGCTCCTTTTTTATTACTCAAAATGAGATATTTTTCATTTACCCATCTAATACCAAACGCATTTATAGTTAAATAAAACTTTTGCAACAGTTGCAATTGCAACTGTTTATCATTGTTTTTATTGATAATTTTTATTTCTAATTTCTCGCCAAGTTCAAATCTCTAGCCTAGACTTAATTTAGCAAGTGGGTTTATTTACTCATTTAAGACAGTCAAATGTCACCGTAAAAACAAACCAAACATGCGCTATCACATACTTTCTTTCAGCTAAGTTTCAAGGGGTTTCTTATGGGCATATTCGAACATTACCAACAACGTTATGAACAAAAGCTAGATGAAGAATATTCATTACAACAGTTTCTTGAAATCTGTAAGGAAGACAGAAGTGCATATGTTTCAGCCGCCGAAAGAATGCTAATGGCAATTGGTGAGTCTGAAACCATTGATACATCAAAAGATCCTGTTTTAAGTCGTATTTTTTCAAACCGACTTATTACTCACTATCCAAGTTTTAAAGATTTCTATGGGATGGAAGAATCAATTGAACAAATTGTTTCTTACTTAAAACATTCAGCTCAAGGATTAGAAGAGTCTAAACAAATACTTTATCTACTAGGGCCAGTTGGTGGCGGTAAGTCATCTTTAGCAGAAAAACTTAAGTCACTCATGCAAAAAGTACCGATTTTTATTTTAACAGCCAATGGCGTGCGTAGTCCTGTTAACGATAGTCCACTGTGTTTATTTGACGCAGAAGAAGACGGAGAACTACTAAGCAAAGAATATAATATTCCTACTCGATACATTAAAACCATCATGTCACCTTGGGCAGTGAAACGGTTACATGAGTTTGGTGGCGATATTACTAAATTTAAAGTCGTTAAAGTATATCCTTCTATTCTTGATCAAACTGCAATCGCTAAAACTGAACCAGGAGATGAAAATAACCAAGATATATCGGCACTAGTCGGTAAAGTAGATATTCGTCAGCTTGAACACTTCTCACAAGATGATGCCGATGCCTATGCCTATTCAGGGGCTTTATGTCGAGCAAACCAAGGTGTGATGGAGTTTGTTGAGATGTTTAAAGCACCGATAAAGGTACTGCATCCACTATTAACAGCCACTCAAGAAGGTAATTATAACGGAACAGAAGGATTATCGGCCCTTCCCTACAACGGCATGATATTGGCTCATTCGAACGAGTCAGAGTGGACAACATTTAGGAACAATAAAAATAATGAAGCATTTTTAGATAGGGTTTATATCGTTAAAGTGCCATATTGTTTACGTGTATCCGAAGAAATTGAAATTTACCAAAAACTGTTATCAAACTCCGAGCTATCTAAAGCGCCTTGTGCACCTGGTACACTAGAAACCTTAGCGCAATTTAGTATTTTATCCCGTCTAAAAGCACCAGAGAACTCATCAATCTATTCAAAAATGCGCGTGTATAACGGCGAGACATTGAAAGATACCGATCCCAAAGCAAAATCCTTTCAAGAGTATCGTGATTATGCAGGCGTCGACGAAGGCATGAACGGGTTATCAACCCGCTTTGCGTTCAAGATACTATCTCGAGTATTCAACTTCGACGATACAGAAATTGCAGCTAACCCTGTGCATCTGTTTTATGTCCTCGAAAAACAAATCGAGCAAGAACAATTCCCTAACGAAATTAGTGAAAAGTATTTAGAGTTTTTAAAAGGGTATCTAATCCCTAAATATGTCGAATTTATCGGAAAAGAAATTCAAACTGCCTATTTAGAATCCTATTCCGAATATGGCCAAAATATTTTCGATAGGTACGTCACCTATGCTGATTTCTGGATTCAAGATCAAGAGTTCAGAGACCCAGAAACAGGCCAACTGTTCGATAGATCAGCTTTAAATGCCGAACTTGAGAAAATTGAAAAGCCTGCAGGAATAAGTAACCCTAAAGATTTTCGAAATGAAATCGTTAACTTTGTTCTTCGTGCACGTGCCAATAATGAAGGCAACAACCCACTTTGGACAAGTTACGAAAAACTGCGAGTCGTGATTGAGAAAAAAATGTTTTCTAACACCGAAGATTTACTCCCCGTTATTTCATTTAATGCGAAAACATCTGCTGACGATCAACGTAAGCATGATGATTTTATCAACCGAATGATGGAAAAAGGCTATACCCAAAAACAAGTAAGACTGCTATCAGAATGGTACTTAAGAGTCCGTAAGTCATCATAAATGTCGCTTAGTGAGCCTAGTCGTTGTGGGCGATTTTCATTTGAAAATTGCCCTCATTAGGCCATCTTTTAACGAGCTACATTAGGAGCTGTGTATGGCAAATTTTATTGATAGACGCCTAAACGCTAAAGGTAAAAGCACTGTAAACCGTCAACGATTTATTGAACGATATAAAAAACAAATCAAAAAGTCTGTCAGTGAAGCAGTGACGCGCCGCAGCGTGACCGACATTGATAAAGGCGAGAAGATCAGTATTCCGACACGAGATATCAGTGAGCCCATTTTTCATCAAGGACAAGGTGGTATAAGAGAAAGAGTCCACCCAGGCAACGACCAATTTAATCAAGGCGATCAAATCGAGCGCCCTAAAGGTGGTGGTGCAGGTGAAGGAAGTGGCGAAGGTGATGCATCAAATTCTGGTGAAGGTAAAGATGAGTTTTTATTTGAGATATCAAATGACGAATACCTAGAACTGCTATTTGAAGATTTGGCTCTCCCTGACTTACAGCAAACCAACGCCAAACAAATGGTGGAATTTGAAACCTACCGCGCCGGTTTTACCAATGTCGGTGTACCTGCCAATATAAACATCGTTCGTTCTTTACGGTCTTCACATGCAAGACGCATTGCAATGACCGCAGGAAAAAAGAAAAAACTCGCACAATTAAAAGCTGAGTTATCAAATCTTGAAAACACTCCCGGTACCCAAGCTGAAGTTATAATCGATTTAAAACAACAAATTGACGACTTACAGAAAAAAATTGAAAGCGTTCCTTTTATCGATAGTTTTGATTTACGTTTTAATAATTTTGCTAAGCGTGAAAAACCTTCAAGCCAAGCGGTAATGTTCTGTCTAATGGATGTCTCTGGTTCTATGGATCAAGCAACTAAAGACATGGCAAAGCGATTTTATATCTTGTTATATCTTTTTCTAACGCAAACATACAAAAACTTAGAAGTCGTTTATATACGCCATCATACTCAAGCTAAAGAAGTCGATGAGCATGAGTTTTTTTATTCACAAGAAACAGGCGGCACAATTGTATCAAGTGCATTGAATTTAATGCATGAAATCCAGCAGGAACGTTATCCTGCCGATGAATGGAATATCTATGCAGCACAGGCATCAGACGGCGACAATTGGGCTGATGACTCCCCTGTCTGTAAACAAGTGTTAGCAGAAAAGATATTACCAGTATCTCGTTATTTCAGTTACATAGAAATTACCCGACGCGCCCACCAAACCCTTTGGCGCGAATACGAAAACCTACAACAAGATTATGCAAATATTGCAGTGCAACATATCCGTGAGGTGGATGATATCTACCCTGTTTTCCGTGAGTTATTTAAAAAGCAGCCTAGCTAAGGAGAACATGATGACGAATCATAAAACCAAAGCAAAACAGCCATTAAGTGATGGGCCAGATTGGAGCTTTGATTTACTTGAAGCTTACATGACTGAAATTGAAAAAGTGGCTGCTTTTTATAAACTCGATAGCTACCCAAATCAAATTGAAGTGATCACTGCTGAGCAAATGATGGATGCATATGCAGGTATTGGTATGCCCATTGGTTACACTCATTGGTCTTTTGGTAAACGTTTTATAGAAACTGAACAAGGTTACCGTCGTGGCCAAATGGGATTGGCCTATGAAATTGTGATTAACTCAGATCCTTGTATTGCTTATTTGATGGAAGAAAACACCATCACAATGCAAGCTTTAGTGATGGCTCATGCAAGCTTTGGACATAACAGTTTTTTTAAAAATAACTATTTGTTCAAAACTTGGACTGATGCAAGTTCAATTATCGACTATTTAGTTTTTGCTAAAAACTACATTCATGAGTGCGAGCTTAAATATGGAGTGGAACAAGTCGAGTTAACTGTAGATTCTTGCCATGCACTAATGAATTATGGTGTGGACCGATATAAGCGACCCGCTGAGGTGTCGTTTAAAGAAGAGCAAATGCGTCAAAAAGATCGTGAGAGCTACTTACAAAGTCAGGTGAATGACTTATGGCGAACGGTACCTAAAAACCTCGATGAAAACCAACAAGAAAACAGTGCGTCCTTTCCTGATGAACCACAGGAAAATATTCTCTATTTTATTGAAAAAAATGCGCCGCTGCTTGAGCCTTGGCAGCGAGAAATTGTAAGAATAGTTAGAAAAATGGCGCAATATTTTTACCCACAAAAACAAACCCAAGTCATGAATGAAGGCTGGGCAACGTTCTGGCATTACACCATCCTAAATCACATGTTTGATGAAGGTACTGTTACCGATAGGTTCATGCTTGAGTTCTTACAAAGCCACACAGGAGTTGTCGCACAACCTGCGTATAACAGTCCGTATTATAGTGGGATAAACCCTTATGCTTTAGGTTTTAACATGTTTATAGATATCCGACGAATATGTGAATCCCCTACTGAAGAAGATATAAAGTGGTTTCCTGATATCGCTGGCAGTGACTGGCTTACAACCGTTACCTTTGCGATGGAAAACTTTAAAGATGAAAGTTTTATCAGCCAATACCTTTCGCCTAAAGTGATCCGTGATTTTAAATTATTCAGTATTCTTGATGATGACAGCTGTAATCGATTATCAGTATCAGCTATTCACGATGATCGAGGTTACCACCTCATTCGTGAAAAACTATCGCAGCAGTACAATCTATCCAACCTTGAACCAAACATCCAAGTTCAACGAGTAGATATAAATGGTGATCGGTCATTAACATTACGGTATGTGCCAAACAATCGAATACCGCTAGCCGGGAGTCATGAAGAAGTGTTAAAACATTTACATCGTTTATGGGGTTTCGATGTCAGCATTGAACAAGTTGATGCAAGTGGTAAAACAACAGTCTTAGCTCAATGTCCCACAAAGGAAGAACAGCAAAAAATGACTACACTATAGATAGCAATGGTTGATGGTTCACCTTTTTCGACACCAACAAAAAACCAACCTCTCGGTTGGTTTTTTAATTGCTGTTTTTATTTATCGTTTTTTGCAATTTCTGCAGGCATGTCATCACGTAGCTTTTGCCACATTATGCCACTGTTAATGCCGTTGGACTTCATCAGCGCAGGCACTTCAGTATATTTACCTTCCTGAGCTAATTTTTCTAGCGCTTTATAAAAATCCAGCGCAATAGTGCGTGCTTCTTGGCTTGAAAAGTAATAACGACCAACACGACTGTATAAGCCTTTAAAGCCATTAAGAATTAATACATAAAGTGGGTTTCCGGATGAAAAAGCCAAAGCATGATGTAATTCATAGTCATAATCAGCATACGCTTCAGCTGTTTCTTCTAACTCATGAATTTTGGCTAATACTTCCTGCGCTTTTTCAGGGTTATTTCGAACAGCACCACGAAAATAAATCGCACTGACGTTCGCCCTTGCTGATAACAATTGATCCACCAATAGTGGAAATCCGTCAGGATTAAGATCAGCAATAGTTTCTAGGATATTAAGCCCTGATGTTTCCCAAAAGTTATTGACTTGGGTTGGTTTACCATGCTGAATCTTAAGCCAGCCATCACGTGCTAATCGTTGAAGTACTTCACGTAACGTGGTTCTAGTGACACCAATTAACTCTGATAGTTCTCGCTCAGCAGGTAAAATTGAACCTGGTGGGAATTTATTTTCCCAAATAGAACGGACGATATACTTCTCTGCAAAACTTGCAGGACCTTTTGCATTGATAATTGTCAACTTGAACATCCTGTGATTACTCAATGAACTGATCATACCAGAGGTATTCCAAATAGGCACTATTGATAAAGGTCAAACACACTGTTCTACAACGTTATTGGTGAATAAACAGACGATACAGGTAAAGAATGTGAGATAGGAGTTATATTCGTTATTTTTTTTCGTCCCAAAAATTAATTCGCATTACAATAGAAACCGTTTGCGCTAAACTAGCGCCAAAATTAATGGATGTAAGTTAGTGGTACAACTAACGAATTTTGAAATATCAAACAAAAGCAATATAAAACAACAACATAAATAGAGTTAAGCTTTGTCATTTTGCAATCATTAGACAAAATAGTTTAGGGGCAAAATCACCAACCATAACAGCAGTTTTTGTTTTGGCTTAAATTGGTCTACAAAATTCCTTCCTCAAAAATTCACTATCGTAAATTCATAACTGGAGAGGCTATTATGCCGTCAACCACTGGTGCTGCGTTTTTTAGTAACTTTTTGGGTAACTCCCCAAAATGGTACAAATACGCAATATTATCGTTTCTTGTAATAAATCCCCTTTTATTCTTTTTAGTCAGTCCGTTCGTTGCCGGGTGGGTATTAGTAATAGAATTTATTTTTACCTTAGCTATGGCATTGAAGTGCTACCCACTTCAGCCTGGTGGTTTACTAGCGATACAGGCAGTCATGATTGGCATGACTTCCCCAACACAGGTACTGCATGAGATAGAAGCAAACTTAGAAGTTTTATTGCTACTCATATTTATGGTTGCTGGTATTTACTTCATGAAGCAGTTGCTTCTTTTTGTATTCACCAAAATGATCACTAAAGTACGCTCTAAAATTATTGTTTCATTGATGTTTTGCGTATCTTCCGCTTTCCTTTCAGCATTTTTAGACGCTTTAACTGTTATTGCCGTCATCATTGCGGTCGCAGTCGGGTTCTACTCTATTTATCATAAAGTTGCCTCAGGCAAAGACTTTAGCTGTGACAAAGAACATGACCATACTTCAGAAGAGCGTGAACAACTTAACGATGAAGAACTTGAAGCTTTCCGTGGTTTTCTACGTAACTTGCTGATGCATTCAGGTGTTGGTACAGCACTTGGTGGTGTATGTACTATGGTTGGTGAACCACAAAACTTGATCATTGCAGCGCAAGCGCACTGGCAGTTTAGTGAGTTTTTCCTTCGCATGTCACCAGTCACTATGCCTGTGTTTATTGCTGGGATAACAACCTGTTTCTTGGTCGAGAAATTTAAATTATTCAGCTATGGTGCACAATTACCAGATGCTGTTCATAAAATTCTAAGTGACTATTCAGATTACGAAGATCAAAATCGTACTAAAGCGGATAAAGTGAAGTTACTTGTTCAAGCATTGGTAGGGGTTTGGCTAGTTATTGGTCTTGCATTCCATTTAGCTTCTGTCGGACTGATTGGTTTATCTGTGATTATTTTAACCACAGCATTTAATGGCGTTACAGATGAACATGCATTGGGTAAAGCATTTGAAGAAGCCTTACCCTTTACTGCACTATTAGCCGTGTTTTTTGCTGTTGTCGGCGTAATCATTGACCAACACTTATTCGCGCCAGTGATTCAATGGGCATTAAGCTTTGAAGGAAACGCGCAACTGGTTATCTTCTATATTGCCAACGGCTTACTGTCCATGGTGAGTGATAACGTCTTTGTCGGAACAGTTTATATTAACGAAGTTAAAGCCGCTCTCATCAATGGTCAAATCACCCGCGATCAATTTGACTTACTTGCCGTTGCAATTAACACAGGTACTAATTTACCTTCAGTGGCAACACCAAACGGCCAAGCCGCATTCTTGTTCTTATTAACGTCTGCATTAGCACCATTAGTTAGATTGTCATACGGCCGTATGGTTTGGATGGCTTTGCCTTATACGATTGTGTTATCTATCGTCGGTATTATTGCAATTGAATCAGGTTTCTTAACCGATATGACGCAATACTATTATGATAATCAAATCATTATTCACCATTCAGCCAAAGATATTGGTGGAATTTCGGTTGGACATTAATGCCAATTTGAATTAAGTTTGACCTGAAAACACCCTCAATCGAGGGTGTTTTTTTATCGTCATAAATCGACAGGAGATTGATTTGACTGGTTTACAGGAATTTACTCGTTCGCGTACTGCATGGCTATTGCTACTTTTATCCGCAATAGGCCTAGAAGCAGCTGCATTATTCTTTCAGTACGTAATGCAATTAGACCCTTGTGTCATGTGTATCTATGTACGTGTGGCTGTATTAGGGTTAATTATTGCTGGAATTATAGGCGCCTTAGCACCTAAATTCTGGTTAACTCGCTTTCTTGGTCTCATTGGTTGGGGAGTCAGCGGCGTTTGGGGCTTATCGTTATCGCTTGAGTTAAATGAATTACAAGTTAATCCATCACCCTTTTCTACTTGTTCGTTTTTCCCAGAGTTTCCAACTTGGATGCCATTAGATCAGTGGCTGCCTTCGGTCTTTTCTCCAACGGGTATGTGTAGCGATGATCCTTGGACATTTTTGTCAGTGAGTATGGCGCAGTGGATGGTTGTCACTTTTGTTATCTATCTACTCGTTCTGGCGGTGATGCTACTTCCAGCAATAAAACCGTTAAAGCGCAGCTAACACCACGAAGTTGATTCGTTTATAAAAGAAAAAAGCACTCAATCAGAGTGCTTTTTTGTGGTCAATCAAATCTAACTTCACTTGTTCTAACCCGTAGCGTTAATCTAGGTCTTTCAAGGGCCATAGAACAATATGGTCAAAAACATCTTTAACTCGTTTCTCGTTAATGGTTTTCCCTTTAACTGAGATACCCGCTGCGTGCATTGCCTCTTTCGAACCGGTTAATAATGGATGCCAAGAAGGAAGCTCCCTGCCATCATGCAGACGCTTATAAGCACAAGAGTCAGGCAACCAAGTTAACTCTGCAATATTATCGACGGTAATCGCTGTACAAGCTGGCACATATTTAAATCGTTCAGGATAATGACGACAGGCGCACGTTTCATCATCGAGTAGATGACAAGCAGCATCTGTGTAATACAGATCCTCGGTTTCATCATCAATTAACTTATTCAGACAACACTTACCACAACCATCGCACAATGATTCCCATTGCACGGTGGTAAGTTGGTTAAGCTTTTTTTCAACCCAAAAAGACATAATTCAATACGGTAATAACTTACAATACCAGTATTGTATCATTATTTAATAGGAGGATTTTTGATTCGTTCAGATAGATAGGTCACAGTCAGTAAGAAATGTTCTTTTTTTGACCAAGCTTGCAGCAGTCGGAAATTATTATAAACCAGATACTCTCGGCCTTTTTCGCCATCAGGCATTAAGAAAGACACTTGCATGTCATCACGTTTAGGTAAATCATTGCCGTTGTATCGACGAACGCCCAGCTCTTGCCACTCATTAAATGTTTGAGTGTGGTCAGCACCAATCAGATACTGCGGAACTGGATTAACTGAACTAACTTGTCTTCCCCAAGTTTCATCGTTTTTCCATCCGGTATCTTTAAGCATTGCAGCTGCAGTAGCAAAAGCGTCAAATTGGTTGTTCCAAATGTCTTTGTTTCCATCTCCATTGCCATCCTGGGCATAGGCTAGATATTGAGATGGCATTAACTGCATATGGCCCATAGCACCTGTTGAGGAACCAATTAATTGCTCATAGGTAACTTGTTGGCTATCGATGATTTGCAGCGCTGCGATAAACTCATCGATGTAAAACTGTTCTTTTACACCTGAATAGGCATTAGAAGCAGTGACAGATAAAATAGGAAAATTCCCCTTCTGTTCACCAAATTCTGAAGTCATTCCCCATAAGGCGACGAGAAAACGAGGCTGAACACCGTAACGGTCACCCAGCGTAATTAACGCATCTTCTTGTTCTTTAAACATTGCCCTAGCAGTGCTGACTGTTATTTCAGGTGCATTTTGTGGAATATAACTTTCTAGATTAATGCTCTTATCAGCGCCGTTAACAGTGGCACGTTTAAACACTTTAATTTTAGAAAAGTGTTTATTAATAGTATTTTGTGAAACACCAGCCTGTATTGCTTTGTCTTTTAATGAAGCTAAATAATCATCGAAAGTAACGGTTTGCTGTGCATGAGCAATGTTAAAAGTAATCAGAGAGATGACTACTGATGAAATGATCTTCCCAATCATAAAATGTCCTAAGTTAACTCATTACTGCTGTTTTTGTTCTTATTAACTAAACGTTAACACATTTGTGTTAACGTCGAAATACTAAAATTGATAACTGTATTAAAAACAAGCTATTGTAAATTTAATATCATTTAAAAAAACGCTTTTCAGGCCAATAAACTATCACTGTAATAACAGGCGACGCTAGTCTTTTATCCCTAAACTTTTTCTGTGTTCATCTAACAAATTCGTGACTGGTGGCGGGATTTGTAAATAAAAGCCTTTATCTGCTAATTCTGATTTGACCTTCTCAATATCAGCCATCGCTAACTCAGTACGTTTGGATAAAGGCACCATCATAACCAATTTTGGAGTGCCAAACATTTGCATTAATGCTTCAGGTACAGCGTCAAAAACATCACGTTTTTCAACGAATAAGTAAGTATCAATTTTTCGGCTGCTTTTATATACTGCGCATATCATTTTGAAGTTAAATTCCTATGTTTCTTGCTTGATAGTCAACAACGCACACTATAACATGGACAGTCATAATTTAATTGCAAATCAGTTCACACACTGAAATTTTTGGAGATTAACGCCTGGATGGCCACACAAAGTCTTGAGCTCAAAGCGACCTCTTTTACTCTTTCAGTTCTTCATATCAATACACACGATATAAGTGCGATAGCTGCTGATTTAGACAGAAAGCTATCCCAAGCACCGCAATTCTTTATCGGCGCACCATTAATTTTAAATTTAAGTGCGATAGAACAACACGACGTTAATCTTGCTGCATTAAAACAACTTCTTACTGATAACCAATTAATCATCGTTGGTGTAACATCTGCAAACGATGATATTAGTAAACAAGCAAAATCGTTAGGCCTTGCGGTCGTTAAATCGGGCAAACAAGCCAAGAATATGCCAGCCCCAACCAAAGAAACCAAAATCATTAAACAAAATGTACGTTCAGGGCAGCAAATTTATGCAAAAAATGCTGACTTAGTCATTTTTGGTGCGGTTGGTAATGGCGCAGAAGTGATTGCGGATGGTAGCATTCATATATATGGCGCTTTACGAGGTAAAGCAATGGCGGGAGCTTCAGGTGATCGCAATAGCATCATCATAGCCAATAGCCTTGACGCCGAATTAGTATCAATTGCTGGACAATATTGGCTAGCAGAACATTTGCAGCAGCATTGTAGCGATCAACGCGGTTGTGTTCGTCTTAATGACGAAACACTCATGGTTGAATCATTGCCTCAATAGTTGGCAACATAAAAGGATATAATAACAAATGGCACAAATAATTGTTGTCACATCAGGTAAAGGTGGCGTAGGTAAAACAACTTCGAGTGCAGCTATTGCGACAGGTTTAGCACTTAAAGGAAAAAAGACTGTTGTTATCGATTTCGATATCGGTTTACGTAATCTTGATTTAATTATGGGTTGTGAGCGCAGAGTTGTTTATGACTTCGTCAACGTTATCAACGGTGAAGCTAATCTCAATCAAGCACTAATTAAAGATAAACGTTGTGATAAGCTATTTATTTTACCAGCGTCACAAACCCGTGATAAAGATGCACTGACTAAAGAAGGTGTAGGCGGAGTGCTTGATGAACTCAGCAAAGACTTTGACTATATTGTTTGTGACTCACCAGCGGGTATTGAACAAGGTGCAATGATGGCCTTGTATTTTGCAGACATCGCTATTGTAACGACTAATCCAGAAGTGAGTTCTGTACGAGATTCAGACCGTATTCTTGGTATGTTACAAAGTCGCTCTCGTCGTGCAGAACAAAATCTTGAACCAATTCAAGAGTTTTTATTATTAACTCGCTATTCACCTGCTAGAGTTAAAACAGGTGAAATGTTAAGTGTCGAAGACGTATCAGAAATTTTAGCCATTAAGTTAGTCGGTGTAATTCCTGAATCACAAGCAGTATTAAAAGCATCAAACTCTGGTATTCCAGTCATTAACGATGAAGAAAGTGATGCAGGTTTAGCGTACGCTGACACTGTGGCGCGTTTACTTGGTGATGAAGTACCATTTCGTTTTCTGACAGAAGAGAAAAAGGGATTCTTAAAAAGGATATTTGGTAGCTAACTATGTCTATACTTGATTATTTTAGAAGCAATAAAAAAACCAACACAGCGGTGACAGCTAAAGAGCGACTGCAAATTATTGTTGCTCATCAACGTGGTGAACGTGATGCGCCTGATTACTTCCCAAAAATGAAACAAGAGATCATTGAAGTTATCCGCAAATACGTTCATATCTCTGAGGATCAGGTATCAGTTCAGCTTGACCAAAATGATGACAAGCTGTCGGTACTTGAGTTAAACGTCACTTTACCTGATGGCAAATAACGTTTTTCAGGTCATAGCTTACTAAGCTGAACCTCACTATAAAAAAGCCAAGATAAATACGTATCTTGGCTTTTTTAATATCGTTAACTCAATAGCCTTGCTGACTATATAAAAGTTCCTTTCGTGTTAACCAAACTTTATTCCTTCTAGACTATCTTTAATGATGCTCGCTCGCCAGCCGGTTAATAATAATGGCGTGTCTGTTTGTTTTTTATGATAGAGCCACAGTAAAAATTCATGAATGAGACGTTTAGAGCCAATAAACTCAATCGCGACATCATGTTGCTCAGCCAGTTGCGTGAGGATGACTTTAACTTCTTTAAATGAGGCTTTATAACCATTTTTAAGGGCTATCACGTCCACAGCTTCTGGTAAATTTTCTAAATCTGCTGTTTGAAGCAGTTTGATGATCTCTTTACCATGGAAACGCTTTTCATGATCGGTTAAGTCATTTAATTGATTCAACTCGACTACCGTTTTCGGCTGTTTTTTTGCTAAAGCAATCAAGGCATGATCTTTAATGATAAAGCCAAGTGCAGAATCTTTCTTTAATGCTTTTTGTAAACGCCAAGTGGCCAAAACTTTCAAGTAAGCCAATTGTTTTGGGAATAACTGAAACGCATTTTTCACCTTTAAATAAGCAAACTCTTCATCAGGCGGCGTTAAACGCCCTTCTGTCATTCGCTCACCCTCTTCCAGCAACCAATCCATGCGGCTAGCTTGATTAACCTTTTCAAGTAATTGTGGGTAAAGGTTATATAAATAGTAAACGTCATTCGCGGCGTATTGTAATTGTGCATCGGTTAACGGACGTTTCATCCAATCAGTTCGTGACTCGCCTTTATCAATCTCAATGTCTAAAAACATATTAACCAATTTTGCGTAACCGACCCCATGTCCCAAGCCACATAAGCTAGCGGCAATTTGACTATCAAATAAAGGACTTGGCTGGCATTGTCCGTAACGCGCGAACACTTCCAAATCTTCACTACAAGAATGCACAAGTTTAGTAATTGAAGTATTTGTTAATAACTCCCAAAAACACGATAAATCAGGCAGAGCAACGGGATCGATTAGCGCCAATGTTTTGCCATCATAGGCTTGAATAAGACCCAACTTCGCGTAGTAGGTTCTTGTTCTTACGAATTCAGTGTCTAAGACCAGTAATTCACTTTGTTGATATTGTGCCACTAACGCTTCTAAACTTGCTTGGTCACTAATGTATTCGAACGATAACAAAATTCACTCCAGTATTAACTTATCGCCAATGGAAGGTCTAAATAGGATGCATTAAAAAGCCGGCAACTGCCGGCTTTACTTTACGCTGATTTAACTTCGTCTCGAAGTTCTCGTCGTAAAATCTTACCTACATTGGATTTTGGTAACTCTTCTCTGAATTCTACCAGCTTTGGTACCTTATATCCTGTTAAATGATGACGACAATGTTTAATAATATCGCTATCAGTTAAGCTGTTATCTTTTGCGACAACAAATACTTTAACTAATTCACCGCTGGCTTCATTTGGAACACCAACAGCCGCAACCTCAATGACTTTAGGATGCAGTGCAATGACATCTTCAACTTCATTTGGAAATACATTAAAACCTGATACCAAAATCATGTCTTTTTTACGGTCAACAATGAAAAAGAATCCTTTTTCATCCATATAGCCAATATCACCAGTCGCTAGCCAACCTTCTTTGTCGATGACTTTTGCAGTTTCCTCTGGACGCTGCCAGTAGCCTTGCATAACTTGCGGGCCTTTCGCAAATAGCTCACCAGTTTCACCTTGAGCTAATACATTACCTTCATCATCACGCACTTGTATGTCAGTTGACGGCGCAGGGAAACCAATCGATCCGTTATAACCATCAAGGTTATAAGGACAACACGTCACCAGTGGCGATGCTTCAGTTAACCCATAACCTTCAAGTAATCGCGTCTTAGTAATGCTTTGCCATTTGTCAGCAACGGCTTTTTGTACGGCCATTCCGCCGCCAATAGAAAGCTTTAAGCGGCTGAAATCAAGACTATTAAAGTCTTCATCATTAACTAGGGCGTTGAATAACGTGTTAACCCCTGTCAACGCTGTAAAAGGATACTTCTTTAACTCGCCAACGAACGCTGGTAAATCACGAGGGTTAGTAATTAATAAGTTTTTACTGCCTTTATGTAAAAACAGCAAACAATTAACAGTGAGTGCGAAGATGTGATAAAGCGGCAATGCAGTAACGACAAATTCGGTACCATCTTTCAAAGCTGGAGAATAGGCACCATTGGCTTGCAAAACATTACTCACAACGTTTTTATGACTCAACATCGCGCCTTTTGAAACACCCGTTGTACCACCGGTATATTGCAAGAAAGACAAATCCTCTGGTGAAATCTCAGGTTTTACGTATTGTAAACGACGGCCTTTACTTAAAGACTGCCTAAAAGACAATGCATGAGGCAAGTTGTATTTAGGCACCATCTTCTTGATGTACTTAACCACGAAGTTGACTAAGGTTCTTTTTGGTGCACTCAGTTGATCACCTAACCCAGTGATGATCACCGATTCTACAGGCGTTTCTGAAACCACTTCTTCCAATGTACGTGCAAAATTCGACACAACGACAATGGCTTTAGCACCAGAATCAACTAACTGATGTTTTAATTCTCTTGGGGTATATAGAGGGTTAACATTGACCACGACCATGCCCGCACGTAATACACCAAATAATGCAATTGGGTATTGCAGTAAATTAGGCATCATCAAGGCAACTCTGTCGCCTTTTTCTAACTTGAGTTCATTTTGTAAATAGGCTGCAAATGCACGACTTCTTTCTTCTAACTTTCTATAAGTCAGTGTCGCCCCCATATTGATAAACGCAGGTTGGTCAGCATATTTAGCTACCGCAGATTCAAACATATCGACAAGCGTTGAAAATTGCGCTGAGTCAATTTCTGCCGGTACGTGTTCTGGTAAATTATTAATCCAAGGCTGGTCCACAAAATTCTCCTATTTATCCTGACCATTGCTAAGAAGACGGGCTTCAATTTTTACAAGGTCGAAGATCACTGCACTTAAAACTAGCTGATATTTTTATTATTGTTATGAGTTGCAGTAAAAACGTTATTGATAGTTATTATTCTTGAGCCGCAAAAAATCATACGACCGTTTTAATTCAGACCATAATCACATAAATAAATTAAAAATCCTAGTGATTTTAAAACAAAGAAAGCTTAATTTAGAATAAATGTTCTAATCGTGTTAGCAACTTGTGCTGCGCTTCCCATATGTAAATGGTGATCGCCTTTAATCTGCACATTCGTAAGCTGTGTAAACCACAGCTTAGCTTGCGGTATTGCTAATTTTAACTGTTTATAGCCCTCTTCGGCTAATATTAATAAACAAGGGGTATCACTGACGCTCATTAAAACATCAACCTGTTCAAAGGTTAATCTATAAGGAGAATCCAGTTTCAAACGAGGATCACTTTTCCAACAATATTGATGATCTTTGATTTCAAGATTTCGCTTTATAATTAACTCACACCACGTAGGATCCATACCAGTGAGCTTATGACGGGCATTTACGGCCCGCTCAAGCGTTAAGTTTGATGAAGACTCAGGTTTCTTCTGTCCCTGAATCCCAGCTTGATTGAATCTGATATGCTGCTGAAAGCTTCTATTGACTCTTGCTTTAAATTTCGACAGATCTTCAAATAATGGCGATAAAGCTTCAATTAATATGAGTTGCTTTAAGCTATCAGGGAAAGCCGCATTATAAGCTGCCGCAACTATCCCACCTAAAGAGTGTCCGATAACGGTTACAGGCTGGTCCTGCTTAAGTAATAAAACGAGTTCGTGCAAATCGTAGAGGTAATCAATCCAATGCAAAGGATATTGCCCTGGACGATGTTGAGATAAGCCATGACCAGGCCAATCTACGGCAATAATTTGATAATCTGTAAGTACTTGCTGCTCAGATAGCGCATTAACTAACGGTACGAAGCTGTCGGCATTATCTAACCAACCATGTAAAGCCAGTAAAACGGGTTTGTTACTACTTCCATATCGCTTTGCTGCTAAACGAATATGAGCCAATTGAAAATCGACATCTTCAAATTCTAATGCCGCATCAATTGGCTCATTCATCATTATCTTCTTTATCAGTTATAGCGTGGTTATTTCGCTTTTTTAACAAATTTTAAAGTCATACGATCACTTTCACCAATCGCGAGATATTTATCTTTGTCCTGATCTTCAAGGGCTAAACGTGGCGGTAATGTCCAAACACCTTTTGGATAATCTTTTGTATCCTTAGGATTGGCATTCACTTCCGATGACGCCGCTAATGTAAAGCCGACTTTTTCAGCCAGTGCAATCATTTCAGCCTGATCCATATAGCCGCTATCAAATGACATACCAGGGTTTGCACGATGTTCAACCACACCAAAAACGCCGCCATCTTTTAGTACATTAAAAGAAGCTGTAAAAGCATTTTCAAGTTGTTTCTGGCCAGCCCAATTATGTAAGTTACGGAATGTTAATACATAGTCAGCACTGTTATCTTCACCTAAAACAACAGATGCAGGTGGCTGAAAAGTCACCGTTTTAGCATTACCTACAGCATCTTTGTTATCAGCTAACCAGCTTTGAAACTTTTTACCTGCTTTAGCGTAATATTGAGTGCGCTTAGTATCTTCTTTTGGATTGGTTTCAAAAATACCACCGATGTACTGACCTTTTTCTGCAAGGTAAGGTGCCAAGATTTCGGCATACCAACCGCCGCCAGGCCAAAGCTCAATAACGGTATCATCCGCTTGAACACCTAAAAAAGCTAAGGTTTCAGCAGGATGACGATATCCATCACGGGCTGAATTTTTTTCGCTTCTGAAGCTACTTGCTACAGCTTCTGCGAGTTGAGGGTTAACTTTAACAGCTTGTGCTTTGTCACTTGTTGAATGACCGTGCTCATGTGCAACCACATTTGTACTGATGGTCGATAGACCAATCGAACTTAAACCTAACATTGTGGTTAACAATAACGTACGTTTCATTGTCTTCTCCCTGAAGAAATTGTTTTAAAAAACAGCAACTGATACGACAAAAATTGCTAAGTTGATCACTCTAAACTGTTTCTGGCTTTTTGTCGTCTACTCTTCGCCAACACATCCATAACATAGTGCAGCTAAACACTAACCAGATTATTACCCAAAGCCAAGCTGGTAGCCATGTTAACTGTGATAGCTTAGCCGCATCTCCTTGAGTTGATAAACCAAAAAGAATTGTCGGGCTCGCCATAGCATTAAGCACAATCATCAAACCCAGTGTTCGTAACAAACTGTTAAGCCATGCAAAATTATTAAATTTAAGCGGCATTAGAAACACAACGGCTAACGAAATTAAAATGAATATGGTTAATAAATCTCTCGCCCAGAAAATTAATGATGCCAGGACTGTTGTACCAAGAATGCCTAAGGTAAATTTAATGCCCGCTCGCCAAGTCGCCAATAAGAAGATGATATACCCCCACAGCGCAGCACCGAAATAGCCACTAAAAGTGATGAAAGGTGCAAAGCCCCCTTGGGTAAAACATAAGCCCGCACCATTCGGAAATAGTTGAATTTGAGTGACAATGCCACCACTGGCTATAGCCGCTAATCCGTGGGAAATCTCATGAAAATAGCTTTCAAACCATTTGAAAGGAATACTGATAATAGGCAGTTTAGTAATCAGAAAAGCAATCAGTAGTTCAAAAAAGAAAAGCCCTTTAGAAGGAATAGCGGATAAGCGAGCAGGCTTAGGATCATGCATATAAATCAATACCCACCATTTGTTGAATTTGCTCTCGTTGAGCAGCATGTTGGTTTAATAAGTATTCTTTAATCGCACCTCCACTTCCTTGAACATGCTGTTGCTGTGATGCGTTAAAATGCGTTTGCTTGTCGTACTGCAGTTTTGCATCGACGGCATCGTTAATAACAGATTGCTCAACAAAGACAACGTGCGCATTAGTCGGTTCAGCAGCCTTGGTCAAGGTTTCTTGTTTTGCCGCAGAAGTATGATTCACTTCAGAGACTTGGCGAGCACGAGTTAACCTATCAACTGTCGATTGTTCATTACTTACCGCTTGGTTATTTTGACTATTATTATCAGCAATCTTGTTTGTGTCAGTTCTTAACGTAAATGGATTATAAGAAGACAAAGGCTGAATTGATGATTGAATTGTATGAAGCAAATTGTCCTCCTATTTAACTAAACAAATACTTAACTACACACATACTTAACTACATTATTAGAAAGCTAATACTAAGCCCATACTTAGCTAATAATAAGGCAAGAGTTAAACACAAACTCATCAAGCAAATAAAGCTAACCTATTATTCGCGCCCTGGTAATTTTTTCCAAGTCACCGTATCACGCAAATACACGGGAGCAAGCTCATCCACAGGAGTCGATAAACCTTGCTTATATCCCAATTGCGCGAGTTTTAACATCGCTTTGGCATCGGGTAATTTGATATCACTCATTTGTGTAGAATCAAGATTTGACAATAAATCAGGATACGCATCAAACCCAGTGCCACACAGTGTGATCGTTTGCTCAGTATCTAACAGTATATTTACTTGTTCGGGAGTAGATACATGTTCTTCGCCAACTAACGTCGCAATTCCATCTGAATTAGTAAACTGTCCCCAGTATATTTCATTCATTCTTGCATCAATGGCTACAAATACTTGTTTAGCACTGTCAGCGTCAATAGCCATTTGTGCCATTGCTGCCAAAGTAGAAATACCGATAACAGGTATATCATGTCCTAGTGCTAAGCCTTGAGTCATACTTGTACAGATTCGAATTCCAGTAAAACTACCTGGCCCACGCCCATATGCAATCAAGTTTACATCTGCAATCTTAATATTTGCTTCTTTCAATACTTCATCAACCATTGGCAATAAACGCTGGCTATGTTCTCTTGGTGCATTTGCTGAACGACAATGTAAATCTTGGTTATGCAACAACGCTGCCGAACAAGATTCTGTGCAAGTATCTAATGCAAGTATTGTTAAATCTGAATCAATGTGAGCCATGTAAGACGTGTTAACCCTAGAGTAATTCGGTAAATAATGGTCGCTATAATAACTTATGGGATACTTTTTAAAAAGCGTAACGCAGTATCTAAATCACGAGTCCTGCTCATTGGCGGTAATGAATTGATGAATGCTTCGCCATAGGGTCTATTTACAATACGGTTATCACACAGTATTAATACCCCTCTGTCTTTCTCGTCCCTAATGAGACGGCCCACACCTTGCTTTAAGCTAATAACAGCTTGAGGTAATGATATAGACGTAAAAGGATCGTTATGACTTCTCTCAGCGTTTGCCGCTCTAGCCCGATATAACGTGTCATCAGGAGAAACAAAAGGCAGTTTGTCGATGATTACGCAGCTAAGTAACCGCCCTCTTACATCAATACCTTCCCAAAAGCTACTTGTCCCCAGCAATACACCATTACCGAGTTGGCGAAATTTATTTAACAAGCTTTGCTTACTCGCCTGTCCTTGTACCAACAAAGGATAATTCACTTTACGTTGAAGCATTATCGCAACTTGCTGCAGCATATGATGACTGGTGAATAAAATAAAAGTCCGTCCTTGAGCTGCATTAATTGCTTGAGTACAGACATCTACGAGTTGATTAACATTAGCTTCAGTTTGGCCTGACTTAGCAAGATGTCTTGGCACACAAAATAATGCTTGGTTTGGATAATCAAACGGACTATCTAAGATAATTTGCTTTGCTTTACCCAGCCCTAACTCGTCAGCAAAATGTTTAAGCTGTCGGTTCACTTGTAACGTTGCCGAGGTAAAAATCCATTGAGTTTGTTTGTCAAACAATTGCTGACATTGCTTTGCGATATTAATCGGTGCCATTCTTAACATAGTAAATCGACCACTAGGTTCAACACTATAAGCGGCATTTTGATCATTACATTCAAAGTACAGTTGAAGCTGTGCAACGATTGAGGAGAGTTGATCTACTACATTATCTAACGTTTCACTGCGGCCAACATGTTCTGTTGTCACAGCAAGCAACGTCGTTAGTTCATTCAATAAATCCCAAGATTGTGTGGCTAAATCTTTATTTGAAATAACGTGGCGCCAATCTGTGACATCCCCCTCAAGCAATGCATTTTGCCAACGAGATAACTTCACTAATAGTCGTTGACTCAGCTGCTCCAATTGAATGCTGTCTCTTAGCTCTGTTCGATACACATCAATAATTTGATTTAGCACTCTGTCGATATCACGCGTCGCAATTTGTTGGCCAAAATAGTTAATGCAAACATCAGGAACCAAGTGAGCCTCATCAAAAACGACGACATCGGCTTCTGGTAATAATTCTGCAAATCCTGTGTCTTTTAGTAATCGGTCGGCAAAGAATAAATGATGATTAACCACAACAATTTTCGCATCTTGCGCTTTAATCTTGGCTTTACGACTAAAACAGGCATCGTAATAACTGCACTTTTTACCAGTGCAGCTTTCTTTGGTGCTGGTGACTGTGGCAATGGTGGCCGAATGTTCTGCTACTGAGGTTAAGTTACCAGTATCACCATCTTTGGTCATACTAGCCCATTGATTTATCTTGATCAGCTCATCAACCACTTGCGGTGACATTTGACTTATTTTTTGTAAGTTCTTTTCCAACCTAAGTTGACATAAGTAATTACTGCGACCTTTTAGTAGCGCCGTTTTGGGCGCGACAGAAAACATGGTTAATAATAGTGGTAAGTCTTTGAAGAAAAGCTGTTCTTGCAGGTTTTTACTCCCTGTACTAATGATGACTTGCTTACCACTTAATAATGCAGGGATCAGATAAGCAAACGTTTTACCTACACCTGTACCTGCTTCTAAAATTAAATTGTGTTTATCACTGATGGCACTCGTCACAGCCAAAGCCATGTCATACTGACTTTGCCTTGGTCGATATTGATGAACACTTTTTGCTAAAGCGCCCTGAGGAGAAAAAGCCAAGTCGACTTCTTTGCGTAATTTGCTGCTCACTATGATGCTTAATCTTGCCTTTTTAGTGGAAAAAACAGATAACCGTACTCGGTTATCTATCAAGCTTTTCATTATCCAATGATTTACAACAGTAAACAATGAAATAAAGTTTCTTTGAGTTAAGGCTCTTCATTAATGATTTCGACGATAAACATTGATTTATCTGAATTAAACACCTTACTTGTATATACAAACAGAGCAAAAATAAGCCTAAAAATCATACTGATATAAGATATATTTTTTATTTAGCAAAAAAATGCAAATAGTGTTTATTCTGTATTGCAAACAAAATTAAAAGGGGTTAGATTGTTTGTAATGAAATTACACAAGCTAATTTAATAGAGAATTTATTATGTTCATCCGAATCAATACAAACCATCATCATCACCATTTGCGGTAGCCTTCGGATGCTTACTGCCGGAGGACTATTTCCTTCAGGCGGTTGTAAAAACATACACAAACCCCTGAAAGAAATTTCAGGGGTTTTTTAGTTTTAGGCTTTAAATAATTGTTTTTATATCAAATTTAATAGGAATTACATCATGAGCGAAAATAACAGACTGCGTATTGCAATTCAAAAATCAGGTCGCCTTTCAAAAGAATCACAGAAATTACTTAAAAGTTGTGGCGTAAAGTTCAACGTAAACGAACAACGTTTAATTGTACACGCTGACAACATGCCTATCGATTTACTGCGTGTACGTGATGATGATATCCCTGGCTTGGTTATGGATGGTGTCGTTGATTTAGGTATTATTGGCGAGAATGTTCTTGAAGAAGAACAAATAGAACGTCAAACACTTGGTAAGCCAGCTGACTGTGTAAAATTACGTGAATTAGATTTCGGAGCATGTCGCCTTTCACTCGCTGTTCCAAATGAATTTAGCTATGAAGATGCAAGCTCACTAGAAGGTTTACGTATTGCGACTTCTTATCCAAACCTTCTACGTCGTTACATGCAACAAAAAGGCATTAACTATAGCGACTGTATGTTAAAAGGTTCGGTTGAAGTTGCCCCACGTGCAGGATTAGCTGACGGTATCTGTGATTTAGTTTCAACAGGTGCAACTCTTGAAGCGAATGGTTTATACGAAACAGATATCATCTATCAATCAATGGCATGCATTATTCAATCAGCTGAGGAGCAAGTACCTGCAAAACAAGCACTCATCGATAAAATCCTTTCGCGCATGAACGGCGTCGTACGAGCTCGTGAAAGCAAGTACATTCTACTGCACGCACCAAGAGAAACTCTTGATCAAATTGTTGCACTATTACCGGGTGCTGAAAACCCAACCGTATTACCACTCAATGATGATACTGATCGGGTCGCAATCCACGCCGTTAGCACTGAAGATTTATTCTGGGACACAATGGAAGAGTTAACCGCACTGGGTGCGAGTTCAATCCTTGTTATGCCTATCGAAAAAATGGCCGGTTAACTAACACATTTGTCGTAGTGGAGCAGCACATGCAAACACAGCAAACAATGCAAATTCTAGATTGGAATGAATTAAGTTCAACAAAGCAACAAACTGCGCTAAATCGCTCGCCATTAGTTGGTGACAATAGTGTTGAGCGTTCAGTTAGAGACATCATCAACACCGTTGTGGCTGATGGTGACAGCGCTTTAGTCAAATATAGTCAGCAATTCGATGGGGTTAGTATCGATTCCATTACTATGTCTGATGATGATATCTCACTAGCTTGTACCAGAGTATCTGAAGAGGTTAAGTCTGCTGTTGCTAATGCAGTGAATAATATTGAAACGTTTCACCAAGCACAAACATTCCAAGCAATTGATGTAGAAACGCAACCCGGTGTTCGCTGTGAGCTTCGCTCTGAGCCAATTCAGAAAGTCGGTTTATACATACCAGGCGGCAGTGCGCCGCTAATTTCTACGGTAATGATGCTGGCTTTACCAGCTAAAATTGCAGGCTGTGAGCAACGTGTTTTAGTCAGTCCTCCACCAATTAATGACGCAATTGTTTATGCTGCAAAGGTCTGTGGCATCACAGAAATTTATCAGGTTGGTGGTGCACAAGCTATCGCTGCCCTCGCCTTTGGTACAGAATCGGTGCCAAGTGTTGATAAAATCTTTGGTCCCGGTAATCGCTTTGTCACTGAAGCTAAACGTTTAGTTTCACAAGATGGCCGCTGCAGCGTCGCAATTGATATGCCAGCGGGCCCATCGGAAGTACTTGTCATTGCAGACAAACTCGCAAATCCAGCCTTCATCGCGGCTGATTTGTTATCACAAGCAGAACACGGGCCTGATTCACAGGTTATGTTAGTCACAGATTCTGAATCAGTGGCTAATGAAGTCAACCGAGAGCTCAGTAAGCAACTTAACGTCTTATCTCGACAAGATATAGCCGCACAAGCACTCAGTTGCAGCCGGTCTATCATTGTTGATGATATGTCTCAAGCAGCCATGGTATCTAACCTTTATGGTCCTGAGCACTTAATCATACAATCTGAAAAACCTCGTGATGTATTAACCAATATTCGAGCCGCAGGTAGTGTTTTTCTAGGGGCGTATACGCCAGAATCAGTTGGCGATTACGCGAGTGGAACCAACCATGTATTACCAACTTACGGATATAGTCGCAGCGTTTCTAGTTTGTCATTAGCTGATTTTTCTCGCCGATTTACCGTACAAGAATTAACTCCACAAGGCTTACAAGGTCTTGGCGAAACAGTCATGGTACTAGCAGAAAATGAGTTACTTGATGCTCATAAAAATGCCGTAGCCATTCGCTTAAATAGCTTATAAAGAGTAAAGATAGATGACAAATAACAGTGAACCCTCATCAAAATCTGCGCTAACGTTAGCAGAATCGTTAGCTAGACCAGAGCTGTTAAGCCTTGTTCCCTATGAAAGTGCGAGACGCATTGGTGGTCGCGGCGATATTTGGATAAACGCCAATGAGTCGCCTTTTAATAATAGCGATTTAGATACATTAAATCGTTACCCTGAATGTCAGCCTGAGCCATTAATTAATGCTTACAGTCAATATGCTAAAGTGCCTGTTGAAAATATCGTTTCAACTCGTGGAGCTGATGAGGGGATTGAGCTACTTATTAGAACCTTCTGCACCCCAGGCGTTGATAAAATAGCTTGCTTTGGGCCGACTTACGGTATGTATGCGATCAGCGCACAAACATACAATGTAGGTGTCAACAATTTAAACCTAACTGATAGCTATCAACTCCCAGAAAATTATGCTTCGCAAATTGATGGCGCAAAAGTCGTCTTTATTTGCAACCCCAATAATCCAACTGGCACGATTATTCAAAAGCAGGATATTACAGCGGCCGTTGAAGCTATGCCAAATGCCATTGTGGTGGTTGATGAAGCATATATTGAGTTTTCTCCGCAATACTCAGTGGCTGACTTAGTGACTCAGTATCCTAACCTGGTCGTGTTAAGAACCCTTTCAAAAGCATTTGCATTAGCAGGAGCTCGCTGCGGTTTTTTAATGGCCAACAGCGATATTATCAGTTTAATTATGCGGGTTATTGCGCCTTACCCAGTGCCTCTTCCCGTTGCAGAATTAGCGCAAAAAGCACTGTCGATAACGGGTATTGAGTTAATGCAGCAGCAAGTTGCACAGCTCAGCACTCAAGGGCAGCGATTATCCAATGCGCTGCAACAAGCTGGCGCTAAAGTATTACCTGCCCACGGCAATTTTGTATTAGCTGAGTTTACTCAACCTGATACGGTCAGTAACGCTTTACAACAAGCTGGGATAGTTGCACGGGCTTATAAAGACCCACGTTTACAAAGTCGAATTCGATTTAGTTTTAGCCATGCATCTGACACAGACAGACTTATCGATGCAATCAACAGCCTAAACTCACCCGTTTGATAGATATTACCCAATTTAAAGAATAAAAATATTTTGAAGGAAAAGAGATGAAACAAAACATTTTATTTATCGACAGAGATGGCACCTTAGTTGAGGAACCTGCAATTGATAAGCAGTTAGATAGACTTGATAAGCTAGTGTTTGAACCACAAGTCATTCCTTCTTTACTGAAACTACAAAAAGCGGGTTACCGATTAGTGATGGTGTCCAACCAAGATGGTTTAGGCACAGATTCATTCCCACAAGCAGACTTTGACGCACCGCACAATATGATGATGCAAATCTTTGAAAGCCAAGGTGTCAAATTTGATGATGTCGTCATTTGCCCACACTTTGACGCTGATAATTGCAGTTGTCGTAAGCCTAAATTAGGCTTGGTCAAAGAATACTTAACACAAGGTAAAGTCGATTTTACGACCTCGGCGGTTATTGGCGATCGTTATACTGATGTAGAGCTTGCAAGTGCTATGGGGATCCGTAGTTTTCAATATCAACGTGAAACACTCAATTGGGTTGCCATTACAGATGCAATCTTAAATCAAGGCCGTATCAGTGAAGTTGTTCGCACAACAAAAGAGACGGATATTAAAGTTAATATTAACCTTGATGATACTAGCAAAGGCAAAATTGATACAGGTATTGGCTTTTTTGACCACATGCTAGATCAAATTCAAACTCACGGAAATTTCAGAATGGATGTGACTGTTGATGGCGATTTAGAAATAGACGATCACCACAGCGTTGAAGATACCGCCTTAGCCATAGGCGACGCATTACGCCAAGCACTAGGCAATAAACGTGGTATTGCCCGTTTCGGCTTCAGTCTGCCTATGGATGAAGCAAATGGAGAGTGTTTAATGGATATTTCTGGTCGTCCATTTATTAAATTCAATGCTCAGTTCGATCGTGAAATGGTCGGTGAAATGGCCACTGAAATGGTGCCGCACTTTTTCCGCTCATTTGCCGATGGCCTGCGTTGTACGTTACACATCAGCACCGATGGCGATAATGATCACCACAAAGTTGAAGCGCTATTCAAAGTTTTAGGCCGCACGTTACGCCAAGCAGTAAAAGTCGAAGGTGATTTGCTGCCTTCAAGTAAAGGTGTACTGTAAGGAGCGCAATTCATGTCAGATAACAACACAACCGTCATTCTTGATACTGGCTGTGCAAACCTAAGCTCGGTACGATTTGCATTTGAGCGCCTAAACGCTGATGTCATTGTATCTGCTGACCATCAAGTGATTAAGTCCGCCGCAAGAGTCGTTTTGCCTGGTGTCGGCACTGCTGGCGCAGCGATGGATGCGCTTGTGAGCCGTGATTTAGTGTCCATTATTAACAACCTAACCCAACCTGTCATGGGGGTATGTTTAGGGATGCAAATGCTCACGGAGAAATCCAATGAGCACGGTGGGCGCACAGAACAAGACATCGCCTGTTTGGGATTAATTCCTACTCAAATTAATGAATTAGACAGCCAAGGCTTGCCATTACCACACATGGGCTGGAACCAAATAACAGTATCTGATCATCCGTTGTTTAAAGGGATTGAAGACGGTAGTTATTTGTATTTTGTCCATAGCTTTAAGGCGCCACTCAGTCAGTACACCATCGCATCATCACAATACGGTGAAGCATTTAGTGCCGCCATTGCAAAAGATAACTTTTTTGGTGTGCAATTTCACCCAGAAAAAAGTGCAGCAATAGGCTCGCAGATATTACAAAATTTCCTAAATATGGGGAACCAAGCATGATCATTCCAGCAATTGATTTAATCGACGGCCAAGTGGTACGTTTATATCAAGGCGACTACCAACAAAAAACGACTTTTGATTTAAGTCCATTAGCTCAACTTCAGTCTTATGAATCCCAAGGAGCTAAGCTACTTCATATCGTAGATTTAACAGGTGCTAAGGATCCCGAAAAGCGCCAAATAGCACTGATTTCACAATTAGTTGCAGGCTTAAACACCGATATCCAAGTCGGCGGCGGGATCCGTAGTGAACAGCAAGTAAAAGAGTTATTAGATAGTGGCGTTAAACGTGTCGTCATTGGTTCATTAGCAGTCAAAGAGCCCGAATTGGTCAAAAGCTGGTTTGTAAAATACGGCAGTGATGCCATTTGTTTAGCGTTAGATGTCAATATTAACGAGCAAGGCGAAAAAATGGTTGCAGTGTCAGGCTGGCAAACTGGTGGTGGTAAGTCGTTAGAATCATTAGTGTCAGAATACAGCACAGTTGGACTTAAACATGCATTGGTCACCGATATTAGCCGTGATGGCACTTTACAAGGCGCTAATACCCTTCTTTACGCTGAGCTAGCTAGTAAGTACCCAAACATAACTTGGCAAGCCTCTGGCGGTATAGCAAGCCTTGATGATGTTGCGGCGGTAAGAGACAGTAACGCCAATGGTATTATCATTGGTAAAGCATTGCTGATAAATAATTTTACCGTTGAGGAGGCAATCACATGTTGGCCAAACGCCTAGTCCCCTGCCTCGATGTTCGTGATGGGCAAGTCGTAAAAGGGGTTCAATTTCGTAACCATGAAATCATTGGTGATATTGAACCACTAGCAGCAAGATATGCAGCCGAAGGTGCTGATGAGTTAGTCTTTTATGATATTACTGCCAGCGCCCATGATAGAGTGATTGATAAGTCTTGGGTAACTCGAGTCGCAGCGCAAATCGATATTCCTTTTTGCGTCGCTGGTGGAATTAAAACCATCGAACAAGCACGACAAATGTTAGCTTACGGTGCCGATAAAATTTCAATTAACTCACCAGCACTCAGCGACCCGAGTTTGATTTCACGATTACAGGATGAATTTGGCCGCCAATGCATCGTGATTGGTATTGACTCATTCTATGATGACGAATCAGATAGCTACAAAGTAAAGCAATTTACTGGTGACGAAGCTGCAACTAAAGATACGCTATGGTTTACTCAAGATTGGGTTGAAGAAGTTCAAACTAGAGGTTGTGGAGAAATTGTACTGAACGTCATGAACCAAGATGGCGTGCGAGGCGGTTATGATATTAAACAGCTCAGCATGGTAAGAGCAATTTGTGATGTCCCATTAATTGCTTCTGGCGGTGCAGGCACAATGGCACATTTCAAGGAAGTGTTTCAGCAAGCGAATGTTGATGCTGCCCTAGCAGCCAGTGTGTTTCATAAGGGAATTATCGATATCGCTGAATTAAAGCAATATTTAGCCAATGAAAACATTGCGATTCGTATTTAACAGGCAAAGAAACTGAATAAGAAGTGAAACTGAATTATGACATTATCTGCAACTGTGACATTTGATACCTCAGCACTAGCATGGGATAAACAAAACGATTTATTACCAGCCGTGGTTCAAAACCACTTAACCGGTAAGGTGCTTATGCTGGGTTATATGAATAAAGCGGCATTAGAACATACCTTAGAAACAGGCAAAGTAACTTTTTTCAGTCGCTCAAAACAACGCCTATGGACTAAAGGTGAAACGTCAGGCAACACATTAGATTTAGTTGCCATTGATAAAGACTGTGACAATGACAGTTTACTGGTTCAGGTTATTCCAAATGGCCCTACCTGCCACACAGGAACTGAAAGCTGCTGGCCAAATGGCAATGCTCACAGTTTCATTGACAACCTCACCAATGTGATCATTTCTCGAAAAGGCCAAAGCGCAGATTCAAGCTACACGGCATCGCTTTTTGAACGTGGTACAAAAAGAATTGCACAAAAAGTTGGTGAAGAAGGATTAGAAACGGCGCTAGCTGCTGCAACACATGATAAAGAAGAGTTAATTAATGAAGCTTCGGATCTTATGTATCACTTAATTGTGCTACTTGAAGATCAACAATTATCCATGGCTGATGTTAATCAAAACCTAATGCAACGTCATTTAAACAGTCAATAGCGTTAATCTAAACCGGCCATGTAAGCACATTGCATCCAATAAAAAAGGCACCTACTCGGTGCCTTTAATTTTTACAAAACTGATATCTATTTGATTACGCTTGGTCTTGCCACAGCTTTTCATCGTTTTGCATGTTATATAAGCTCTCAGCGCGAGACACCAATAAGTTAGCAAATTTAAGTTGGGTCTCATCGCGAGTTGCGCCAGACTTATGTAAGTTTTCAGCTTTAATTTGCCACATCATTGAAAAGTGACGAATCGCCTCACGCGCAGTACCAGCAACTTTTACATCGACATAGTCAGAAGGTAAATCGCCTGACATTACCCAAAAAGTTTGCTTGGTAGGTTGTTTCGATTCCATTTTCCAAATTGCTAAATATGGCACTAAATAGCGGCTTTCATCAGCAAGGACTTTTGACGGGATAACGCCTTTTTCGGCAAGGAATCGATTGGCTTTTTGAAATTGTGCTTGGACCCATTGTTGTCTTAATACTTCTGGATCTTGTTGTTCTGTTTTAGGCTCAGCCACTGATTCAGTCATTCTTTCTTCCTATTTTATTGTTATATGTCGTCATCATAACACTTACATCTTTATATCAATTTGTGTGACAAATGCAACGAAACGCAAAAAAAGTTTACGTTTACGTAAAGTGGCAAGCTAAATTGCCACGTAGATCACAAAATTATATGAATCTAACTTTGTTGAGAGTATCGCTAAATGCTATCGTTCTGCAATAAATAATAACAAGCAGTCGTTATTCACTTTTATTCTGACGACTATTTAATCGCACAGCGGAGATCACAAGTGGCTCTATTTAATCATGTATCGTTTGATGACCACGAACAAGTCGTATTTTGTCACGACAAAGAAAGTGGCTTAAAAGCAATTATCGCTATCCATAATACTAACCTAGGCCCTGCAGTGGGCGGTTGTCGTATGTGGAATTATGACTCAGACGACGAGGCAATCAATGACGTGTTGCGTCTATCTCGTGGAATGACTTATAAAAACGCACTTGCTGGTTTAACAATGGGTGGCGGCAAGTCAGTTATCATCGCAGACCCTAAAACTACCGATCGTGAAGCCTTATTCCGCTCATTTGGTCGTTTTATTCACACTTTAGGTGGTAAGTACTACTCTGCTGAAGATGTGGGTACTACCACAGCTGATATTATGATTGCTCATGAAGAAACACCCTATATGGCTGGTCTTGAGGGCAAAAGTGGCGATCCATCTCCATTCACTGCTTTAGGAACGTATTTAGGTATTAAAGCCGCGGTAAAACATCAGCGTGGTCTAGATAGCTTAAAAGGCTTAAAAATTTCGGTTCAAGGCGTTGGACATGTTGGTTATTACTTATGTAAGCACCTTCATGAAGATGGCGCTGAACTGATCGTGACTGACATCCATCAAGCTTCTTTAGACCGTGTGGCCACGGAATTTGGCGCTACAGTTGTTGCACCACAAGATATCTATACCCAAGATGTTGATGTATACGCACCATGTGCACTTGGCGCAACGATCAACGACACGACTATCCCGTTGCTTAAAGCAACAATTGTTGCGGGTTGTGCAAATAACCAGTTAGCTGAAGTTCGTCACGGTGAAGTATTAAAAGAGCTAGGCATTTTGTATGCACCTGATTATGTCATCAATGCTGGCGGTATCATCAATGTTTCTTTCGAAAGTGACTATGATGTAGCTAAAGCCACTGCCAAAGTCGAAGAAATTTATAACACGTTAATCAAAATCTTCGAGCAAGCCGAAAAAGACAACCGCACCACCGGTGATGTTGCTGACGAAATGGCGCGTGAGATCATTAACGCCGCTAAATAATTAACGCACTCATTTTATAAGCCTATTTTTATAAAATGAGTTACGGTTATGACCTCACTAAAGGGAGCCATCAGGCTCCTTTTTTATTGGAATTGAGTCGCTAGTAATCCAGCGTTAACTTTGCTTTAGTTTCTTATATTAGTTTCTTATATTCGTTTCTTATATTAGTTTTTATATTAGTTACTTATATTAGTTACCTATATTTGTTTACTGCCAATGACCAAATTTTGGATCTTATTGTCTCTTAGAGCCTTACTAAATCTTATCCAAAATAACATTGCCTTGCTTAGCCTAGCATTCATTTAACTCGGCTCCGTTCACTGTAAATTGTCATCCCTTTGACATATTGGCGTCATCTTGAGTTCAAAAACCGCTCCTATGCTAGTTTAGACATTCATCGTTGAGCGATATATCAATGACTCAAAATGCTAAAGATAAGACCGGTTTACATGAACTTACATCTAATCCCACTTCTCACTTCAGCCCTTTTGAACATGCGATTACAACCAGCAAATCCCCTAAATCTAGTGGCAAAGTAAAACAAACTTTCAATGCTTTATGGATTTCAGATGTTCACCTAGGCAGTGTCGATTGCAAAGCAGAATATTTATTGGATCTGCTTAATCAAACTCACACTAATAAGCTTTATTTAGTTGGCGACATCATTGATATCTGGGCACTAAAACGTAAAGTTTATTGGCCTGAAAGTCATAACCTAGTCCTACAAAAGTTAATCCAACTGGCGCAAAGCGGTATCGAAATCAAGTTTATACCAGGCAACCATGATGAAGAGTTTAAAGCTTATAGTAATTTCCAAATATGGGGTATTACCATCACCCGCCAATATATACATGAATGCATAACTGGCGATAAAATTTTAATGTTACATGGCGATCAATTTGATTCAGAAGTGTGTATAAGTCGCACCTACGCCAAACTTGGCGATCATTTATATGATGTTTTGTTATTACTCAATCGTAAATTACATCGTATTAGACACAGCTTAGGCTTTTCGTATTGGTCTTTAGCCAGTTACGTGAAACTCCGAGTCAATAAAGCACAACATGCCATCAGCATGTATCGAGATGCAGTATTGCGCTACGCACAAACACAGCAAGTACAAGCAGTGGTTTGCGGTCATATTCACCAACCAGAATTATCCCAACACAAGAATATCATTTATGCCAACGACGGTGACTGGGTCGAAAATTGTACGCTGATTGCTGAAACCCACAATGGTGAATTACAGCTGCTTCGCTGGAGTGATGAAGCGTGCACGACCAAAGTCATCAATCAAATCACATTGAGTGAAGCCAGTGCTAGTCCAATGAAGCAAAAAGTCGCTTAGCACTGACTACTCACTTCTTATAACAATAAAGGCTATGGACATGATTTTTACAGTAGATAATGTGGTAGAAAAAAACTTACCCAAAATCCACCAAAAACCTTGGCTAGCAACACCAACAAAAGCCATGTTGCGTTATTTATTAAACGAAAAACAATGTAATGATATCGCGGCAGAATTCGCTTATTTGAAAGGGGTAGATTTTGTCGAGCATGTACTAGATTGTTTTGATTTCAATTACTCAGTGCCTAGTAATGAAATTGAAAATATTCCCATCGAAGGAAGAGTGGTTATTTATGCCAATCACCCTATTGGTTCCCTTGATGCACTCGCTCTCATCAAACTTATTAGCCAAGTTCGACCTGATATCAAAGTCGTCGCGAATGAACTGCTGATGGCACTTGAACCACTACATTCACTGCTGCTTCCCGTGAATAACATGTCCGGTGGTACACCAAGACAGCACTTAGAAAATATTCACTTGCACCTAAAAAATGAAGGCGCTGTATTAATTTTTCCTTCAGGAGAAGTATCAAGACTCAGACCCTCAGGTGTCACTGATTTAAAGTGGCATTCTGGCTTTTTAAAAATGGCCAACTCCTGCAATGCTCCGTTACTGCCAATGTTTGTTGATGCTAAAAACTCACTTTCATTCTATGGCGCTTCAATGATTTATAAGCCACTCGCTAGTTTATTGCTCGTCAAAGAAATGTTTAAACAGCAAAAGCGCACCATGCCAGTACGAATTGGACAGTTAATTCCTAAAGAAGCTATTACTGGCCATGATTTTAATGTCAAAACCAAGGTTCAGTTACTTAAGAATCACCTTTATCGAATTGGAAAAAATCGTCGGCCATTATTTGCTACACAAAAAGCCATTGCCCATCCAGAGTCACGAAGCGAACTGCAATCAGCTTTGCAACAATGTGAGATGCTCGGTGAGACTAATGACAATAAACAAATCTTTTTATATCAGCACCAAGGCTGCAATCCAATCATGCGAGAAATTGGCCGATTAAGAGAAATCGCATTTCGTGCCGTGGGGGAAGGTAGCGGCAACAGGCGAGATAACGATCAATATGATCCTTATTATCAGCACCTGGTGTTATGGGATAAGGATGATTTAGAAATTGTAGGATCCTATCGTTTTGCAAGTGCTAAGTGGGTTCACGAGCATCAAGGTAAAACGGCCTTATATAGCCAATCATTGTTTCAATATAACGATGAGTTTGCCCCCTACTTTGAAAATGGCTTAGAGCTTGGCCGTAGCTTCGTGCAGCCAAAGTATTGGGGAAAACGAAGCCTAGACTACTTATGGCTTGGTATTGGCGCTTATTTAGCTAAGAATCCACAATTTCGCTATTTATTTGGTCCTGTGTCTATTAGTGACCAAATCCCCGAACAAGCGAAAGAAATGCTTGTCCATTTCTATCAGAAGCAATTCAGTAACCCTGAGGTGTTAGCAATCTCAAATTGCCCTTACCGCTTTACCCAAGATAAACGCCAACAACTCGATGCACTTTATTCCGCTGACGATTACGCATCTAATTTCAAAGTGTTAAAACACACAATGGCGAATATGGGGGCGGCAGTACCGCCACTGTTTAAACAATATGGCGAATTGTGCGAACAAAATGGCGTATCGTTTCTCGACTTTGGTATCGATACTGATTTTGGCAACTGTATTGATGGACTGGTACTTGTTGATGTGCATGCATTGAAACCTAAAAAGCAGCAACGATACATTAATTACCACTTAACTAAACCATAAAATAACTGTTGAAATTAGCAATGAACTGATCAATCACGATACATGACTCAATTATTCATCATTTGTCGGCTTTTCAATTGTCTGATATAAATAGATTAATTGAAAAGGAGAACAAGATGGTTACTGTTGAGCAAATAATGAGCCACAGAGTAGTCACTGTTGAAATGGATGATCGGTTAGCCACGGCTAAAGATATTTTTGACAATGTACCATTTCATCACCTTGTGGTGTTAGATGAACATAATCAAGTCTCCGGTATCTTGGCGCGTGCCGATCTGGTTAATGCTATCAGTCCAAATCTTGGCACGGCCGCAGAACTAACTCGAGATATTGAAACGCTACAAAAACGTGTCCATCAAGTGATGGCTCACCACCCTATCACTATTCCTCCAGAGTTGGATGTTAACAGTGCTTCAGAACTTATCTTATCTAAAGGGATCACCTGCTTGCCTGTATTAGTGGATAAGGAAATTGTCGGTATTGTGAGTTGGCGTGATCTACTTGCTCATTATTGTGGTTTAGAGCCCTTGAATGGCGAACAACCGTAACCAACTGTTTTATATACAAATAAAAACATCTCATTAATGACAAAAACTATTTTATGCGTTTCTGTCTAACAATTGCTTGCTCCAAAAATAAAATAAAAAATTTTCTTCAATCTCAACAATCACATACTAATCCATTCAAAAAAACTTCATTTATCTTGGTGGAAAACGTCACATTTGTCTGCTTATCTTAAGGTAGGTTTACACGCCAAGGAGAGATTAATGACAAGTTTTAAATATCATTTAAATCATGAAAAAATCGAATTGCTTGCCAGTGATTGGTTTGGATTAGAGCGTGTTTTAGTTAATGATCAGCTTGTATCAAGTAAAATCAACTTTAGCCAAAGAAGTACTCACCGTATTGAGCTTAAAAATGGCAAACCTTGCCAACTTCAGTTACTCATTGACCCACAAACAGAGCAATTAACCTGTCGTTTATACAAACAAAACCAATTAATTGGGAGTTTAAAACAAGGTAAACAAAGCTTATTGAGCAGTAAGAAAGTATTTGAAGCCAGTGTCATGGTAACGTTTATGAGTGTTTTAGGACTTTATTGGTTTAGTTAACGGTACCGAAATTACATTGAAGATACACATTAAAAAAGGCTGCGATATGCAGCCTTAGCGTAGCGATTATATTTGTTTTACTGTTTTTTAGTCGCATAAACTGACAGCGTTTTCTGCAATACACACCAACTCGCTTGTTTGATAGTTTCCACTTCCAGCGGTTACCGTAGTAATATTAAGTTGTTGGCCATCACTATTATCTTTAAGGACTTCTACCGATAAAATTGTGCCATCTCTAGGAATAATTATCCCATCAGCAAAATCACCTACATCCAAGTTTTTATATAGCTTAATGCTTATGGTACCAATAGAACGTGGCTCGATACGGCCTTCAGCAATCACCACACTTTGCTGGTTAGAAAAAGAAAATGCTTTAACATAAGTGCCACCATTTGATGTAGTTAACTCGTGTACTTCGTGGGCGTTAACCATACTTACGCTGCCATACAACAAAGGCGCAATCATCAAAAACGACAGCATATTGTTTACACGAGAAGTCTTTTTCATATTTTTCATTATTAGCCCTTCCTATCCATGATACTTAAAAGTACATCAAGTTAACTATCAACAAAACCTTAGCTTAAGCATTGTTCATATTATTACAGTTCGCGAATTTTAAGCATTAAAAAGGCTGCCATATGGCAGCCTTAATCACGAGCGTCAGTGGCAATAGTCTTTAAAAGACTCTTGCAACCAAGCCTTTAAGGTAAAATCCTTCTGGAAATGCACTACCAATAGGATGATCACTTGCTTGGCTCAATCTATCAATAAATTGAACGTCACGCTTTGCATCAAGCGCCGCATCAGCAACCACTTTTTGGAATAAATCAGCGGCCATTAACCCTGAACAAGAGAACGTTAGTAATGTTCCACCAGGATTTAATAACTGCATCGCAATCATATTGATGTCTTTGTAACCACGGCAAGCACCATTCAGTTGTGCTTTATTGTCAGCAAACTTAGGTGGATCTAGCACAATGACATCAAAGGTTTTACCTTCATCACGATACTGGCGCAGTAACTTAAACACATCAGCTTCATGATAATTAACGTGATCATCATTAAAGCCGTTTATTTCCATATTTAATCGCGCGGTATCTAACGCAAGTTTAGAAACATCGACATTTTCAATGCTCGCTGCGCCGCCTTTTGCAGCATACAAACCGAAGGTACCTGTATAGCAAAAGCAATTAAGCACTGACTTATTTTTTACGAAGCGTGCTGCAATAGCGCGGTTATCACGTTGATCTAAATAAAAACCCGTTTTATGCCCTTTTGTCACATCAACAGAAATTTTTATACCATTTTCTTCAATTACCACTGGCATTACTGGTAATTCACCGTGCAATAAACCGGTGACAGGCTTTAAACCTTCTTTCTTACGAGAGTCGACATCAGAACGCTCGTAAATGGCACAATCAGGATAGAGTTCTGCTAATACCTCAACTAAAGTATCACGCCAGTAATCAGCCCCTGTGCTCAGTAATTGACAGACTAAAACATTCGCGTACTTATCAATGGTAATACCCGGTAAGCCATCTGATTCCGCAGCAATAAGACGATAGCCGGTAAGGCCTTGTTCTTCAATTAATGCATCACGCCCCAATTGAGCACGCTGAATACGACGAACAAAAAAGTCTTTATCGATTTGCTCTTCTTTATCAAACGTCCACACACGCACTTGAATTTGTGATTCAGGAGACCAAGCACCACGGCCTAACCAATGACCATCATGAGCGACAACATCAACGGTTTCACCTGCTTGTGGTTTACCTTTTATGTTATGTATACCACTTGCAAATACCCAAGGGTGCTTACGTTCAAGTGATTTTTCACGCTTAGGTCTAAGCTTGATTCTGATTGCCATGATGGTGCCTTTTTAAAATTGGGATAAGGATAATAAGGATCCTGTATAGGGAACGCAAGTTAGAATCTAAAAATTATAGCTTGAAATTGAATGTCATACACTCGAGGTCACTCATCGAAAATCAGTAACATCAACTTGCAGTTAACTAAAAATCCAAATCAAATGGTTATTATAACGTGGTGGGTAATTAAATATAAAAATGCTACTCATAATTGAGTAGCATTCTAAAAAAATATTTCACAGAGTTAACTATCTCAAACAGTGAAATAATTAAGGATGATATGTAAATAATCTTATAAGCAATATTTTATTAAAATCAATGACTATTGTTTTAATAATAGTAAAGTAAATAACTGTGATTGACTCAATAATGTAATATCTTGAGGCTCGCCATCAACTGACAAAGATAGCACTGGATTTTGTAAAAAGTCTTTTGCATCATCAGCTGAGTACAACTCAGGTAAATCTAAATGATACTGCTCATTACCTTGGACATTTAGCTTAAGATAAAGTGGTTCAGACTTAACCCAATGCCCTGAGTCATCGGCGTTATCTTGAAACAGATCGCTATAGCTCACTTCAATTAATTGCTCGCCAGGGATAAGATCCACTTCACGCTGAAATTCGATAACAACACCATTCACACTATCAACATCTAAATCATCATGAAACGTAATGCTTGATGACTGAGCCGTAAAACTGGTTAGCATAAAACTAAAAGCGGTCAAAATCATTATTTTGGTATTCATATTTCACTCCAATTAATATCTTCTTATCCCACTTGGCACAAAACACTGCACCGTTTAAATAAAGAGACCTTAAAATGATAAAGAGACCTTAAAATGAAAATTAAAATTTCATTTTTTAGAATTATTTTTTAAATCTATAAAATATGAGGAAAAAGATATTATAAAAACCATCTATCTATATGAGTAAAAATCAAAAAATATTTTTTTATTTTTTTAAAATTTAATTCTAATCCAGTATTCTTTGATTTAATGCAAAGAAATCAACAAGCATTAACACTAAAGTTACCTAGGTAACAAATATTCAAGATTGATAGAGGTAAGTTGTTGATGTTAAGTAATCACACGACAGCAGGTTCACGTGTAGCAGGTTCGAAATCAGATGAGTAAGTCATACAAAAAAAGAATAACTTGCATTCATTGTGACGCAGAAATTGTGGATTTTTCATCCATGTGTCATTGCAAAAAACGTCATATCATGTTTTCCAAACTGACTATTACCGTACTGGGCACATTGAGTGTATTCATGGCTATTTCCACAAGCCTTTTTTGGCTTGATGTAATTTGCCATCCTTTTAGCTTTCCTGAGCACAATTCAATCACTTATGTATTAGCTGCAGGTTGTTTTTTGGTTAGTTGGTACTGCTGTCTTAGATGGTGTAAAGACACAATTAAAACGGCCAAAAGATCGTCTTAAACTGACAGTGAAGTCTGCTTTACAAAACGTTTCATCTACTGATTAAAATGTGTTTTAGATAAGCTCATTTGACTAATCTGTTTATCAAAATACACCTTTAAAAAATCGAGTAATAATCGCAATTTTTTTGAGTCAGCCGCCCCTGGCGGGAATACACCATAAATATTAATATCGGATAAATGGTAATCATCGAGCACGGTTTCAAGTGTTCCTTGCTTAACCTTAGGCCAAGCATCATAAGTCGGCACCCTTCCTATACCATGTCCTCCTTCAATAAAGGCTGTTCGTGCTGAAGCATTATTTGTGGTTATCGAGCCTTTCATTTCAATACTGAACGATCGAGCACCTTTCTTCAGCTCCAACACTTTTTTAAGAGGTTTATAGATAACCCAATCATGTGAGCTAAGATCAGCCGGCGAACTCGGGCGTCCGTTACGATCAAAGTATTCAGGAGAACCGCACAAACAAGTCGTTAATACACAGAGTTTTGTAGCTTGTAAACTTGAATCAACTAATGGCGCACCTCTTATCGCTAAATCAAACCCTTGATTTATGATATTGACAATTTCATCAGTCAACATGACATCAAGTTCAATTTTGGGGTACAGCACTTTAAATTCGTTCAAGGCTGGCACTATGGTTTCAAGTCCAGCATTAACCGGACAAGTAATACGAATTAGCCCTACGGGCTCACTTTTCATATTTTCAATTTGTCGATTCGCATTAAAAGCTTGCTCAGCAATCACTTTACATGACTGATAATAGGCTTTGCCCTCTTCGGTTAGGCTGATGCTTCTTGTTGAGCGGTTAAGTAACTTTACTGATAAATGCGCTTCAAGCTTTTTTAAATGGTAGCTCACCACAGCACGAGATAAGCCGATGTGCTTTGCCGCGCCACTCAAGCTACCTTGCTCCACTACTTGTGAAAAAACCACCATGCTCTTTAACTGTTCAAACGATACGTTCACTTAACAATACTCCGCTTAAAACCTTCCGGCCATTGTATCAATTAATTAAACAATGAAGTCAAAAATATCTGCATTGTACGAATCTAAATGTATTTCTATACTGTGTAGCATTATTCAGAGCCTCATTACACAAACTTGTTTAAGGGAATATCATGACTCAAGCAACACAAACCACCAAAAAAGTATTAATGGTGCTAACTTCACATGACAAGTTAGGCGATACAGGTGAAAAAACCGGATTTTGGATTGAAGAGTTTGCAGCACCTTATTATGTATTTGCCGATGCTGGCTATGAAGTCGTTTTAGCCTCTCCTCTTGGTGGACAGCCGCCTATTGATCCCAAAAGTGAATTAGCTGATTTTCAAACAGAGGACACTCACCGTTTTGACAACGACGAGCAGCTTAAATCATTGCTGGCTAACACTCGTGTATTATCTAGCATAAATCCAGCAGAGTTTGATGGCGTATTTTATCCGGGCGGACATGGGCCATTATGGGATTTAGCTGACAATGCAGATTCAATCTCACTGATTAACCAATTTGTGGTTCAAAATAAACCTATCGCAGCAGTTTGCCACGCCACAGCAGTGTTATTAAATGTCAAAGACCAAAACGGTAAGCATATTGTCGCTGATAAAGCCGTAACAGGCTTCACGAACTCAGAAGAAGACGCTGTCCAATTAACGGATATTGTGCCATTTTTATTAGAAGATGAACTTATCGCCCGTGGCGCTGATTACCAAAAAGCGGCAGATTGGCATGCTTTCTCCGTACAAGATGGCTTACTCATTACAGGTCAAAATCCTGCTAGCTCATCATTAACAGCACAAAAGTTGATTAGCCAGCTCAATGCATAACAGTCAATTAGTCTTGATCCCCACTGTGTAACACAGTGCATCACTTTATTATCAGGAACGACACATGTTAAATTTTTCTTTTCAAAACAATACAAAAATTTTATTTGGTGAAAACCAAATCAGCGCAATCAGCCAAGAAATCCCAGCAGATGCCAAAGTATTAATGGTTTATGGTGGCGGGTCGATTAAGTCAAATGGCGTATACCAACAAGTCACCGAAGCACTTAAAGACCATACTTGGTTTGAGTTCTCTGGTGTTGAGCCTAACCCGCAATACGATACATTAATGAAAGCGCAAGCCATCATTGAAGCGGAAAATATTGATTACCTCCTAGCAGTAGGCGGTGGTTCAGTTGTTGATGGCGTTAAATTTATAGCCGCTGCAGCAAAATTTGAAGGCCAAGATCCTTGGGATATCGTTGCAAAAGGGGCCAGTGTTAAACAAGCACTGCCAATCGGCGCAGTCTTAACACTGCCAGCGACAGGTTCAGAGTCTAATGGTGGCTCAGTTATTACTCGAGATGGTAATAAACTGCCATTTGGTAGCCCATTAGTCAGACCATTATTTGCAGTACTCGATCCTTCTGTGACGCTATCACTGTCAGATCGACAAATTAGTAATGGGGTTATTGATGCTTACATTCATATTATGGAGCAATACTTAACTTACAGCGTCAACGGTAAAGTACAAGACAGATTCAGTGAAGGTTTACTGCAAACCTTAATTGAAGAAGGCCCTAAAGCTCTGGCTGCCGAGACAAAACAAGATCTTGAAGTCAGAGCTAATATCATGTGGTCAGCCACCATGGCACTAAATGGCTTAATTGGTGCCGGCGTACCACAAGATTGGTCGACTCACATGATTGGTCATGAATTAACAGCCAGCCACGGTATTGATCATGCACGTACTTTATCAATCGTGTTACCTGCAGTAATGAAAGTGCGCCGAGTACAAAAACATGACAAGCTAGTTCAATATGCTGAACGTGTATTTGGCATCACTACAGGCACTGATGAGCAAAAAATTGATCAAGCGATTCTTGCAACAGAAGCATTCTTTAAACGAATGCAAGTGCCAATTCGTTTAGGAGATATTGATTTAGGTACAGATCAAGTCGATGTAATGGTTAATGCCCTTGAAAAACACGGTATGACAAAACTAGGTGAACATGGTGATATTGATTTAACTGTCAGCCGAGAAATACTAACGACAGCGTTATAAATGATTTAACTTAATTGAACACAGATTTTTACTCTGTTGTGACTAAAAGCTAGCATCTTGCTAGCTTTTGTTTTTTATACTGTTTTAATATTTTGGTCACTACTGCAAGAAGTGTGATCTAGTGTTGAAATTTTCAATTAATTCATCAAATGTGGAATATTGATGAATTTAAATAGTAAACGAAAGACTCAGGTTGGCTTACTATATTCTACACTTGAAGAATTATTCATACATTAGTGCTTACCGATGCCCATTCTTAAAAAAACTGCTGGTAGACCGTTAACTCAGGTCGATAATCGCAATGCATTAATCGAAGCTGCTCGCGTACTCTTTGTTGAAAGTGATTACGACAAAGTATCTGTACGTGCGATTGCACAGCAAGCGAATGTTGACGCCAGTCTGATCCGTTATTATTTTCAATCCAAATTGGGCTTATTCAGTGAAATGCTAAAAGAAACATTAGCACCACTGACGCAAAAAATATCTCAAACTAACAAAGCAATGATCCACAACTCACCAGAAGAAATACTTAGCACTTATTACAGTATGATGAGTCAAAACCCAGATTTTCCGAAGCTCATTTATCGCACTGCAAGTTTGCCTGACTCACCGCAAAATCGTGAGCTACAAACAAGGCTATTAACCTTAATGCCATCACCTAAATTCGCCATCATAGACAAAATTAAAGATGCCGATATTTTAAAAGCGGATGTTGATGTAATGTGCGCCAAAATGAGTTTTATTAGCTTACTGATTTTCCCTTTTTTGATGCCTGAGCTATTTAAAAAAGCCGTTGGTATCGAAACCTCACCTGAATTTATGCAAAAGCTTGCGAAGCACAATGCATCACTTTTACGTCATGGGCTTTTTGCCGATGACAACCAACCAAGCCAGGACTGCAAAAAATGACCAGCTTAAAAAGACGTTATGTTTTCCCGGGGATTGCTGCCGGATTTATTATTTTATTTATCGCTATTGCAATGCGCTCATCGCCTGAACTGGAAGCAGGTCATGACAAATCTCGTTTAGTTGAAGTCATTAATCTCGACAAACAACAAAGTATGCCAGTGATTAAAGCGTATGGCAGAGTCGCGCCAAAGCACAGTTGGCAAGGTATTGCTGAGGTTGGTGGTAAGATTATTTATCGTCACCCAGAACTTGAAACTGGCCGCTTAATTAAAGCTGGCACCTTAGTATTAGCTATTGATCCACTCGAATACGAACTTAAATTGGCGCAAGCTGAAGCCAATGTAAATGCCGCAGAGGCGCAGTTAATTCAGTTAAACCAAAAAGAAGTTAACCTTGAAACCAGTTTGCAAATTGAAAAGCAAAAGCTCACGTTAGTGGATCAAGAGTACCTGCGTAAACAAGCGCTAAATGTTAAAAATCTTATATCTAAGTCAGAACTCGAAACCCAAAAGCAAGCATTACTTGCCCAGCGTAACCTAGTTCAAGACTTAAACAGCAGCTTGAGTTTACTGCCCGATGATAGAAAAGTGACCCAAGCTCAAGTCAAAGTTAATCAAGCCTTACTGAATGATGCACAGCGACAACTCAACAATACCCGTTTTACCCTGCCCTTTGACGCCCGTATTGCTGAGGTGAACATAGAGCGAGCTCAAGCGGTAACGAATGGTTCGGTGTTATTTGAAGCCCACCAGCTCGGCGCTGTAGAAATCAAAGCCGAGCTCTCTTTGCAAGATGCTGAAACACTGATTAGCAGCATCTCTGGGATCCCACGTGATACAGCATCATTACCATCAATCGAAAAAGTCAACTTTGATGCTTATGTTGAAATCAACATGGGACAAAATCATCACCAGTGGCAAGCAAAACTCACTCGTATAGCCGATACCATTAATCCAGATCAAGCAACCATAGGCTTTTACCTGGAAGTTGAACAAGACTTTAATGATATGGATCTGGTAAAACGCCCACCATTAACCAATGGCATGTTTGTTACTGCTTATATCCATGGCTACCCGTCAGAGCAATTTGTTATTCCTGAAAAAGCCCTCCACGGCGACCAAATCTATGTCATGGATCTTGAAGGAAAACTACAGATTATTAAGGTTAAAGTGGTATATCGCACTGATAAGGGCGTCGCAATCGAAAGCCTGTCAACAACCGCACCATTAACGCAAAACATGCAAATCGTTACTAACGATCTAATTCCTGCCATTGCAGGCATGAGTTTAAAAGTGGCGCAACAAAACAGTCAAAGTGATGAGGAGTCAAACCAGTGATTAACTTTTTCACTCGACATCCAACCATCGCAAACTTGATGATGCTGGCGTTTTTTGTTGTCGGCCTAAGTAGTATTGGCAAAATTAAGCGAGAAACATTCCCAGAGTTTAGCCCGCCTTACATTATTGCCAGTGTCGTTTATCCAGGCGCCTCTCCTGCAGAGGTTGAAGAAAGCTTATGTTTGAGAATGGAAGATGCCATTGATGGCCTAAGCGACATTGAAGAAACCAAATGTGATGCACAAGAAGGCTTTGCCTCTCTTACCGTTAAGCTCAACGGTGATGCCGATATGGGTCGCAGTTTAGTCGATATTCAGACTGAAATTAACGCCATTAAGGACTTCCCATCACAAATTGACCCACCAACCGTCAAAGAGCTTGATTGGGCTGAACCTGTCGTCGATATTGCTATTGCAGCCGATGCCAGTTTGCCTCACTTAAAGTCTTACGCTGAAGATTTAAAGCGACGATTAAAGATTGATGCAGGGGTTAATTTAGTCACAGTATCAGGCTTTTCAGATCATCAAATCCGAGTCGAGCTAAACGAGGCTGACATAAGACGTTTAGGACTTACCGTGGCAGAAGTCGCCGATAAAGTTGGCCGTCAGAACGTTCAAATGCCAGCAGGCAGCGTAGAGTTATCAGATAAAAACTTATTGATCCGTTTTGATGAGCGGCAAATTACCCCAGAAAATTTGGGTAAAATAATCGTATCATCAAACCCTGAAGGCGGTGTGGTTCGCTTACGTGATATCGCTAAAATTGAAGACTTATTTGAACTAGAAGAAGAGCACACCATATTTAATGGTAAAGCTGCAGCGGTATTAAAAGTTCAAAAAAATAAAGCTGATGATGCTTTGCGCATTAAAGAGCGAGTCACCGAGTTTGTTGCCCAAGAGCAACTCGTCGCCCCTGATGGCGTAACGCTCACGCTGACAAATGATATGTCATCATTGCTACAAGACAGATTATCCATGCTGCTTAAAAATGGCTGGCAAGGGATCATCTTAGTGTTCTTTTCAATGTGGCTGTTTTTCTCGTTACGTTATTCTTTTTGGGTGTCCGCAGGTCTGCCTGTCGCCTTCATGGGCGGGTTATTTTTAATGTGGGTGTTTGGCGTATCCATTAACATCATGAGCCTAGTCGGTTTGTTAATGGCCATCGGTATCATGATGGATGATGCCATTGTGATTGCAGAGTCAGTTGCTGCCCATGTAGAAAAAGGCTTACCCATTAATGATGCTGTCACTCAAGGAGTTAAAAAGGTCGCACCAGGGGTATTCTCATCCTTTTTAACGACAGTATTTATTTTTGGCAGTTTGTTGTGGCTCGACGGCCAAATGGGCGATGTACTATCTGTTGTACCACTCGTCTTAATTATGGTGCTCAGCGTCAGTTTGATTGAAGCTTTTTTGATTTTACCGAACCATTTAAGCCACTCATTAAAATCAAATAAACAAGAAAAACCACCGCTTAAATTTAAGCGTGTCTTTTTAGAAAAATTTGAGCATTTCCGTAATAACAATTTAGTTGAAGCTGTCACCTTCGTGGTTAAGTGGCGTTATGCAAGCCTTGGGGCAACCTTAGGTTTACTCTTTGTCTCTATTGCCCTAGTTGCCGGCGGCGCTGTGAAATTTGTTGGCTTCCCTGAGCTTGATGGTGATATTGCTGAAGCGCGCATTATATTGCCGCCTGGCTCAACACTGGATCAAACCAAACAAGTGGTCGAAAAGTTAGTTGCCAGTGCGAATAAAGTGGGTGACCGTTATACCAAAGAGAATCAAGAAGACTCAAATTTAATTCGGTATATCACCGAACAATACAACATGAATGCCGATGCCGGCGAATCAGGTCCCCACGTTGCAACAGTCAGGTTAGATTTATTGTCAGCGGAGACTCGAGAAAGCTTAATCGATGACTTTATTCGAGATTGGCGTCTAGAAAGTGGAGACATTGCTGAGCCATTATCGCTCGTCTTTAAGCAACCAAGTATGGGGCCTGCTGGGCGTGATGTGGAAGTCAGACTTCAACATGATGACTTAGAATTACTCAAAATGGCCTCAGTCGATCTGCAATCTTATTTAAGCCAGTTCTCAGGTGTAAATGGTATTTTAGACGACATGCGCCCAGGCAAAGAAGAAGTGCTCGTTAAATTGCGTGACGGCGCTGAAAATTTCGGTGTCGATGGCGAGATGATCGCATCACAACTGCGCGCAGCTTACTTTGGGCAAACTGCCGATGACGTGCAAGCAGGACCCGAAAACATTGAAATTCAAGTACGCCTAAATAAACAACAAGCAGGGAATTTACAGGCATTAGCCAACTTTCCTATTATGCTTAGTGATGGGAGTCAGCTACCACTTAATGCTGTCGCTACATTGAATTATGAGCGCTCTTACGTACGTATACAGCGAATTGAAAGTCAGCGTACCGTAACCGTAATGGCTGATATTGATAATGCTAAAGCCAATGGTAGTGAGATTGTCAGTAAAGTACGTAATGAATATGCCAATGAATTACGAGAAAAATATCCAGGTTTACGAGTGGACTATGAAGGCGCGGCTAAAGAAACTGCTAAAACTGGTGCCTCGTTCATGCAAGGTTTCATCATTGGCTTATTTGGCTTGTTCGCCATTTTAAGTTTTCAATTCAGAAGTTACTTAGAACCATTTGTGGTGATGTTAGCCATCCCACTTGCCTTAATTGGGGTATTCTGGGGACATTTATTAACAGGTCACAGCCTATCAATGCCATCAATTTTAGGCTTTGTTTCATTAGCTGGTATTGTCGTCAACGACTCCATCTTATTGGTGCAATACATAAGGCACCACGTTGATATAGGTGATGACATTCAAGAAGCAGTAGTCAAAGCGAGCCGAGATAGATTTAGAGCGGTATTTTTAACATCGCTTACTACAGCTGCAGGGTTACTGCCATTACTGATGGAAACCTCATTACAGGCGCAAGTCGTAAAACCGATTGTAATCTCTATTGTGTTTGGTATTTTCACCTCTACCTTATTGGTATTATTTATTATACCAAGTGCTTATGCCGTATTAGCTGACTTTAATCTCGTGCATAAGCATGAAGAATTGTCAGCCTAAACAAACCATAAGCTCAAACTGACAAAAAACAAAAGGCCGTTAATGACAACATTAACGGCCTTTTTATTGATAAATCAATATACCTGAAACTGTAAATAGACTCCGTCTTACTCATGCTCAGGCTATTTATTTATTTTATTCAACAATTGCAATAAAGTTTGCTGTTCTTGCTCATCGAGAGCTTCCAGACACTTCTCATTGACCCACTGCGCTTCATGGATCAAGTCTTGCTCTAGCGCTTTGCCCGCGTCAGTTAAGAAAATTTGGAATGCACGGCGATTGTCTGACTCTTGGTGGCGAGTGATATAGCCTTGTACTTGTAATTGGTCAAGCAGACGCGTCATGGTGTAGTTAGCCACATCACATAGCTTTGATAGTTCAGTTTGGCTTATGCCCTCTTCTTGCCATAAAGAAAACAGCACCGGCCAAAGCTTAACGTCTAATTCATAACGTTTTAAGCGTTCATCAAGCTCATTTTGAAGCGTGATGTTGAGGTGAGAGATTTGATAATAAAGACTTTCGTACCGCTTCATAAACCCTCCTACATGCTCAGCAATCCTTAGCTACTAGGTAAATTAACGAATCAAGCTAAGAATGCAGATTTCTGAGTTGTATTTTAGATTACCATCATATACTCAGGTTAACACCTTAAGCTAGGTAAGATACGTATAAGACCGCTATTTTAGTCAGTCTGTTACAAATTGATTAATATAGCGGTAGTAACAAGCACGCCCTAACCCTGCAATGACGCCTCTTTCTACTGGAAATTCAATAGCATCTTCTAACAATCTCACCAATGAAGGGTTGTTGATTATATGCTCAGTACCAATACTGCTAATTAGGGATAAGCTGTTATCATCATTTTCAATATAATCAACAATCACGAAAGCGTGACGTTCAACTGTCACCTGCACCATTTCCACTGGCGTAATCAAGAAATACTTCCCATCAATACCATTGAGTACACTCGCAAATAACTTAGCAAACTTTTTCGGCAGTGGACTGCCCAAATACGTCCAGTCGCCTTGCTTATTAATATTAAATAGTGGCTCATCACTGCATAACCGTGTAGACGATTGTTGGCTTTCGTTATTATTGGGGCTTAATTGCCCCAATTGTTCGGCAATGTTAATGGGGTCAGCCATTATCTTGTTTCGCTTGAACTAACAATTGCAATAAGGCTTCAATTGGATGTTTTGGTTTGAAGCCTGCAAAACGTTTAACTTGGCTTCGACATGAATAGCCTGACACTAAAATTTGCGTTTTATCGTCAATCTTATCTAAGGTCGGCTGCCAAGACATAGCAAACAATTTAGTGGAACGACCTAAATTATCTTGTTCGTGACCGTAGGTGCCTGCCATACCGCAGCAACCAACGTTTATCACATCGAATTCAGCCCCAAAGTGACTAAATATGGTTTTCCATTCTGCTGGCGTGGCAGGTTTTGCCGTAGATTCAGTACAATGGCTGAACCAACTAAATTTTTGCTGCGTGTTATTCAGTTTTGGTATTGAATTGATGGCATCCGTTAGCCATTCATTTGCTAATAACACTTCAAAATTTCCACGACTATTGCCTAATACTTGCTGATATTCATCTCGGTAACATAAGACTAAGGCTGGGTCTAACCCTACCATTGGCATATTAAGCGCGTACACTTGATTCAAAAAATCAGCACTGGATTGCGCTGTTTTTGCAAACTTATCTAAAAAACCTTTTATGTGGGTAGGCTTACCATTAGGTTTAAATGGCAATAATACCGGCTTTAAGCCCATTTCTTTTATTAGCTGAATAAAGCGATACACCAGATCCGCATCATAAAAGCTGTTAAAAGGATCTTGAACTACTAACACATATTGAGCACGCTCTGACTCAGGAATACCCTGTAGCGCTTCTAAATCATAGCCACGACTTTCGTGTCCATCTAAGCGTTGTTTGAGTGTCGGCACCGATAATGCTGGCGCATCGACATAACCAATCGATTTTTTAATCACCCATTGGCTGAGTTTATTTTGCGATGCAAAGTTAGTCACCTTTGGCATTGCGGCCATCATAGGTAACATATCTTCAATACCTGCGACCAAATAGTCTTTTGCTGGGCGCATGTAACGCTTGTAATAGATATTAAAAAATTGCGCTCTGAATTTAGGCACATCGACTTTAACTGGGCATTGTCCAGAGCATGCTTTACAGGCTAAACATCCTTTCAAAGACTCCATTACTTCATGGGAATAATCGTAGTCACGCTCTGCGTTATAGCTATTCTGAGCACGTTGTAAAAAACTTAATGGTTTTGACTTAGCTAGGGCATCAACATCAACACCTTCAGCTTCTAGTAAACGTAGCCATTCTCTCATTAAGCCACTGCGCCCCTTTGGCGAATGGATACGGTCGCCCGTTGCTTTAAATGACGGACACATAAAAGAATAACTGCTGTAGTTAAAGCAAAGGCCATTACCATTGCAGTTCATCACATCAGGAAACGCATCACGTACTTGGATTGGGATTTGACGGTCGAATGTGCCACGTTTAACACTGTCAACGTTAAACATCATAGGGCCACTGTCTTTTGGAGCAACCAATTTACCTGGGTTTAAACGGTTTTGCGGATCGAATAAACCTTTAATTTCTTCAAGCTCACCGTACAGTTCATCGCCAAATACCGCTGGACCGTATTCTCCGCGAACACCTTTACCATGTTCACCCCACATCAAGCCGCCATATTTAAGCGTTAACTCTGCCACTTGATCTGAAATGGTTTTCAATAACTTTTCATCTGCTTCATCACACATATCTAGTGCAGGACGAACATGTAACACACCAGCATCAACATGACCAAACATGCCATATTGCAGCTTATGCCCGTCTAATAAATGACGAAACTCCATAATAAAGTCAGCTAAGTTTTCAGGCGGCACTGCGGTGTCTTCGGCAAATGCAAGTGGTTTTCGGCGTCCTTTTGTTGCACCTAGCAGACCTACTGCTTTTTTACGCATCGCATAAATTTTATTGATACTCGGTTTATCTGAAGTGATTTGATAACCCACAACACCAGCTTCTTCATTGGCAAGTTGGCTTGCCAACACAGATTCCAGTTTGCTAATACGTGCTTTGACATCCTCTTCATCACCCGCAAACTCAACCATGTTAAGCCCCTCGATGACTTTATCAGGTACAGCTTCAATCAAATGCGAAACTGAATGCCAGATGATATCTTCGCGGGCAAGGTTAAGCACTTTTGAATCGATCGTTTCAACCACTGTGGCACTGGCTGCAACCAAAGAAGGTGCATGCCGTAATGCTGACTCAAACGAATCATATTTGATATTAAGCATCATTCGCGTGTTAGGAAGCGGTGTAATATTAAGTTTAGCTTCGGTTAAGACCGCTAGCGTGCCTTCAGAGCCTGCTAATATCCGCGATAAATCAAATTGAGTCAGATCATCATTCCAGACATGGCGTAAATCATACCCCGTTAAAAAACGATTTAACGCAGGGAATTGCTTAACAATCAAGTCTCGCTTTTCATGACAACGACTCGCTATATGACTGACAATATGTTGAGCAAAGGAGTTTTGATTAACTTGTTGGTGTAAATCACCTTGTTTACCCAGTGCAATATCACCTTGCATTGGTGAAGTTGCTAGTACACTGCCATCAACCAGCACGCTGGTTAGTCCTAATACATGATCTGAGGTTTTACCATAGACAAGAGAACCCGCACCAGAAGCATCAGTATTAATCATCCCGCCAACAGTGGCACGGTTAGAGGTTGATAAGTCAGGACTAAAAAAGTATCCATGTGGCCGCAGTGCATCGTTCAATGCATCTTTAACGACACCGGCTTGTACTCTGACCCAACCTTCTTCAGCGTTGACTTCAAGCACTTGATTCATATGCCTTGAAACATCAAGAATAAAGCCATGAGTTAAAGACTGACCGTTAGTACCTGTACCACCGCCACGGGCACTAAAAGTGACTTGCTTATATTGAGGATCTGAAGCCAGTGTTAACACCAGTTCAACATCAGTTTGATTTAGCGGATAAATTACAGCTTGAGGTAAAAACTGGTAAACAGAATTATCGGTCGCTTGGATTAGCCTTGCGCTGTAACGTTTATCTATTTCACCTGCAAACGAAGAGGCTTCAAGCGCTTCTAAAAAGCGTAAATAGATAGGTTCTAATGTTTGATGATGGGATAGCAGCGGCAGCATAGTCGACTTCTGTTATAGTAATTTTGTCATCATTATAAACAAAAAAATAACAGCTAAGTAGTTGAGTTAGTAAAATTCATTAAATTTTGATATCGATTGAATATTCTACAAAATCATGGCTGCATATTTCATCAATTGATAAATATCTGCCTCATCCTAATGAATATGATGACTTATCATTGAGCATCATTGGCACAATTGTAATGTCTGTAATTAATTGGTAGACAATAATTGGCAAAAATTAATTGGCCAAATTGATAACCGAGCCTAACAATAAACGACCTGTTAATTCCTACAGAGTGAGTTGATATCGGTTTTAGAGAAATGTTTAAAATTTAAATAGCGCTTATTTCTGCTTGATTGTTAACGGTTTACCTTCTATTCCTGCATAAAAAACAATTATCTCGACTGGTTCTACTCCTGAGTTAGTACCGTAATGCCATTTATCAACGACTTCAGCTATTGCATCACCCGCTTTCATAACGAGTTGTTTACCGGCTTTTGTCGTTACAGTTAAATGTCCTTTCGTTAATATGCCAGCATTAATGACCGGATGCTGGTGATATGGCAAGGTCGCACCGGGGGCAATGGTTATTTTTAAAATAGTGACTTCTGGTTGACCTGTTGGGTAACTAGGTAGTGTACGACCATCCCAACTTTTGGTTGTTTTAAGGAGTTGCTCAACTGCAATATCATCGGTTGGCTCTATGGCGACAGCTGTGCTCAAAAAACTAGAAACGAAAGTCAGGCTTAGGCCTAAAAACATGACTGAACGTAAAGCGCTTGCTAGGCACGGTATCTTCTTAGCTGTAAAGTGGTAAATCATGTTATTTCCTTATAGTCGATGATTTTAAATCAGAGGTGAATATTAAAGCAGAGTCAAAATCCGTTTTATACAAATCTATCTGAAGCACTAATTTGAGATGCTAAATCCAACGTATTTAATCAGAAGTTATTAATCAGAAGTTATTAATCCAAAGTACTTAATCCAAAGTACTTAATCCAAAGTACTTAATCAGAAGCGCTAACTAGCAATAGCTGGATTACTATCTGTTTTTATCAGATTCAGATTATATACAGCTTATGAAAAACCTGTGAAAAGATATCAATAAAAAAACACCTATCGAGTCATCATGCAAACTAGATAGGTGATAAAGTGTGATGATCAGAATACTAAATTACATGTGTCGTGTAACACAATAGACGGTATTACAGACGATATGGCTTATTAAGAAAAAATAACAATAAATAACACTTACTCATCTACCGCAGTCGCTCCCTCTTCCGCACTGCATATGAAGATACTTGGAGCCAGGCCTGTTTGCTGCTCGTATTGTGCATTAACCGCTTTAATCACTTGCTCAACCATCTCATCAGGTACGAGTGAAACCACACAACCTCCAAAGCCTCCACCGGTCATTCTTACTCCACCAGCCTCTCCTATCTCAGCTTTAATGATCTCCACTAAAATATCGATTTCCGATACCGTTATTTCAAAATCATCTCGCATAGATGCATGCGATTCTGCCATAAGTCGTTGTAATGTTTTGATGTCATTATTTCTCATTGCCTCAGCAGCATCTATGGTACGTTGATTTTCGGTGATAATATGCCTTGCTCGCTTGGCAATTACTGATGAAAGTTCACTTTGTTGATCATTAAATCTTGCGATATCAACATCACGCAGTGCCTGAACATTAAAATAAGCTGCTGCATCTTCACATTGCTGCCTGCGAGTATTGTACTCACTGTCGACTAAACCACGTTTTTTGTTGGAGTTTACAATTAATACGCTGAAACCAGCAGGCAGTTTTACTGGCTGAGTATTTAATGAGCGGCAATCAATTAATAACGCATGGCCTTTTTTGGCCTGCGCCGAAATAAGCTGATCCATAATGCCGCAATTACACCCAACAAACTTATTCTCAGCTTCTTGGCCATTTAGGGCGATTTCTTGTTGCGATATAGCTAAGTGATATAAGGTTTTAAAGGTTTGACCTATCACCACTTCTAATGCCGCAGATGAGCTTAACCCCGCGCCTTGTGGGACATTTCCACTAATAACGATATCGGCGCCATTAAAATGATAACCACGTAATAATAAGTGCTTTACCACGCCACGAATGTAATTAGCCCAATCATGCTCTGCATGAGTTATTTCTTCACTTACACTAAACTCATCAACAGCTAAGCCATAATCTAACGAAATAACTCGTACGACATTGTCATCACGACGACTTGCAGCTACTGCTGCGTTGTAATTAATGGCGCATGGCAACACAAAACCATCATTATAATCAGTGTGCTCGCCAATTAAGTTGACTCTGCCTGGCGCCGTAACGACATGACTAGAGGCATAACCAAATTGCGCTTCGAAAGCGTGTTTTACATTCTTTATCAATTGCTCACTCATTATTCAATCCGTTATCTGTATTATCTCTTTAAATAAAGCGCTTCGATGCGCCAGCTACTGGCTATATTTCGTAGTCTTTATACTTGCCCAAATGGCCGCTTATTCTGATTTATAATGCACATCACTTTGCTGACGAAGCATTGTGGCAGCTTGTTCTGGGGTGAGATCCCGTTGAGATTCGGCCATCATTTCATATCCCACCATAAACTTTCGTACACTGGCAGAACGTAAAAGTGGTGGTAAAAAGCTGGCATGTAATGTCCATTCAGGGTGGTTTTTGCCATCAAATGGCGCACCATGCCACCCCATTGAATACGGGAAAGAACAATTAAAAAGGTTGTCGTATTTAATGGTAATTTTTTTAATAATATCGGCGAGTGTCGACTGTTGTGCACAGCTGAGTTCTGTCATGCGAGTTACACTAAAACGCGGTAAGACTAATGTTTCAAATGGCCAAGCCGCCCAATAAGGCACCACAACGACCCAATCTTCATTAGCCACTACAATGCGTTCTGCATTGTCCAGTTCTCTGCCAACGTAGTCATTTAAAAGGCTTGATTGATGGGCCTCATAATACGAAGACAATGCCAATTGTTTTTTTTGCACTAACGTTGGTAAATGATTTTGCGCCCAAACTTGGCCATGTGGATGAGGATTTGAGCAGCCCATAACCGCCCCTTTATTCTCAAATACTTGTACCCACTGATACTGCTCGCTTAATTCTCGAGTTTGCTCTTGCCAACAGGCCACGACTTTTGTGATGGCAGCAACAGATAACTGCGGCAAGCTTTTACTGTGATCAGGCGAAAAACAAATAACACGACTTTCACCTTGCTCTGTTTCCATTTTAAATAAAGGATCGTTTTCACTGTGTTTAGGGGTGTCTGGTTTTAATGCAGCAAAATCATTTTGAAATACAAAAGTATCTTGATACTCAGGATTCACTTCTCCATTAATTCGCGTATTACCCGAGCACAAAAAGCAAGACTCGTCATAACTAGGCTTAACGTCATTATCAATGCTTTCAACTTGGCCTTGCCAAGGCCGCTTTGCTCGATGTGGTGAAACAAGTATCCACTCATTTATCAATGGATTAAATCGGCGATGAGGATGCTCAGTAGGATCAAACGTCATGATGCTTTCCATTTCAATTTTATAAACAATAATGCTAATAACTCGATGTCACACGTGCTGTTTAAAAACAATACAATGACAAAAGGGTAAACGTTTACCCTCTTTTATGCAATAGCTATTTTTAATTGGACTATTTGTTTGCTAAACCCGAGTTAGAAAGGTAATTTACTGCTACTAATAATTTTCATTCAGGATATGTTGTGTCAAAAGCAACCATTAAAGATATCGCTAGAGCCGCCAATGTATCTGTGGCTACTGTATCACGTGTCGTTAATAATGGACCCAAAGTGGGCGCTAAAACCCGAGAACGTATTCAACACCTAATTAACACTATGGGGTATCAGCCCAATGTTAATGCTCGTTCATTGGTCATGAAAAAAGCAGCTACCATTGGTGTGGTTATTCCTGATGTTGCTGACCCATTTTTTGCAGCACTCGCCAAAGGAGTCGACCAAATTGCGCGAGAAAATAAAGTGCAGCTACTTATCAGTACTGGCCAAGTGAGTGCTGAATCAGAAATGAAAGCGATAACGTCTTTGATGCAACAGCGCTGTGAATCAATCGTGATTCATAGCAAAAAAATACCAGATGAAACATTAATCGCTTTGTTTAACGATAACCCAAAGTTTGTATTAATTGATCGCTATATTGAAGCAATCAGTCACCGCTGTATTTGGCTTGATAACCACATTGGTGGTCAAAAAGCGGCTGACTATTTCTCCGAGTTAAATCATTGCAATATTGCGTGTGTAAACAGTAATCTGGATATTGATGATCCAAAAGAACGTTTGGCAGGATTTCAACGTGGTTTAGCAAGTCATGGCTTAACACTCAATGATAAATTAATCACCTATGCATCACCTAGCCTGCAAGGTGGAGAACAAGCGGCTCAAGATTTACTTAAACAAAATACTCCCTTCAGTGCCATATTTGTATATAACGACGCTATGGCCATTGGTGTTATTTCAACCCTTGAAGATAAAGGCTTGTCAGTACCTAATGATGTTTCCGTCATCGGCTTTGATGACGTGTTATTATCACGTTATTCAAGACCTAAGCTAACAACCTTACGTTATCCTATTGATTCCATGGCTAAAAATGCGGCCTTGTTAGCCCTGTCAGCTACTATTAATCCAACAGCGCAAGTATCATTTTATTCACCAGAGTTAGTGATAAGAGAGTCTACTCAAGCCTTATAAATTATCGATCATTTTCATTGTAAAAAAATTGAAGTACGTGCTGTAAATATTGCAGCAAAAAGCATTGAAACCGACTAAAATAGCGCCTTTTTAGGATCTGGCTAATGAAACTCAGCAAACGCTTATTACAAATATGTCATATGGTAGAACCAGGGTTTGATCATATTTGGGATTGTTGCTGCGATCATGGTTACCTCGGCGCTGCACTATTAAAACAACAATCTGCTAAGGTCCATTTTGTTGATATTGTGCCAGAATTGATGTCAAATTTAAGCCACAAATTGAACCATTTCTTTGCTGATACCAACACTTGGCAAACCCACTGTATCGATGTTTCCTTATTACCGTTAACTCAATACCAAGGCCATCACTTGGTAATCATTGCAGGCATTGGCGGCGACTTAATGAGTGATTTAGTCACTAACATACTTCATGCTCATCCTGATCAAGTAATAGATATTCTCCTGTGTCCTGTTCATCACCAATTTGAACTGCGCCAAAATCTTTCAAATCTACATTTATCGTTAGAAGCGGAAGTATTGATTGAAGAAAATGGCCGCTACTATGAAGTCATTCATGTCACCAATAACGCTGACAAGATGAGACCAATTAGTTTAACTGGTGAGCTTTTTTGGCAAACAGATTGCGAAGAGCAAAAATTGATAAATCAGCAATACCTGCATAAAACGTTAGCGCATTATCAGCGAATTCAAAAAGGACAACCCTTGCTGGTCAAAAACGTCATTAACGCTTATGAACAGTTACTATAAGCTTATGATCGTAAGTACATAAAAGCACAAATTATTGGCATAATTATCTTTGTACGTTCAATTTTATTCAGCCCCTATTAAGCAAATTTGGCTACACTGTTAATCGACATTTAATCAGTTTAATTCTAACGATGTTATTACGTTCTCATTTAAATAAAAAAGGCACCCATGAAAATCGCACAGTACCGAGCAAGTCAAGCAGAAACCGTTATAGAGCTTTTTGCTAATGTATTTTCCGACTCAGAGGGAGCCGATGAAGGACAAGTTATTGCCACACTTGTTGATGATTTAATCACAACAACTGACTCAAAAGATCTCATTGGTTTTGTTGCCACTGAAAACGAGTTTGTTATTGGTTGCATCTTCTTCAGTCGACTTGTTACTGCGAATAACGCAAACGCATTTATCTTGTCTCCTGTTGCGATTAATACCGAGAACCAAGGTCAGGGAATCGGGCAGAAACTGATTCTTGAAGGTTTGTCTTATCTTAAAGCAACTGGTGTTGAACGTGTGTTTAGTTATGGCGACCCTAACTACTACAATAAGGTTGGTTTTAAGCAGATTAACGATGCCATTATTACTGCCCCCTTCACATTAACGTATCCAGAAGGCTGGATCGCACAAACGCTTAATGAGAAAGAGATTAGCAAACAAGACAGCGTTATAAGCTGTGTTGATGCGCTGAACAAACAAAAATATTGGTAATTTATTGTAAATAATTTCAATTACCCGTTCTTTGAATAAACGCTGATATATGAAATTTAATAAGGATTTAATTGTCCGATTAAGCCTGCTTGCAAGAACTTATGACTTAATTACATAACCTACCCCTGCAAGCTGGCACGACTTCCCTCATGTTTTCATTTCTATTGTAACTATTCTGCGAATTGTTATAAGTACACAACCACATAATTGCTCAATGTTAACTGAAATCAATTCTGGTTAGACAGAAAATATACTTATGCTAGTATTAATTCATCAATGTTAATTTAGCTTTAGATTGTATTACTTCCAAGTAATAATACAAGTTACTGAATTATTTATTGATTTAACCAAGGAGAGGATGCAATAGCTCAAGGAAGGAGTGCAATACTACCCCTTTTAAGCTTCTGAGCAAATGTTTGATTGTATTACCTTTATCTAGACATTAACTATTTTGGGATGTTAAACATGAAAACATATAAATCGATATTAACGACTTTAGGAATCCTATTGAGTTTTAGCGCAGTTGCAAGTGATGACATATCAGCTCCAAACCATAAAGACTACGTTGCAAACGAATTATTAAAAGACCTTTCTGACTGCTATGTAAAATATGATTTTATTGGTAAAGATACTAGTGCTATTGAAAGTGTGCTCAGTCTATATGATCAAGAACAAGTTCGTGTATCAATTAATAAATACAATAGCCGATTTTACCAAGCCATGGCTTTAGGGGTTAATAGTGTTGAGCGAACACAACTAGCTCGTGGATGTGGAAGAATTAATCAAAGAGCAATTTCAATTAACGAGTATGTTGACAATAAGGTGAGTAAAACTGCTGAATAATTTTGTTTACCAGTATATTATAAGTGTGAGAACCGCTTGTAATATACTGTTTTAATTAGTATTGTTTTAAAAAAATATTCGATATATAGTATAAGTCAACAAGTAATCAAAGTTGTGTGACTGAAAAAGCTACCACTGTTTTAATATGCCTAGTTAACTTCAATCCTGTAAACTCGTTATACTTTTACTTGCCAACGAATAAGTACCTCACAATAAAACCTCAACTGCTCCCTGACCTTACTCGAATCACAACATCTGATTAAAACCAAATCCGAAATAGATCGGAAGTTCACTTTACATAAGTAATGCTAACAATTATCATTAACATTAGGATTTAGATTAAGTTAACCTCGGATTAGACAAATTACTTTTATGGATAAAACTGATAGTTACCAAGGTAATGCCACATTCACACATTTAAAAGCCCGAAGCTTTGCCGCTATTGTGCTGGCATTAATAACTGCGACTGTCATGATCCCAGGGATGACAACTTACCTTCCTTTTCATCAAAATGATGCTATTGGTATCCCGATTTTACTGTTTTCTTTTATTTGGACAGCTCTTTTCATCTACAGCTATATGGCGACCTCAGTAAAGTACGTGTATTTAATTATGTTGACGCTGATTATTTCTCACTCTCTTCTAGCCTATTTCTCATTAGTCGGTTAACGGTAAAGTAATGAAAAGTCTTACAATAAAAAAACTATATAAACTCCATTCCTGGGTTGGCATCATTACTGGAATATTGCTGTTTATTATTGCCTTTACAGGTGCCGTTGCTGTTTTTGCAAAACCAGAATTAACTGTATGGGCAAATAACGCAATTCGAGGTCCAATTGAAAGTACCTCTGCACAATTAGCAGAAAAAGTGCATCAACATGCCGCTGAAGTTGATCTTGAATATTTAGAAGAAGTTCATATCCAACTACCTGATGCTAAAAACTCGGCCTCGGTTCGGCTTATTTATGAAGGTCACTTTATTGATGAAAATGGCAAGGAAGAGCACAAAGGCGTTGTTTATGAGTTAGAACCCAATTCACTTAAGATCACTAATAAAACCGATATGGAGAGCTTTTTTAGTCATATTAAACTCAATATGGCCACGTTCATTGCTCATTTTCATGCAGACTTACATTTAGGGCGACCTATTGGGTTAATTCTCACCGGATTATTAGGCTTAACACTAATGGTGTCGATCGCCACAGGGATAGTTATTCATAGAAAAATTTTGGCTCAATTATTTACTTTTAGACTCAGTAAAAGTTTTTCACTTGCATTAAATGATGGCCATAAAGTAATGAGTGTTTGGGCTGTGCTTTTCCACTCTATGATTGCATTTACAGGTGCTTTTTTAGGCTTAGCAACTGTCATTTTAGTGCCTGCAGCAGCTTACGTCAGCTTTAATGGCGACCAAGAAAAATTAATTGAAACCTTTACCGCAATAAAGCCACCTATCATGGCTGAGGTCGCAGCACCAACAAAGCTTGCAACAATTTTACAAGCTAGCGAACAACAAAGACCAGACTTAACATTTAATCGTGTAGCAATAATGGGCTACGGCGATAAAAATGCTTTAGTCTACTTATTCGGAACTGGTGGTGAACAGCTCGGCGGTGAGACCTTAATTTATCAAGGTAACAATGCTGAGTATATTAACACCCAAGCAAATTTCGGTCGGCTTGAAGGCATAACAGGAAAAATCCTAGACGCGATGTTTCCATTACATTTCGGAAATTTTGGCGGCGTTTTCATTAAAGCGATTTGGGCGATATTAGGCCTGAGTACTGCACTGATACCAATATCAGGCATTATGTTATGGATAGAAAGAGGTATGAATGCCAAGCACCCTGCACATAGTCGAGAAACGTATATTAGATTCAATAAATTACTGATAGGTAGTTGTGCAGGACTAGTTTTAGCTACCGTAGTGTTGTTCCCAACTCAATTGATTGTCAATAAATGGTATCCAGGTATTGATGCCACCAGCTTATTATTTTACGTGTTCTTCATAACTTGGTTTCTGGCTTGCTGTCTGCCTTTTGTTATGAGTGCCAAAAAGGCCATGCAATGCCTCACCCTTTCCACATCTTGGTTATTGATTCTCATCATGCCAATGGACGCCATCTTAACCAACAGTCACCTTCTTAATGTCTTTGTTACAGGTCATTACGTCTCTGTTGGCGTCGATTTAGTATTATGCATCATGGGTATTGCCTTATTACTAATGTATCAAAAATTAAATAGCACTTTATCGTTGAATGAAACGTATCAAACTTCAACACTGCAACTTAAAGAAGGAATCTAGCATGACATTATTATTCGCGTTAATGACGGCATATTTTGCGACATTATTATTAAATGCGGCAGGTACATTTACTAATAACAACATCCGTAAAGGTTTTTCGGCATTATTGAATATTACTTCTGTGGTGATGTTTATTACCGTATACGGTACCGCGCGTGGCGTTTTTGTATACCTTGCTGTTGTCGCACTATTCGGGATTATATTGAGTTTTTTCAATCGTAATACAACAATTTCAGCCAACGATATAAACTAACTTGTTAGCATCAATAGTGAGTAGGTCAAAAACACCTTTTTCTTGAGTTAACTGTTAATTAATAGCAGTTATTGATAGGTGACGAATAAGCTAGCCGCTTACTTATGCAAGGCAAATTTCACCGCACACGCTGCGTGAATCTGTGTCGTATCATAAAGTGGCACCTGAGTATCTTGTTGCTGTACCAATAAGGCAATTTCAGTACAGCCCAAGATGACTGCTTGAGCCCCCTGCTGGTAAAGATCATCGATTATTTCAAGATATTGGTGACGAGATGACTCCTTAATCTCACCAAGACATAACTCTGAATAAATAATGTGATGAATCACCTCTTGTTGTGTTTCGTTCGGGACAATGACATCAATACCATGATGTTCGGTTAACCTTCCCTTATAAAAATTTTGTGACATGGTAAATTGAGTGCCAAGTAAACCCACGGTACGAATACCATCTAGAAGCAGAGTGCTAGCTGTAGCATCGGCTATATGCAGCAAGGGAATAGAGATAGCTCGCTGTACTTCTTCTGCCACTTTATGCATGGTATTAGTGCAAATAAGTAAACAATCAGCACCACCCGCTTCAACCGATTTAGCTGCATTTGATAAAATTTCAGCAGTTTGTTGCCAATCACCTTGGTGCTGTAGTGACTCAATCTCAGCAAAGTTAACACTAAACAGACATACTTTGGCTGAATGTAAGCCACCTAGTGACGCCTTGATTCCTTGATTGATTGCCTTGTAATAGTTGCTGGTTGACTCCCAGCTCATTCCGCCTAACAAGCCTATTGTTTTCATTGTGTCATCCCATCTTACATGCGAAAAACATGATTCATCCAATTCAATTTGTTGTACATACTGCCATTAATACGCCACTCTTTCATACAGTCATTCAATATGCTCATAACCCTATCGAATAAGGCTCAAATTGTTATCAGGTTTCTTTTACAATTGCCTCAATATGTCATCATTAACAACACTATAATGTGTAAAAGATTTTCAAAATTAAGTTGATATTATGCTGATTCAAGATTTACAAGTGATATTAAAAGTAGCAGAGTTTCGCAGTATAACTGCTGCTGCAAACAGCCTTGATATGCGAGTTGCAACAGCCAGTGCTGCAGTCAAACGCGTCGAGACACATTTAGGGGTTGAACTATTCATAAGAACCACACGACAGCTGAGGTTATCACCAGCGGGTGAGCGTTACCTTCCACACTGTCAACAAGCCGTTCAATTACTCGACAACGCCCAACAAAACGTACGAGATGACTCTGATGTACTGCAAGGAGAAATCCGAATAGCACTATCATCAGATTTAGGTCGAAATGTTGTCATCCCTTGGATTGATGAATTCCTTATTTCTAATCCTGACGTTAGCGTACGTAGCAATATCAGCGATAGTAATATCGATTTTTATCGTGACTCAGTTGATATGGCGCTAAGGTATGGCTCCCCCACTGATGCCAGTACTTATGGGTTTAAAATCTGCGATATTCCACGTGTCGTATGCGCAGCGCCCGAATACCTTAAAAAGCAAGGTAAACCGCAGCATCCGCACGAGTTAAAAAATCACAATGCACTTTTGTATCAACTGCGTGAGGTCGTTCAAGATGAGTGGACGTTTACCCAACAGCAGGACACGATTAAAACTAAACTTGTCGGTAACCGAAGTTCCAATGATGGCGATTTAGTGAGACGTTGGTGTGTTTCGGGGCAAGGTATAGCGATAAAATCATGCTTAGATATGGCTGATGATTTACTCAATGAACGCGTCACGCCACTGTTATTAGATTATCAAGCTACCCCGACAGAGCTGTGGTTAATTTGTCCAAGCCGCCAGTCAATCACCCCTACAGTGAGACGATTACGTGATTTATTTAGGGATAAAGTCGCAGGACTGAAAACTCAACTGGTAAATAAAGGCATAATTGTCAATGATTAAAATCAAGTGTTCACGGACGTGCCCTAACCTCTGTTTTTAGTTTATCCACCAGTGACTCCTGAATAGATCATTTTTATGCCAACTAGAAATAATACCCAATAACTAAAGGTATAAATCAACTGCTGTGAAATGCGATTCACCAGCCAAACACCTGTTCTTACACCTAAAAAAGCTATTGGCACTAACAATAATGAGGTATTCAGGTTTGCTGCATCAAACTGCCCCATATAGGTATATGGAATAAGCTTTATAAAGTTAATCAGGGCAAAAAACACCACACTTGTACCAATTAATTGCGCTTTAGGTAAATTTTTAGGTAATAACGCCATACTCACTGGTGGACCACCAGCATGGGCAATCGTGCTAGCAAAACCTGACGTCAGCATTAACAGGTGATTATTAACTTTTGAAGGAGCCTGGCTTTTTTTACATAGACATTTTTGCGCTAGAAAAGCCATTGCTAAGCCACCAATTATAAACTCCACGATATGTGCAGGCAGACTTCCCATAAAATAAGCAGCAACAATAATACCTATGATGGCAAAAGGCAGCATTTGCTTTAACTCATGGTAGTTACAATTTTTTCGATGGTAATAAAGGGCAATCAAGTCCATAACGCATAACAGAGGTAATAGTATTGCTGCGGCTTGTATAGGCGAAACGGTTAATGCCATCAGCGGTACTGACAGCATTCCCAAAATACCTCCTACGCCCCCTTTGCCCATGCCATAAAAAAACACTGCGGGTATAGCGGCTAGATAAAAGTTAACATCTGAAATCATAAAACGCCAAAAAAGCCTTGTTCAAAAAGGCTTTTATTAAATAATTAACCGATATGAGTCATTTCATTCAATACAAACGAGTCGACAGCGCCTTCTGTCGCAGCGATGTAGTCAGCTAAATGTGTATTGTTCATATGTGTTTGCCATAACTCACGTGACTGCCAGTTTTCATAAAATAAAAAATGAGCAGGATTTTCATTATCTTGATGTAAGTCATAATTAATACAACCTTCTTCAGCTCGAGTTACATCAATCAATTTTACTAGTTCTGCTTTAACCAATTCGACTTTGTCTGCTTTTGCAATAATGTTGGCAACAATCGTTAATTTACTCATAATTTAACCCTTAATAATGTATTTGGATCTTTGTGAACCGTGTTGATGAATACATAATATCGCTATTTTTAAACAACAAAAACACGCTAATGATTGAAACATTTTCAAATTTTAATTGACAACTAACATCACAAATAGAGATGTTTGCTAAACACAAATAGTTGTTTTTTATTCGGAGTCGACAGCCGCAGAGAAGGCTTCTTTAATTTCGTCGCTATTAAAGCCCCTTCGCATTAAGTAGGCATAAGCTTTGGATTTCTCGTTGTAATCACTAAGAACATATCTCTTTTTAGCAAGTTGCTTTTGACAGCTCTCATAAAAATCAACCTCTTGAGACAAGGTTAACTGATAAACCACGTTCTCAAAGTCACTGACATCAATTAAACGTTGTGTTAGTTCTTGTAAAATGACTTTCTTACCTTTGCCTTTGTTATATAGTTTTATGATTTCTATCTTTAAATCAGCTTTCTCAGCTTTAATAGAGAGCTTTGAGCGTAAAGTGTCTTTTTGTGGGTGAATTGATAAAGCGTAATCGATTTGCGCACGCGTAAAGCCTTTAGTGGTCATTTGGCTATACACTTTTTCTTTAGTGGTACTTAAAAAGTTATCATACTTATTACTCAACCTAGCAGAAGCAAGAATATTAAGATCAATATTTTGCTCAAACATAACATGCTCAATTGCACGTTCAATATCGGTTAGTTCAACTCCACGTTGTTGTAATCTACCTTTAATCGCTCCATTACCTTGTTCGTTACTATAGGCAAGCTCACAAAAGCGTACTGCAAACTCGTAATTTGTTTTTAGGTAACCTCTTTCAATTAAGTGTGCCAACACTTTATCAACCCATTCAATCTTGTCTGTTTTTCGCAGCAGCTTTTGACGAATTTCTTCAATAGTGAAATCTTGTTGGCTAAGATGCCAATATGCACTATTGAATACATTATCAATTGTTTTCGCTTGCTTTAACGGAGCCCGATTCATAGTTGAATTTCTTTAATAACCAAAAACCTACTGAGTCTAGCAGATATACGTTATTCAGATGAATAGATTGTCGAGTGAGCACTCAAGTCATTTGTAAATTTAGCGCTAATTACTGTTTTTAAGGCAAAAAAAAGCCGCTATTAAGCGGCTTTTTTGTAACGTCATGAAGACGTTTCAAACAATCGATTATGCATGTTCTTCTGCTAGGTATAACCAAGTGTCGATTACGGTATCAGGGTTAAGTGATACAGTATCGATACCTTGTTCAACTAACCATTGAGCAAAGTCGGCATGGTCTGATGGGCCTTGCCCACAAATTCCAACATATGCACCTTTCGCTTTAGCCGCTTTAATCGCTAACGATAATAATGCTTTAACTGCATCATTACGCTCATCAAATAGATGACTGATGATGCCAGAGTCACGGTCTAGACCTAACGTTAACTGAGTTAAGTCATTTGAACCGATTGAGAAGCCATCAAAGTGCTCTAAGAACTGGTCTGCAAGCAATGCATTTGAAGGTAACTCACACATCATGATAACGCGTAAACCGTCTTTACCACGCTCTAGGCCTTGCTCTTTCAATAGTTCAATCACTTGCGCCGCTTCGTCAACTGTACGAACGAATGGGATCATGATTTCAACGTTTTTAAGGCCCATTTCATTGCGCACACGCTTAATTGCTTCACACTCTAGTGCAAAACAGTCACGGAATGACTCTGAAATGTAACGGCTAGCACCACGGAAGCCCAACATTGGGTTTTCTTCTTCTGGCTCATAACGGTCACCACCAACAAGGTTAGCGTATTCGTTAGACTTAAAGTCTGACATACGTACGATAACTTTCTTAGGATAGAACGCACTACCAATCGTTGCGATACCTTCAACTAAGCGAGCAACATAGTATTCAACTGGAGACTCATAACCTGCAATCATCTCATTGATTTCTTGCTGAAGCTCAGCGGGTTGTGAGTTGAATTCAAGTAATGCTTTAGGATGAATACCAATCATACGGTTGATGATGAATTCTAGACGCGCTAGACCAACACCTTCATTTGGTAAACGGGCAAAATCGAATGCACGATCTGGGTTACCCACGTTCATCATGATCTTCATTGGTAATTCAGGTAATGAATCAACACGATTGGTGACAACTTCAAATTCTTGCTTACCATCGTAAATGAAACCAGTGTCACCTTCAGCACAAGAAACCGTCACTGTTTGACCGTTCTTGATATAGTCTGTCACATCACCACAACCTACAACAGCTGGAACACCTAGTTCACGCGCAATAATTGCTGCGTGACAAGTACGGCCACCACGGTTAGTAACAATCGCACTAGCACGCTTCATGATTGGTTCCCAATCTGGGTCAGTCATGTCGGTAACTAATACATCACCAGGCTCGATTTGATCCATATCGTCGATAGAAGCAAGCACTTTAGCCACACCTGTACCGATTTTATGACCGATTGCACGACCTTCAGAAACTACGTCACCTTTAGTTTTAAGGTGGTAACGCTCAATCAGCTGTACATCTTCACGGCTGCGAACTGTTTCAGGGCGTGCTTGAACGATATAAAGTTTGCCGTCGTTACCATCTTTAGCCCACTCGATGTCCATTGGACGTCCGTAATGCTGCTCAATGATAACCGCTTGTTTCGCCAGCTCCATGACTTCTTCATCGTTAATTGAGAATACGCCACGTTGCTCAGCTGGGATATCTTCGATTTTAACTTGTTTGCCATGTGAAGCATCATCAGAGTAAACCATCTGAATTAACTTGCTGCCGATATTACGGCGCACAACGGCTTGATGCCCTTGCGCTAAAATTGGTTTGTGCACGTAGAATTCATCAGGGTTAACCGCGCCTTGAACAACCATTTCACCTAAACCAAATGATGAAGTGATAAAGACTACGTCGTTATTACCTGACTCAGTGTCCATAGTAAACATCACACCTGATGATGCTTTATCTGAACGTACCATTCGTTGTACGCCAGCAGATAATGCGACACCTTGATGCTCGTAACCTTGGTGAACACGATAAGAAATTGCACGGTCGTTAAATAGCGAAGCGTATACATGCTTAATCGCAAGTAATACAGCGTCAAAGCCTTTAACGTTTAGGAAAGTTTCTTGTTGACCAGCAAATGAAGCATCTGGCATATCTTCAGCTGTTGCTGATGAACGCACTGCAAATGATGCTTCTTGGGTCTCGCTAGAAAGTTGCTCGTAAGCTTCACGAATCGCATCTTCTAGTTCTGGTTGAAATGGGGTATCGATTACCCATTGTCTGATCTGTGCACCAACTTTCGCTAATTCATTTACGTCATCAACATCCAATGTTGCTAGAATATCGAAAATTTTCTGGTTAACACCACTTTGCTCTAGAAACTCATTAAACGCATGAGAGGTTGTAGCAAATCCACCAGGGACTTGAACACCAGCGTTTGCTAGGTTACTGATCATTTCACCAAGTGACGCATTCTTACCGCCAACCTTGTTTACATCACCCATGCCTAGTTCTTGATACCAGAGTATGTATTGCTGCACAGTTATCTCTCCACAAGTTTATTTCAATGGCCCCTTCACACGAGGGCAGCGGCATTCTACACTCCCACACAAGTGACGTAAATCTATAATTTTATTTGTAATTTTATTACTACAAGAGGTCATAATGGCACCAAAAGTATTTTATATATCAGATGGCACAGCAATCACAGCAGAAGTCTTTGGCCATGCCGTACTCTCACAATTTCCTGTGGAATTTGAGGCGTTTACAATTCCGTTTGTCGAAACGATTCAAAAAGCAGAGAAGGTTAAGCAACAAATAAATGATTGTTTTATTACAACAGGCGAAAGACCAATACTTTTCCACTCAATCGTTAAACCAGAAATTCGGGACATCATTTATTCCAGCGAAGGGTTGGATTATGATTTTTTAAACACTTTCGTTAGCCCGTTAGAAAAACAATTAGGTATCGAAGCCCAGCCGGTGATGAACCGTACCCATGGTAAAAGTAACTTGGGCTATGACTCTCGGATAGAAGCGATAAATTACACAATGGAGAACGATGATGGCCAAACCATGAAGCATATGGACAAAGCCGACATCATTTTATTGGGTGTTTCACGCTGTGGTAAAACCCCTTCAAGTTTATATTTATCGATGCAATTTGGTATTAAAGCTGCTAACTATCCGTTCACTGAAGATGATATGGATAACTTAAAGTTACCCGAGGCGTTAAAGCGTAATAAATCTAAACTGTTTGGTTTAACCATTGATCCCAACCGCCTGCATGAGATCCGTCAAGGCAGAATGGAAAATAGCCGCTACTCTTCTTTAAGGCAGTGTCGAATCGAAGTGAAAGAAGTTGAAATGTTGTATAAAAAAGAACGTATCCCGTTTGTGAACACCACCTTCCACTCTGTTGAAGAAATTTCAGCAAAAATTCTTGATGTCACAGGCTTAAAACGCCACATGTTTTAAGTTTTATTATGCTATTTAATGCCTTAAATCTAATTTAACGTATTATTCATGTTAGCGAAAATGCTGAACTAACAGCATTTTCAGCTAACTTAGGTCAAATTATCCACTTTTGTTCAATAACTTCGTCGATTTCAACGTGTCTATCGCCTGCTAATTCGTTATAATCCCGAGCAATATGATGTTAATTCATCGCAAACATGCTCGGTAAAATGAATGACAATTAAAACTGACGAACTACGTACCTCTCTTTTATGTAAGGTAATTTCACCTGCGCAACTCGCATCTGAATACCCATTAACCCAAGATGCTGCTGACTATTTAGTTGAGCAACGTCGTGAAGTCGAAGCCATCATAGCAGGCGAAGATCAAAGACTTTTAGTCATTATTGGCCCTTGCTCCATTCACGATACGGAAGCTGCTTTAGATTACGCTCAACGTTTAGCGAAATTACATCACGAGTTAAAAGAAGACTTATGCATTGTTATGCGTGTCTATTTTGAGAAACCTCGTACTATTGTTGGTTGGAAAGGATTAATTTCAGATCCTGATCTAGACGGTAGTTTTAGCCCTAATAAAGGCTTAAGAATGGCTCGCCATTTATTACAGCAAATCACTGAACTTAAATTGCCAATCGCAACTGAATTCTTAGACATGGTCAATGGCCAATATATTGCTGATTTAATCACTTGGGGTGCGATCGGTGCCCGCACGACTGAAAGTCAAATTCACCGTGAAATGGCATCAGCATTATCATGCCCTGTCGGATTTAAAAATGGGACAGATGGCAATATCAACATAGCGGTTGATGCAGTACGTGCAGCACAAGTGCCACATATTTTTTATTCTCCAGATAAAGATGGAGCAATGGCTGTTTACCGTACCCACGGGAACCCATACGGCCATATCATTTTACGTGGTGGCAAAAAGCCGAACTACTCAGCCGAAGATATTGAATCAGTTCGAGCGCAACTTGAAAAAGTGGATGTAACTCAGCGTATCGTTGTTGATTTCAGTCATGGCAATAGTGAAAAGAAACATAAAAATCAGCTCAACGTTGCCGATAGTATTATGGAACAAATGCGTAACGGTAGCACTGCTGTTGCCGGTATTATGGCAGAGAGTTTTATGGTTGAAGGTAATCAGAAAGTCGTTGACGGCCAGCCATTAACCTATGGTCAAAGCATCACCGATGCCTGTCTGCACTGGGAAGATTCTGAAAAATTACTTAGAAATCTAGCCCAAGCATCGAAAGATCGCCGTGCTCTACTAGCAAAATAACAATAATATTGAGTAATGCTAAATAGACTATTTACTGCAATGTGATAGTAATAATAATGGCTTAAACAATAACATGAGTTATATTTCAAAATACCAATCATATGATTGGTATTTTTGTTTCTAAAGCCAAATAACTGAGCCTTTTATGAAGTCCGATTAACTAGCTGGGCAGAAATGTAACACTAAGCGGGCTCGTATCTTCGTCCAGAGATTGTAAAGATAACTTTTCAAACAATGTATGAATAGCCATAAAACTCTCCACGAGTTTAGGATCAAAGTGCTTTCCTTTACCTTCTAAAATTAGTGAAACCGCTTGTTGATGGGTAAAAGGCTTTTTATAACAGCGTGGTGAAGTGAGTGCATCGTAAACATCCACTAAGGCTACAATTCGTGCAGATAAAGGGATCTCAAGCCCAGATAGACCTTTTGGGTAACCACTGCCATCCCACTTTTCATGATGACCACCGGCAATATCACGACCCATTTTAATATAGCCACACTCAGGAGCAAATTGAGTGATGCTTTCAAGCACTTGGGCTCCAATGACAGGATGCGCTTTAATATGTTCAAACTCATCAGCCGTTAACTTGCCTGGCTTTAATAAAATCGCATCGGCAATGCCAACTTTACCGATATCGTGCAGTACCGAGGATAAGGTTATCTCAGTAATAAACGCTTTAGTCAGCTCTTCTGGCGCATCATGATCTACATAACGTTGTTTGGCTAACATGGATGCATACTGCTGCATTCTCAGTATATGAGCGCCAGTTTCGTTGTCTCTATACTCTGCCAATTTAGCTAACCCAATGACGGTTGCTCGCCTTGATGTTGAAGTGCTTTCTAGTGAAGTTGATAACTTACCTAATAAGTAAGCGGTTGAAATGGTAACAATGGCATTGGTCACAATAAAATTGACAACCACAACGGCCCAAATTACCCAATTATAGCCATCAATACTAGGCCATATATGTAAATCAAAATGATATGCAAAACCAAGAATGACCAGTGATACAGCATTGATTACCTGTGCAAGGTTACTGGCTTTTTTTCCCAACAAAATACATGTTAATGGTGGAAAAATGAATAACCAAAAAAAACCTGCCCCACTTGGTCCTATCGCCACTAAAAAACCAAAACCTATGCTAAAAGCTAATAAGCTGCCGATAGAAAAACGAGTCCTATCACTGAGGTTTTTATCGTAAATGATGAACAGTAAAATAGCGTAAACTATGGTATCGAACACAGCCATTGAAAATAAGTCAGCTTGAATACAAAGATAAACACTAGTGAAATAGACTGGTACACAGGCAATAGCTAACAAGGTAAAAATACGATAAAAGATAACCCGGCGCCAAAATGTAAGCGAATCCCCTTTAGCCGTTTTTTCAATGAGTACGTTATCTGCTAGTGACATATTTCTTCCCTGAAGTAGCATGAGTATTTCGATTACCCCGCTTTCCTTCAAGTAATTATTGTCGAGTTTTTCAATAACGCAACAGACAGCACCTATCATCAGCACATCAATTACTTTGATGAGTAAATTATATTGTTATGAAATAAGGCAAAGGCTACAATCCTCTAATACAACATGGAATGATGAGTAATATTCAAAGGAATTGGAATGAGTCGTAGTACAAATAATGTCAGTTTTACCAGCATACTTTTAAGCACCTTATTACTTTCTTCACAAGTAAATGCAACTCCGGAAGAATTCAAACAAGCTTACGAAGCATATAATGTCGCATTTAAAGCAGGGAATACCCAACAAGCTGCTCACGCGGCCCAACAAGCTTATGACTTAGGTCAACATATCTACGGTGAAACCAGTATCGATACGACCAATCTAGGTTTTAATTTAGCCATAGCGCTTAGCAATAATAAGCAACATGAAGACGCTGCGCCATATTATGAACAAACATTAGAGCAGTATAAAAATCATTACGGCGAAGATAGTGTCCAATTGGTTGATCCTCTCTTAACCTATGCTGATAAAACTAAGGATTTGAAACTTGCTAAAGGTTTACTTTCTAAAGCTCGAAAAATTGCTTCAGATAGCGAACAGCCAATATTATATGCTCACACCCTTTCAGCATCTTATAGCAAGCTTGTACAAACGAAATATGATAAAAAGCAAGTACGTAAATATATACTCCAAGCGAAAGAAATATACAGCGAACTCCTGCCAATGGACTCAACTGTTTTAGTTAACTCAAGATTTGAAAGTTCAGCGGTATATCTTGCTAATAAAAAATATGACCAAGCAGAAATAGAATTACTGGAAGTAATCAAACAATATCAAATGTTGGATTATTCTCACCCATATGAACTAGCAGCCCATGCGAGATTAGTAACACTTTATAGTAAAAAAAATAAAGCTGAACAAGCTACCGAACATTGCCTTGCCATAGGTAGCATGAAACCTTGGAGCCAAGAGCAACAACAGACTCCAATTTACCGTGTCAATCCAAACTACCCAATAAGTAAAGCGAGAAGTGGCGTTGAGGGAATGGTGGTACTAAGCTTTACTGTTAATGAGCAAGGCTTTGTATCTGAACCTGAAATAGTCAACTCAACAGGTGGTAAAGCATTTGAAGATGAAAGCATTAAAGTTCTTGAACAATGGCGCTATGCCCCTAAGTTTGAAGATGGCAAACCCGTTAAGGCTGAAACACGGGTTAGGCTCGATTTCACTTTAGGCTAACAACCCTGATAAATATCTGTTTCTAAAAGCCTTGATGATACGCTGCTCAAGGCTTTTTTGTATCAATAGAATTAGCTAAGCCATCCATTGTTATCACCAGAATAACAAAGTATTGTACCCGATCCTTTCCACCCTACCTCTTCTTTTACAGGTCAATTATCAACGACGCTAGGTTAAAAAGTTGACGAGCACGTCAACTTACGGCTAAGGTCTTAAACAGATAATTGTTGCAGTTCGGTTAATTCACATTTTATTTGCACTGTAACTTTACATTTTAAACCAATACCGGCTGCTAAGGAGAACCGCTTGATGACACAATCTAAAACCAGTGCCACCATTCTTGGCCTTTTATTATTCATCGGTATGGCAGTGCTCGGTGTATTACTAAAACAAGCCATAATTGAATACAAGTTACTGGATAGGAGTGTCACGGTTAAAGGTCTAGCAGAAAACGAATATTCTGCAGATGTAGTCATTTGGCCGATACAATTTACCGCAGCCAGTAATCAGCTCGAAGATTTATATGTTGAAGTTGAAAAGCAGAACAAACTTATCAATGATTTTTTAATTTCACACTCAATCAAAACAGACGAAATTACAATATCGGCTCCCATGATTACCGACAAACTTGCTCAGCAGTATGGTGGCAATCAAGCAGTTGAGTTTCGCTATACCGCGTTACAAACAATGACTGTGTACTCTTCAGAGATTGACACCGTTCGACAAGTCATGCCAGAAATATCTCAGCTCGGTAAACAAGGGATTGTATTTTCGCAGAATAACTATGATGCGCAAATCGAGTACATTTTCACTCGATTGAATGATGTGAAACCACAAATGATTGAGCAATCAACCAACAATGCACGTTTAGTTGCTGAAAAATTTGCGACCGACTCACAAAGCCAACTTGGAAAAATCAAACGTGCATCTCAAGGGCAATTCAGTATTACAAATAGAGATAAAAATAACCCTCACATAAAACGGGTTCGAGTTGTATCAACAATAGAATATTACTTAGCTGACTAATAAAAATAAAAAAGGAAGGCAGATAATGGATAATAACTATAAAAAAGAACTGAATCGAAGGTATATAACTGGTTTACTCATGACCTTTGGCTTATTGGTCATTTTAACATTAATGGTATTTTCAAGCGGTTTAATTGCAGCTGAAACCACGGTAAATGAGTCAAAAACCAAAACATTGATATTAGTTAGACACGCTGAAAAATTATCAGGTAAAGACCCTCAGTTATCAAAAGCTGGTCAACAACGAGCCCAGCAATTGGCCCATTTACTATCCTCTGTTTCTTTATCCGCAATTTACAGCACAAATTACAAACGTACTCAGCTCACAGCAAAACCAACTGCTGATAGTCAAAAATTACCTATCACTTCTTATGATCCGAAAGAGCTTGCTTCGTTTTCACAATTACTCACATCATCACACGTTAATCATATTTTAATCGTCGGCCACAGTAACACCACGCCTGCGTTAGTCGATTTACTTGGAGGCGAATCAGGTAAAGATATTGATGAAGCGACAGAGTATGATCGTGTTTATATTCTTACTATTGAAAGTCAAGACAACACACATTCAACGAGTGTGTCGACATTAGTTCTTCGCTACTAAATCTTTAAGCGACTCAAGATGACTCACTTTTTGCATCACTCTCGTTAAATATTGTTATTGTTAACAAACCTACCTATTTAAATCACTTATCCGTATAATCCTGCCTCCAACTAGATGTACTAAGCAATTAATTAGGTCGTTGTATGCCCTTTACCCAAAAAGAACAAAACGAAGAAACACCACAGTACTCCGATGATATTTTAGCCAGAATCGAACAATCTGAAGCCAAAGTCATTAAAGCTATTTTCCCTTCAAATACCAATCATCATAATACGCTTTTTGGTGGCGATGCCCTTGCATGGATGGACGAAACGGCGTTTATTGCTGCTACCCGATTTTGCCGTAAAGCATTAGTCACGGTGAGTTCTGACCGAATTGACTTCAAAAAAGCCATTCCTGCTGGGAGCCTTGCTGAGCTCGTAGCTCGAGTCATTCATGTTGGGAATACATCTTTAAAAGTGGAAGTAAATATCTACGTTGAGGATATGTATCAAGATCTTCGAGAGCACGCTATTAGAGGTGTATTCACATTCGTGGCAGTCGATAATGAACGTCACCCAATTCCAGTTTGGCCAGTCCAACACCCTGCTTAGTCATTTCATTATCCCATAGCAATCATTGGCGAATGTATTCGTTTTCCCCAATGATTGCTTACACTATTTATAATTTCGACTAATCAATTAGCTTAACTTTGACACTGCAACCACCTAAAAGTGGTAGCTTTTCTTACTCAAACACCCTGCTTATTAGACAAAGGTCTAAAGCCAGTTTTAAAATCATTGTTTTCGATATACTGTTTCACTTTATCGTGGATCGATTGCCTAATTATCTGTTACATTAAAATTACCTTCACGTGCAACCAAGACAACTAAAAAGCCATGAAGCTTCAAAACTTAAATATTATTATCGCCGATGACCATCCCTTATTTCGTAATGCCTTACGACAAGCATTAAATAATGCTTTTCAAGGTACTAATTGGTTTGAAGCTGACAGTGCCGATGCCTTACAGCAAGTACTTGATGACAAAGCAGCAGATCTAGACTTAATCTTACTCGATTTGCAGATGCCTGGCTCACATGGCTACTCGACCCTTATCCATCTTCGAGGTCATTACCCTGATATCCCAGTTGTCGTCATTTCAGCCCATGAAGACGTGCAAACAATCAGCCGTGCTATTCATTATGGAAGCTCTGGGTTTATTCCCAAATCTGCATCTATGGATACACTAAAAGAAGCATTAGATGCTGTGTTATATGGTGATATTTGGCTACCTGAAGGCACGGAAATCCTTGAAGTTGATGACGATCCGACTAGCCAAATGGCAAGCAAGTTATCTGATTTAACGCCGCAGCAATACCGCGTATTACAAATGTTTGCTGAAGGTTTACTGAATAAACAAATTGCCTATGACTTTGGTGTATCTGAAGCCACGATTAAAGCCCATGCTACGGCCATTTTCCGCAAACTCGGCGTCAGAAATCGCACTCAAGCGGTAATAGCACTTCAACAATTAGAAATGGAAAAGGTAGATTTATCATAACCTCACTCTCTCAATTACCGTTTTCACAAGCCTGTGAGAACAACAAGCATGCAATCATTAAAGAGTTACAACAGATTTTAGCCACTCGCCAACAGGTTTTAGAAATTGGCAGTGGCACTGGGCAACATTGCGTATTCTTTTCTTCTCAATTACCACACTTACAATGGCAAGCGAGCGATCAACCTAGCTACCTGGCTGATTTAAATCGCCGTATTACGCTCGAAGGGTCAGTTAATCTAATACCTGCAATCGCTTTAGATGTCATGCAATCGTGGCCTCAGGCGCTGAATGAGAGTGAGATTGATGCAGTCTTTACGGCCAATACATTACATATTATGAGCCAAGCTATGGTTAACGCCTTTTTTAACCAAATTGGGAAGCATATCTCACAAGATGCAGCGCTGATTATCTATGGCCCTTTTAATTATAAAGGCCGCTACACCAGTGAAAGTAATGAGTCATTCGATCAATGGTTAAAAGAAAATAATCCTGAGAGTGGTATTCGCGATATAGAATGGATAGAAACCCTGGCCACTGAGCAAGGGTTTAAGCTTCAACATGACTTCGCTATGCCCGCAAATAATCGCTTACTGCATTTCAGCCGGTAAATTCAAAAGCAAGTAATTGAGTTACAAACTCAGTTGAAATGGAAATCAGAGTTAAGTTAAACGCTAAAAACTTAATCCGTAAAAACAATTAGTGAAATGCTTTTTTTATCGTAAAAACTTTGTAAGCTAACCATTAGAATTTTGAAATTAAATGATCCTCACCAATACAAGGACAGCGCATTATGGGTTCGGTTACCACTAAAAAACACCCTAACGGTTTAGATTATGTCGAAATAAATACCGATTTGTGCCAAGCCAGCATTTTTCTTCAAGGCGCACAAATTGATTTCTTCAAGCCAAAAGACAAAGCACCTCTTCTTTGGGTATCTGGCGCTGATGATTATCAACCTGGTAATGGCATACGCGGCGGGATCCCTGTTTGCTGGCCTTGGTTTGGCGCAAGTGACATCCCCGGATTCCCTCAGCATGGCTTTGCTAGAACCAGTCTTTGGTCACTCGCCTCTGTAAAAATGCGTAATCAAGTTGTCGATTTAGTTTTTACCTTGGCTATCACAGAGGACAATAAACAATACTGGCCTCATGATACGGAAGTTAGCGTATTATTTACCTTAGCTGAAACCCTTTCAGTCAGCATTGTTAATAAAAATAACTGTGACTACGATGTTAATCTAACTCAAGCATTACACACTTATTTTCCTATCGGTGATATTCATCAGCTTAAAGCAACTGGTTTTACTGGGGCTAAATACATCGAATTTGCAAAAGGCCCTTACCCGCAAGAAGGCGATGAAGTTAACTTTACTCGTGAAACCGATCGTGTCTATACCGATTTAGCCCCTATTCAACATTTACACACACCAGAAGGGACAATTGAAGTAGCAAGAGAGAACAGCCAATCTGCAGTGCTATGGAACCCATGGATTGACAAGTCTCAGCGATTATCTCGCTTTAACGATGAAGATTACCTCACTATGGTGTGCCATGAAGCGGCTAACGTACTTGAAGACCAAGTTAAGCTAGCACCGGGAGCAAGCCATACATTAACAACTCATATCCGCTGGGTTTAACATTACTATCAGTCTTCACGAAGCTACGTTTAGATTTTTGCTTAAAGCTTAAAACCAAGCTTTATTAGTCGCTAATACTTGGCCAACATAGATTTAAGCGCTGTGATTGGCCTTGTTTTCTTCTTACAAAAGACAACACTGTCAAATAGATAAAACACGAAAAATCAGATTAGCCTTTTTATGTTGCTGATGTATATGACTAACTACAGCCATCAATTTTTAGCTATGCTATTCTTTACCGCACTTCATAAATCAATACCTTAAGACAAAACTTTGACATGACAGTTCGAATTTTCACTGTTAAACGACTTCTCATTATGTGTCTCACATTGGCCACAATATTTGCTGTGTTCATCCAACAAAATTTTCGGTCGATTGCACTGAATATCGTGAACTCGTTAGCAGAGCCATACAGTGTAAGAGTTTTGGATGCCAAAGTTAGTATTGATAGTGCTAATCAATGGCATTTCCCTTTCATATTAGTTCGTTATCAAGATAGTGAAATCGCCCTTCATGAAGTTAAAATCCAACTCAACAATGGGTATAATGTCTTAAAAAGTATGAAGTTATCACTAGAAGATATTAGTGATTTCAGTGTGAATAAAATTGATGTTAACTTGGGAGATAGTTTTTTTCAGCCCCAACAGCAAACAGATAACGCTGGGAGTATAGGATTAAGTTTATCGCACATTCCCGAAATAAAATTAGCAGCAATAAATATCTATTTACCATTTCAAAATAATGATCGTGCAATTATTCAAGCTAAGCACCTGAATTTGCTGACACCTAAACTCAGTCAAGCACAACCAAGTCCTTCTATACGTAAAACGTTAAGCGGTGAATTTTTACTCATGCAACAGGCTGTTGCAAACCTGTCTCTAACACTCGATTCCACTCAATGGCAGCTTACTCACTACACAGAACTTAACTCACTCCGTGAAGGATTGGAACAGCTGAGCCTCACCCTAAACGAATATGCCTTACATACTCAGAAAGACGGTATACAGGATAAGGAGCGAGCCAGCTCTTCTTTAGAACAATCCTCTTTTTTATCAACATTAGACTCATTACAAAGTGCCATAAGCACGCATATGCTGACAATTAAAGGGCTTTGGAATAGTACAACTTCAATAGATTTAATTACTGGGGCAATCCAAAGCAAGCAAATAATTAATGAGTTAACTATCAGCTCATCAGCAGTTAAAAACGTTGCTTTTAATCCTGCATCGCCAATTCAGGTAGAAATAAACTACAAGCCTGAAGCAGATACGGTTTCGCCAAACCTAAACGTTAAACTTGCCCCAATAAGCTGGCAACAAAGTACAGACAAACGCCAGTTGGAACAATTGATCCAACTACTGCAGCCTTCAATAGTGTTGCCAACAGAGAAACATGAATTAATAAAACAGCTTGAGCACCCTATTCTTTGGCAACTCGCTCTTACCAAACCTCTGACTATACAAACAAGATTGGATGATCAAGCAACTATTACAGCGAATTATGATGCCGCTATTAACATTTCTCATCCTGTTTTGTCAGCTGATATCACTCTAAAAAATAATCATATCGTAAAAGATAATTCAGATATCAGCTTTGACGCAGAAGTATTAAGCCACCTTAAGCAGAAACAACACATCAACCTAACCGCTATGGATTTTATCCCCCATGAGATCAGTTTCGAAAATAGTGAACTAACAACGGATATTTCAATCAAGGCAACAAATAATACTGCCGAGATGGTTATTAATAGCGCGTCAATATATTCAGATAAACTCGATGCCACCTTTAATCATAAAAACCTAAATACAGAAAATGTATATTGGCAGCTAACAGAGCCGTCAAGTTTTACATTATCTCAAACGCCTTCTATAACATCTTCCAATGCTGCTTTGCAGCCATCTAACCTTAATCCCTCGAACTCACCTGTACCATTGAATTCAGTAATGAAGTTTAACGTAAATGGTTTTGCGTTTGGCTTCGATTCCTTTTCATTTACTCAGCCAACGCCTTTAGCATTTAATAAGCCAAGTTATGAGGCTCAATTAGGCAAGTTTCGAATTGAAGCTAAACAAAATATTGAATTAACATTGAACGAAACCACGCCTAGCATTGACCTACTATCGCAAGCTTTATCCCAAACCAATCAGTCAACTCTTAGTTGGCAACTGAATAATATTAAGCTTGATAAGCTTATCCCGAGTAAGTCGAGAACACGCCGGTATAAGGCATTAAAATTCGATCAAATAAATTTAGATCAAACACTATCATTAAAACAACAATTACTGACGGGAACTGAGCAATGGCAACTTGACGCCCTTTCACTATCTAGCTATCACTTATTAAAATTACCCCAAAAGCACCAGCCTGCCTCACTCGCCGGACAATGGTCATTTGACACTGAGCTGGCAGATATTCTTTCGACATTTGAACATACTCAGATGCTGCCTGATAACATGAAAATAGATGGCCGCGGTAAATTAAACGCTGGCTTTGCATTAATAGAGGCCCAAGGTGTGTCACTTTTTGAAATGAAGTTCGAGCAACAGCTGACCAATATCGACGCAAAATACCACGAAAATGTGATGTATGATGCGACAGCTCAAGCTAATTGCCAGTTTAATTGGCAACAAGCACATAGCACACCTGAACGACCCGAAACATTCAGCCAAAGTCGATTGCTATGCCAACAAGCACAAATAGATATTCCCGAGGCATACGCAGGGATAAACCTAGACAACATTAACTTATCAGCCAATTTATCCTTAGGTAAAAACGAACAAATACCTGCAAAAAATTGGTTGCAAGAAATCAGCGGCCTTAGTGACACTGACGTCAATTTGACTGCCAGCGGCGACTTACTTGATGGTGAGTTTCTAATTCCTGAGTTTTATTTAAGGTTACACGATATTTCAGAGGGCTACTTTGTCCTAAATGGGATCAGTCTAGAAGCCTTATTAGCAGCGCAGCCCCAAGTTGGTGTTTATGCAAATGGGATTTTTGATGGTGTACTTCCCGCCACGTTAGTGGATGGCAAAGTCACCATAGCGGGCGGTCATCTTGCCGCGAGAAAACCTGGCGGGTTAATTCAAGTATCTAATAACCCAGCACTTGAACAAATAAGGGATTCACAACCCCATCTTGATTTTGTGGTGCAAGCTCTAGAACATCTCGAATATAGCCAACTAAGCAGTACATTCGATATGAAAGATAACGGTGATGCGAGTTTGAAAGTGCAAGTAAAAGGTAAAAGCCAAGACATTGAAAGGCCAATACATTTGAACTATTCTCATGAAGAGAACTTATTTCAACTGTATAAAAGTACGCAGATTGGCAATCAACTGCAAAATGACATCGAACGTTCCGTGAAGTAAAAGGACCACTCAGTGAAAACACCTTACGTTGTTAATATTATTTTTATCAGTTTCTGTTGCTTGGCTGCTGTGGCATGCTCGCCTACGGTAAAAATAGCGCCACCAGATAAACCCATCGAAATTAATCTAAACGTGAAAATCGAGCACGAAATTATTATCAAAATAGATAAAGAGCTCGATGTATTGCTCGAAGATGACGAATTATTTTAGTTATAGGGAGCAATACCAATGAAAGTTCAATTAATTGCTTTACTAACCGGACTATTGTTTTCAAGTTCTGCACTTGCATTGACCTTACAGCAGGCTAAGAGTCAGGGCTTACTTGGCGAACAAACTAACGGATACTTAGGGTTAGTCGTCAACAATGAGCAAGCCAAACAAGTCATGAATGATGTCAATGCAAAACGGAAACTACACTACCAAAAAATAGCTAAAAAGAATAAGTTATCGACTGATGATGTAGCTATGCTAGCAGCAAAAAAAGCCATAGCAGCTGCAAAAAAGGATCATTATATTCAAACGGTTTCTGGTAAGTGGCAACAAAAGTAATGCCAGTTAACTCATCTTTGCTTGGTTACTGATCAAGCAAAGATTTCAGCAATAGACCTATTTAGTCTTTAATTAACGTTCTTGCTAGCCCTTAACCCCACCATAAGCGCAACCTGTCATTTCCTCTCTGGTATTTTACAAAGTAAAGCTTAAACCATACATTTTTTAATGGTATTTTTTCTAGTTCAAAAGTGTTACATTTGTAACATGTCAATTTTTTGTCTGGTGCCAAATAACCACACATCCAACCGCTAAAATTATATGAATAAGACACTCACTATAATAATTACAATTTGTCTTTTCGTGGCAAGCCCACTGCAAGCAAAACCCGTAGTAAACGTCGGGGGCTATTTGTTTGCTCCTTATGTTGATGTATCCGAAGACGGCTTATTTCAAGGTTTTACTATTGATCTCATTGCTGCCTTTAATCAACTACAAACTGAAGTTGAGTTTCAATTTGTTAATACAAGTATTGAGAATCGCTACCAAGCCTATGATATAAGACGGTTTGATATGATGTTTTTTGAAAGTCCTATTTGGGGCTGGAAAAGCTTCATTGCCGAATTTATTCCTCTAGACATTGTTGATGGCGAAGTGTTTATAACACTTAGAGATGGGGTAAAAGATCAGCAGTACTTTGATAGTTTTGGAAATAAATCACTCAGTTTAGTCAGCGGTTATCATTATCAATTTGCCCAGTGGAATAACAATGAACAAGAACTAATGAGCGATTTTGATATTCAATTTGTTCATACTAACCGAGCATCAATTGAAAGCGTATTAAAAGGCAGAGCTGACATTGCCCCTGTCACCTTATCTTACCTGCAGCATTACATTAAAATGTATCCAAAAGTCAGAGATAACCTGTTAATTTCAGAGAAATTAGATCAAACATATTCTCATAGTATTTTGTTAAACCCCAAAGCTGTAATTTCTAAAGCGAAATTGCAAAAATGGTTATCTGATTTGCAGAAATCTGGTCGGCTCAATCGAATAGCAAAAAAATATGATTTAGCGATAAAACCCAGATAAAAAATTAACCCCATTAATTGTTCAATTAATGGGGTTAATGGTAAAAAAAACCAAACGTATTTCGTTCGGCTTTATATTTGATATTACATAGTAACCATAGCCCAATATTCTAGGCGTGATTGCGGATCTAAGACGACTTTTTTACATAGATCTTTATATTTTCCCATTAAAGGGCCTAAACCACTTGAGCCACCTAAACTTGCAATCTGTTGCTCTTTGGCTTCAGCAACTGCGGTTGTCACAGCATCTGCAGCCATATATTGACCAGCTAATTTTTCAGCTTCTTCACCTGAGGTTTTTAATCGAGAACCCACAGCTTGCATCTGCGGCGCATCCATTCCCATGATCACCCCAGAGGCAATTTCATAATAAGCTGCACATTGAACTAACTCATTACTAAACGCCGCTTCAGCCTTATCTTGCGCACTTGCCTGAAAACTTGCTGTCATCAACACAGCGGCAGATAACATATATCCTTTTTTGCCCATGAAATTTCCTTTACATATTTTATTTCTACAAGACAATCATTACCTTAGATTCACAAGGCTAACGATATTTAATGACTTGTTTTAGTTAGTAGTTTATTTCTGTATTAAGCATCGCATTAGCATATTGCTGACGATAATAATCTAAACGGTGCTTTAAATGCTTTTGAACCGTTGTCCACTCAGTATCAATAATGGAATACACAACCGTATCTCTTACTGTGCCATCTTTAAGAATTTTATGGTTTCTCAGCACACCGTCTTGTTTAGCACCTAAGCGCATAATGGCTTGTCTTGATGCTTGGTTATGCCAGTGTGTTCTAAACTCCACAGCCATGACATCTAACGTATTAAAAGCATAATCCAATAACAATAACTTGGTTTCGGTATTGGCTGACGTTCGTTGGGCACGTTTAGCATACCAAGTGTAGCCAATCTCTAGACGACGATTAGGCTGATCCCAATGACAAATTCGAGTACAGCCAATAATTTCACCTGAAGTTTTATCCCTGACCACAAACGCTAATGACTCACCTTGTTTTTCTTGTTGTAGCGCTTTCTCTACATAAGCTTTCATTTCGTCTGGGTGTGGAACCGAGGTAAACCATAACTCCCAAAGGTTGCCATCTGTACTTGCTAAACTAAGAGCAGCTACATGATCGATACTTAGCGGTTCTAAAATGACATGGTCGCCGGTTAGCACACTATGACTGTCTATGTTTGCCATTCTTACTCCCTTACCAAATAGTTAACTTAGTCACACAATGACAGAATACATGATCTGAATCAGAAAAAAATCATCTTTATCAGTACAGAAACATAATTATTGTTTTCGATTAGTGTGTTAGCGACCTAAAAGGACAAGATTTACTAAGTTGAAACGTAAAAAGGCCAATAAATCAATATTGGCCTTTGAGTAACCTAATGGACGCCTCAATTACGGCATAGTCGTTAACGACTTTAATACCAATGCTTTTAGATACTTATTGCGCAAAAGATAGTTGATAAACACTCGTCGTTCCGCTCACTTCATTGCCAACTATCAATAATGGCAAACCATTTGGACTGTTTTCTGGGTTAACAAATTTCATTCCTTCAGGACCAAGATCGCCTGCTAATTCTGGTTGACCAGAAATGTCGCTGCCGTCTATTTCAAATTCAATGCCAAAATCACGATTAACAACATAATCGACAAATCGAACATCAAAAGGGTTACTGATATCGTAAATCATAAAACCAGACGTACGCTCAAGGCCGATAAATGCATATTGTTTACCTGCAATTTGACCAATAGCTAATGCTTCTGGCTCAGGTCCTTTATCATCGCTTCGGCTATCACCTTTACTTTCTTCATTATGATTATTGAAGTTGTCAGCTAAAATTGCAGCGGTAATACGCTCAAATTGACTACCACTATCAAAGACTAATTGACCATCATGAGTCCAAATAGAAAATGAACGAGCACCATAAGACACGATTCTATCCATATCTCCATCGCCATCATCATCCCCCATTGTCGTTGTTACCTTTAGTCGACCCAATTGTGTTTTATCTTGAGCTGCAGCGACTTGAGGATGATTAGCATCTAAGAGTAAATCTTCCGCTCGTGCCTCTTCAGAAAAGCCATCATAATCACGGGCATCTCCTTCATTAGCACTGACCACAAATGTTTGTTCATTCCATTGATAAGAAGCGATCGTATCTGGTTGATACATACCATAAACACCTTCATAAGCTTGGATATTGATAGCATCATCTTTATCACTTGCATCAATTTCATTTCCTACATCACCATAATGCTTAAGACCTAGGGCATTAATCTGCTCAACAGTATTATCAGTCAAATTAATCACCGCAATGGCATTATTTTCCTGCAAGCTAACATAGGCATATTTATTATCTAATGAAACAGCAATATATTCAGGCTCAAGATCTTGTGATACCGAAGCGCCGGGACCATTTAACTTAATCAAGTCGCTCATTTCATCATGGCGCGTACCACCAGCATCAAAGTCATTAAAATCAATGATTGTCGCACTATCAGCAGGACTATTATCAGCTATTGTAATCACGGCAACTGAACCTTGTGGATCAACACTATAATCACTATTGGGCTCACCTTCGTTCGCTACGATGACAAGAGCGCCGTCATGACTAAATACAAGGTTGTCTGGCAAAGCACCAACGGTAACCGCTTTAATATAACTGGCTTCACCTGTTGCTGATAATCGATAAAAGGCTATAACGCCATTGCCTTGAGTCGCATTCCCTAACTCATCGGCCCTTTCAACTGCAACAGCTAACAAGTCGTCATATATACTGATGCTATTTACATTACCTAAGCCTGTTATTTCGGCATCGGTAGCCACATCTAAACTAAACACCTTAGTTAGATTATCTAAATTAGTCGCTGCTATATCATCAGCTGTCATTACAGTGTTATCACCTTCTGTAGATAGTACTGAAATATCTAACGCATCAACCTGACCGCTATGAGCATTAACCACAAAAACAAGTCTACTTTGTGTATGGTAATCAACAATTTCAGCAGCACTTTGTCCAAAAATACCAGACTGATAACGTCCAACTAATTCTGCTGATAATGCACCTTGTTGCTCATGACACATGATTTGAGTTTGTGAAGAATCAATTTCGTCAATGTCCAGTATTCCATTACCGTTGACATCCAAGCCAGTCTCAATTTGTTGTCCGCCAAAAGGACATTGTGCATGTCCAGTCAGTAGCTCACTTGCTAGTAATAATGAACTTTGACCATTGATTCCATTACTGCCGTCCTGTCCATTACTGCCATCATCGCCATCACACCCTGATAAAGTCATTACAGACATCATTGCGACTAAAGGTAAAACTGCTGTTTTCATGTTTGTTCCTGTTGCGTACTTGTTATAAAAATTTCAAGTAAGCTACGCAAACTCAATGACAATCAAACGACGAGACTGTTAAGGTATTGTGACAAAAAACTTGGGTTAACCAGTAAATAAATTGATACAAGTTCATAAAAATTATTTCGCTCTATTAGCAAGTTCTCATGATAAAATTTAAACACTTAATTCTTCATCTACTTCATATTTCCCTATTCTTTCAATAAACTGAGGTTAGAGTGAGCCAGTCTTTAAACACGCATCACAATACTACTCCGCCAAATGCGCCGAATTTAGCAATGCTAATTCCAATGCTTGCTGCCATTGTGGCCATTACGCCACTCGCTATCGACATGTATCTACCTGCCATGTCGAATATCGCTCAAACATACTCAACGCACGTAACCACTGTGCAGCAGTCATTGAGTATCTATCTTGCTGGCTATGCATTAGGTATGCTTACATTCGGCCCGCTTGCAGATCGTTTTGGCCGCAGACCGCTAGTCATTTTTGGTCTCAGCGGATTTACCGTAATCAGTTTCTTTATTTCAATATGTAGCTCAATCGAAGTGTTTTTAGCATTGCGTTTTGTGCAAGCATTTATTGGCGCAGCTGCCACAGTGGTGGTTCCGGGTTATATCAAAGAGGTATATGGTGATAACACCGCTAAAGGGATGTCATACGTCAGCTTAATCATGATGCTCGCACCATTATTAGCTCCCTCTTTAGGTAGCTTGATACTGGAGCTGGGTGAATGGCCGTTAATTTTTCTCAGTCAAAGTTGCTATGCAATTGCCTTACTACTGATTGTCTTGTTCAAGCTAAAAATGCCCAGTGATAAAGCGGCTGATACACGAAGTAAGCAATCTTTCTTTGCTGCCTATAAAACCGTATTAACTCGCCAAGGCGTCAAAGTAAACATCACGTGTGGTGTATTAACCTCATTTGCGTTTTTTTGTTATTTAACTGCTTCACCATTTATTTATATGGAAGTATTCGGACTCGATAAAACCTTATTTGCCGTTTTATTTAGTACCAATGTCGGTGCACTCATGCTGGCAAATATAATCAATTCTAGAATCGTAACTCGATATGGTTCAAGCCGTATGTTATTTGTGGCAACAGTTTTTGGCTCATTAGCTGCCACAGGATTATTAATCGTCAATATTGTCGATTTAAGTTATCACTACACTGTTGCAATGCTGATCCCTTTAATGGGCTGTTTAGGTATCATGTCTGTCAATGCTGATGCCATTGTATTGATGAAGTTTAAAAAAGAAACGGGTACTGCCACTGCGGTTATTGGAACATTACGTTTTGGGTTTGGATCTTTAGCTGGTCCTTTACTTGCGTTCTTTTATACTGGCACCGCTGTTCCATTCTCTGCATTGATGTTGATTTCAGTGGTGATGGTCATGGCCTGTTTGCTATATCAACGCACGCAACCTTATAACCCATAAACGACTTGCGAAAACGACAGTTAATAAGCTAACGACTTAGAATAAAACCTTAGCTCATACTGAGACTCGCTAAACAATCATACGCTTCAATTAACTTCCTCTACTTTCATTGGAACTGTAGAGGAAGTCATTTACCTAATTGGCCTTACAAAGCCATCATGTTTTACCCCGTCATTTGCCTGTCACCTGCCATGTATTCGTCATTCAAATCGAGCCTAACGCACTCAAATATCGAGATTTGTCTTGAAGTAAAAAAAACTATCATATCTTTAGCTAATTCACAGAACTCTACTAGACTGACTATTGATATGTTAATGAATGAACAAGAAACGGCAGTGAATTGCACACCATAGAATGGATCACGCTATTGTCAAAATGACAGTCATTTCATAGTGACATTGAAGTGCGAACGCTAGTGCAGAGCTGCTAATAACATTTAAGGATGACACAAAGTAAGCACGTCAGCCCATGATGACATTAACGGAGTAATAACCATCATACATTCGGTACTAAAACGGCTATTAACTGATAAGCTTGAAAGACGTTTGTCAGCTTCAACAATTTGTTTAATCACACTATCCATGCTGACGAGTGCTAGCGTGATAGCTGAGCCTTTATCAACACCTGATATCGATGATATTGAATACCCAGTCGATATGCCTCCAAGTGCCGAAGAGATCGCGCTTGGCAAGTACCTTTTCTTTGACCCACAGTTATCGGGAAACCACACCATTTCATGTGCAACTTGCCATAACCCTGATAACGGATTTGGTGACGGGTTAAAATTAAGTGCAGGTCATGACGGCAAACCATTAACGCGACACACCCCTCCCTTATACAATTTAGCTTGGTCAAGCAGCCTATTTTGGGATGGACGAGCATCATCACTTGAACATCAAGTGCTTATGCCAATTTATAACCCTTCAGAAATGAATTTGTCAGAGAAAGTTTTATTAAAAAGAATCGCTAAGAGCCAATTCTATCAATCAAAATTTAAACAGGTTTACCAGCAAACTGACATCACTCCTCATTTAATTAGTCAAGCTTTAGCGGCGTTTATGCGCAACATCATTACCAACAACTCTCCATTTGATGAATACCTCGAGGGAGCAGAAAACGCACTAAGTCCTCAAGCAAAAAACGGATTAGCTTTATTTGAAGGAAAAGCGAAATGTATTGAGTGTCATGACGGTGCAAATTTTACCGACGACAGTTTTCATAGTTTAGGTATTGCATTTGAGGACAAAGGCAGAGCCAATGTCATTAAAGATAACTCTCTTGAATACCGATTTAAAACACCGACTCTTCGCAATATCACCTTAACCGCGCCTTATATGCATGATGGATCGTTGCCTGATTTAGAGACCGTAATGACTTTTTATAATGATGGCGGCGGCTCTGGTCCAAATAAAGACAAGCTAATGGAACCATTAAATCTGTCTCAATCAGAAATTCGTGACTTAATTGCTTTTTTATCAGCCTTAACTGATCCAGTTCTTATAGCGCGTCCGCCAAGCATGACACAGGCTCAGATATCACCCAATGAGAAGCATAAGGGAGAAAACATATGGAAATGAACCCTTCAAAAACGGCAAAGACGAAATGCTTGTTAACTTTTCTACTCGCCAATATGTTTGCCTTGCCAGCCGCTTTCGCGGCTGAAATTACTGGCACAATATCATTTATAAAAAAGCCGCCAATGGTTGGAATTGTGTATGTGCCATCAAGCCAATCAGACCAATATGCGCCGGTTATCGATCAAGTTGATAAACAATTCACTAGCAAGATGGCTGTAGTTAATGCGGGTAACCTAGTGACCTTTAAAAATTCAGATGATGTTGAACACAACGTATTTGCCAATGACACAAGTCAATCCGCAAAGTTTGATGTTGGATTAATGTCGCCTGGAGGAGAAAAGAAAATAAAAGTCGATTGGGATAAAAACAGTATTGTGAGAGTTGGCTGTAAAATTCACCCTAAAATGAGAACTTACCTAGCAGCAATAGATACGCCCTTTCATCAAATACTTGAATTTCAAAAAGGGACACAAGAATATACCTTTAGCATCAAAAATGTGCCAGCAGACTCAAACAAAGTCGTCTTTAGCATTCCCAAATATGACTTACTTACCGTCGAGTTAACATCAGGTTCTATTTGGACAGCTGAGATTACCAAAAAAGGTAAAGTCCGTGGTCTTCTTACCATTAATCAAAAGTAGGCCACCATGAAATCATATCAATTTATAAAGGTTTCCCTAATATTATTGACGCTTACCACTTCGACTTGGGTCGCTTCACAAACTGAAATAGCCAACACTCAAGCTTATCAAGTCGATATATTTAACTTCGATCACCAACTCATTCCTGATTCAGAAAATTATCAACAGCAATGGCGGAGACTGACAGGTTTTGAACACTCAGGTTTGCATTGGGAACAGTTCGTAGTGATTTACACTAATCATGGAGAACGTGCTTATCGCAATAACTTTCTAGAATTCAGTGCCTGGTTTGACGACCCAGAAGATGAAGATAACCAGCCTGAATATTTCACTTATCCAGTTGGCACCATTTTTATTAAAGAAAATTATCAAATGCTTAATGGCAAACCTGCGGATCCCAAATCCATCACAGTAATGGTTAAGCACCCCCAAGGATACGACGCTGAAGGGGGAAACTGGGAGTACATGCAATTTTCAGTCAATGGGCAACAAATGATCAAGGGGAGCCGTAAAGATAAAACGGTGAAGCAACAATGTGCTGGTTGTCACCAAAACGTTGCAGATAGAGACTTTATATTTTCAAATTTTTACAGTGGCACAAACTAATACATGATGAATATGTTAACTCGATTTAGTCTCAAACAAAAAGCCATAGCAGCCACAATTGTTCTTGTCTTAGTGCTACTTTCTATCACGTTAGTTTCACTTGTGAGTTTTTCTTCAACCCAAGAAAAACTCACCAAGGTCACATCGCAATATCAACCTAAAATGCTCAGCGCAATGCAATTAACCTCGCATTTTTACCATAGCTTGAGTGTTTTAGGGAATTACCTCATTGAGAAAGATGATTACAACATGAACCTATATAGGGAAAAGGTAAATGACATCAATTCCACATTAACTGAACTGGTCAACTTAACAAACTTAAACCCCGAACTGGATGATTCTGAACAACTATTACGAATTAGGCAATTAGTAGACAAAATCATAACTCATAATTTATCAATGCTGGAGTTAGCTCAAAACAACAATAAAAATATGCCTGCAATTGGGATCGCATCGTCAAAACTTGAGCCTATTGCCATCAATATGAATCAGATCGTTAATGACTTATTACTGGCAACTGCAATTAATGAACAGCAAAGCATCTTACCTTTGATTGAAGACCTTAGGTATAACTGGATAATGCTCGTCAGTGAAGTCAGAAACTACCTTGCCTTTAGGCAATTGCCAACCATAGATGAAATTGCGCTATTTAAAACAGGCGTTAATCAGTCATTTGAAGCATTAGAAAAACGTCGCTATGAAATGGATGACGATCAACTCGACCTATTGGATGAATTCGAAGCAAATACCGCGTCGTATCAGACTGCGCTTGTTCAAGCAATTAATATTCATGCAGGCAATAATTGGCGAGCTGATCGTCAATTAATGAAGCAGAACATCACACCAACACTCAAAGAGCTCACAAAAGAATTAGAGGTTCTCGTCACCAAGCAACAACGTCGAATACATGAAAGTAATCTCGCCTTGTCAAAGCAAATTAGTGAAGCGGAAAATACTATTCGTTTCTCAATACAAGTCGCGTTAGCGATTGCACTTTTGGTGATATTCTTATCTTTTAAAAATAAACGCTTATTGAGTGATATCTTAATTCATAAAGAAAGCGAGCGTAAACTGTTCCATAAAGCGCACCATGATACTTTAACAAAACTGGCCAATCGGGCATTTTTTGATGATCGACTATTTAAAATGTTTTTAGATCAAGAAACCCGTTCAAAACGCCGCACAAAAAAAGAAGATAACCTTGAAATAAACAGTCACTTTTTTGGTTTACTGTATATCGACCTTGATGGTTTTAAAGCCGTAAACGACAATGTTGGCCATGATGCGGGTGACTTTATTTTGATTGAAGTAGCAAAAAGAATGAAAAATGTGGTGCGTAATTCAGACATTGTTTGTCGCCTTGGTGGTGATGAATTCGCAGTGTTACTTAATGACATTAATCATATTAATAGTATTGAGAAAATCTCTGAAAACTTATGCAAAACAATCAGTCAACCTTACCACTATAAAGAGCAAGTATTAAACGTCAGTGCCAGTATTGGTTTTTCATATTCTAAACATCCACAACTGCCATTACACAAAAAAGTTAAATTTAGAATGGAAGCAATCATTAAACAAGCTGATACGGCCATGTACCAAGCTAAAGATAATGGCAAAAACCAACACGCACAATTTAAATAAAGCCTGACCTTATGATGTTAAGCTTCAACCAACGAATTTGCTTACGTCAACGGTTCTTGTCGAGGTTACCTCTTCTGGCACTATTCAATAAAATGTAATTTATTAAGGTTATATCGCGTTAATATGACTAAAAAATCAATTTTATTAAATAATCATGAATTTCATTCAAGTTTAGCAAACTATTTTTAAAATCCTCTTGTATCAACGCCAAAAATAAATATGATGAAATTATCTTATTTCATTGAATCTTAGAAAAGTTTCAACCTTAAATAAGTCCATTATCTAATGTGGTTATTGACCACTGAGATAAACGAGTTTGAATTACCGTTCAAACTTCACTTTTAGAACGATTACCGTCGTTGTAACAAGATACTGTTTACCCACAACGGTAACTTAAGAGGATTTAGCAATGGAAAAATTATCCGGCGCAAGTATGATTGTGCGCTCGTTAATCGATGAAGGCGTAAAACACATCTTTGGCTACCCAGGTGGCTCAGTTCTCGATATCTACGATGCTCTGCATGAAATTGCAGGTGTCGAACACATCCTTGTAAGACACGAACAAGCCGCTGTACACATGGCTGATGGTTATGCCCGTGCCACGGGTGATGTTGGTGTTGTTCTTGTAACATCTGGTCCGGGGGCAACTAATGCCATTACCGGAATCGCTACTGCCTACATGGACTCCATTCCAATGGTGGTATTATCTGGTCAAGTTCATAGTAACTTGATTGGTAATGATGCATTCCAAGAATGTGACATGATTGGTATCTCACGCCCAATCGTTAAACACAGCTTTTTAGTGAAAGATCCTCAGGAAATCCCTGAGATCATTAAAAAAGCCTTTTATATAGCCTCAACAGGTCGACCAGGTCCTGTGGTGGTCGATTTACCAAAAGACTGCTTAAATCCTGAAATTTTACATGACTATGTTTATCCAGAAAGCATAAACATGCGCTCTTACAGCCCAACAACCGCAGGGCATAAAGGCCAGATCCGCCGAGGCTTACACGCCCTTCTCGCGGCTAAAAAACCTGTATTATATGTTGGCGGCGGCGCAATTATCTCTGAGTGCGACAAGCAAATTCTACAACTTGCTGAACGCCTCAATATTCCTGTTATTAATACCTTAATGGGATTAGGCGCATTTCCTGGGACTCACTCACAATGTTTAGGCATGTTAGGGATGCATGGTCGCTATGAAGCAAACATGGCGATGCATAATAGTGACTTAATATTTGGCATTGGGGTTCGTTTTGATGATCGGACAACCAATAACGTTGAAAAGTATTGCCCTAACGCAAAAATCTTACATATTGATATCGATCCATCATCGATTTCTAAAACAGTGCGTGTCGATATCCCCATTGTTGGTTCTGCTGAAAACATTCTCGACAGTATGCTCAACCTACTTGATGAAACACAAAAATCTAATGACGCAGAAGCCATTAACCAATGGTGGGAAGAAATCAATCAGTGGCGTCAACGAGATAGTTTAGCTTATGACAAGTCATCCGATAGAATTAAGCCTCAGCAGGTCATTGAAACATTACATAAATTAACTGATGGCGATGCTTACGTCACATCAGATGTCGGCCAGCATCAAATGTTTGCAGCACTCTACTATCCATTTGATAAACCACGTCGTTGGATTAACTCAGGTGGTCTAGGCACCATGGGCTTTGGTTTACCTGCAGCGATGGGCGTTAAAATGGCGATGCCAGATGAAACCGTAGTTTGTGTCACTGGTGATGGCTCAATCCAAATGAACATTCAAGAGCTTTCAACAGCACTTCAATACGATACGCCCGTAAAAATCATCAACCTAAATAACCGCTTTTTAGGTATGGTGAAGCAATGGCAAGATATGATTTATTCAGGCCGTCATTCACATTCATACATGGACTCTGTGCCTAACTTTGCCAAGATTGCAGAAGCCTATGGTCATGTAGGTATGACTATTAGCGATCCAAATGAGCTTGAATCAAAATTAGCTGAAGCACTCGCAATGAAAGACAAACTTGTGTTTGTTGATATCAGTGTCGACGAAACAGAGCACGTTTACCCAATGCTAATTCGTGGTGAATCAATGAAAGATATGTGGTTAAGCAAAACGGAGAGAAGCTAATGCGTCGTATTATTTCTGTATTACTTGAAAACCAACCAGGTGCATTGTCTCGTGTGGTTGGCTTATTCTCTCAACGTGGCTACAACATTGAAAGTTTAACCGTGGCGCCGACAGAGGACACCACACTTTCTAGATTGAATATCACAGTCAATGCTGAGGCCAATGTTCATGAGCAAATTGAAAAACAACTGCATAAGCTCATTGATATATTAAAAGTATCCAACATTACTGAAAATGCGCATATTGAACGTGAGTTAGCATTAGTCAAAGTCAAAGCACAAGGTGAGCTGCGTGAAGAAGTAAAACGCACAGCTGATATCTTCCGCGGACAGATTGTTGACGTAACTTCAAGCTTATATACCATTCAAATGGCGGGTACCAGTGAGAAAATTGATGCTTTTATCAGTGCACTTGCCGAAGTCACTAAAGTCATTGAAGTTTCACGCTCAGGCGTTGTGGGTCTAGCACGCGGTGATAAGGCCATGAAAGCTTAATTGGCATTAGCCGAAAAACCAAAGGAGCCTAGTGCTCCTTTTTTATTACACCTAATTTTTTACACTGACCTCACTTCACTAGCCTAAGTTTTTCGCACTCTGGTATACTTACTGTCTATTCTTTACTGCAGCAGTCATAAAGTCACTGTTGCGACAGTTAACTGTTGAACATTACCCGAGAAAATACATGCCATTTGCAAAACTGGGATTAAGCGATCCAATCACTAGTGCGTTGAATAAGTTAGGCTATACCGAGCCAAGCCCTATTCAAGCTAAAGCCATTCCTGTTGCTCTATCGGGTAAGAATATCATTGCTGCAGCGCAAACAGGTACAGGTAAAACCGCCAGTTTTATTTTACCCATTTTAGAGCGCTTTAAAGCGGGTCAAAAAGTACGAGGGAAACGAGTTAAAGCTTTGGTACTAGCTCCAACGCGTGAACTTGTTGTGCAAGTTGAGCAAAATATAAAACTGTACAGTCAAAATTTATCCATCAATTCGATGGTGATGTATGGTGGCGTAGACAGTAAACAACAAAAGCAGCGTTTAATTGAAGGTATCGATATCTTAGTCGCCACTCCTGGTCGTTTACTTGATATGTATACCCAACGTGCTGTTAATTTTGATGAGTTAGAAGTTTTAGTCCTAGATGAAGCCGACAGAATGCTTGATATGGGCTTTATTGAAGACATTAACCGCATTATCGAACTTTTACCTGATGACCGCCAAAATATGTTGTTTTCGGCAACGCTTTCTAATCAAGTACGCGCTTTAGCTAAATCAGCGATGAAAAAACCAGTGCAAATATCAGTCGAAGCTGACACAGATGCACAGCCAAAAATCGAGCAATGGTTAACCACGGTTGATAAAGATAAAAAATCAGCATTGTTAAGCCATTTAATTAAAGAAAATGATTGGCAACAAGCCTTAATTTTTATCGAAACTAAACATGGTGCAGCAAAGCTTGTCACTCAACTCGAAAAGCGTGGCATTATTGCTGAATCATTCCATAGCGGTCGTAGCCAGCCAATCCGAGAACAAATTTTAGCGGACTTTAAAGCTGGCAAAATCAGCTATTTAATCGCAACTGGGGTCGCATCTCGAGGCATTGATATTGATGAACTACCGTTAGTGATTAACTACGACCTGCCATTTCCTGCTGACGACTATGTTCATCGCATTGGTCGTACGGGACGTGCTGGCGCAAAAGGCTTGGCTGTTTCTTTAGTCTCAAAGGATGACTTTAAAAATTTATGCGCTATTGAACGTCGTTTAGGCCATATCATCGAGCGTAAAGAAGTAGACGGCTTTGCACCTCGTAAAGAAGTGCCTATTTCAATTTTAGATTTTGTCCCTAAAAACCCTAAAATGCCAAACTCTTCCAAACCTAAGTCAACAAACGCTGGGGCAAAAACAGAGGATGACAAACCACGCTTGTCACGGGGTAAATCAGATAAGCCCAAGAACAATCATTACAATAAAAATAAAGCAAAGAAATTTAACCAAGAAGACAATAAAAAACCCTACGAGAATTCAAAAAGTAATGCTCGTAAACAGACAAGATCTGACTCAGCACCTACATCTTCAGTCCCAAATGGCACTGGCGCAGTTAACCCTTGGAAGCAATAAGCGCTTCGTTTGTATAGTGGTGTCAATACGATAAAGCCTGCGTTATATTTCGCAGGCTTTTTAGTTGTTGCGATTAAAGCAGTACCCAGACTACTTTTTTATATTCACTCGCCATGGCGGATTAAGCCGATTTTCTCCAGCCCAGTACAATTTAATTTTATTACCAGACGGGTCAAATAAAATCGCTTCGCGCCACAAATAGCTGGCATCAACAGGTAGCTGATAAAACTCAACCCCTTTCGTCAATAAATCATTAACCCATTCATCTAACGCTTCATGCTCAAAGTAAATGACACTGGAATTTACCGCATCATCCACTAACTGTGGCTTATCTTGCTTAAAAAGCGAAAATGTTGCGTCGCCGTCTGGACACATAAAACGAGCATAATGACTGCTACTAACAATTTGAATAAAGCCCAGCGTTAGATAAAAATCGCAAGCAAGCGACAAATCATTCACTGGTAAAGTGACTTGGTTTAATCGCATAATGCCTCCATTTATTTGGCTTAGTATTGGTTTCTTTCACTCGGAATATCTGTTGTATATTGAACAAACTCAACTTCATAACCGTTGGGATCGTTATAATAAACACTGTAGTAGTTAGCACCTTTTCCACCAACGATAGCGATTTCAAACCCTGCTTTTTCCATTCTGTTTCGTAAACCGTCGAGATCTGACACCTCATAAGCAAAATGAGCAAGGCCGAGATCGTATCCTTCTATTGGCCTCATTGTTCCTTTACCGTTATCGTTAAGTGACAAATAGTTATTATCATCGCCAAAATGAATCCATTTACGCTGCACTCCATGCCACTCGCCCTCACCGCCACCACGAACAGTCCAATGAGGAAAAGCAGCTTGATAAAAAGCCAGCGTCTCAGTTAAGTCATTCACCACTAAATTTAAATGTTCTAATCGCATAGTTTATTCCTTTAATATTATTAATTAGTTTGTGTACGTTTTTTATTTCACTTCGTTCTACTTGGCTTATTTCAGTGCCATCGTGTTGTGAAACAAAACGCGACTTCTGGCTATCACAGCAGCAATGTCTTGTTGATTGGCTTTTAATGCTGCAGAGCTATCACCTCTATCCAGCACCTGATTGTTATTAGCTCTTTTATTGGCTTTATTTTTTACAACTTGATCCATCATTTGTTGATTGATTATCACCTGAATCATGCTTGCCTCCTTGTCTTGATATAAGGGCTAACTTGCTTGCTACATAAGATGAAGCTACTATAAAACCTCAACCTAAGTTGAGGTAAAGCGATATTTTGAGTTTTCGAAATATATTTTTGAAATCCACTTTTAATACCTTAAATTTCAGAATCTTAAACAAAATAATGAAATGAGTAGCGAAGAGTTTGTAAAAGATATAAGGGATAACAGATGCTCAATGAAATGGATTTAAGTGTCGGTCAAGTAGCTAAGCGTTGTGGTGTTAGGGTATCTAGCCTGCACTTTTACGAAAAAAAAGGTTTGATTAAAAGCCTGCGTAATCAAGGGAACCAGCGCCGTTACCATCGAGACGTGATCAGAAGAATATCGGTGATTAAAGCTGCACAAAAAATGGGAGTGAGTTTACAAGAAATTAAACATGCATTTAGTTATTTACCCAATGAACGGACACCGAATAAAGATGATTGGGCTAAATTGTCTGAGTCATGGCACAAGCAGTTAACTCAACGGATTCATTATTTGACCGATTTAAGGGACTCTCTAAATGCTTGTATCGGTTGTGGTTGTCTATCTATGAAGTCTTGCCCTATTTACAACCCTGAAGACAATTTGGGTATTGACGGTGTTGGCTCTGTCATTCTTGATAAAGCCTTTAATGATGATTAACAGCCAGTTAATTTAAACTCGACTTATAACGTAAAAAGCCCAACAAGGAAATAGATTCTTGTTGGGCAAAATAATCAGGGAAGATGAAACTTGCGCATAAGTGCAATAGGGGAAAACTTATGCGCTAGGTTGTTGAAGTTTACTCACTATCAATAGTATTGTTTGCTGTGTTGATTTTAATCTTACGCGCTTTTAACGCTTCAGGTATTTCTCTTACTAAATCAATATTCAACAAACCATTTTCTAAATCTGCACCAACAACATTTACATGATCTGCAAGCTGGAAAGTGCGCTCAAAACCACGCTCTGCAATACCTTGGTGTAAATATTTTCGTTCGTCATTGACGTTAGCAACCTTGTTGCCCTTAACCAATAACTTGTCACCTTCACTTGTAATATCAAGCTCTTGCATACTAAAGCCAGCAACAGCCATCGTGATACGGTAACGGTTTTCACCGAGCAATTCGATGTTGTAAGGAGGGTAACCAGTGTTACCATTTTGCACTGCAGCGTGCTCAGCCATTTTAGCTAAACGATCAAAACCAATCGCACTGCGGTAAAGAGGAGTTAAGTCTGGAGTTACATTAAATTTACGCATGTTCATATCCTTGTCTAAAGCAATATGTGAAAAATAAGCCATTATTGGCGTTTGTCATTACCCTTGCGGCGTAATGGCAGTTAGTACCTCTATTGAGCGTGCCTAACTTATAACTAGATATGAGAACGTTATTTTTGTTTTCAAGTAAACTTGATAAATTAATTTCATTTTTATTTCATAAATAAATTTTAATCAATAAAATTCAATAACTTAAAAATTATTTTATTTAATAAAAAAGGCAACCTTACGGTTGCCTTTAACTATATTGAGTATTGCAGTGTCACTTTACAGCCATCATTAGGGGCTTATAAAGGTGAGTATTAATAAATACTGCACCCTAAACTACTCTTAGACTGAACAAACTTAACTTCACCATTTGGCTCATAATCTTCAATATTAATTTGCTGTTGCGTCTTAATATAATCATAAAGCTCAATAGCATCCACATAGCCTGCTTCTAAAATATTAATCTTAGGATAGTTATCACCGCCTGCGGCGCTAAAGCTTGGGATCGAGAAGGTATAAGTTTCGTTAATATCAAAAGGCTTGTTGTTTATGCTATGGATCTCAACATCTTGATCGCGACATTTCACTGTCATATCAATACCATAAAACTGTGCATAAGCGCCGCTAGTACGCGTATTGGACGCTACTTTTGATAAGTATTTAACCAGCTTTTCACCAGTCATTTCAGCAAAACCTATGGTATTTGAAAAAGGTTGTACCGTTAATACATCACGATATGCGACCTCGCCTGCTTGAATGGATGCCCTTACACCACCTGAATTCATAATGCCAAAATCAGCACGCACTTTTTCACTGTGCACTTTTGCAATCAAACGACCAAGGTTGGTTTGCTGAGAACGTACAACTTTGCGCTCACCTTGCAATAAACCATTTACGCGACCAATAACAACATCGAGTTCAGCACTGCCTTTATCTTGGTAAGGTTTAAGCACAGCTTCAACTTCCGCATTTCGTTCAATTGGCTCAGCAACTGGCCAAGCTAACTTTTTACCAAAAGCCATACGCTTAAGGTTAATAGGAATTAATTGATAGTCGACTAAATAAAGTTTGCCATTAATGTACTCAAAATCTGCACGGCCTACATAACGTCCCCATTCGTGAGCTTGCATTATATACGTGCCATTTTGCTTATCTGGGCGACATGAGTCCCCCGGCATAAAGCGTTTATCATACTCACTGTTGCGACCACTCATACACACAGGGTTTTGGGAGTGTCCACCGATAATCGCATCAAGCATGCCTTCTTCAAGCTCACGAGCCATAGTGACATCACCTGGTGCATTACTACCAAATTCGCCATTTTCATAATGGCCCATGTGCGTTGCAGCAAAAACAAGATCGACTTTTTCATTTGCCTTTATTTGTGGAATAAGCTGCTTCATTTCTGCAATAGGATTAGTGAAGGTCAGCGTTTCGGTATGTAAAGGATTGGTCAACTTAGGGGTATCATCTGTCGTCAGACCCACTACCGCAATATTCAAATCCCCCAAGGTAAACATCTTGTAAGGCTCAAAATAGCGCTCTTGAGTATCTTTATGATAAATATTTGCCGCTAACATTGGAAAGTTAGCCAGCTTTGCTTGCTCATCTAAAACAGATAAAGGGTTATCAAATTCATGATTACCAACGGCCATGGCATCGTAACCAATCATGTTCATACCAATAAAATCAGGTACTGCTTTTTGTAAATCAGATTCTGGTACACCGGTGTTAATATCACCGCCTGATAACACCAGTGTATGACCACCTTGCGCAGCCACTTCTTTACGAATACCGTCAATCACAGTAAATCGCGCAGCCATTCCTGCTTCGCCCGCTTTATTGTGCCAAAAGCGTCCGTGATTATCATTGGTATGTAGCACAGTAAATTTAGTACAGTTGTTATCGTCACATTGTGGCCGTTGTTCACAGCCAGATAAAGCCACCAACCCACTCGTGGCAATAAGTAACGGCAGTATTGTCTTACTCATTTTGGTTTTCAAAGCGGAAGCCAAAAACGTCGGAATCGTTTTTTTCATTATTTTATCCGTAAAGAGTCAGGTCATTAGCACTATAAAGCGCAATCGTTTAAACCTTGGTATTAACAGTAAACGTATATTGATTACAAAATTCGCAGAATATAATAACAAATTACCATCAATTCATGTCAGTTTTTTTAAATCAAAACCTTAAATAACAGATGTTTAGTTATATATTTTGAAGTAGATTATCTTTATTTAAGAACAACATTTAAAGTGACTATTACCCATTAAAAATAAAAAAAGCTTAAGCTAGCCAACTTATTTAAGTCGCTTCACTTAAGCCTTTTATTTAACGCTATTTATTACTCTAACTGATACTTCTGCTATAACAGAGGCATTATCTTTTTACTGAAACAACTAGTTAATTAATCGCCCTGCGATCCATTGGCCGATTTCTGTTAATTGTTCAGGAATAACACTGTGCGGCATAGGGAACGTTTTCCAAGTCGACGCATAACCGGCTTTATTTAAGGCATCATAGGCCATCTTACCTGCAAACAAAGGGACGACCTCATCTTGCTCACCATGGTGTTGTAATAAAGGGGTTTGGCTATTTGATGGATGTAAACCTTCAGGTAATGCTTCGCCAGCAGGCAAATAACAAGACAGCGCCATAATGCCAGCTAATGTTTGCTCAAAACGCAAACCAGTAAATAAACTCATCACGCCACCTTGGCTAAAGCCAGCCAAAACAATATTTTCAGCAGCAATACCCGACTCAATTTGTTCATTAATCAGCGCTTTAACCGATTTTTCTGATGCTAATACACCGTTAATATCTGCACGGTCATGTAAGTCCATACTTTTAATGTCATACCATGAGCGCATGATGTAACCACCGTTAATGGTTACGGGTTGTTCCGGAGCATGTGGAAAAACAAATCGAATGCTGTGATCTTGTGGTAACCCCAATAAAGGCACCACTGGTGCAAAGCCAGCTCCCGAATCACCTAAGCCATGTAACCAAATGACACAAGCAGTGGCTGCAGTAGTAGGTTCAACAGTAATACGTTCAAGTTCAGTAGTTGCAGACGACATGATTTATTCCCTTTTAATTTTTTGCGGCTATCTTAACTTAAACAATCTAGTCCGTTAACCGGAAACTTAAGAATGAAAAACAAAAAAGGTAGCCTAAGCTACCTTTTTGATTAACTGAGTTTCTTTAAATAAAGAGCTGCTATCAGCACCTATTATTCAGCACAACTTTTAACTAGTGTACCGTCACGGTAAAAGTTTAATTGACCTTCTACTGGCGCATAATCTTCTGCTGATATCTCAGGATTAGCTACAAAGTACTCACGGAATACTGCAGCATCGGTTAACTGAGTATCAATATAATTAGGGTGTTGATTGATAATTGGGTAATCATCACCACCAGCAGCACTGAAATGAATCACAGAGAATGTATAGTTTTCTTGTTCATCAAATGCACGGCCACCTAGTGAAGCAATTTCGACAGTACCTTCAGTACATTGAACATCCATAGCAACATTATTCAATTGTGGGTAACCACCACCAGTTTTAACTGCTACGTTAGCTAAGTAATCTTTTACTTCGCTACCTGTCATTGTCACGTAAGCGACAAAGTTACCAAATGGTTGTACAGTTAATACGTCACGGTAAGAGATATCACCTTCAGCAATTGATGCGCGAATACCACCTGAGTTCATTACACCAAAATCAGCTGTAACATTGAAGTTATTCGTCACAAATTCTGAGTAAGCCGTAGTGAGTAAGTTACCTAAGTTAGTTTGCTCAACACGCACCACTTCACGGTCGCCTTCTAACTTACCGTCAGTGTATGAAATCACGACATCAAGTAATTCTTGGCCACGTTCTTGATATGGTTTTAACATATCGTAAACCGTTTTATCTTTTTCGATTTCTTCAGTGATAAAGACTAATTCACCGTTATCATCTTCTTCTTTCAAGTTAATTGGTATTAATGAGTAGTTGGCTAACGTTAGCTCACCGTCCATGTATTCAAAGTCAGCGCGGCCTACGTATTTACCCCACTCATGCGCTTGCATGATGTAAGTGCCGTTTTGCTGATCAGGTTTACATTCATCACCTGGTGCAAAATCTGCGTACTCATCCCCTTCCATACACACTGGATTTTGAGAGTGACCACCGATAATCGCATGCAACTGCCCTTCTTCTACTGAGCGAGCGAGCATCACATCGCCCGGTGCCTCTGTACCGTGGTTGCCATCAGCATAGTGACCCATGTGTGTTACAGCGAACACCATGTCGACTTCTTCGTTAGCTTCAATTTCAGCTAAGACTTTTGGTAGCTCAACTTGAGGATCTGTGAACGTTAAGTCTTCAACGTTTTCAGGATTCACGATTTTAGGCGTATCTACAGTCGTAAAACCGATAATCGCAACTTTAAGGCCATTGATATCGAATACACGGTAAGGTTCAAAGTAACGCTCATCCGCATTTTTATCGTAAATGTTAGCCGCAAGCATTGGGAAGTTTGCTAAAGTAGATTGCATATTCAAAGTACTTAGCGGGTTATCAAACTCATGGTTGCCGACCGCCATTGCGTCATAACCGAGTAAGTTCATCCCTACAAAGTCAGGAATCGCTTCTTGCATATCAGACTCTGGTACACCAGTGTTGATGTCACCACCTGATAATAAAATCGTTTCATCACCACGGCCTTCTACCTCTGCACGAATTTGGTCAATCACCGTTTTACGTGCTGCCATGCCATATTCGCCGTCGCTGTTTTCCCAAAAGCGACCATGGTTGTCGTTGGTATGAATGACCGTAAAGCTAGTACAAGCATCACCCGCTGCTTCACATGCTGTTTGGTCTTTATCGTCGTCGCTACTACAACCTGATAAGGCAGCAATCACTGCTGTTGCCACTAATCCTTTGTATAACGTGTTTTTCATGATCTAACCCCTAATCAATATATTGTTATATTTACGAGCTACCCAGCTCTGATTGAATGGTATCAAACACTGACAAAGTAATATGTCATCCACATGACAAAACGTGACATTTAACTCAACAATAACAATATCTTACAAAGGGCATTACATCGAACTTAGCAACAATAACAATGCCGTAAATAAAAACCAGTTCCGAATTAAGAACATTGAAAAAACAAACCCGATAAACTGCTAATTTCATGAAGGTTTATACAAAACATCTGCTTGGTTCAATTATGCATAAACAAAAACGCACGCTCCAATGACCAATTAAACGTCAAAATTAGCAGGTTGACATTTCAGTAAATTACGATAGCAATGGAACCGATTAACTTAACCCTTCTACAAAATCGATAGATAGGGTTATATTTTTGCGCTTATGCTCTACTTAATCGACCATTATACTCAATGATTCACTATCAATTTTAGGTGCGTAATATGGGGTTACTACAAAACGGTCAATGGGTCGATCAATGGTATGAAACTAAAGAAAACGGTGGAACATTTGTCAGAGAAGACGCCCAACTTAGAAACTGGATCACTCAAGATGGTTCGGCTGGCCCAACTGGTGAAGCAGGGTTTAAAGCGGAATCAAATCGTTACCATTTATATGTATCCCTTGCCTGTCCGTGGGCTCATCGCACCTTAATTTTTCTGCAATTAAAGCAATTGGCAGACCATATCAGCGTTTCAGTGGTCGAGCCTCACATGCTCAGTAACGGATGGGAGTTTAGCGGCAAAAACCAATCACCTATGGCAAAAAGCATTAGCGGTGCAGTTTCTGACCCATTAATGCAAAAAGACTATTTATATCAAGTTTATCAAGAAGCTAAGCCCAATTATAACGGGCGTGTCACAGTGCCGCTGCTTTGGGATAAAAAACATAAAACCATTGTCAGTAATGAATCGTCTGAAATTATTCGTATGTTTAACAGTGAGTTTAATTTGATAACTGGCAATCAAGAAGATTATTACCCGCAGCGCTTACGTAGTGAAATCGATACTATTAATGAACTGGTTTATCACAAGATTAACAATGGTGTTTATCGAGCAGGTTTTGCCACGACACAGCAAGCGTATCATGATGCCGTGTTCCCGCTGTTTGATGCTTTAGACACGTTAGAAAAACGCCTTACGACACAACGCTATTTGACTGGTTCAACAATCACCGAAGCCGACTGGCGACTATTCACCACCTTGATCCGTTTTGATAGTGTCTATGTCGGTCATTTTAAAACCAATTTGCGTACTATTGAATCCTACCCACAACTATCAGGCTATTTACGAGACTTATACCAACAACCTGGTATTGCAGCAACCGTCAATCAAGAACATATAAAGCAGCACTATTACTATAGCCACCAGCATATTAATCCCACCCAAGTTGTGCCAGCAGGGCCTATCATTGACTATATGACGCCACATTTTCGTGATGAGTTAAATAATAGGCTAGAAAATGAGCGATAAAAAATGCAGCAACCCAGTTGCTGTTTTTGGGTTTATCTCATCGAATCAATGATTAAAAACCACTTATTCAGAAACAATAGATTCAGGGACATTTATTCAAGGGATTTTTATTCAGGAGCCATTTATTCAGGAGCTATTTATTCAGGAACCATTTATTCAGGAACCATTTATTCAGGAGCTATGCCCAGAACGTCAATGGCTTCGTAAAACTGCTGATTATTATCAAGCTGTATACTCCAGCGCACAGCGCCAGCATCAGCGATAATAAGTAAACGTTCAGCAATGCATTTGATGTCATCAACCATAGCGGTCAATACGACCTTGCTGACATTTAAACGACATTGTATTTCAAATGGGGTGACGACTAATTTACCTTGAGAAAACTCAATAATCATTTATACAATCCAATCTCTACCAGCATAATACTGGAAATAAAAATCCCAAGTGATTAACTCACTTGGGATTGGCATTAATGCTCTATTAAAGCATTAGCTCGGCGTTGATATTGTGTAGATTAGTGCTGATGACCGCCTTCACCATGTGAATGGCCATGAGCAATCTCTTCATCAGTGGCTTCACGGATATCAACCACTTCAATGTCAAAAGTTAATTCACGGCCTGATAGAGGATGATTGGTATCAATCGTCGCCATAAACTTACCCACTTTAACAACTGTGACTTGGCGTTGACCTTGCTCAGTGTTAACAATCGCAGGCATGCCCGCTTTCCAGACTTTCGCACCTTGTAAATGCTTAACCGACACTCGCTGCTCAGCCGATTCCATACGTTCACCATACGTATCTGCTGCAGGCGGTGTCACGCTGAATTTCGCGCCAGCTTCTTTGCCAGCAATGGCATCTTCAATACCCGGCATCATGTTGTCATGGCCGTGTAAATAAGCGATTGGCGAACCACCTTCGTTGGTTTCAATTACTTCGCCTTGTTCATCGCGTAATGTGTAGTTAAAGCGCACTACCATATTATCTTGAGCTGTCATCGAATATCCTTAATTCACTTCGATTTCAATAGTTGCCGCAGCTTAACAAATCGACTAACAAGCTGCCAGCAAAAAGCCGATGTTAATCGGCTTTGGTAATGATTTAGTGATTATCTGGTAAGCAAACAACACGACTCTGGGTTATTGGTTACCAATATCCATTCCCAATGCGGCAAAGGTTTTCTCATCAGGAAAACCATCAGCAATTAAATTTTTGCTGCGCTGAAATGCCTGTACACCCGCAATTGAATTACGCCCCAGCACACCGTCTGGTTTACCCACATCAAAACCAAGTTCATTTAATTTGGCTTGCATAACTTTAATATCACTACGATTGAACATACCATGTTCTGGCGCACTAACATGTAAAGGGGCAGCGCCATTGATACGATCTGCCAAATGACCGACTGCAATGGCATAAAACTCTGAACGATTCCAACGCATAATCACATCAAAATTGTCATAGCCTAAAAACGCAGGCCCTGTATGACCAGATGGAACATACAAAGAGGCTTTCATGTCAGGAGTTGATAACGGCTTGCCGCTAGTTTGGGTGATATTCAATGCAGCCCACTGGGTTAAAGGCTGTGAGTGTTTTCGGCCAAGATATTGATAATCATAATTCTCGGGCAAGGTCACTTCTCGACCCCAGCGCTCGTTAGCTTTCCAACCTAATTGCTGTAAAAAATTCGCCGCTGACGTTAGTGCATCTGCAGTGCTGTTCCATAAATCCACTTTACCATCGCCATCGCCGTCTACAGCATATTTGGCATAGTTTGTCGGCATAAATTGGGTATGCCCCATAGCGCCAGCCCATGAGCCAACCATGGTCGCATCGTCAAAGTTATACTTTTCTTTTAACTTTAATGCTTGCATCAATTCATTAGTAAAGTAGTCACTGCGTCGAGGATCGCACGCTAATGTTGCTAGCGAATTGAGCACCGACATTTTACCTTTATAGCCACCAAAGTTAGTTTCTAACCCCCAGAACGAAATAATGTATTGCCCAGGAACGCCATACTCTTTAGTTAACTTATTAAGTAATTCACGGTTTTCAGCCAGTAACCGACGACCTTCTTTTACACGCCAATCAGTTACGCGTTTATTAAAGTAATTACCAAAGGTTTGGCTAAATTCTGGTTGCTGGTTATCAAGCTCAATAACACGAGGAATAAACTTCAGGTTAGCCACGCTAGTATTGATAGTTTGCTCAGACAAACCCTCACTGCGTGCTGTTACTTTGAGTTTATCGACACATTGGGAAAAATCGTCAACAGCTGCAATAGATTGAAGACTAACAAAACAGCTAGAAAAGAATAACGCTGACTTTAAAACGGAAGAATACTGTGAACTCACCATAAATGAATACTTCTACAAATAATGACTGTCCACATCGTGACTGATAGCGATACAGGAAACAAGAGCCTATACGGCTTAAATATCGAAATTATGTGTTTATCTGGTTAATTAAGCTTCATGTTTCATCAGCTTTTGTCACATTAGATTAATAGTGTTTTGTATTGAATAGAGTTACCGTATAATCGACACGTTAATTGAATTCATCAAAGAGACTAATCATGATTGAACAAACCCCTGCTGTTGCAAGCTTTATTGAGAACGTTAAAGAACACCAAGTCCTTTGGGGCTTAGCCGATGAAACGGGCGAAGGTTGGGTTGTCTGTGACTCTTCTGAATTTGAAGAAACTGATGTGATGCCATTATGGTCAACTGAAGCACAAGCTGCTGGCCACTGTACTGAAGAATGGGCAGACTATAAAGCGGTACAAATCAGTTTAAATGAGTTTTTAGAGTATTGGGTTGGTGACTTAAATGAAGACGGCGTATTAGTCGGTATTGATTGGGTTGCTAACGAAGATTGTGTAGAAGTTGACCCTATCGTCCTTGCTAAAGAGCTTGTAGACGTAGAAGCGGAATAAGTACTGCGCTGTTAACAGCCACATAATACAAAGCTGCTAGATGTCATCGCAAACCTGTGATGCTTGGCAGCTTTTTTATATAACGTCATGTCATATAGGCCAGTAGTGAATCATTTACCTCCTTTAGTCGACATTCCTTTTGAGCTCAGACATCAATGTTGGTTTTGTGCAGAGCCATGCAATGATGTGTTCAGCTATTATGCAAAACCAAGCACGCCACATCCTTCGCTAACACTACCCGCATGCACTGAATGCAGTCGGCTTGCTAAAAAGCACCTCTTAACGTCGATCTGGGATTGCCGTGATGCCGTTAAAGACGATTTAATGAAGATTTACCACAAAGACTTGGCCATTGGTATTAATTGGACTGAAGAAGAGCTTGCAGAATCTGGATTTGACTGCCGTATTTTATCAGGCTTTAAAGAAAGTGCGTGGATGATGTATCAAATAGCCAAAGGACGCATCAACGCCAAAGGTTGGCCGTTAGTACTTAATGGTATTGATATTGAGCAAGGCTACCACCCCCAGTTTGAGTTTGACGGACTTAGTTTTAATTCATTAACCAAAGCCATAACTCATTACTGCGACACACTATCATTGAATAAGTATTTACTTTGCGAACTCCTCAACATTGTCGGCAAAGAGAAATTTGCTTACGCTATCAGGTTATGCCGCATGAACATTGGTATTACCCGTGAGCATCAAAAGCTATTGTTACAACAGGTAAAAGAAGAGTTTGAACAATAATCTTGTTTGAATCCAGTGGCAAAAATAAAGGCTAATCAACAATGATTAACCTTTATTTTTTGACATTTTTTAATAGTTTGCGTTTTAAATCGTTAACTCTCTCATTGTTACTTTAATTATCTAATTCCGATAATCATTAACCCAATAAGGTCTTTAATCGTTTTTGCACAACATCAACCAATAAATCAGGTTGGAATTTTGAAATAAACTCATCACAGCCCACTTTTTCAACCATTGCATGGTTAAAACTACCACTGAGAGAAGTGTTTAAAGTGATATATAAGGCGTTCATTTTCTCATCAGCGCGAATTTCTGAGGTAAGCTTATAACCGTCCATTTCAGGCATTTCCGCATCGGTAATCATCATCAAAAACTCAGTAGTGACATCAATGCCTTCTGCAGTTAACTTTTGTAAATAGTGTAACGCTTGTAAGCCATCTGACGCTTCAATAATTTCAATACCTAACTGACTTAATGTATCTCTGACTTGTTTTCTTGCCGTAGAGGAGTCATCAACAATAAGCACTTTTTTACCCGGCATATGCTCTGCAAGTTGTTCATCTAATACGCCATCTGACAAACTAATATCGTAATCAATAATTTCAGCAAGCACCTTTTCGACATCAATGATAGACACCAATCGCTCAACATCATTCTCAGTTAACTTGGTTATTGCAGTGAGGTAGTTGTTCGCGCCCGCTGACTTTGGCGGCGGCATAATGTCGCTCCAGGTCATGTTAACGATATGCTCAACTTTGCCTACTAAAAAGCCCTGCACACTGCGATTATATTCAGTAATAATTAGGTTACAATCTTCAGATACAGGCATCGGGCTAAACCCAATCGCTCCTCGCAGATTTATCACAGGTATCGACATACCACGTATGTTGGCTACACCACTAATATTGCTGTTACTACCTGGTAAGGCGCTGAGTGCTGGTAACTTAACGACTTCTTTGACTTTAAAGACATTAATTGCGAATAATTGAGTTGCGCTTATTTTGAACAGTAGTAATTCCAACCGGTTCTCACCCACTAGCTGGGTGCGTTGATCTACAGTATCAAGAACTTTCTTCATTATTATTTCTCAGTTAACTCAACATCGGCTTCACGTAAATTATAAAATGATTTACATCAAAAAACTGCTGACTTCATCGTAATTACTCAGTGTTTTGCAGAAAAACATACCAATTTGCATGTAAATTAAACAATCACATTTTGAATAAGATCTTATCGGCCAAAATCGACGTATCATTAGTTTAAATTACTGAAGTCTTTGGCTGACATCAGAAAAAGCCCCCTTGCTACAGACATAAAGGAAATATGATGCGTAAACAATTCATTAAAACTATCGCCTCTGCTGTATTACTTTTATCTACCAGTGCTTGCACCATGCTCGACACTAAAGTTGACGTTGTGGATGATTTTCAGCTAACCAATTACTTAGGCACATGGCACGAAATAGCGAGACTTGATCACTCCTTTGAGCGAGGTATGAACCAAGTCACCGCTAATTACAGTGTAGAAGGCGACAAAGTCATAGTGATCAATAAAGGGTACTTAACAGACGCACAAAAATGGAAAGAAGCAGAAGGTAAAGCCTACTTCATTGAATCTGAAAAAATAGCTCGCTTAAAAGTCTCTTTCTTCGGCCCGTTTTATGGTGCATATCAAATCCACGATTTAGTTAAAGACGATAACGGAGACTATCAAGCATCATTGGTCATTGGTCCCAATAACGAATATGCGTGGATTTTAGCCCGTGACACCGTGATTTCTGATGATGTTAAGCAGCGTTTTGTGTCTAAAATGCGCACATTGGGCATTAACGAACAAGACCTTATATGGGTAAGCCAAAACTAACCAAAAAATAATGATCATAGTGTTATTCGTATGCGTATATATAGTTGATTTAAAAATAAACCTTAGCCGACAAATAACACTTTCATCATATAGGTGCTGTTATGATACTACCTTTGTTTCCGCTTTCGATTTGCTTACTACCTCAGGGGTTTACGCAACTTAGAATTTTTGAACAGCGCTACAAGCGTCTAGTGACTGAGTCATTAAAGTCTGGCGAAGGTTTTGGACTGTGCATGCTAAACAGCAAAAACGAACTGATGCCAATCGGTACTTGGGTACACATTATTGATTTTGAAACGTTAGATGATGGTTTACTCGGGATCAGTATCCAAGGGCAGCAGCGATTCAAAATCAATGATTTCAACATCGAAGATGATGGCCTTAAACGTGGCAACGTAAGCCTATTACCTGATTGGCCAAATTCTGACATCGTCCCCAATCAGAAATTCTTGAGCGAAACCTTGCAGCAAATACTTGAACAATACCCAGCTCAGCTGTCCCATTACAATAAACAAGATTTCGATAACATGTCCTGGGTATGCCAGCGTTGGTTAGAAATAATGCCGATTACCGCAGAAGAAAAATATCAATGCATTAATAGTCATAACCATAAAATGACCGAAGAATTACTTACAAGCATCATTAAGTAACCCAAGCCAATACCACAAACACTGACTTTTACTCTTTCTAGAAATTTTTTGATCCATTCCTGCTGTCTCACGTAATGGTAAATAACAAGTGCATGATTGATTGGTAAAACAAATGCTAATACAGCTAATACAAAACCTTTCGTCATTTATGTACATCACCAACGTCTGAATATGCGAGCGAAAATAAATGGAAAATTTTCAATCACAAACTGTTCAAAGTCGTTATGATAAAGGCATGTTATCTAAAAATAATAATGCCATGACGACAAATGATTCCAGTGACAATAACGCAATTGATAATCAAGCCAGCAACGATGAAGCCAAGTACCTTGCAGATTTGATGATGCAAGTGGCCAACCAGCGTAGTAAAGCTGCTTTCGCCAAGTTATTTGCTCATTTTTCTCCCAAAATTCGTGCTTTTGGGGTTCAGCGTTTAAGCCAACAAGGTTTAGCAATGGATCTCGTTCAAGAAACCATGACACGAGTGTGGACCAAAGCGCATTTATACAACGCCGATAAAGCCGCTGTGAGTACCTGGGTGTTTACCGTTATGCGAAATCAATGCTTCGACATGCTTCGTAAAGTACAAAATAATCGTGAAGATGCGTACGGTGATGACATTTGGCCACTATTTGAATCTGATGAGAGTGATGAAACCGATAACGACTTCAAATTATCAGCCACATTACTAAAACATGTTGATGACTTACCTCCATTGCAAAAGCAAGTGGTTCAAGGCATCTACATGCAAGAATTAACGCAGCAAGAGCTCGCTGACAAATTAAAAGTGCCCATTGGTACAGTCAAATCAAGATTACGTTTAGGTTTAGAAAAGTTAAAAGGCTTCATGGAGAAACATTATGATTAAGTACCACCCAAATCAGGAATTGTTATCGCTCCATGCGAAGGGTCAATTACCGTTATCTTTATCTATCGCGGTATCAGCACATTGTGAGCTGTGCCCCCAATGCACTGAGCAATTAATGGCGTTAACTTTAAAAGCCTCAGACGACAGCTTTTCACTCGCGCCGATGTCCTCTATCGACACTGATAGTTCTGATTTAGACGCAGACTTAGATGCCCTACTCGCTGACATGATGCAAGATGACGTACTTGAAGCAAAAGAAGTTGAAGCAAGTAATCAAACTCATGTTGCTAGCCATGTTAACGTATCGATTAAAGGACATGAATACACCTTACCTCGAGCATTTAGCCAGCAAATTAACAACAGCTGGCAAGGTATCGGTAAGGTCAACCGGATACGATTAGACACAGGTGAAAAGCAAGCGAGAGCGAGCCTGCTGCACATTGCTGAAAATGGTGAAATCCCACAGCACAGCCACAAAGGTCAAGAGCTAACCTTGTTACTCGCTGGTGAATTTAGTGACGAGTACAATACCTATACAGCCGGTGACTTTATCATGCTTGATTCTGAGCATGAACATAGTCCTAAAACCATTGATGGTTGTTTATGTTATACCGTCGTCGATGCACCTTTATACTTTACTAAAGGTATCAGTAAATTGCTTAATCCAATCGGTGAACTAATTTACTAAATAGCCTATCAAAATGTTCATAAACAGCCTGTATTTCAGGCTGTTCTATTTTGATAATTAACGAATTAATACTAGGTAATCAGCTTTTAAAGTAGGCTTCTTAATAACAATGCTCAAACCTTATGTTTAAACGTTCGTAAACTCGATACGAAATGACATAATTGAGGGATACCATTTAACAAAATAGCGAAGTTAACCACTCATTAGCACACTGAATTAGTGTAACTTTATCAACACCCTTTCAGTTTTAGCTTGGTTTTTATACGACAAAAAGACGTATCGCTTACCTTTTAGTCTTAAACTGTTCTATTTTGTAAAATATGTATTGCTATATTAAAAATATACGCATATTATCCACAATGTTATTAAGTTAACTTGTATTTAACTGTTTACCCTTCTGTTATTCATAACTGCACTCGTAAACCCACACTACAAGTCACGCCTTTTGGTTAAACATTGTCATTTGTTTGTCATATGCCTGTGTTCAACTAGACAAAGCAAGTAAGTTGGCGATTAAAATAAATAATCAACACGACTTGTCAGTGTAATAAGCACAGTTAACTTAAGCACACACATTAGCTTCAATAAGCCCAAACTTACGCAACACAACTGCTTAAGGATTTTTATTGTTATTACTTACTCACCAGATAGGTGAAAATTAAAAAAAGGAGTGTGGCATATGTCATACAACATTAATGGTCACGAAATTACAGTCAATTTCCCTGTAAATTCAATATCATCAAACAAAAACTCAATAGCTTTTACTGACAGCCAAGGTAAAACTAAAACAACTTTTTCAAAGCGCACTGAAGCGTTAAAGTTTATGAAATGGTTGATAACGGCTAACAAGTAACACCTTCCATAACGCTTGCGTTATTCATTTGCTCAGTTACTCAATAAACATCGCTTCTCGGTATTTCCTCTCACACTTTACCGGACGTTTATTAGAACTGAGCAACATGAAACAACCCCATTCGCTTCACTTCCAGCACTAATACTTAAACAACTTTCTTAGCTACAGTTAACTTACTGACCATATTTGCGTATATACCTAGCTAGCATACTTGGATTACCCAATAAACCACCTTGGTGTAAATACATAACAGGCCAAGTATTATCGACAGTTTCCGCTTTATAATCTTTATTTAAAAAGTGCTCCAGCATGATAAATCCCACAGGATCATAAAGTAGCTCAAACTCAATGCCAGAATCACACACACGACGCCACATGTCATAACACTGTCGATTAAGCTTTCCAAAGTGATACTTAGTACCATTTGATACAATATGCGGGTGAAACTCACTCTGTGATGTTAACTGACTAAACTGATGCGTTAGGTAATTGTTTCCCCCCACGCAACTGCAGGTTATTACATTAACTGTTACAGTAGGCTGACTCGCCTGCGAAAGGTAGCGCTTAAAAAATCGTTGCAAGAATAATGCTGTTGTGCCCGTACCTGAAGGCAAAAACAGATTTAATCTAGTCATATTCTGCTGATGCATCCAACTCAAAATTTGCATGCCTAATGTTTCAAGCCCTTCTGCAGCATACTCACATCGTCCACCTTCAGGAATATAGATCTCATTCGCAGATGCTTGCTTCGCTAAATCAGAAACATAGCTATCAAGATTGCCGCTTACATGTTTAGGTTTCTCGACAATATTGGCGCCATTATTAAGCGCTGCTAGGTAGTTCCCCTGTGGGTTTTGTTTAAGATAATCAGCGATATGATTCACATGATAATCTAACTGCCATCCGCGTAACTTAGCCAGCACTGCAAGTGAATGTAATGAATTAGCTTGAGGTGAACCGTATCCAATAACCTTATTGATATGAGGAAAGTCCTGGGTCAAGAAAAACTGAAACTTACGGGCTTTGTTTCCGCTAAAATCAGGATGAATCAAGTCATCTCGCTTAACAAAAACCTCACGTTCAGCAAATCTCATTTTATCAACGGGCGTGTCGATTGAGATATCAGCAAGAGATACATTAGAGCCAGCTGCAAACATAAGTAACGTCGCTTAAATAAAGAGTTATGGTCTGTAGTGGTATTTTAACTAACTATTAGCGATTTTCGCTATCATCAATTGTCGACAGCCCAAACTAAGTCAAGTAATGTCTTCTAACCCTCTAAACAAATCAAAATAAAATCAATAATTATCAACCACTTAAAATAAACAGAAAAGCTAATAAAAATATTGGCATAGTTTTGGCTTTCTAGTGATTATTATCACCAATGGAATATTGGTCATTTCATTAACCAGTTTTGTATGACTTAGGGAGCACCAATGTCAGTCTTGAGATTAATTTTTAATATCGCATGGTTCATCATGGGCGGATTTGTAATGGGTCTAGCATGGTGGCTAGCAGGCTTATTGTGTTTTATCAGTATTATTGGTATTCCATTTGGCCGTGCTTGCTTCGTGATTGGTGAAATGGCGTTCTGGCCATTTGGACAGGAAAACGTTAACCGTAAACATTTAAAAGGATTTGAAGATATTGGTACTGGTCCATTGGGCATGATTGGCAACGTTATTTGGTTCTTATTCTGTGGTATTTGGCTCGCGATTGGTCACTTAACCCATGCTGTAGCTTGTTTTGTTACCATTATCGGTATTCCGTTTGCAATACAACACGTAAAACTCGCTCTACTGAGCTTAACACCAATTGGCCAAACCGTTGTGGCAAAAGAAAGCTACTAACACGAGTGGCTAACACATGACTTATTACAAAGCGCCCGATTACAAAGTGCCCTATTTAAAACTAGCGTATTGAAACATGCCGCCTTGCAAAATTCAGGAAAAGCTCTGAAATAAAAACTGCTGTTATAACAGCACTGTAATAAAAAGCGCTATAACGAAAACACCTTATTTTTTTAGATATAAGGTGTTTTTCTTTATTAAATACAAACTTATTAAACTGGCGCACTTACGCCAAGTTAACAATGTACTTAAACTCAGCTTCAGTCACAGGTTGAACACTCAACCTTGCCCCTTTACTCACTAATACCATATCAGCAAGATGAGGATCAGCTTTAAGCGTTTTTAAGGTAATAATCTGCTTAAAGGTTTGCCGATAAGTTAAATCCACAGCAACCCAGCGCGGATTTTCAATATCTGATTTAGGATCATAATAACTTGACTCATTATCAAAAGCGCTCTGGTCGGGATAAGGCTCAGATGATACTGTCGCCAGGCCAACAATACCCGGCACTTTGCAACTGGAATGATAAAACAATACCGTATCGCCCACTTTTACCGCATCGCGTAAAAAGTTACGCGCTTGGTAATTACGGATCCCTTCCCAAGGTTCAGTTTGGTTTTCACATTGCTGTAAATCGTCAATACTGAACTCGTCTGGCTCAGACTTCATTAACCAATACGCCATTTTGCAATCCTATTGTTTAAACTACTTTTGATGAGTGTTTTAGTAAATTTCTTTTTTTAGAACTTTGATTTTGCAATCGGCAGAGATGCATCACTGCCCCACTCACTCCACGATCCATCATATAAGGCAGCATCATATAACCTTGTATCTGTACCACTTGATATAAGCGCTACCAAGCCAATATAAGCAGTAATCCCTGAGCCACAGCTAAATACAACCCGCTTACTATCTTCAGGTAATATGCTGGAAAATAAATGGCGCAATTCAGTAGGATGCTTGTATGTATTACCATTTAGCACATTGGCAAAAGGAAGATTTATTGAGTCAGGAATATGGCCGCTTCTCACCCCTTGTCTTGGTTCATCAACCAAGCCATTAAAACGCGCAGTAGCTCGAACATCAATCACAGTAAATTTTTTATCAGTGAGATTGAGTAACACTTCTTGTTTTGACACAAGCTGACGGGCATCGAAACAAGAGTCCATAAATGAGATCATATCACTGCCAACATTAGCTAGGCTTTCTACGTTTTTCGTATCAATGGTTAGATATTCAGATGAAGTTGGATAGCCCTGTTTAATCCATTCAGGCAGACCGCCATCTAAAATAAACACATTACTCAAACCAAACGTGTTAAATATCCACCACGCACGTGGAGACGAATATATTCCCTGATTATCATATAAAACGAGGGTTAAATGTTCTGAAATACCCAGCTTATTGATAACCTTATTCACTTGGCTTTGGCTCGGAAATGAGTGCACGCCAGCACTACCGGTATCGACTAAATCTACGTTAATATCAAGAAAATGACTATTAGGTATCGTCACTAATTCATCATAAATAATAGGTTCTTTGCCAATCACCTTATCCATACTGACATCAATAATCATCACAGCGTCATCATTGCATTTTTCATACAAGCAGCTAACGGACATTAACGGGTAATTAATTGGTTTTCGATTCATGTATTTTCAACCATGCTTTAATTAGCTAATTGCTACTCATTGTTTTTGATACATTAACACAATGAAAAGGTGAGGTTTAAGCTGGCTTGCAAAAGATTTTTTAATTGGGATATGCAGTTGCTTCCCTATCAATATGCTTCACAAAAGATGGCAACAAAACGCCACGACTTCGGCCTTTCAGCTCCCTAACGTCATTGGATACAAAAACACGATAAAGACGTGCAATTCACAAGCTTTTATTGAGAGACTGTAGATACTTGAATGCTAAGTTAAACGACTGTCGATTGATGTTGTTTACTATCAAACAATGCGAACTCTTCTAAAATAAGATCGGTAAATAATTGCCCCGCTCGCCCTAACGGCCGCTCCAGTGTAGACACCAATTGTGGGGTAAATCGAAAGCGGTGACCACCAACAAAATCGACAATGGCTAATTGCTGAGTTTCAATTAACTCACTGATTAAAAACTCTGGCATCCAACCAAAACCTAAACCTTTTAATAAGGCGTTTTTCTTCATGATAAAGCCAGATAGGTAAAATACTTTATCACCGCCAAATTGCAGTTCGTCTCGCTGCTTTGTGGGTGATGAATCTTCAATGGTTAATTCAACATGTTGCTGCAGCTCTGACAAGCTAACATTACTTTTATTAGCTAGCGCATGTTGGGTTGAACACACCAATAAACTGGTGACAGTGGGCAATGTGGTGGCAGAAAAATACGGCGCTGCGATATAGTCTTTCACTAGCATTAAATCGGCTTTATCTTGCTCAAATCTATGTTGCACCCCACCTAAAAATTCCATATTAAGTTGCACTTTCGTCGGCACATTATTCTCTGACATGCGTTTTAGGGCAGTCATGATTGGCTCCATTGGTAATGCGCCATCAATCACGAGCTCAAGTTTCGGCTCCCAACCTTCGCTAAAGCGGCTGGCTAAATGCTCGATATTGGATAAATGCTGCAGCAAACGCTGGCCTTCGGCCAAAATCACGCGTCCTTCTGGTGTGAGCTCTGCACGATACTGATCTCGATTAAATAATTCGACGCCTAAATGCTGCTCGAGCTTTTTAACTTGATAGCTCACTGCAGATTGCGCCTTGTGTAGTTTTTCGGATGCTTTAGCAAAACTTCCTTCCTCAACAAGTACTTGCAGTACATTAAACGCTTCAACATCAATTTTCATCGTACGCCCCAAGCTCAGTTGCTGTTCAGTTGCCGTGACACTCTTGTAAACAAAATAATACCATCTAAAAATCTGATGGAGTTACACGCTTTATTATTCTTTTTTTTGTTCATACTAGCAACTAAATTGATAACTAGATCACAAAGTGGTTGATTTAATTGCGCTAGAAAACCCATGTTGCAGATGCGTAAAGCATGTATTTAGCACATACAAATAACAAAAAAGAATGCGCCAATGACGAAATCGATCGCTTATATTTGAATTTAAGGAGTCAGTATGCCGGTTTATGTTCAGCAAGGTCAGATACCTGCTAAACGCCATATCGCTTTTGAAAAAGAATCAGGCGAGCTTTACCGTGAGGAGCTTTTTTCAACTCATGGTTTTTCAAATATTTACTCCAATAAGTATCACCACAACATGCCAACTAAAGCCTTGGCTGTTGCGCCTTATGCATTAGATCACGGTGAAGCTTGGCAAGATTCGTTAATCCAAAACTACAAATTAGATTCGCGCCAAGCAGATTGTGACGGTAACTTCTTTAGTGCCCGTAACAAAATTTTTTATAACGCTGACGTGGCGATGTATACCGCTAAGGTAACCCAAGATACTCACGAGTTTTACCGCAATGCTTACGCGGACGAAATTGTATTTGTGCACAATGGAGAAGGCACACTCCTAAGTGAATACGGCGAGTTAGCCGTTAAACAATGGGACTATTTAGTCATTCCTCGTGGTACCACCTACCAGCTTAAATTTAATGATTTAACGAATGTCCGTTTGTTTGTCATTGAAGCTTACTCGATGGTGGAAGTACCGAAGCATTTTAGAAATGAATACGGCCAAATGCTTGAGTCTGCTCCTTATTGTGAGCGAGATATTCGCACTCCACTACTTAAAGATGCAATAGTTGAACAAGGCGAATTCCCATTAGTCAGTAAGTTTGGTGATAAATACCAAGTCACCACTTTAGAGTGGCACCCATTTGATTTAGTGGGCTGGGATGGCTGCGTCTACCCTTGGGCATTTAACATCACCGAATATGCACCTAAGGTTGGTAAAATTCATTTACCGCCGTCTGATCACATCGTTTTTACTGCTAATAACTTTGTCGTATGTAACTTTGTACCACGCCTGTATGACTTTCATCCGCAATCGATTCCTGCACCTTATTACCACAACAACATCGACAGCGACGAAGTGTTGTATTACGTCGACGGTGACTTTATGAGCCGCACAGGCATTGAAGCGGGTTATATGACTTTACATCAAAAAGGTGTCCCCCACGGACCGCAACCAGGTAAAACCGAAGCCTCAATAGGTAAAACTGAGACTTATGAGTACGCCGTTATGGTCGACACTTTTGCACCACTGAATTTAACCGCCCATGTAAAAAACTGCATGAGCGACGATTACAACCGTTCTTGGATTGAATCATAAACACTGATTCACCTTTACATAATCAAACGTCACCAAAGAGTGGCGCTAAAAGCAAAATAAATTAAGGAAAACACAATGGCGAGCGAAACAAACCCACTTGGTCTTTTAGGCATTGAATTTACAGAATTTGCCAGCCCTGACACTGATTTTATGCATCAAGTGTTTATTGACTTTGGTTTTTCTATGCTTAAAAAAGCAAAAGCGAACGATATTGTTTACTACAAGCAAAATGACATTAATTTTTTACTGAACAAGTCTAAGCAAGGCTTCTCGGCGGACTTTGCTAAGTCACATGGCCCTGCTATTTGTTCTATGGGTTGGCGCGTAGAAGATGCTGAATTTGCTTTTAACGAAGCTGTTGCACGTGGTGCAAAACCAGCTGACGATGCAGCTAAAGATATGGCTTACCCTGCTATTTACGGTATTGGCGACAGCTTAATTTACTTTATTGATGTGTTTGGTGAAGCGCAAAACATCTACAAAAATGATTTTGAAGATTTAGCCGAGCCAATAATTGTTGAAGAAAAAGGCTTCATGGAAGTCGACCACTTAACCAACAATGTTTATAAAGGCACCATGGAAAAATGGGCAAACTTTTATAAAGACATTTTTGCTTTCACTGAAGTTCGTTACTTTGACATCAGCGGCGCACAAACGGCATTGGTGTCTTATGCTTTGCGTTCACCAGACGGTAGCTTCTGTATTCCAATCAACGAAGGTAAAGGCAACAACAATAACCAGATTGATGAATACTTAGGTGAGTACAATGGCCCAGGTGTGCAGCATTTAGCATTCAGAAGCCGTGATATTGTTGGCTCACTTGATGCGATGGAAGGCACTGCGATTAAAACGCTAGATATTATTCCAGAGTATTACGACACGATTTTTGATAAGTTGCCACAAGTGACTGAAGATCGTGATCGCATTAAACATCACCAAATTTTAGTTGATGGCGATGATGAAGGTTATTTACTGCAAATCTTCACCAAAAACTTATTTGGCCCTATCTTCATTGAGATCATTCAACGTAAGAACAATCTAGGCTTTGGTGAAGGTAACTTTAAAGCTTTGTTTGAATCTATCGAGCGAGATCAAATGAAACGTGGTGTGCTTTAACCTATTTGTCATGCGAATTAAGGCTTAATCCTCTCCCCGAATTACGCCCTCAAGCGCATGTTAAGGCTAAAGCAAAAGCCCGCTGTTATTAACAGCGGGCTTTTTACATTAAAGGGGTCAGGAAATATTTATCAAAGATTAACTGATGTACAAAAGAGATGACTAAAGTTGTCATCGACACAAGCGGCTGGCTTTTACCAAATTAAAACGGCACTTCACATTCAATATTCATCAATTGTTTGGTAACTGGATGGGTAAAGCTTAAATAGCTAGCATGCAATAGTAACCTTGACGCAAGAGCATGTGACGCACTATTGCAATATAAGTCACACCCTAAAATGGGATGGCGTATATATTGGCTATGAATTCTTAATTGATGAGTACGCCCTGTTATTGGAGTGAACTTCACTTTTGTGATTGGTATTTGTTGAGTGCTAGCGCTATCTACTATTGTCAGCATAGTTCGCTCAAGTACTTCAAACTCTGATTTCGCTTGTTTGCCAGAATCAGGGCAAATCTTCATGTAAGGAAAGTTTTCAGTATCTTTCGCAATTGCGGCATTAATCTCTCCATATTGAGCGAGCGCACTCGATACGTGACCATGCAAGGTTGCATGGTATGTTTTATCAATGGTTTTATCTTGAAACTGTTTCGTCAGTAGTCCATTGATGGATTTATTTAATGCCACCAGCATAATGCCAGATGTACCAAAATCTAACCTATGCACTAAGGTTGCACTTGGAAAATCTTGCACAAGCCGATAATGAACCGAGTCTTTATTCAATGGGTTCTTGCCAGATAAACTCAATAAACCACTGGGCTTATTGATTAGCAGTAAATGCTCGTCTTGATACAGAATTGAGATTTGCTCAGCGCAAGGTGGGGCAATAAATTCAGTCATGGTTACCTAAACCGTCAATCAAGGTTGCATAGTAATAAAAAGGTGGCCAATAGGCCACCTTTTGTACTTAACTTGCATTAAGCCAACCGTGAAATTACAACATTAAACCCACTCTTATTGAGAGTCAGCTAACTTAAATCGAATCAACTCACTAAAAAGCAGTTGATTGACTGTCAGTAGCACCTTGGTTATCAGTTACCGTTAGTTGCACACTATTCGCTGTTCCTGCACGCTTTAACACCAAGCGACGATTAACCATATAGCCATCATTAAATAGCCACTGCTGAGATGTGATATAGCCATCCTCGTCTGTACTAACTGAAATGAACAGATCAACGAACCAAAGGTCGATATGACGAATATTCGCAACTGGTGGAATATTCTCGATAAGATCTACCACCTCGACAACTTGGCTTTTGCTGCTAAGTAACCCTTGAGAATCTGTCACTGTCAACGTGATGGTATACGTGCCATTACTCCTGTACTCATAACCAGCCACATTACCTGAAGATGTCGCTCCATCCCCCCATGACCATTCATGCGTTAGTTGCTCATCATTATCGTCAGTTGATGTAGAAACAACATTGACAACACCACCTGCCAGAGCCCAAGTAAAATCAGCTATTGGCGCTTGATTGCTGGGTAAAAACTGTAACTCAACAATCATAGGATCATGATCCGAAGAGCGATATGCATCAGCTTGATAATAATCACTTAGTTGCGCTTGTGATTTGTTCTCTTCATTGTAATCAATCACAACAGGTTCATCGGCATTTATATGCCACTCTGACACATTTAGCACATGTTCAATTAATGCACTATTTGCTAATGCATGATCTAATTGCCCTGCTTTACCATTATATAGATACGAATAAGCGTTTGATTGGCCAGCGTGTTCAAACAACTCAATATAACCAGCTTGTTTCAATGCCGTAATAGGATCTTCTTTAGCGTAAGCATTTAAATCGCCTATCACTAATGCCTTTAACTCTTCACCATTGTCCGTAAACTCTTGTGCTAACCAAATAGCTAAACCTTGAGCGGCACGAGTACGAGTTACATTGCAATTGCCTTGACCGTCATTCATATCTGGATCGCCAATACTACTGCAGCTGCCCCCTTTAGATTTTAAATGATTCACTGCAACCACGAACGATTCGCCAGATGCATCATCAACAAATACTTGCGCTAACATTGGACGGTTTTTGCTACTATCAAAAAATACAGCGCCATTTTCATCTAATGGCGAATTAGCACTTGAAAGGATTTTCGCCTCACCAACAGGACTTACCTTATCCGCTTGATACAACAGCCCTACTGCAATTTGATCTGTACCAATAATAGAGTTAGTTGCGCTAATGAATTGATATTTTGCTTCCCCCACTGCAGCATTAAGCTCAGCGACTAAGGTAGAGATAGCTGAGTTTGCGCCAAAGCCATCATTTTCAATTTCCATTAAGCCAACAATATCTGCATCAATATTTAATAATGCACTGACAATTTTAGCTTGCTGACGCTCAAACTCACTGACGCTATCAGCGCCACGGCTGGTTGGAAATCCTTGGCCTGCGCCATCACCGTTAAAATAATTCAATACGTTATAACTGGCTATTGTGACATCAGCCGCCAAAGAGCGCACAGGCGATACTGTACGAGGGTTAGTCGACACGACATTGACCATTTCAGTCGGCATCACTCGGTATTCATTAAAACCAAAATGAAGTACACCCGTTAAGCTCGATACAGAATCACCTGCACGTAATGTATTTGTAGCGGATAATTGCGGTGCAGGATAAGGGACGACATCAGGGTTTGAAGCCGTTGTTCCATCGTCAAGTATCACACGGTCATATTGGTAGCTAGCTTCTAGTGCAAGCGCATCAGCGCCTGGACTCATTATTTGTGTCCCAATAAAATGCCTGCTGCTACCTAATTGAGCTTCACCATATTTACCTAAATTACTAACTGAATTAACCACTAAGCTCTGCTCAAAACGCACTCGCATACCTTCGTACGGTTCCAGTCCCACACCTTCTAATGTGGGTAATGTCACCATTGCTGGCGTCGGTAAATTTTGTTGGGTTTGGCAAATTGTCCATGCTGAGACATCCGCGAGCTCAGTTAGGTTATTATACTCTTTCACTTCTGCCTGAAGGCGGACACGGTCACCTGCATTCACCGCAATCGATGCATTTTCGGTATAAACAAATATGCCTTCTGACGTCATCGGATCGGCATCAGATTCAGCATCTGCCATTTGTAAGTAAAAGCCTTTTAAACCAGCTTGCATATCAGCCGTAACAATCGCCTCAACCACGACAGTCTCACCCAGTAGTGGGCTAATATCGGTTGCACCTTGAATCGCATGAATAGCTGTTGCTGTCTCGCCGCAAATTAGCTCCACGGGATCAACAGGATCAGTTGGATCAGTTGGATCAGTAACTGAGCCATTAAAGCTCCCTAAATCTGAAAAGTCATTTTGAGCAAAACCGAACCAGTTGGCTAACGTCACCTCGTCGTCTACAACAACATCAGCCACTACGCCATCATGATCACGTCTTAACGTATTGTCTTTAGTTGATAACTCACCTTCTCCCCATTGCGAACCGGGATCAACCCCAACTTGACCGAGCGAGTCAATAATTTCTGATTGATTAAGTAATACAATGGCATCATCGCCATTAAAAAAACTACTCGTTGACGTTTGATGTGCCTTGTCTAGTATTTCGCTGCTAGCATCATTATCAGCAAGAACAAACGTCGCCCCAGCTTGCACTTGGCCGACTAAGTCGATACTAGTGCCACTGGTTGTATTTCCATTAAAGTAAAACTGTAACTGATAACCCGTTAAATCAATGTCGCTTTCTGTCGGGTTATAAAGCTCAATTGCTTTATTGTTACTGCTACCTTCAATATATTCAGAAATAATAAGATCATCTGCATAGGATGCTGAAGTTATCGCCGTACAAGATAATAGCCCCAGCGATAATGCGACTTGGCTTGGCTTAATGTACTGCTTAATGTATTGCTTAACGTCATTTGGTTTAGCACTTAAAAACATGTCGAGACCCCTAGATTTTTTCTTTCGTTATGTATTCGCCTTTTTGGCGTTTTGGTAAATCTAAAAACCAATCGACTATAATGAGCGTCGGTTGCAAAAATGTTAAATTCAGATTTCAATTATCTGAATTAATTGAAAATAACACTTTCGACTTATAAAACTTGATAGGTAGTTTGCCAGTCTTATAAACCTGCTTTAGGTTAAATGCCAGACACAAAAAAACCGCTCATAGAGCGGCTTTTTAGCTTGATGTACGCCTAACAACTAAAATATAACACGACGTTTAAGCGCTAAAGTTTTCGGTTAAAATTCTGACAGCGTCTTTTTAATTTCTTTTAAGAAGTCTGCGCCAAGTTTTGGATCTCTTAAACCGTACTCAACAAACGCCTTCATATAGCCCAACTTATCACCACAATCATGAGATTTACCCGACATATTAAATGCTTCAACCGTGTCTGACTCAATCAACATATCAATAGCATCTGTTAATTGAATTTCATCGCCTGCACCTGGTGGTGTTTTAGCCAGTAAATCCCAAATTTTTTCAGAAAGTACGTAACGACCTACAACAGCTAAGTTAGATGGCGCTTCTTCTACTTTCGGTTTTTCAACCATTTTAACGATCGGAGATGACTGACCCGGTAAAATTGCTTCGCCATTACAATCAGCAATACCGTATTTGTTAACTTCTTTCTCATCAACTGGCGCTACCATAATCTGACTAGCCGTTGTTTCGTTATAGCGACTGATCATCGTAGACAAGTTTTCAGTTCGTTGATCAGCACTGTAACCATCAAGAATCACATCAGGAAGCACAACGGCAAATGGGTTTTCGCCAATACACGGTTTCGCACATAAAATCGCATGGCCTAGTCCCTTTGCCTCACCTTGACGAACATGCATAATCGTTACGTTTTTAGGGCAAATAGACTGAACTTCGTGTAATAATTGGCGCTTAACACGCTTCTCTAACGTAGATTCAAGCTCGTAAGATTTATCAAAGTGGTTCTCGATAGCGTTTTTACTCGCATGAGTCACTAAAACAATTTCAGTGACACCAGCGCTAACACATTCATCAACAATGTATTGAATCAATGGTTTATCGACAATAGGTAGCATTTCTTTTGGGATCGCTTTGGTAGCGGGCAACATACGTGTTCCAAGCCCTGCGACTGGTATTACAACTTTCATATCAATGTCCTTGTTAAAGATTAAGATTTTTGTCGATGAGATTTTTTGTCTGATGGCAGATAACGAACTTGCCAACACAACGTAATAATGGTGAGAAATAGCAATGTATTTGCAGGTGACTGTAGGTTAAAGTCGACCGAAATATGAATCAGCATGAACACGATGGCCATTGCACAACCAAAGGCGATTCCCTTATATAGTTTATTGTTTCTTAGATACATAGTTCGGCACGCTAACCACAGTGCATACAACACCCAAAGCCCTAAAAAACCCGTGATAATCACACCATACTCAATTGAGAACTGAATATATTCATTATGAGCATGGTCATAAAAACCACTGTAAAACTGGGGTTGATAAGCTGGAAAAACCGTATAAAAGCTCCCCCCACCTGTGCCTGTTAAAAGACGTTCTTTAATGATAGGTAAACTGTCTATAACAACTTGGTCTCGAGTCTCAGAAGCAAAGCTTGTATCTTGAATTCGTTGTTTAACTTTATCGACACCAAACATCGAACCTATGATAATTAAATCAAGGATAAAGATACTCATCACCAAAGGTTTAAAGAACCTAGGCTGTCGTTTATAAATAAAAATCGCGATTAATGACGTCAAACCTAACGCAGTAAAAAAACCTGCATTTCCCATTCTAGACCGGCTTAGCACTAAGCCTATCACCATGATGACTATGGATAAGCGCAATATTAACTTGCGGCTAAATAAAGTGGATAAGACAGAAACAACAAACTCTCTAACATCAAATTTAGCACTTGATGTTTTTAACTCAGACACTAACCAACCAAATGCAATACATAGGCACAAACCAAGATAATTAGCGAAATGATTTTGATATACAAATGATCCTCTTGCTTGTGAGCCATCATTAAAACCAAATACCGGTGAAGCATCTAAGTTTACTAAGCTTAATCCTGTACCATAAGTGGCTTGAAAACATCCTGAAATAACAATAGCAATCAACAATAACTTGAGTGTTTTTAGAGTTTGAAAATACTCCGATAACAACACAATATAAATGACAAAACAGCACGTTTTTATCAGCTGTTGAATTGATTGATAACTGTCAACTGTTGATATGCTAGGTATCCATCCCACAATTTGAAGGCATTGATAGGCAACAAAAAAACCAACAGGTAATAGCAGTTTTTTTTGCCACTTAAACGTCAGAAATAATCGATCATGCTTAACACAGTTAAGTAAGTGGATTAACCCTAATATGACAATAAATATTTCAAGTAAGGACAGTGCCCAAATACGATTACTACCTAGAGGAATGGGTGCCCAGATCACTAGAGCGCAAAGGCACCAAGTCATCAGCATCGAAAAGAAAGTGGTTTTCGCCATTATTAATGCACTTCTTTAATCAGGTTTTCAGAACAAAGCGCACGATTTAGCCAATCAATATTTTCTTCTGATAAAGGTTTTTGTTGATAACGAAAAAAAGAACAAAGAGTGTTCTGCCTGTTATATTTTGTTGATAAGTATTCTAATTTTTTGCGTAAACGCCAATTTGAATTAACCGCTAAAAGTGATAAATCAAAAATACGACTCTTTTGCGTTGCAGATAGATTTGGCCAATAAGCCAGTCCAATCGCCAAGGCCTGTTCAATATTTTCAGTAATATAAGGTCCGTATTCAAAACTTTGCTCACTGTATTGCCAAGCTTTTGGAAAATCATGCTGAATAAAGGCTAAGTTGTAGGCGTAATCAGCATAAGCATTTGGCCAGGTGGGACGGTTCTCTATTGCGCGCATGTATAAATGATTGAACAACTCATTATTAGCAACGGAGTAACCTTCAAACACTCCCCACTCCATCACTTTGGCAAATGTTAGCAAATAATGAGGGTTGGCAGGTTCAATATTAGCGGCAAACTCAGCAGCAAGATAAGCATTGGAATATTGTTCTTGATTAATGGGCTCATTTTGCCATTTATCAACATAAAACGATGACTTAAAATGATATGCACTCGCCAATATTTTTTGCCCTAAAAACGGCAATGAAACCAGCATTGATATAATTAAAATGCAATATATGCCATTTCTGATAGTTAGATTAAATTTCATCATGATTTTAAAAATAATGACTCAGAAATGGCTCTAGGATTATCAAGCACCAATGCATCAGCGCGATGTTGACCTACGAGTTTTTCAGCGACTTGATATGCCTGTTTTAATTTAGGCGGACGACGGTTTATCGAATGAGAGTCAGAAGCAATAATAGTATAAAGATTTTGTTCTAAAAATGACTGACTTAATTGCAGCGGCTTTTCTCCCATATCACCAAGAAGTGAAGATGCAGTTAATTGAAATAAACACCCCAACCTTTGAAACATTTGAATTCGTTCAGGGTGAGTTTGAAGTTCCCTATTTCTTTCAGGATGAGCAATCATAGGAATAATATTGCGAGCAACTAACCAGCGAACTAATTTATCAGCACCAGGCGGTATATGACTACTTGGAAGCTCTAACAATAACACGTCTTTATCTTGGTATTTTCCGAGAAAAGGAATTTGACTGTTTTCAATAAATGGGATTATTTCTGGGCAAATTCTCACTTCTGCAGCTGTATTAAGGGCAAGGTTTAACTGGCTAAACCGAGTGTCATTCACCAGCAATTCGTATGCGGCATTGATGGACGCCAACGTATTGTCGAAAATTCCCAAATGGATATGTGGCGTAGCAACAACATGGGTTATACCTTGCTCTGCTGCAAGCTGCAGCAGAGCAATCGATTCATCTATTGACTTAGCCCCATCATCAATACCAGGCAAAATGTGACAATGCAGATCTATCATGATGCTTTTTCGTTATCTTGTTTAATGGCATAGTCTTGGCCATATGCTTGATAATAACCATAATCACCGTTGTAATGCTTCGCTTCTTTAGTATTAAACTGATTAAGCACAACACCAACCACTTTTCCACGTGCTTGATTGATTTTCGCTAAGGTCATTTTAATAGCATCAATCCGTGTATTAGCAGATTTTACAACGACAACTACCGCATCACATTTCGAAGATATAACCAATGCATCACTGACTGCATGCACAGGTGGTGTATCGATGATGATTTTTGTATAAGACTTTTTCAGCTCAGCTAATAGCTCAGCAAACGTTTCAGAAGATAAAAGTTCTTGTGGATTTAGCGGAATAGCACCAGCTGGCATGATGTCTACATTTGGCTTAATATCGCTAATAATACAATTTTCAACTGAGTCCGTTTTAGCCAGTAAATTAGCCAAACCCGGTTGATATGTTGGTAAACCAAATCGCACACCCAAACTTGATTTACGTAAATCCGCATCTATAAGCAGAACCTTCTCCATCGTCGAATAAGCAAACGCTAAATTCATTGAGACATTTGTCTTGCCTTCGTTGGGCACAGAAGAAGTGACTTCAATGGTATTTAAATCACTACCAATGCTCATCAAAGAAATAGAAGTTCTAATTGTACGTACAGCTTCTGAATGTAACGGAAGGTTCTTGTCATAGAATGCAAAATTAATATCTTCGAAAGAGGCTTTTTTATTTGCTTTCGGAATATAACCTAATGCACGTTGAGCCAATAGCTTTTCTACATCTTCATTACTCTTTACCGTGTCATTTAATGCCTCAAGTAAAAGCACCACAACGCCACCAAAAACTAAACTTGCAAAGAAGGTTAATAAAACCAGCACTTTCTTTTTAGGTTTAACTGGTAATAACGGGACAACAGCTCTATCGGTAAACCTTGCAATCGGCGAGTCAAAATCCCCTGTCACTTCGGTTTCTTTTTGACGAGCAAGAAAGCTTTCAAACAATTGCTGATTTGTATCAATTTCACGGACCAAACGGCGATAGTCAGTGTCAATACTACTCAAATTTTGATAAGAGCCTTTTGAATCATTGAACTGTGTTTGCAGATCTTGTAGCTTTTGCGCGGCAGTTTTTGCTTCATCCTCAATACCTTGAACAAGGCGTGTAATTTGTCGATGTAGGTTTTTCTCAACGGTAGCGAGCTCTGCATAAGCTGCAATCATTTTAGGGTGTTTAGGGCCGTAAACTTGCTCTAATTCAGACACTTTTCTTTCTACTAAAACGACTTCCCGTTTCACATTTTGAATTGATTGATGTGACGTCACTTCTGGCAAACTTTCGAGCCTACTGATATCAGTTGCACCATATCGTTGTACCACAGACATGAAACTATCAGCTTGGGCTTTTCGTGACCGTGCTAACGTTATTTCGTCACGCAGGCTTTCGAGTTCTTTAGCATCTAGTGCTGTAACACCTTCAACGTCAATGAGTCCATTATTGATTTTAAACTCTTCAAGGCGATTTTCAGATTCATCGAGCTTAAGCCTCAACTCTTCTAAACGACCACCTAACCAGACGTTCGCTTTATGAGTCATGCCAGATTTAGCTTCGAGTTGACTTAATATATAGGTATCACCAATAGCATTCGAAACCAGTGCAGCAAGATTAGCATCAGGGCTTTCGTAACTGATTTTAACTAATTGCGTATTTCTGACAGGTGAAACTGAAATATTCTTTGAAAAGCCTTCTATCAAACGTTGTTTTACCGCGTTTTCATCGACATTAAACTCCCCAGCTTGTTCTTTGGGGACAAACTTTAAATTCGATTTTAGCTGAGAAAGTAAACTAGGCGGTTGGTTAAAAGTGGGATGATTAATTAAATCTAAATCATTAAAAACTCTTTCTGCGATAGTGCGAGATTTTATTATTTCAAATTGGGTTAAATAATACTCTTGTTGACCAGAGTTTATACCATACACTTCATCAATTTTAATCGCTTTCGCTTGCTCTGATTCTATTAATAACGTTGAAGTCGCACTGAAAATCGGTGTCATACTTAATAGAAAAAACGAAACTAATACAGATACCAAAACTGAGAACGTCAGTATTCGCCATTTATATCGAAAAAGTGGCTTAAACATTTTCTTAAAATCAACAATCTGATCCATAGGTTGCTGAAGAAAAGAAGTTGCTTGATTATCGTTTTGAATCATTAAAAGAATCTCTGTTCAATTGTAATAGTATCGCCAGCATTTATTTTGCTGTTAATTGACCCTTTTTCTGAGTCGATTTTACTGTTTTCTCGAGATATGAATATTTTATCTCTCGATGCTCTTTCCGTTAATCCACCAGCTAACGCAATAGCTTGGTTAATTGTCATTCCAGGATTGTAAGGATAACCACCAGGTTTATTAACTTCACCATGAATATAAAATGGACGATACTCAATCATGCCAACATATACATTTGGTTTAACGAAATAGTCGCCTTTAAGGCCGTTGTAAACTAAGTGTTCAACTTCTTTAATCGTTAACCCTTTGACATTTAAAGAACCTAGAAAAGGGTAATTAATTTTACCGCTATTTGTTATTTGTGTTTCTAACGTTAATGCTTCTTCACCGTAAACTTGAATAATAATGGTATCGCCAGAACCTAAACGATAACTTTCATTGGCATAAGCATTTCCAGTTATGGCAAATAAAAAAATTACAAGTGAACAAATTATAGTTTTCAACGACCTCTCCTTTACATTGTCATTTCAGCACGGATGAAATAAACATTGCGATCATAATCGAATCTATCTTCAGTTGAAGAATTTTGATTAAAGTCGACTCCTGGTTTTATCAATAACCAACGAGTAACTGCGTACTCTAAGGCAATTCTTACTGAGCTGGTGTCGTCTTCTCGAGCAACCCCTGTGTATTCTTCATTTGTGAATGTATACGCAACTGTACTTGCTAAAAAGTCAGACCATTCATGTTTCCATTTTACCCCATAGTTGGTTTCTTTAACGTAGTCACCAAAGCTATTAGGATCTTTACTATCACGGCCTGTTGTGAAATCAAATTGGCTGTATGTTAATGGTTTCCAAGTTAATTTCGCATCCCATGCAATACCACTAAAATCTTCTCTGTCACTATTATCAAACGATTTATTTTGATAACCAACCTTAACGTGACCTTCTGTCGTTGATGTGGCTTCCCAGCTCATACCAAGTTTGGCATTTTGAGTTTGACTATCGCGATCCCCTGTAGGGTCAAGTTCATCATAACTCGTATCGATGTTCTTCAATTCAAGGAAAAAGCTACTTGATGATTGAGTATCATAAAAAAATGTCGCCCCTAAAATGACATCATTATAATTACGGTACTGCGTCACTGACTTAAAGTTGGTATATTGTTTCTCAAAATACTTAGCGTTAAGTTGGACTCGTGCTGGCGTCCCACGAGCACCATATTCGTAGTACCCCCCTACCGAATACAATTCATATGTATTAGGCTCATCTTGTACACCACCAGCACCAGCAAAAATCCCCGTACCTCGATCGTCATGACCATTAATATACATAGCATTAAGGTTAAATTTATTAGATTGATTTATCTCAACATCGCCATTAGCTTTTAATAAGAAATCAAGATAATTATCATCTGAACTATCAAAATATTCAGCATACTCAAGACCCGCTTCTACTGAATAAGCATTATTACCATCAAGTAATTCGGCTTTAACAGCAGGCGTAACAGTTAGTATCCAACTGTCTTGTTTATTATCATTTGAACTAGCAATGTTATCATCGTATTTCAGAGCCGTATTTAAACCTGGTGTGATATCAACGCCAGATTCCGTTCTAATAACACTCGCATTTTCATTCGCAGAAAAAGCAGAATGACTCATAAAACTTGTAACAACCAATGCTAATGCTTTTACTTTAAACTTAGGATTCATTTCCTTTGACCTTAATAATTAATCATTAATTAAATAAACTGTTAGTAAGCGTTTTTTCCAACAAAACCTTTAAAAATAGTCATAAATACAATTTTGAAGTCCCACATTAAGGACCAATTTCGTATGTACGCTAAATCGAACTCAACTCTTTTTTCCATCTTATCTAGGGTATCGGTTTCACCACGCCAACCATTGATTTGAGCCCATCCTGTAATTCCTGGCACGACTTTATGGCGGAGCATATAATACGAAACAAGGCTTCTATATTCTTCATTGTGGGCTACAGCATGCGGACGAGGACCAACAACTGACATATCACCAAATAACACATTAAAAAACTGAGGTAATTCATCCAAAGATGTTCTTCTTAAAAACCTGCCAACACTGGTGATGCGAGCGTCGCCTTTTGTTGCTTGCGTGACCACTGATGCGTTTTCCACCACAGTCATGGAACGAAACTTCCATACTTTAATCTTGCGACCATCTAAGCCGTATCTGTCTTGTTTAAATATCACAGCCCCTTTCGAATTAAGCATAATAGCGATACTAATCGCGATTAATAAGGGAGAAAGCGCAGTAATAGCAACGGCACTGAAAATAATGTCGAACGTACGTTTATAAAAATGTTTCATTCCATTTAGTGGCGACTCAAATACACTAATAGTATCGATTGAGCCCACACTGCCAATCCTTGCTTGCATCAAGTTTTTAAGCATGAAGTCAGGGATAATGAAAACGTCCACAGTGGTATCACCGGTTTTTTTGATGATTTCGGCAATTCTTTTTTCAGCCACCATAGGTAAGCAAATATACAACTTTTGAATGCGACCAGCTTTTGCTAGATCAATCGCTTTATCGATATTTCCTTCTAACAAATTAATTGGTAGACCAGTCATTCTATCCGGCTGTCTGTCATCGTAAAAACCTGCAAAACGAAAACCTAATTCAAAGTGCTGCTCGATTTCATCGTAAAGTTGATGCCCACTTTTTGTTAGGCCAATGATGGCAATATCTTGATTATTCCGACCACTTTTACGTCTGTTACTTTTAATAACTTTCGTAACGACTCGCCAACTGATTAATAAAATAAATGCAGAGAAAAACCAACCAACAATAACAACCCTAGAAAATGAGTCACCAAGTTTAAAAATAAAAAGAATTGCCGATAAGCACATAAAAGTAAGCGACACAATACAGCTTAATAACAAAATCATTTTTGAGAACTTACCTACTCGCCAAGAGCGATATAATTGCATTGACTCTGACAAGTAAGCGTAAATTAATAGTGTACTTATGATTAAAGTAAAATAGTCCTGCGAGAATTCAATACCATATGATAATGCAGCTATAACAAATGTTGTAATAATTATAAATATATCTACCAAACGATATAGAAAACTATATCCATCAGTTTCTAATGAGAAAGAGTTATTAGCTAACATTATAAAAACCTTAATGTTGGTTTAGTTGATTACGACTAAATGAGGTATTCGAACTTAAAAATAAAAATATAATGAAAGTAAGCCAAATAAAGCCAACTCCCATAAATGCACCACTTTCAGAAAAACCAAAACACAAAATAGTGACAATTCCTGAAGCGGAAAGCACTCTATTTGCTGATGCATAATGACTAAATGGAAACTTGAATATGTTAGTTAAAACAAGCGATAGAAAGGCAAATAAACCGACAAATCCTATCCCTAGAAAAACATCTAAAAACGAATTATGTGCAGACTTTGCTTCCCAACCAAAATCTAGTGAAAACTGATGCATAATCTCTGGTCTTGAAAATAGGCCTAGGCCATGACCAAATAAAGGTTTATCCATACCGACATAAAACAGTATTTCCCACAACTCCGTTCTGCCAGTTAACGTAGGATCTTTACCTAAAGCATAGGTAATTTGCTCAAAGTACACTGAAAAAGTGAACGTACTAACAAACACAATGGCGAGAAATAAATAGTAAAGAATGACTCTGACTTTAGGGTTGGACAAACTTAGAATAAATGTAAAAAAGACAAAACAAATCAATCCTAAACCAAATAAAACTAAAGACGTTGTAGATTGTGACTTTGCAACACCGATAAAGCTTAAAAAATAAATAAATGCATATAATTTATTATTACTCGCATTTTTTGAAATTATATAATACAAACAAAATAGTGAGGTTAATACGCAAAAGAAGCCAAATACATTTTTATGTAAAAAAAGCCCTCTTAACGCCCCTGCATGATTTGCTGCCATAATGCCATATTGTGGAAGAAGCAAAGCATAAATAAAGCTGCAGATTAATACCAAAAAAACAAAAACGGAGAAATTATGTACCATTGCATTTATACCAAATCGTGCACGGTAAAAACATAACGGCAAAATCACCACAACAAAAGACAATAAATATCTTACCGAAAGCCCTTTGTAATGCGACAGCACAATAGATAAGACTATAGCTAGACCAAGCAGCATTAATGAAACTGAGTTAAAACGCAGAGCCTGCAAACATTTAGGGTAAATATAAACATATACAATGATTAGCCCCAAAATTAACGCCTGAGCAAGTTTTTGAGGTAGATAACTTGCTGAACCCAATTGAGACTCAACATTTGGATAACCAATGCCGATTCCTGAAGTTCTAAAAAATACCAGGAAAAGCATCGTACTAAGCAAAATGTATTCTAATCTATCCCTAGTTAATCCCAAGATATTGCCTCAAATGTGTAATCCGAATATGAATAGTTAAATCGATCACCTAAGCGCCATGAAGTAGGTTTATAGATACCTAATTTAATAAATGGGCCTTTGTTGTCATTAAACGTATTCGGCCCCTTCAAAGAAGCAATTTGCTCACCATTAATGTTAACTGTTAGCCATGCTGAATCGGATATTGATAATATTCCTTTTAATTCGAACTCATAGATTTTGTCAGGTTCAATGTCGTAATCAGCAAAAAATAACCGAGAAGAAATAGTATTTCCAGAGTTTGAACAATGACCAGAATCAGTTATTGATAGCTGACTTTTATCCCAACGATTAAACATACGTAATTGACCGTTTAACACTTCTAATGCCATGACAGGGCAACGCCAGTCTTCACCTATTTTTTTATCTGGAAATGAATGTATTTGGAAAATACTGTGCCACTGACTATCTGTTTTATTTACACTGCTTGTTGAGAAACTGAATGAAAGACTAAAAGGTTTATCTAGCACTAAATCTGCCTGATTAGTTATTTCACAACGTTTCTTACTTCTTTCTCGGTAACCTAAAGACGAGTAAAAATTATCGGTATTTATTTGATGCTCGCTTGAACTGCATTCGCGTCCCCACTCGTTAAAACTCTGCGATGTTTGCGATTGTGCAGCGCTCATTAAAGTCATGAACAGGCCGCAAGCGAAAAATAGGGCTAGGTATATATTACGCATGTAAAGTTGAGTATAAAAATTTAACATTACCAATTACATAGCGCTTAAACATCCGCTTTGGCTCTATTAGAAGCCTGTAAAGCCACTCAAGCCCCATATTTCTGATAAATGAAGGGGCACGTTTCACTTTACCACCAAGAAAATCAACTATTGCCCCACCACATATAATTAATCCTTTATCTAACTCTGTGGTTAACTGCATTGCCACCATTTCTTGTTTTGGCATTCCCATCGCAAGCAAATAAATATCAGCTTGCACAGATTTAGACAGTGAAACGTAATCTTCGGCGCTTGCAAAACCATTCTTTACAGTAACAACTTCTAGGCCTAGTTTTTCAAAAGCGGGTTTAGCAGATTGAAGGATTTCATCGCTAGTACCAAAGATTGCAAGTTTCAGCGGTGTGGAGCTTTGCGATGATTTGTTTGCCAAATGGCTTAATAATTGAGGAATGAAATCAGTGCCATTTAAATTAAAACCAAAATCCATATTCAAATTTTTAAATAACAATTTGACCCCTATTCCATCTCGCAAAACAAAATCACTATTCAAAAGGTGCTGATAAAAGTCTTTATTTTGTTTTGCTAAGTTGAAACCGTGAGCATTAGCAAACGCAACAGTCACCGTTTTTTTGGCTTCTAATGCATTTTGAATGGATTGAATAGCTTGTTCTGGTTGAGAATAAATAGTTAATTTCTCAGCTAAAGTTTTAAAAGTTGAACTCACGTAAAAGCCTTTAGTTTTTGAATGACGAAATCAGCGCGGTTGTCCCAGCAATTATTTTTCGCAAAATTGATGCGAAAGTGTTTTTTCGCTACTGTGTTTGTCGTTAATTCATATGAAATTTTTTGAATAAATTCATCTACCGAAGAAGTAACAGACAGGTAACCCTTTGCATTCTCATCGACATCGCAATTGGTACAAACGACAGGTAGACCATACGAGAAAAACTCATATACCTTTAACGGGTTGCGATATGTGTTAAATGTGTCGAAAGAATATGGACAAATGCCAATATCAAAAGTAGAGATTAACTCGCTTAATTCTTCATAAGGCACATAACCTTTCTCGATAATATTTGAATGGCTATCAATAACCTCTTGCGCCTTAGCATTCGATACCGGACCAACAAGCACTATCTGATATTGAGGGTACTGTGAGGCAATTGACTCAAGTATTTCACTGCTAAAACTGTTATCAATTTGACCAATAAATCCAATAGTGACGCTATCTTTAACCACTAATTTATTAGGTACATTCTCGTTAATTAAGCTTCGAGATATTGCATTTGGATAGTAGAAAGAATGACTGCGTTTAACACTTTCTTGTTGAAGTAACCTATTACTGGTAAATAAGCTTACTAAGCTGGTATTTATACATTGTTCGACAGTCTCATCAAATCGGTCATTCCGGCTGTAAAAATATCCTTTATCATCTTTATAGTTATCGTATTGTAAATACACTAAATTGTCGGTTGGAAGGTACAAAAATTGATCTGGTTTATATATCCAGTGAAATAATGAGGATTGTGAAATATCATTCTTCATTCGATATAGCGTTAGCTGGCATAAGATTGGCAACTTAACAAATAAAAACAGCAAAAGACTATGCTTAAAAGCGATAGACAGAGGCAATAATGTATATAACTCTTGTTCAGTTACCTTAGATGAGCTTTTAGCGAGCGCGTTTTTATTGTTACGAGAGCCTAAAAAAAACCTTGGTCGATTAAAGAACGTACAACCACCATCCAACTTTTCTGAAATTACCTCGACTTCGCGTTTTCTATGATAACTTGAGAAATCTTCAGAAGTTGAAAAGAAAAATATGTGCATTTTATCGCCCTGAAGCTATTCCATCATTCACAATCAAGCCGCGATAGAATCCGAGCATCCAATAAACACCGCAAACATACATAAATGGGCTATAAATAAGTAAGTTCGGAACACTAAAGGCATACTTTAATTGACGAACGTTAATACGAGTCACTTTAGCTAACATCAATAATGGCAAGATCATCGCCATCAAAATTTTCCATAACACTTTTTCTGAGTGATTACCGTAACGAATGAAATATAGGTTATTACCCGTTATTGAAATTTTTTTAAGTACTTTTTTTAATGGAGAGTCTTGAATTTGATAGCCAATAACATCAGGGGCTAGATATAACGTTTCACCATTAGAAACCAAACGTTCTGTTAACTCAGTGTCTTGCATTCTAGGTATATCTTTAAATCCACCGTAATTAAGAAACACTGACTTATCGAAGATCATAAATGCTGAACTTAAATTACTGCGCTTTTTAACTTTTCGTGTAGATTGAGATTCATGATTGAAATAGAAGTGCTCTACGTTAGCTGAAAAGTCATTATTGATATCACGATTTAACTCTAAAGCACCGCCAAAATTATTGAATCCGTTAGTAATATTTCGGCGTATGTTAGCAATGGCATTTTGCTCCAAAACAACATCAGCATCAATAAATATTAAATGACTGCCTTTACTTGCTTTAGCACCGATATTGCGGCCTTCACCAGGGTTAAACCGAACCTCTGACTTGATAAAGGTAACAAACTGATATTTTTCACAAATACTTTTAACTTCATCGTGTGGAGAGCAATCAACCACGATGACTTCGACATTTTCATCCTTTTGACTATCTATTGATTGCAAGCAAGGATCTAGGTTCTTTTCTGCGCAATAAGAAGGAATGACAACTGACAACATCATGTTTTTTGTACTCCAATGACTTCGTTATAAATTTTTTCTAACTTTACTATTTGTTTATTAAAGCAATGCCTTGTTTTAACTTGCTCAATCGCTGCAGTACTAAATGCCTCTCTAATTGATGGGTTATCAATTAGATAAATCAGTTTTTTGGCAAGTAATTGCGTATTTTGGGGTTCGACCACATATCCTGATTGATTATTGATAATGGCTTCTGGCATTCCGCCAGAGTCAAAAACAACTGCAGGGATCCCCATAGATTGTGCTTCTACAATGGTGAGAGCCAAGGCTTCTTCATGGCCATTTTCAAGTTGTATACTCGGTTGACAATAAAGACTTGCTGTACTTAATTCTTGTTTCACCTCATAGCTTGAAAGACGTCCTTTCAATTTAATTTGAGGAGAAATGGCATTTGCTTGTTTTTTTAATGAATCATGTAAAATACCATCGCCGATAATGACCAATTCCCAATCAGGGTGATACTTTAATATGATTGCCATAGCATCAATCAAATACGATAAACCTTTGTATTCAACATTCCTTGCTACACATAATATTTTTTTCTCTTTATCAGCATTATTATTTGAAAAGTATGCTGTATCTATTCCAATATAATTGGTGATAATTTTATGTTCCGGAAATCCTTTTTTTATCAATTTTTGTTTTATAAAATTTGATACTGCAATAAATACATCACCATTATCAGCAAGTTTACCCATATCCTTATGAAATTTATTTAACAGTTTTCCATGTTTTTGTGAATTAACGTGATCAAGGGAAATATCCAACCCATGAAAAGTTGTAATATGCGGAATACTATTTTTTTTTGTTATGCCAATTGAAGCATAACCGTTTTGCCCGAAATGACTATGAACAAGTCTGACATTATTATCTTTAAAAAAGCGACTAATAGATGGAAGCTTGATACCAAGCTTATAAATAATATCTTTTATTTTTCCGAATAAATTAGTATTTAAAACTAGCTCATTGTCACACCTTACCGATAATCCATCTGATAATTTTTCACTGACCAATACAACAGCGTTAAATTGCTGTAGGCCCTCGATGTGATTTTTTATAAATGTTTCAGAGTAAGGCAGGTACTTATTAGTGTTAATAGCCACTGTTAACTTATTTGCTTTCATTAGAACGCCTTAAAAACGTGGTTAAGAAGCTCTTTTCAAGCAACATAATGAACGAACTATAAATCAATACACCTATAGCAATTGATGCCATTAACATGTAGAAATTATTTAGCACAAAGTTATCTTGTGCCACTAACACCAGTAATGACATAAAAACCAATGAAATAAACGTTTTAGTATGTATAGTGAACTGTTTTAAAACAGGTATATTTAATCGAACACTCATTTGATATGTCGTAAATGGTAAATTAAACAAAGACCTAAACAAAATTGACATTACAACAGCATATAAACCTAAATGTGGAATTAATAAGTAGCACAGTAATAGCGAAATAACGCTTGATAAAATATCAATTTTTAGCGTTGTTTTTGGTGTTAACAGCGCAGTCAAGACTGTTGGAATATACATCGTCGTTAATGACACAACAGTACAAATAGCTAATCCTATGATGATAGGAACAGCATCAATCCATTTTTCGCCAAATATCGTTAAAATTAAAGGTTCAGCAACCAACGCTAAGCCGACAAATAATGGGGCAAAAATTAACATCGACAGTTTTGAAAACTTTATAAAATCAGCAAGTAGACAAGTCGATGTTTTATGTGCAGAAAAAGTTGGTAGTGCATAAGAAATTGCACCACTCATTAATGCAGTCCTTGGCATGTCCACAATTCGCCATGCAAAAGCAAATACACCAACGGCTCCTGCTCCGAGGGTTGCACCAATTAGTAATGGTAACCCTTTGATATACCCTTCCCAGCTTAATTTACGCAGTGCTACAGAGACACCTAAATGAGTAATGTTAATAAGCTCTTTGAAGTCCATCCGACCTGACAAAGTTATCTTTTGAGCATTAATTAAAAAGATAAGCCCGAAAAACTCTATTAAAATAGCTTGGATTACCATGGACATGGCGCCAAACCCTAACGTCACCCCTATTATTCCTAAAGACGCTCCCAGCAATTTACCAATCAATAAGCGCTGAGATAATGACTTAAATGCATGTCTTCTGCGTAACAGCGCTGTATATATAGCATTAAGAAACAGTATTGGAATAAGCACAGATGAAGTAAGGGCTAATTGCTGATAATCAACACTCTCTGTCACCCAAAAGCTAACAAGAACGAGAAGTAAAGCCGTCAATAAGGATAACGTTAGTCCTCCGATAAAAACGGTATTAATTGCTTGCCCTTCGAGTTTCTTAACACACACCATTGGATCTTGAAATAATGTACCAACAACCTGCCCCAAGCCCATAGATGCGGCTAAGACCATGGTTGCGATACCAATTTCAGTTGGCGTTAGAAAATATGCATAAATAAAAAACGAGGTCATTGAAATAAATGACGCGCCGAGTTTTTCCGATATTATCCAAATAATAGAATAGAAACTTTTAGACAACTTAATCTCCAACTATATTAAGCGTACCAACGCTTAATATATCGCTCTAATTTTTTATATTTATTATCTAAAGCTTCACAATTCATTTGTAGTAACTGGCTTAAAATCAACCCATGTAATCTATCCGTTTTGATTGTTTTAAACCCAATAAAATAGCTATAGGCTTTATGTACCAATTTTGTATGTAAATTCTTTACAAGAAATCCAGTTAAACCGCGAATATTAAGTCTATTGTTTTTCTTAATGATAAACTTGCTTATTTCAAATAACCTATTGAGATGCTTTGGAATAATGTCTATCCAGTCAACAGATATTGCAGTTTCTGTATTGGGTGCCGCTTCAACATCTTTTCTTAGAAAATACAGCTTAGAATCTATAGCGGCTTCTGATGGGTTAAACGTTCCATAAAGAACAGTCGCGATATCAGGACAAAGTGTTACTTGACTGACATTTTCAGACACAAACTGTTCAAAAGAGTGTTCGTCTCTGACAAAAATGCTGAAGTTTCTACATGTTCTGTAAAAGTCACAATCATCTTTAAACGTATTTAAGTTACTATAATGTATAGACTGCGGCATCAAAACAAATTGATTGTTAGGGAATTTAGACAGAGCTAAATGTCTAAAGTTTTGATGTAAGGAGTAAATATCTCCGAAATTACCTCCACCTTGCAATACGCAAACAACATCTTCCTCAATTTGTAGTTTATCTAATCTCGCTGGTTCATAAGCTGAAATAGAATCAATGACTGTCACATTTAATAGTTTAAACAGTTCCAGTGTTCCTAGATATAGCAGGCTGTCACCAACATTTAAATTTACAGGAACATCAAGAAACAAGACTTTTTTATTTTCAAGAAGTGGCTTAAAAACCGTCAGTAACTCTTCTTTTTGCTCTAGCAGCTTACTAACGCTGCAACTCACTTCAATCACTTTATAATTCCCTTAATCCGTCTTAAAATCCTTGTTGGTATACTGCCATCTGCACCAGGGGTATACTTCCTGTAATACTCTTCTGAATCAGGGTTAAATGCACATTCAGCAAGGTTAAAATAAAACTTATTTTTTTGATACATTTTAAAACCAGCATACGTTGCCTTTAATGTATCGATAGGCATCCCTTTTTTTAAGCCATCTATTTGCAACAGAAATGAATGAAACACGACGCTCAGCATTGGAGATTTCAGCTTTAAAGATAAATATGTTTTATTTCTAGCATGATAAGTCCAACGACCCGCATTCCATGCAACCCTGTGCTCAGCAGAGACCTTGTGACCAACGCCAATATTATGTAAATACTCTATTTCATAACCTAAATTGATGAACCGTCTCGATAAGTCAACTTCTTCATGGAGAAAAAATAATGAATTATCATAGCCATTAACTTGTTCAAAAGCAGATCTTCTGATTGCGTGACCTGCACCAACAAAACGCGTAGTAAAGAAATCCCTATTGGACCAATCAACGCTTGATAAACCATAAGACCAACTTGACTCATCATTACTTTCTGTACCAAACCTTTTTATATTAAAGGCAATAACAGCAGTTTTTGGCCTAGTATCATACGCTTTTACTACTTTTTCTAATTCAAAAGGCGTTAGAAATTCAGCATCATTATCAAGTGATACAATATAATCCCCGTTACCTAATTCCGAAGCTTGATTACGCCCTTCTGGTACCCCTGTATTCGTTATATTCTTTTGTAAATGAACATTTGGATATACATTTACAAGCGTCTCAATATCTTGAACACATTCAATCTTGGAACCTTGATCGACTATATAAACATTTAAATCTATATTTTGTTGTTCTACTGCACTAATAATGGCTTTCTTAGTATCTTCTGCACGATCCCAGGAAAGAATAATCACATCAACTTTTTTATCAATTGTCATTTAAGGGTCCAGCTTATCCAAGTAGAAACTAATTTGAACTTAATTTATTCCCGAAGAAAATAAAGTCAGAATACTTATTTTTATTAAAAACAAACTCAATAATTATCGGTCCAAGAATACCGGTAAATAAGCTTGTAAAAATGATGAGTGATGTATTTTCTATACCAAGTTTATGGCTAACGATTCTCGTAGCAGCTGTAAAAAAAACATGAAACAGGAAAATGCTATATGAAAAGCGACCTATGGCACTAAATGTTTTTGATTTAAAATTAAACACATACAATAGAATACAAACAAGCAGGCTTATAAACACTCTATTCGCTCTTTCTAGCATTTCTGCAAACTCGCTAAGAAAAAGATGAGAAACTATCAGCGAACAAAAACAAATCAGCGTAATTTTGATTAACAAACTGAAATCAATACGAAAGCGAGAGAATAAACTACCTATTAAAAAAAATGGCAATAAATAGAAAGCCCCCTCTATCGAAAAGTATTTTATGTTTACGCCTAAAATGTATATAGAAGTCATGATGACTAATAATATAATCCAGTAGGGTTTCGCATTATTACTGATAGAAAAGAATAGCTTTTCAATTAACGCTACAAACAAAAAAATGAGGAATAACGACTCAATGAACCAGTAATGCCCTACTGGTAATATATGGATAAGGAACAAATTTTCTTCACTATTGCTTCCAGGAACCAACCATTGAGTGATCGCAAATAACGTACCGACCGACAACATGGGCAGCAAAAGCCTTCTTGCCTTTTTAGTGACAAAGTTATGATAATTTGCCGAAACAGGCCTTAATCCATAAACAAAACCAGCCAACAAACCAAAAAGTGGCATTCTTACATAGATAAAAATATCATTCAGTTCTCTTAAGAAACCGTTTTCAATTTTTAAACCATACTCTGGTGTTGATCCAATGACGTGATACAAGACCAACATAAAACATGCTAACCCTCTTAGACAGTCAATGTTACTTTGAAATCTAGAATTGATTGTAATGGCCGCCGTCACTTTACACACCTTGCAGGGTTATTTTGCCACGCTACCGCCCCTGAATTTATAGCTTCCAGTGCGCTAGGAGTTCCAAATTTTGGTTATGCTACTTAAGAACAATCTTCTTGATATCGAAAATTCCACTTAGTTAGTCGTTACTTAGCATGGCGATAAACTCTGAAAACCAACGCTGAATCACAACAAAATAACAACAAAGGAACACAAAAAAAGATCTCAATGTAACACTTTGTCGCATACCGTTATATTTTAACGACTTAGCTATTATTTACTTTCTTGGCTTCAAAAAAGCGATCATTATAGTCAAGTTTTTGACGCAGGTGAAAGGTTATTTTTATTTTTTTGCCAATTAATCCTGTTTAGCTCAAAACGATTATATTTTTTGTTTATTACGACTAGATTAAATTGCACTACAATGAAGCACCAAAGCACCAACATTTTCAGCACCCGTTTCAAAAAAAATAAAATACATTTCTTTTCAACAATATAAGTAAGATCAAAAAACGTTCTATTACTCAAAACCCTGTAAACGTTTATGCAATCAATACTTATGCCAACTCGCGAAATTATGGGGTTGAACAAAAAAATTATTATTATTGCTTATTAAATCCCAAAAGTTGGTATCATGCCCGATGACTTTTGCACATAACTCCGTCAATTTTTCGCCAAACACAAGGTACAATAATGAGCAACATCAGTTAATTTTTTGTGATAAAAAATTTCTTTTACGTTATTTAATTACATAAAAATAGCTACTAAGGAGAGGTTTAATTTAACATTCAGATGATAAATTCACCTCAATCAGAGGAAAAAGTGACAGAGAACGCGGGGCTAATGTAGCTGACTGACTTAACAACAAGGTAAACACCTTGTTGTTAATTCTATGAATTCTGATGGGTTATTTTGATGAGATAGCAATAAAACAGAAATATTTGTATCCAATACTAAAGTTTAAAATAACGAGAACTAGCTCAATAAAACAACCAGACACACTTGGCGTGGCTGTGTAATATATTGATTCAATTACTATAAGTATGGTTTTTATTCTAATGCCGTTACGTTATGATTGTTTAGACATTCACTCAGTTACGTCATCAATGATAAAAGTGGACAATCGAAAATTTGCTAATTAGTCGCAATATAAATCAACTTAGGCATTTTATTCAGTTGAAAATCAAAGCGCTTAGTGTTGTAAGTCTTATTAGTTTGACTTGCATGGCTACGGTTGCCGATTATTTTTTTACCGACAATTTTTATCAAGATATTGAAACCCGTTATGGCATTAACAGTGTTCAAGATTTTAAAGACTGGCAACAATTGATTGAAGATGGTGAAAATTTAGATGACTTTAGCCGTCTCAATCTGGTAAATCAATTTGCTAATAGAAAGATAAGGTATCGCTTAGATATTGATCACTGGGGTAAAAGTGATTACTGGGCAACACCTATCGAGTCTTTAGGTACCCGAGGTGGGGACTGTGAAGATTATGCCATTTTTAAATTTTTTACTTTAAAGGCAATGGGGGTTGATGAGTCCAAACTGCGTTTAATGTACGTTAGAGCATTAACGATAAACGAGCCCCATATGGTTTTAGTCTATTTCGAAAACTTGAGAGACATGCCATTAGTATTAGATAACCTTAAAACTAAAATTTTACCAGCCAATAAAAGAACTGATCTGAAGCCGATATATTCATTTAATGGCCAAGGTCTATGGCTAGCAAAGGCTCAAGGACTTGGAAATGCTAAACCGACTAGTACCGGTAATAAAAATTGGACCGAGTTACTCAAACGAATAGAACAAGGCGATTAAGAGGTATAACTTGAATTTTTCAAATGGACTTTCACTCAGAGCACAACTTTATATCTTGGTTTCAAGTTTATGTATTTTTACCTTGAGCGCGTCTTTATATAATAATGTATCAAACATGCAAGATTATCTGAATGATCAGCTGGCCTCTCACGCACAAGGGGCTGCGCATAATCTAGGGTTATCTATTTCACCATACATGGATGAAGAAGGCTTAGTGACAGCAGAGATAATGACTAATGCCATTTTCGATTCAGGTTACTATCAATTTATCCGATTCACTGATTTTGATGACAATATTCTATTTGAGCGAACGAACCCAACGTTAGCTCACCGAGTACCACAATGGTTTATGAACTGGTTCACATTACAACCTCCTATCATGCAAAGTGAAGTGAGTGACGGTTGGCGATTAGCTGGAATATTAAAAGTACAATCTAATGCAGGGACATCCTACACAGCACTTTATGATCATAGTATCAGCGCATTAAAATCGACACTTTTACAGTTATTCATTGCCCTAATCTTTTCATACTTCATCTTAAAATCGGTGCTTATCCCGCTGCTTTCTATTGAAAAGCAAGCAAAAGAAGTGACTCAAAAACAATTTAATTTTAACCCTTCGAAGCCTTTTACAACTGAGTTACGTACTGTTGTCAATGCTATGAATACCATGGTTGCCAATATTCAGCGTTCCTTTTCTGAACAAACAGCACTTGCAGAACAGCTATCACAAGAAGTATATGTTGATTCGTTAACTCATCTCCCTAACCGCAGAGCACTGCTAAAAAGATTTGATTCGTTACAAGCTGAAGCCCAGATACAAGGGGATCGTTTTTTTGTCAGTTTAGTATCAATGCCCTCACTCCAATCAATTAATAGTAATGAGGGCTATGGCAGCGGTGATAGCTATATTAGTGAAGGATCGGAGCTGCTTTTATCTCTAAGTCATAATATAGAAGGTATCGATGTATATCGAATTTCAGGTTCTGAATTTGCAATTCTGGCTTATGTCACTGAAGAGATAGCAAATGAATTTAGCCAAAATATGCTAGATGCCTTCAACATTGCCAATTCCTCTCGTTTCGAAGAGGGTTTTGCTAACCAAGTTATTACTAAAGTGTCGTTAACAGATTCTTTTACCGACGTTACAAAGCGTTTAGATACATTACTCACACACGACAATTATTTAGCTTCTCCGATGACGACCAATATTGCGACTCCCAACGAAGCACGTTCGCGCTCCGAATGGGTCAATATTATTTCTGAGTTCACTGACTATTATCAAAATGAAATAGCAGATGCGAGTAGTGCTGATTTCAGTATTAAATGCATCCCATTGGAAAAATTATTCGACCTCACTATGCAACCTGTAGTCGATAAAGATAATAATATTTTATATGTTGAATCTTTTGTTCGCTTTAAGCATAACGGTAAAGAGCTTCCCACTGTCGATGTTTTTGCCATGGCAGAACGCCTAGGGTTACTCGATAACTTAGAGCGTGCTGTAGTAAGCTTTATTTTTCTTAAACTACAACAAATTAAGCAAACTACTGTTGCCATCAACATCAGTAATACAGCCCTCCATGATGCTAACTTTCATCAATGGTTATTTACTTTATATCGCCAATTGCAACACCGATTACCGCCAATTTTATTTGAATTTAATGAAACAGCAGCTATGGTATCGCTAAATTCCACGAAGCAATTTATCTCTCAGGCGAAAAGCGCAGGTATTGGGATTACGATCGAAAGATTTGGCTCTAGTTTGACCTCTTTCCAATATATAAAGAATATGGACATCGATTTTGTCAAATTAGATGGCAGCTATATCCGAGACATAGAGCAGGCAGATACGCAATTTTTCATTCAAACGGTGACACAGATTTGTCACGGCATTGGAATCGATGTTATTGCACCACAAATCGAAACAGAACAAGTATCACAGCACTGTTTACACATGAATATTGATGGCCTTCAAGGCAACGGTTTATTCGCTGTGAAGAATTTTAATCATATTGATGGACTAACAATCAATACTGCAACCATGCTAGACTTAGCAGACTTTAATTAATCTATTTATCGAGGAACGATAATGTTAAAGCAAAAATTATTAGCATTAGCTATATCTTCACTATGTATATCTGGAGCATATGCAGAAGTGAACCAAGAAGAATTCACTGCTGGTTTGGTCACTGCCTCAGCTGAAGGCAATTCCCCTGCGCAGTACGCTCTGGCTCAAATGCAAAATAATCCTGCTGATAGTGCCGACATACTTGGTTTTGCTTTAATTGCTGCTGATAGCGATATGGCAATCGTTAAAAGTGTCCTAGCTGCAGCCCTTGAAAGTGGAATGGATCCAGATGAAATTCTAGCTATCGCGCTAGCCAATGGCATTGACCCTTCTATCGTTTCTGAGGTTATCGAAGAAACTCAAACTGCAGCGGGTGCATTTGCACTGGGCGCAGCCCCAACACCAGGTGCACTAGGATTAGGTGGCGGTTCTGGCGGTGGTGGCGGAACAATTTCGGGTAACTAATCGCCTTACACAAAAAAACCTGCATTATGCAGGTTTTTTTGTACCATTTTTAATATATAACTATCAATACTGAATTAACTACATGTCCACATCGACAATGTAATGCCCCTGAAGCCAATTGCGACCAATGAGTAATTTGTAGGTCATTTTGCTTCGGTCCCTTAAGTTAACATCGACTTTGAATTCTTGACCTGGTTCACCAATGGTTAACGTCACCATATATCTAATTTCACTACCCTGAGCATTACGAATAAGTGACGTGCTATGAATTCTTGCAGTAACGTCTACTGTTTCATTTTTCTCATTCATGGTTGTAAATGTCACATCTTTACCGACATTGTTTTCCATGTTTTCTTTATCTTCATCTTTAATTCTTAAGTTTGTTGCATGAAGTGAATTCTCTACCGCACCAGTATCAATACGAGTATCAAACATCAAACCAGACTCAACAATGCTAATGCCCGCTGTTGGACCGATAAATTTTTTTTCTGAAACATCAACCACATACTTTCCTTTAAGCCAATTACGACCAATAAGTAGTTTGTAATCCATGGTTGTTCTATCTCGTAAATTAACCTTAACTTTACGCGTGTTATCACCAAACTTAATCGGTAACTTTACTGCATAACGTGTTTCTGTACCTTGAGAGTTACTTACCGTAGATGTACCAACAATTTCAGCAGTAACAACTTGCTTCTCGCCTTTTTCATTAAACGTAGTGAAAGTAACGTCTTTACCCACATTATCTTTCATTTTAGTTGCGCTGCCACCAGCAACAGAAATATCTAATGCATGTAATGATGAGTTCACTGCACCGGTATCCATTCTTGCCTCAAACACGATGCCATCAGCACTAACTGACATCATCTCAGTTTGTCCTAAGACTTGTTTGTCTACAGCAAAACTTGAAAAAGAAACTCCACCTATTAATAGTGCGGCAATGACAGATTTAAGCATTTGGATTCCTAATTATGACTTTTAAAAACAAGGAGCGGGTTTATCGTAAAATTTGTTCGATTTCTTTATCAAAAAGGTTTTTGATTAAACCAGAAAACTCTGTAATAAAAACTGATTGCTCTGGCGTGGCATTATGGCTAGCTACACTTGCTAAAATTTCTTCAAGATCATAGACAATAGCGTCGATTTCTCGAATCACTTTATTACGTTGCGCGAAAGATAAATTAGGGTTTTGACCACAAACCATGATGATTTGTGCAGAGAGTTGATCTTCAAATAATTCCATCACCGTTTGATTATTGATGCTGGTATCTTCTGAAGCTTCAAATAAACCAAGGTGTTCTGTTAAATATTGAATTAAGTGAATATAGCCGTCTTTATCAGTGACCATTAAATGCCCTATTAACGTGGCTTAAGCTGTTAACTATAAGCCACATTGTATAATTATTGAGACAGAGTGAGTACAAACGATACGGGAACAGCTAAGCTTATACTGCTTAATCCAGCTATTTCACGTAATTTGTTAACCCCTTCTACTAAATCGAAATCATTCGCCTGTACAATGACTGGCGCTAAACTGCTTACTACCATTTTGGTATCAGAAAGCTTTGCCACCAATACATCAAACGACATTCGGCGGGTTTTACCATGCAAATCAATTGTGCCATCAATTTGTGTCATTAACGTTGAGCCGACACTCAAATCTGCCAGCAATTTCGGGTTAATCACTGAATTTAATTTCACTTGTGGGTATTTAGCCACTTCGAATAACATGGTTTGCATTCTTTCATCACGTATTTCAATCCCTGTATCTACACTGACTAATTCAATCGTTAAATTGAATGATCCTTCAGGGGTTAAGCTGCCACTGACCTGTTTAAAGTCATGTACTTCTGCAATATCGCCTTTTTTAACAGAAATAAAACTGACCTTTGAGTGTCCTTGCTTGACCTGCCAGTCAGCGGCGAACGCCGATGCAGATAATAGCGCTGTTGACACTAATGCCACTGGTAACGCTGTTAGCCATTTTTTCATCATTAATCCCTTTTGTGAATAAAAACAGTTAAATTATAGATTAAAATTTATTAACTCGGCTGGAATCAGCCAAGCTATTATTTTCTGAACTTATAAACGGCTCAGCCATTTATCTAACGCCTGTGCAAATGCATGTTTATCTGCCTGAGAAAAGCTATTTGGCCCCGTGGTATGGACACCACTGCTGCGAAGCTCTTCCATAAAGTCTCGCATAGTTAATCTTTGTTTTATATTGTCAACAGTGTATATATCACCTCTTGGATTAAACACGACAGCGCCTTTGTCTATCGCATCTGCAGCCAAAGGAATATCACCAGTGATCACCAAATCACCCGCGTTAAGCTGCTCAACAATGTAGTTGTCTGCTTCATCAAAGCCAGAGCTCACTCTAACAACAGAAATATTAGGTGAAGCAGGTACTCGAATTAACTGATTAGCAACAAGTATGAGAGGAATCGTTTTACGGTCTGCCGCTCTAAATAACATGTCTTTTACTGGGTTTGGGCATGCATCTGCATCAACCCATATTTTATGGCTCATTTTTTCTTCTTTAAAGTAAAGTCTGGCTCATTAATCTGGCTTCCCTAAGAAAATTAAGGCGCTAATCTATCGATATTCCAACCGGATGGTAACTTTTGATATATAAATCGATCATGTAAGCGTTTTTCACCGCCTTGCCAAAACTCGATACTTTGCGGCTTAACTCTATAGCCTCCCCAAAACTTGGGAAGTGGCACATCGCCTTTTGCAAACTTGGCTTTCATTTCGTTAAATTTGGTTTCTAATGCTTGGCGTGCACTAATTTTACTTGATTGATTTGATACCCATGCAGCAACTTGGCTATCTTTTGGCCTTGTCATAAAGTACTTAGTCACTTCCATCATCGATAATGGCTCAGCTTCTCCGGTAATAGCCACTTGGCGCTCTAGAGGATGCCATGGGAACAATAAGCTGGTTTTTGCATTATTCGCTAAATGGGTGGCTTTTCGGCTTTCAAGGTTGGTGAAAAATACAAAACCATCATTATCAAATTTTTTTAATAACACAATGCGCTGAAAGGGTTGACCATCAGCATCCACTGTCGCAACACACATCGCAGTGGGATCTGTTAACTCAGCATGTTTAGCCTGCTCAATCCACTTTTCAAATAACACAAGTGGGTTTTCAGGTAAGTCTTTGCGGCGTAATCCACCTTGAGTATACTCTCGGCGGATATCAGTTAAATCATTCATTAATATCCCTCTTTTATTCTCATCATTATACTCAAAGATACTGATATATGATCATTACATACTGGATAAATTCAGGGAAACATTAAGCTCGACGATTCAAGTCATTTCAAAAGGCTTCACTCTGAATATAGCCACAACACGGCGTCTGCATACGACGCTAAATAAGGTTCAACCTCTTAAATATAAAAAAGCCAGCAATAATCGCTGGCTTTAATTTAGCTATAAACCTTGGTGCTACTTTTTCACCAAACCTTTACCTTCTGCCCATACGTGCAGCATTTCTAGTCCCAGTGTTGCGCCTGCTAGTGCGGTAATATCAGCAGAATCATATGCTGGAGCAACTTCGACTACGTCCATTCCGACTATGTTCATGCCACGTAATCCACGAATGATTTTCATTGCTTTATCACTTGTTAGGCCACCACACACTGGTGTACCAGTACCTGGCGCATAAGCAGGGTCTAAACAGTCAATATCAAATGTGACATACAAAGGCATATCACCTACCCGCTGTTTAATTTGCGTGACGATTTGATCTGCTGTTAACTCATTCGCTTGTGCTGCATCAATAACATCAAACAAGTGCTCCGCTTTGTTGTACTCGGTTCTGATCCCCACTTGAATTGAGTTTTCAGGCGCAATCAAGCCTTCATTAGGCGCATGATAAAACATGGTGCCATGATCATACTTACTACCTTGGCTATATGTATCGGTATGAGCATCAAAATGCAGCAATGCCATTTTTCCGTACTTTTTGTGATGAGCACGCAGCAAAGGCAATGTCACAAAATGGTCACCACCAAAACTTAGCAAGGCTTTGTCACTCTCTAAAATGCGCGTTGCAAATGCTTCTAGACGAGTCGTGAAATCTTCTTGATCGCCACAATCAAAAACTAAGTCACCCGCATCAACGACATTAATGGTTTCGCTAATAGAAAAATCCCAAGGCCAGCGAGTCTCCTCCCAAGCCAGGTTAACAGATGCACGGCGAATGGCTTCAGGTCCCATACGCCCGCCAGAGCGGCCTGTCGTTGCCATATCAAAAGGTAGACCGATGACAACAACATCAGCATCGGTTTCTGTTGGTTTAAAATTTAATGGCTGACGTAAATATCCAAATGCATTGGAATACAGTGAATAATCTGCTTTTTCAGCAAAAGTGCTCATATAACTCTCCGTAAAGGCAATAAGCCAATAACTACAAATATTCTGGGATCAGTACTTCATGACAAAGTTGCTGATAATGACTGAAATCAATGTTGTAACCTTGTTCGGTTGCCAAAGAGCAACTGCCTAAACAAAGGTGAGCAGGAAATCCTTGGGTATTCTTAGGTGAATTAAACCCAATCACATCCCAACTGCCAGGGTTCAAAATTGACAGTAAACGCGCATAAATATCGACACTGTGATTGGCCAAATTAACATTGGTTTCAAGGCTCACATAAGAGCTTTTCTCTTGAGGTGTGATATGAATAGTAAAATATTCATTGCCTTTAATGCCGTTAATTGAATAACCAAATGGCTCAAATAAAAAGTCATCAACAGCGAAATCAGGAAACAGCTCAGATAACGCTAATAAATCCCGTATACCTTGTTTACTTTGGTTTACGCCACGTAAATAATCCGCAGCCTTACCGTTAATGTGGTACATGAGTAATTCATTGGTTACGTCTGAATCAGGTGCAATAAATGGCCGCTTTGTACTGAACATATAGTGGTGATGTGAATCTAAGTGGCCAATTCGATATGCATTTCCTGCAATTGTTTTGCGTATTTTTTTCAAGTCATCTTGAAAAGAGCTTGATTGTAAGTGAGACAAATATTCATTTTTACGTTGGTAACTGGCAAATGCAATAGACTCTTCACCGACATGTTCGATGAATGACATCACAGCATCAGCCAGTGTTGTAGTGCCGCAGGTTAACATCACAAAACGGTCTTGCCAGACAAATAAACTAGACTCACTGAGTAAATAAGCATCGCAGTCTTCATTACTGATCGATGACAGAATTTCTGCATTAGCGCAGGCGACAATATCAGCCCAGAATGCTTGTCCAAATTCACGTATATTCAAAGATGAGTCAGCAATAATGACTTCAATCTTTTTCTCTGAACCTTCAAAAAACATATTAAAACCTACAAAAGCAGAGCCATTTTATCGGCTCTGCGGGTACTCGTATTACGAAAAATCTTCTAAATAGGTATAACCTTTAAGACCTAACTGTAACTCTTCTAGTATTGATGTTCTTTCATCCTCAGCAATATGCTGATTGACCAATTCTTCATAAGTTCGCATAAACGCAACGGCGTCTAAGTTCACATAGCGAAGTACATCAGCAACGGTATCACCAGCAAGAACTGACTCAATATTTGGAATACCGCTTTCTTCAACCCTAACGACAGCAGAGTTGGTATCACCAAATAAATTGTGCATATCACCTAAAATCTCTTGATAAGCACCAACCATGAAAAAGCCGATCAAATAAGGGCTTTCAGGTGTCCAAGCAGGAACAGGTAACGTAGTCTCAATACCTTGACCGTCTACATATTGATCAACAATACCATCCGAGTCACAGGTAATATCTAACATCACAGCCCGTCTTTCTGGTGGCTTATCAAGTCCGCTCAATGGCAAAACAGGGAATACTTGATCAATCCCCCATGCATCGGGAATAGATTGAAATAAAGAGAAGTTTACAAAGAACTTATCCGCTAACTTTTCATTCAACTCATCAATAATGGGTCTGTGATAACGGTTATTATTACTCAACAAACTCTTAAGAGCATGACAAACACGCAAGTTAGTTTGCTCAGCCCAAGCACGTTGCATTAATGTCAGTTGCCCGACAGAAAATAACGAGTGCGCTTCAGCAATATCGCTTTGAGTATCATGATAAATCTCAATAATAGCCCGATTATCAGGACGCTCACTCATATCAGTCCAAGACATCCACATATTATGAAGTAGCTGCGGCGCATCTTCCTCAGGCGGTTGAATGTCCTCAGGCTTGTATGATTCAGTGCCAATAACGTCAGTGATTAACACCGCGTGATGCGCTGTTAAGTGACGACCTGACTCAGAAATAATACGTGGCATTGGCTGCTCATATTCATTACAAATATCAGTTAACACATTGACGATATTATTGGCGTATTCAGTCAAACCATAATTCATCGAGTTATTACTTTGACTTCGAGTACCGTCATAATCTACAGCTAAGCCGCCGCCCACATCAAAGGTATCGATAAGTGCGCCCATTTTACGCAACTCACAGTAAAAGCGGCCAGCTTCACTTACACCTTGGCGAATATCTCGAATATTGGCGATTTGCGAACCCAAGTGGAAATGAATTAATTGCAGCGAACTCATCATATTGAGCTCTTCTAATTCATTAAGCACCTTAAGCACTTGCGCTGCAGATAAACCAAACTTTGATTTTTCTCCACCGCTGGCTTGCCACTTACCTTTGCCTTGAAAAGCAAGTCTAGTGCGGATACCCAGTCTTGGCGTCACTCCCAAATTTTTAGATTCTTCAAGAATCAACTTAAGCTCAGAGATTTTCTCGATGACGATGTAAACTTTATGGCCAAGCTTTTCACCGATGAGTGCTAAACGCACATACTCTTTATCTTTGTAACCGTTACAAACGATAACTGAGCTGGCTTTTTGCGCCATAGCAAGTACGGCCATTAACTCAGGCTTACTACCTGCTTCCAGCCCTAGTTGTGGCACTTCCTTTGACTTTTGGCTAGCCAAAATCTCTTCAACAACGGTTTGCTGTTGGTTTACTTTAATCGGATACACTAACAAGTAATCATTTTGATACTCGTATTTTTGAATCGCCGCATTAAAGGCATCACATAAGTTTTCAACTCTGCGATGTAAAATTTGTGGGAAACGCACTAAAACCGGTAAAGCAACCCCTGCTTTAACCATATCTTTAGCCAGCTCATTTAATCCGATAGTGCATTCTGGTTTATTCGGATCAGGGGTTACTGTCACCTCGCCACTATCATCAATACCAAAATACTGTTGACTCCAATGTGTCACGTTATAACTTGCACGAGCATTTTCGATAGACCAATCTTTCATATTATCCATTCCGTCTATTCAAGCAGATTATGCAGTTACCGACTGTGCGGACTTCACTGCAGTTTCAACAAAAGCGGGCAAAGCAAAGCTCGCCATGTGTAGAGCTGGCGTATAATACTGAGTGCTAATATTCGCCTTTTCAAAACGTTGCTTGAGGCTAGTCAAGTCAAGTTCTCTGGCCGATACATCATCAGTTGCCCAAGCAAACGCCATTGTGCCACCAATATAAGTAGGTACGGCAGCATTGTAAAACCAGCAATCTTTTACATAAGGACTTAACCGCCTTACTGTGTCTTGTAATTCTTCTGGTTGCATAAATGCAACCCCATTTTGAGCGACAAAAATCCCTTTTTCAGTGAGGCATCTTTTACAGTTTTCATAAAATGCAGAGCTAAATAATACTTCGCCAGGGCCAATAGGATCGGTGCAATCTGAAATAATTACATCAAATTGCTGCTGACATTGCTCGATAAAATGCATTCCATCATCAATCACTAACGATACTCGATCGTCATCAAATGCGCCCTGAGAATGTTGTGGGAAATAGGTTTTACACATTTCGACTACGTTAGCATCGATTTCTACCATAGTAACCTGCTCAACGTGTTTATGCTTCAGTACTTGGCGCAGCATACCACCATCGCCGCCACCAATAATCAACACCTTTTTAGCATCACCATGAGCAATAATAGGCACATGAGTCATCATTTCATGGTAAACAAATTCGTCTTTTTCGGTAGTCTGAATTGCACCGTTCAACGCCATTACACGGCCAAAGTGTTTATTTTCAAAAATACTTAAATGCCACTGTTCCGTTTTCTGTTCAAAAAGAACGTGTTCAACTTCAAAGTATTGGCCATAAGCCGGATGTAATGTTTCGTAATAAATATTTGATTTGTTTAGCATGTATATTGTCCAACGTTGTCGCTAATATCCAGACATTAACAACGTAGATTTAAGTAAAAATAACAATGTCGACTCAATTCAACCACGATGGTGATTGAGTCTCTATCCATGAGCTTCGACTCTTTGGTAGCCATAACAGTTAATCCGTCAAGCTAAACCCGACTTTTTCAAACTCTAAAACACTCATTGAGCTCAAACAAAAAAGCGGCGCAATTAAACCCTGCAAACCAGTATAATGCAAGTAAGAAAAACCTATTTTAGTATAAATTTAATTCAATATTTCTATCATCGCTTTGACATATGTTTTTTTTGTTAAAAACCAGTCATTTCGCAATCTTTTTTCTTTATGAACAACTGCATTTATTTAACGAATTGCACGCCTGTTACTGATTATATTTGTTTAGTTGGCTAACCCAAGTTACATGCCTTGCATATTGAGTATATAATTAGCGTGTTTTTACATTATCTTTAAGTCAAATAGAGTCAACAATGATACAAATCGGAAAGCGTTATTCTTTAGAAGTCGTTAAGCAAGTTAGTTTTGGTGTATATGTTAATGCCCAAGAGTTAGGACAAGTATTACTACCAAACAAATTTGTGCCTAAAGACTGTCAAGTCGGCGACATGGTAGATGTCTTTCTGTATCTAGATTCTGAAGACATTGTTATTGCAACAACCCAGAAACCTTATGCTCAAGTAGGCGAATTTGCTTACCTAGAAGCAATTGCAACAGGACCTTATGGTGCCTTTTTGGATTGGGGACTAGAAAAAGATTTACTTCTGCCTTTTGGTGAACAGCACCGTAGCATAGAAGAAGGTAAATCTTATTTAGTGTATGTCCATGCCAATCATGTTGATGAACGTATTATGGCGTCATCTAAAGTGGATAAGTTTTTAGATAAAACCCCGGCTGAATACACCGTAGGTCAACAAGTCGACCTTATTATTGGTGGCACCACCGATTTAGGTTTCAAAGCCATCATTAATAACGCTCATTGGGGCGTGTTATTTCAAAATGAAGTATTCCAACGTCTAAGTTTTGGTCAATCTATCAAAGGTTATATCAAACAAGTACGTGCTGATGGCAAAGTTGATTTAATTTTACAAAAAGCTGATAAGCAAAACCTTGATAGAAATGCTGAAACGATTATTAATAAATTGCATCGCGCAGGTGGTTTTTTACCTCTCAATGACAAAACCGATTCAGCGATTATTTATGATCAGATGGCGATGAGTAAAAAAGCATTCAAGCGCAGTATCGGCGGTTTATTTAAAGCAGGCCAAATCAGTATCGAGGATGACGGCATCAGATTGCTCAAATAGTCTGCAACACTGCTGAATTATTTGATAAAAAGCATGGTTCTGTTATAACAAACCATGCTTTTTTATTTGGAGTAATTTATGGAACTTAGCAATCAAGAAGCCCGAGTCATCGGCTGTTTATTAGAAAAAGAAATTACTACCCCAGAACAGTACCCGCTTTCAATCAATAGTTTGACCATGGCATGCAATCAAAAAAGTAGCCGTGAACCTGTAATGAGCTTGTCAGAGCAAGAAACTCAAGACATCATCGAAAGCCTCACTAAAAAACGTCTTATCAGTGAACAAACAGGCTTTGGCAGTAGAGTCGTTAAATATAAGCATCGCTTTTGTAATACTGAATTTAGTGACTTACAGTTTTCTGCAGAACAACTAGCCGTCATCATCGTGTTATTGCTACGTGGCCCACAAACGCCAGGGGAGCTCAAAACACGCTGTAATCGACTATTTGATTTTGACAGCCCACAACAAGTTGAAAGCGCCCTTCACTCTTTAGCCTCACGAGATGAACCTTTAGTTGTGCAGCTTCCACGTGAGGCCAATCGTCGAGATAGCCGCTATGCTCAACTCTTCTCTGATAAGCATTATCTAGAGCAAGGGACAACGCAATTTGAAGTCAACACAGCGCCAGTAGCAAAAACGTCTACGAACCAAATACTGCAAGAGCGAGTAACCACTTTAGAAGAACAGGTCGCCGATTTGACAAAGCGCTTATCCGAACTTGAACAACTACTTGATTAAGCTAATGAGTAAAAAGTACAAAGTAACATTGGCTTAACAATAATTAATCTCTAAAGCATGAGCCATAGCGTATGATGGCTTTTCTTTTATCTCTTTCTCAAGGAAATGTGTAAATGGACTCAACACCCAGTTCATCGTCTTTGCGTCAAACCTGGCTAATTGCCAGTTATGAAGTTAGCAAACGATTTACCAATACCAAAGGTATTGCAGCGCTTATCGCTTTTTCATTACTTTGGACGATAATATTATTATATCCAGTTCAAAGCGCCTCAGTTTATATGCTAGAGCCTGGTTTTAAAGAACTGGTGCAACATATTTATGGCCCAGATGCACTTAATCAATTATTTAGTTGGAAAGTCGCTGAGTTTGCTGTGTTTTGGTGTATTGCCTTATATGTCTTTCCAATGTTCAGTATTTTCATTAGTGCCGATCAATTCAGCTCAGATAAGCAGCGTGGCTCATTCCGTTTTTTAAGTTTACGTGTCAGTCGTGACAGTATCTTCTTTGGCCGTTTTCTTGGACAAATGCTAATCCAAAGCTGTTTGCTATTACTTACCATTCTAGCGACGATAGTATTGGTTCTCAGCCGTGATACAGACTTATTTATGGACGCTTTAGTCAGCGCAGTGTCAGTATTCATCAATGTCTTTATTGCTCTGCTACCCTATACAGCCGTAATGGCCGTTTTGTCTTGGTATGCCAGTAGCGCAAGACAAGCTAGTATCTACGCTATTATTTTAGGCCTTGTCAGCTTTATTCTGATCGCAATTATTAATAGCCAATTACCAGCCTTGTCTTTCTTAAGCTGGGCACTCCCAGGCTCTCAGCTATCTCTCATGATTGATACTCAAGGATTGCAATCATTAATGTACGCACCAATACCTCTTATTCAAGCTGTCGCAATTCTTATCGCTGGGCGTATTTACATGCAACGGAGTGCATTATGAAGCTAATTACATGTGAAGGTGTCAGCAAACAATACGGCACAAAAACGGCGCTAAACAAGATTAACTTGTCCTTAGACACCGGAGCACCAATTGCGCTAGTCGGCCCGAATGGAGCAGGTAAAACAACGCTATTTAGCTTACTTTGTGGTTACATTCACCCATCTGAAGGCAAGATAACGATTTTAGGTGAAAAACCGGGTAGCCCGCAGTTACAAAACCTAGTATCGGCATTGCCACAAGATGCCGCATTAGACCCGAATTTTACCGTCGTATCGCAACTCACCATTTTCGCGAAGTTACAGGGATTTACTCGTCAAGACGCCAAGCATGAAGCGTTGAGAGTCTTAGAGCTTGTCGATTTGTCATCAGCCGCTTTAATGCTACCAAAAAGCTTAAGCCATGGTATGAGTAAACGTGTGTCAATCGCCCAAGCATTAATTGGCTCCCCGAAGTTAGTTTTACTGGATGAGCCTACTGCTGGTTTAGATCCCGCTAATGCCAAAAAAATCCGCCAAATCGTTAAGGATTTATCACCTAAGACGACCTTTGTCATCAGTTCTCATAACCTTGAAGAACTTGAAAAATTATGTGATCAAGTGTTGTACCTCGAACAAGGAGAGCTTCAACAATCGGTTTCTATGAAAGCGGATGCAGAAACCGCCTTCTTAACCCTTACGATGCTAAACGCTGACATTGAGCAACTGGCTGATAAGGTCAGAGCGTTACCCAATATTCTTAATGTCAAAATGAATAATGATAAGCAACTTATCATTGAGCATCATATTGATACGAGTTTACGCCTAGAAATGTCACTTTTGGCTCTATTTGTTGACAACAACTGGCAATATAAGGCCATGATGAAAGGAAGAAGCTTAGAGGAAACCTTATTCTCAAGTTAAATTAACTAGTCAGCTTGTTGTTTTTAGAGCCAATAAGCACAATTACTGTTTATGACCATTCATATTTAAAAAGCCTAGTAATCACTACTGGGCTTTTTTGTGTCACCTACACGGCAACACTGGCCAAACACTAATAACGGCCGAAATGCTAATTCTGAAACGCGATTAATAACTGAACTGACAATGACGACAGTACAACAATCAACAACAAAATATGCATCATAAGCTCAGCTTTTGGCGGTGTTAGCCAAGTAACATGACCAAAGGCGTTAGCAAACTTAAATACTGGCCATACAAGGCCACATAGACTCATAAACAATGATTAACGACGTATTATAGAATGCGATGCGATAGCCTGAACTCTATCAATGCTGTTAACGACGTATAGGTAGAGTATTAAGGAATTTATAACAATGCTTTTAAAGTCATCGATAAAGCCATCGATAAATTAATAAAAGGTCTAGCGACAAAAAGCGCGATGAAGATGACCCGTTATACTTTTTCAGGCAAAAAAAAACTGCAGTCATAGACTACAGTTTTATTTAATTATACTAGCCGAAGCTAGGAATAATTAAACTACAGTTACGTTCTCAGCTTGTGGGCCTTTTTGACCTTGAGTAACAGTGAACTGAACTTTTTGACCTTCGTCAAGAGTTTTGAAACCGTCTGAGTTGATAGCACGGAAGTGAACGAATACGTCTGGGCCAGACTCTTGCTCGATAAATCCGAAACCTTTGTCAGAGTTGAACCACTTAACAACACCAGTAACTTGAGACATGATATAAATCCTGTATATATAAATTAAAGCCTTAACGGCGGTAGAGCTGAAAATGCCGGTTTTACTTATGTTCACAGGACGAAACTGGTCGTATTGAAACACATAAACTAAGCCCAACCTTCAAGCCCGATAGATTATGAACCTTTTTGCGGGTATGTCAACTAACATCAGCATTTTAATTCAATTAGTTATTACCATGCCCAAAATTCATGAATTCGATAGCTGTTTCCAACTAAATATCAGATTCAAAAAGTAAAATAGCAAATTTAAATGACAAATCAATTACGTTGATGAATTTCAATACTAAAGTCTAACTCACAGCTAAGTCCTTGATCTGCAATTTGGGTCTTTTGTTCTTGCGTCAACTTCCAAGCATAAGGGGTCATGTTTAAAAAATGTTCAATATCAACAGGGTCAGATAAATCCAATTGATAGCAAAGCCTTTCGTTATGCAGACAAGTAAAACCTTCAAGCTCTGCCTTTGAGGCTTCATGTGGTTTAGGCTCACTATAAATGATTTTTTTCATCGCGAAATGGTGCATAGGACCAGGAGATACAGTAATTAGCACGCCATCTTGTTTGATCACCCTTTGTAACTCATCCAGTTTAGAAGGCGCATAAATTCTCATCGCTAAATCAAATAACCCGTCTTCAAAAGGCATTTCATAGGCACTGGCTACACAAAAATGTAAATCAGGGTAGCGTTTGGCGGCATACTTAATTGCAGACTTAGAAATATCCAGCCCTTGCAGTACACAATCTACTTCCCTTGTCTGCGCCATGGCTTCAAATAGCCGATGACTGTAGTACCCTTCTCCACAACCTATATCTAATATATTTTCAGCATTAGCTGCGTATTCAATCGCAAGCTCATTTACCCTATCACTTAGTTTTTGGTAGTAGCCTTTATTTAAAAACTCACGACGGGCAAACATCATCGTTTTATTGTCGCCAGGGTCTTTTGAGTTCTTTTTCTGCACAGGCAATAAATTAACATAACCTTCTTTTGCACAATCAAATTGATGACGGTTTTCACAAGACCATGATTTGGCATTTAGGGTAAGCACCGTGCGGCACAAAGGACAAATATATTGCATTTTTTACTCAACAAGGAATTGAAATAACGGTTACTCAACAAGAGCAACGTTTAACATGACACTAAAAATGACAATGGTACGCAATGAGCACCCAAAAGTCAGTTATCTTCGGTTAACTTATCAACCATCAAACTCACATCTGCAGGAGCAAGTAACGCAAAGCACTCTAATTTACGTTGTAAATCTTCAACATCTTTGGACAATTCATTTGCTGCTGATGCGTAATTAGTTCGCTGCTGTGATTGACTATACGTTCGTAACAGCCATTGTTGTTTATGATTAAGTAGATTATCAAGCTTTAACAATTGCGCTGCGATAATGGCGTGAACTTTATTTCTTTCTTCAGATAAATAGTGGCTAATATCAGCACGTACTTGTTCAATTTCACTAATATTCAAAGCGATAGTTGCTGGAGGTTCTTCATAATCAAAGTTTCTCGCTAAAATCGCTTTAGCCATGATCAATTCTTTGGGTTCTTGATTAAGGCGTAAATCTTTCTCTAGTGTAATCGCTTCACACACCGATTGTTCATATTCAATGACGACACCTTGATCAGAGTGAATAAAAGAAAACGTTAATCTAACGCCTTTTCTTAGCATGGCGGCAGATATTCGTGGCGCTATACCGACTCTGGCATACAAGCGGCAACCTTGACCTAATGATCTTGTAACTTTACCGAGATGTTTACTGACATCACATTGATGAGAAATAGTGCCAGAGCTGGGGCTTGTGTCAGGAACAGAATTTAGCGAATAACCTGCTGACGCTGTTGCCTCACTCGCTTTATTAACTTTCCCTTGATCAAGTTGCTCTTTATCAAGTCTGTCTTGGCCATGAGTATCTTTGTCATCCAAGCTTTCAACACGATTGACAGTAAAAAAAGGCTGGCAAGTGAGAATGATGCTAGCTCCCTGCTCATTTGTATGAGAGGGTAACTCACTAATAATAATTTCTGCTAAAGGCTGGCTCAGCGCAGGAAGCAACACAAAATCACTGACATCATCAGCCAAAGAGACCAAAAGAGATTGATTTGGCTTTATTTCATATTGTATTGGTTGGCTGAATAGATGGTTGTACATATAGACTCCGATGACGTTATATAAATTGTAACCATCAAACTGACTTACGTCACCTACTTAAAAAGCGTTCAATCACTAACGCCCCCTGTAAACATTAGTAATTAACAGTGTTAAGATATTTGCAATCGAAAAATAGGATAACTCTATATTATGGCAAGCGCTTTTCAACCTACCCTTTTTTGGCACGATTATGAAACATTTGGGGTGAGTCCAGCAAAAGACCGTCCTTCGCAATTTGCAGGCATTCGAACTGATTTAGATCTTAATATCATTGGCGAGCCAGAAAACTTTTATTGCAAGCAATCAACAGACTACTTACCTGCCCCAGAAGCCATTTTAGTGACAGGGATAACGCCACAGCTTGCGAATCAAAAAGGCATGGTTGAAACTGAGTTTATGGGGCGCATTAATGCCATTTTCACTCAACCAAATACCTGTGTTGTTGGGTATAACTCATTACGATTTGATGATGAAGTCAGCCGTTATGGTTTTTATCGCAATTTTATTGACCCTTATGCACGTGAGTGGCAAAACGGTAACTCACGCTGGGACATTATCGATTTAGTTAGAGCCTGTTATGCATTCCGTCCAGAAGGGATTAATTGGCCGCTTAAAGAAGATGGTTCACCTAGTTTTAAATTGGAGCATTTAACCCAAGCTAATGGGTTGAGCCATGAACAAGCTCATGATGCTATGAGCGATGTCTATGCAACGATTGCTATTGCAAAACTCATCAAAGAAAAGCAGCCTAAATTATACGATTACTATTTTGAGCTTCGAAATAAGAAAAAAGTCGCAGAATTAATCCAAGGCGACTTCATGCAGCCGCTTGTTCATGTTAGTTCAAAGATTAGCGCTGCCAATGGTTGCGTCACTTTAATTGCGCCTGTAGCACCTCATCCAACGAACAAGAACGCGATGATTTGCATTAATTTGGCAATGGATTTAAGCCCGCTCATTGACTTAACTGTGGCAGAAATCGTCGAACGTATGTATACACCTCGAAGTGAATTAGCCCCAGATGAGCAGCCAATTCCACTAAAGCAAATACATTTAAACAAATGTCCGTTTATTGGTACTCCTAAACTACTATCAGAAGCCGTAGCACAAAGGCATCAATTTGATATGGATTTTGCCCGCAGCCAATATAAATTATTCAAACAGCACCCTGAGCTTCGCGATAAAATGCAAGCGGTTTTTGATGTAAATGATCACCCTGCAGTAACCGATCCTGATTTAATGCTCTATAGCGGAGGCTTTTTTAGTCACGCCGATAAAGCCAAAATGGAAATGATCCGCAATACCAAAGCCGAAAACCTCGCCGCTCTTAATCTCGACTTTGACGATCCTAGGCTCAGTCAAATGTTGTTTCGTTATCGAGCCCGTAATTACCCTGAAACATTAAGCCATGATGAATCAATGCAATGGCGAGAGTTCTGTCAGCAACGCCTTTCTGATGCTGATTATGTGATAAACCTCGAAAACTTATTAGAAGAAACCAGCGAGAATGAACACAAACAAAAGTTATTAAAAGCCCTATGTTTATATCTGCAATCTCTTTAAGCTTTTATCATTAACTTACTTTGTACTTATTGTATTAATAAAAGGAATTGGTCATGCAAAATCGTTTCATTGATAGCATCACCCAACTGCCCAAACCACTGGCAACAGCGCTTATCCCATTACTTAATGATGATTTTTGTGGGCACATCGATGCGAATCAACTGACGGAACTTGTCAATGTCAGTAAAATGACAGAAGAAGAACTTCTATTAAGTTTACTGCCAATCGCTGCAGCACTTGCCAAACCAAGTATCAGCGAGTTTTATGTTGGTGCAATCGCTAAAGCTGAAAGCGGCGACATATACATGGGGGCTAATTTTGAATTATCTTCTGAAGCGCTATTTCACACGGTACATGCCGAACAAAGTGCAATCAGCCACGCCTGGCTAAACGGCGAACAAAAAATTATTGATGTCGTCGTCAACTTCAGTCCTTGTGGCCATTGTCGTCAGTTCATCAATGAATTAGTCAGCGGTATCGATATTAACATCCACTTACCTGGTCAGCAGCCACAGCAATTAGCACACTATCTACCATATGCATTTGGGCCAAAAGACCTACAAGTCACTAAGCCACTGTTATCAAAAAGTCATATCGAATTTAGTTTACAGTCAGATGACCCAATGATCATCGAAGCTGTCGACCAAGCAGGTTTAAGTTATGCCCCCTATACGCAAAACTACGCAGCGGTAGTTATTGAAACAAAAGACGGTAAAACATACTGCGGCCGGTACGCAGAAAACGCGGCATTTAATCCGTCAATGATGCCAATGCAAATGGCGTTATCAAACTTAATTCGCCACAACAGAGACTACAGCGATATTAATCGAGTGGTATTAATAGAATCATCTGCCGGTAAAATCAGTTTAGCTAATGCCACTATGGATACACTGCAAGCTGTTGCCGCAATTGAGCTTGAGCATATCGTTGTAGACCCAAGCTAGACAGATCATTTTGCTGCACGTTAATTGAAATTACACTGAATTAGCCTTTCTTAGTTTCGATATTAAGAAAGGCTTTTTGTTACCAATCATTATTTAGCACCTCGAAGGCACGTATTCACTTTTTTGTTTGCACAAAAGCTGTAAAGCCTTACACTCTTGCTCTTCTCATATAAGAATTGATTTAAGAACTCTAGCCCATGCCTGATTTAGCAATACTTGCTGTATTTATTCCAACATTCTTTTTTGTTTCTATTACGCCAGGAATGTGTATGACATTAGCAATGACACTCGGCATGAGTATTGGTGTTAGAAGAACGCTGTGGATGATGGCAGGTGAATTAGTGGGTGTTGCTTTAGTTGCTATTGCTGCGGTTATGGGCGTTGCCAGCGTCATGCTCAATTACCCAGATGCCTTTGCCATTTTAAAATGGCTCGGCGGCGCTTATCTTGCGTATATAGGTGTTAATATGTGGCGTTCGAAAGGCAAAATGGCCATTATTGAGGGGCAGCAAACAGACAAATCGATTAGTAATATTGCGCTAATTTCCCAAGGGTTTGTCACAGCAATAGCCAATCCCAAAGGTTGGGCATTTATGATTTCACTTTTACCTCCTTTCATCAGTGTTGATAAAGCTGTCGCACCTCAGTTGTTTTGGCTACTTGCGATTATTATGCTGACAGAAAGCGTATCAATGCTCGCTTATGCCAGTGGCGGTAAGAGTTTAAGAATGTTTTTATCTCGGGGCGATAACATTAAACTGATGAACCGTATTGCCGGCAGTTTAATGATTGGCGTCGGTTTTTGGCTAGCACTTGGTTAAACGTTAAATACACTGAATATCGCTAAACGAAAGAAGTATAGATAAAAATAAGCCGATAATGTTTTTGATTACGCCGCTTTGTCGTAATACGGTTTAACACAGTTTCTTCCGTTTTCTTTCGCCATATACAGGGCTTTATCCGCTCTCATAAGTAAGTCTTTAAGCTCTTTCGCAGATGCTGTTTTTTCAGCGATACCAAAGCTCGCTGTGCACTGGAGGTTTTGAGAATCGGTTAACGGAATTTTACACTCAGCAATGTGTTCACGCATTCGCTCGGCCACTTTATTAGCATCATGCAAATGGGTATTTGGCATAGCAATAACAAATTCTTCCCCGCCAATCCGCGCACATAAATCTTGTTCACGGCACAAGGCTTTAATCGTTTTAGTCACTTCAATTAAACACTTATCGCCAACTAGATGACCGTGTTTATCGTTAATCGTCTTAAACAAGTCTAAGTCGATTAGCACCAAAGTGAATGGGAGTTGATGCGCCACAGCTTGATCGAGCAATGATTTACCCTCGGTAAAAAAGGAGTGTCGATTTGCCAATCGTGTCAAAGAATCAGTACTTGCTTGCAATGTCAGTTGCTTTTCGTTTTTATCAATCTGTTTAGCAAAAATATATAAGACAACAATCACTTCCAGCATCGTAAAAAATACCACTGATTGATAAAGCATATGGTTAACTTGAGCAGAAAGTTCAATTAATGGCGCTTCGTTTACGGTATTTTCGCAATAGAAAAATAACACCATTGCCAGTGCACTTAATGTCACCTGCTCAAGTCGCTCTCTTAATTCAAATAACAAAAAAGCCCCAGTTGGCACAAGGAAGTAATACAGGTGAAAACCACTCGCATTAGTTACATAAACATTGGTACACACAAGTAGATGCAGCATCAACACGCTAAAAAACCAAATTTTAGCGATTTTAGGCTGCTGTTTGGCGGTAAGTACATTAGTGACGAAGTACGCAAACGTAAATCCAAGGTTGATAAAACCGACAGAAGGATTATCAAGAAACAAAATATAGTTAAGCGAATATAAAAATGAGATAGCAGCCGTAATTAACCCTATGATATTCATAGTTCTTATTCGGTTAGCTAATGAAAATGACTGTTGATTCGTGCCCAGATTAATAATTGATTTTAAGTTCATGGGGGTAACAAATAGGTTAACGACATGTAAACTTTAGCACAATTTATATTTTTAGTTCTATCCAGAATATCAGTTAACAGAGTACCTAATTCAATTGTCGATTGTTAAATGAAGATGACTTAACTCCTCTAAGTCGTTGTCATGCTATTCTGAATTTTGTTTATACGGGAGTTTTGCGCTCATTTGCGTCATGTACTGCTTAATGTGAAGTTGTTCTTGCTGGCAATAGTGATTAATAGCATGACTAAACTCGGCATGTGCGATATTGTGATTCGAATAGGTTTCTATAGGCTCAAAACCTCTAGCAACCTTATGCTCCCCTTGTGCCCCTGCATCAAACGTCGTTAATCCATGTTTGATGGCATACTCTATCCCTTGATAATAACAGGCTTCAAAATGCAGACCGTCAACCTCCTGTAAGCAGCCCCAATAACGCCCGTATAAATGAGTTTTAGAAACAAAATATAACGCCGAAGCCACCATTGTTTGCTGCGGATCAGAAATGATAAGTAAGCGAATTTGATTACCCATAGTGTCTGCTAGCTGCTCAAAAAAATCGCTGGATAAATAACCTGTATGACCAGATCGTTTTAAATAGGTTTGCTGATAACACTCAATAAAGTGCTCCCACTGTGCTGAAGATGCTTGTTCGCCTGTAATAAATTCAAAATGATACTCAGAAACCTTACGACGTTCTTTAACAATGGTTTTACGCTTACGTGAGACTAACTGTCTAAGATAATCATCGAAATTCTGATAACCTCGGTTACCCCAATGAAACTGTGTAGCAAGCCTTGCAATAGACTGTTGACTGGCAAAGTTAAAATCATCTTTAGGTAAGAACAAACAGTGCCAAGACGAAAAATCCTGTTCTATACTGCGATTAAGAAAGTTGAGAATACAGCTCATAAGATGATGTCTAACTGATTTACTGGCCCCTTCCATGACCCCGAAACGCTGCCCTGTTACAGGAGTAAACGGTATAGCCGCGACTAATTTGGGATAGTATTGTAATCCGTTTCTCTCATATGCTTCAGCCCAAGCCCAATCAAACACATACTCTCCCCACGAATGGGTCTTCTCATAGCATGGTAAAATAGCCACTACCTTATCGCCTGTCTGAACCACAATATGTTTTGGTGTCCAACCCGTAAGTGGGCAAACACATTGGCTTTTCTCAAGAGCCAATAAGTAATCAAACTGAGTAAAAGGGTTATCATCACGAAACATCAGCAGCCAATCTTGCCTACCAATAGCTTCAACTGAATCGTAAAAGCTAATGTGAATATCATCAAGAGCTGTCAGTGCAGAGTCCTCTGCTAATGAATCACTAATTAAGCCAGTTTCAGACATATTTCCTCAGAATACCGTTTTAAATATTGTGTATTAGATCATACTTATGGCACATTGCAACATATGATTATACTTACAAAGGACTGAAAATGAGCGTTTTTTCTCAGATAAAGCCTATCGTTGTTTCTACTTCTATTGCGTTACTACTTGGTTTTACTTCACTATCCGCAAGTTCTGTACAAGCTGCCAACGAACAGTCAATTTACAGTCGCGCTGCAACAGCACAACCAATTTGGGCTGAGCACGGCATGGTCGCCAGCCAAGAGTCATTAGCCACACGAATTGGCGTAGATATTTTGAAACAAGGTGGTAATGCTGTAGATGCCGCAGTTGCTGTAGGTTTTGCTCTTGCAGTCACCCTTCCTCGTGCTGGCAATATTGGCGGAGGCGGCTTTATGTTAGTCCACCTCGCTGAAACGAATAAAACAATTGCTATCGATTATCGAGAAACCGCGCCTTCAAAAGCGCACAAAGATATATTTCTAGATGAAAAAGGTAAGCCAAACCCTAAATTAAGCCGTGAACATGGTCTTGCTGTCGGTGTCCCAGGAACAGTCATGGGTTTTGAGTTAGCGCTCGAAAAGTATGGCACTATGAAGTTAAGTGAGGTGATTGCGCCAGCCATAAAGTTAGCAAAAGAAGGTATTAGTGTTAATCCAGATCTTGCTAACTCCCTGGATGGACTTAAACGCCGAATTTCTCAATGGCCCAGTTCAGCCAAAATCTTCTATAAAAAGAACGGTGACAGCTTTGCTGTAAACGATACCTTAGTACAAACCGATCTCGCACATTCACTGTCTTTAATTGCAACTCACGGCAGTAAAGGGTTTTATGAAGGTGAAACTGCAGAAAAAATCGTTGCCTCAATTAAGCAAGCCAACGGTATTATGACCTTGGAAGATTTAAAAAACTATCAAGTTGTTGAACGTAAGCCAATTCGCGGAGAATATCGTGGTTACGAGATTGTCTCCATGCCACCTCCTTCCTCTGGCGGAATTCATATCATTCAAATGCTGAACATGCTTGAGAACTACCCTATCAATGAATTAGGCCACAATACGGCTCAAACATTGCACTTAATGGTAGAAAGTATGAAACATGCATATGCCGATAGAAGTGAGTATTTAGGTGATCCTGATTTTAACCCTGTCCCTTTGAAGGGGTTGACGGATCAAAAATACGCTGACTCATTGGTCAAAAAAATAGCTTACAACAAAGCCACTCCAAGTGCTGAGATAAAGCCAGGTAATATAGCTCCCTATGAGAGTAACCAAACCACTCATTACTCTGTTGTTGATAAATGGGGAAATGCAGTGTCGAATACCTACACGTTGAACTTTAGTTATGGTTCTGGACTAGTTGCAGACGGCACTGGGATTTTACTCAATAATGAAATGGACGATTTTTCTGCAAAGCCAGGTACGCCAAACGCCTTTGGTTTAATTGGCGGCGAAGCTAATTCGGTTCAAGGAAACAAGCGCCCATTGAGTTCAATGAGCCCAACCATTATGATGAAAGAAGGCAAGCCTTTCTTAGTGACAGGTAGCCCAGGCGGCTCAAGAATTATCACGACGACATTACAACTCATTATGAACGTGATTGATCATAAGCTTAATGTCGCAGAAGCGACTGCTGCGCCAAGAATCCATCATCAATGGCTTCCTGATTATATTGGTGTAGAAACCAGTTTAAACAAAGATACAATTTCACTGCTTGAAGCTAAAGGCCATACGATCAAGTCCAGCAGTGCCATGGGCAGTACCCAATCAATAGTGGTGACTGAAAAAGGCGTTTATGGAGCATCAGATCCTAGACGTGCAGGTTCTGAAACCCTAGGTTATTAGTAATAACGTAAATAATAACAATGTGCTGTATCGAAAAGCGATGAGTAGATACAGCTTAAATTTAAACAAGATAAAATAACACTCACTCCCTTTCCAAAATAAACCTGCTCACTTGCTCATTTTTATTGTTTAGATCCCCCCCTAAATAAGAATAGCTATCATTACAATCCGCATAAATAACAAAACAGCAACATCAAGATTCGATTTTTGTTATTCCAAATTTATTTCAATTAAAGTTTTTTATCTTTATGCCGATATTGTTATTGCAGGAACAGACCCGTTATATGGTTATTAATTAAAATTAACAAACACCCAATTGCGGATGCGTTTAATTAACAACACAGGTTGTAAGCGATATTTAACCCGCCAATATTTTGACAAGGACAAAATACTGGCAACTTAAGCAAGATAGAAAGAATTTAATTAATACCTGAAATGTTAAAACTTTTATCAAATAAAATTTATTTCATACAGGCGACAGACTTAACTAACTGATATTGATAGATATAACTATTTATGCCCATATGGTTGCATCAATTAACTGAAATAGACTATTTTTTTAGCATAAAATTCATATTATGATGCGCTAAAAATAACTCAATAATATTAAAAAACAGCAGGATTCAACTTGATGAAGTTAAACAGCTTAAAAATAAAGCACCGGATCGCTTTATTAACAGTCGTTGCAATTTCTTCGTTTGTTATTTCACTTGTAATTAACAATCAAAGCGTGCAACAAAATGCTGAACGTTTAAATGGACTTCAATCACAACTTTACCCAGTATTAAATTTAGCCACGATTAACGATGGCTTGTTATTGCAATTAAATCAAAATATTCAATCTGCAGTAACAACCGGTGAAGAAGAATCATTGTTCACTGCTGAAAATATGGTTAAACAAATTAATAGTAATCTAAATACTATTAAGGGTTTATTACCTCATGAAGCTAATGATGCCAATAATATGCAACGCGACTTGGCCACTTATCATGACAATGCCAAAACCTTAGTTGCTGAATTTTTAAAAGATGATGTCGACTTTAACAAGATCACAAACCAGGCTTCAGAAAATGCCAAGCGATTTGAATCCCTAACAGCGGTTTTTGCTAAAAAACAACAAGATTACTCAGATGCTTTCACAACGAGTATTAGCACGACCTTAGCAAGTTCAGATAATGCGGCATCATTGATGTTGATTATCGGTATTATCGCTTCACTATTTTTGGTGATCGTTGGCGTACTAGTGAATCGCTCAATCATAGTCACCATTCAGGACGTCACCCATTCATTACAGAATATATCAGAAGGTGAAGGCGATCTTCGTTCTCGGATTGAATATAACGGTAAAGATGAAATCGCGACGCTCGTACATTGGTTCAACCAATTTGTATCGAAATTACAAATCTCAATTGCTGACACTAAACAAACTACAGACAGTTTAAGTGCAGTATCTCATACGTTATTAGAAAGCTGTAAAAATAGTGAAAACACCGTTATCGAGCAAAATGAGTCCGTTGAACAAATCTCTAATGCCATGCGTGAAATGTTCATCAGTGTTGCACATATTGCTGAGTATGCCGCTAATGCTGCATCTGAAGCTGACAATGCAAATGATGAAGCTAAACAAGGTCAAGAGGTTGTGTCTCAAGCTATCACTACCATTAATAAATTAGCAGAAGAAGTACAAACGACTGCTGTTGTAGTGAATCAACTTGAGGCGTTCACCAGTAACGTCAACGATATTCTCGATACCATTCGTGGTATTGCAGATCAAACCAATTTACTTGCCTTGAATGCAGCAATTGAAGCAGCTCGAGCAGGTGAACAAGGAAGAGGCTTTGCCGTAGTGGCCGATGAAGTAAGAACCCTTGCTTCTCGAACACAAGCGTCAACGCAAGAAATTCAACAAGTATTGCAAGAGCTTCGCTCTACTTCAACTCAAGCAGTTGATGCAATGCAACGTGGAATTGAAACCGCTGAAGAAGGTGTCAAAACCACTTCATTAGCCGGAGATGCATTAATCAGTATCACCAATAAAGTGAGTGCGATTACCGTCGTTAACGAACAGATTGCTGCCGCCACTGAAGAACAACATAGCACTTCAGAGCTTATCCAGCAGTATGTCGCTGATATTGAAACCAATGCCGCTAAAGTAAAAATGACCACGGATGAAATGGGCGGGATCAGTTATGACATTGAAGGTGTTAGTAAACAGCTTCAAAACATAACAGGTCAATTTAAAGTCTAACAATAATAATATTTTAAGATAAACGAGATTTATCTTGAGTAATGATAAAGATGAACAGGAGTTACACCATGAAATTCAACTTGAAAGCGCTACCCTTAGCTATTTCTGTTGCAATGCTTCCTGCCTATGTCGCAGCTGAAGAAACAAGTGAAGAGAAAATTGCCAAGCTTGAACAACAAGTGCAATCACTTCAAGCAAGCCAAAATGCAAGCTTAACAGAACGTTTTAGCTTCAATGGCTTCATGACTGGTGCATATATCAGCTCTGACAATAACACAGGTTATGCAGGTGCGACTACCTCTGCTAACTTCGATGACGGCAGTAAATTTGGTCTTCAAGGTACCTTTGCCATTACAGATCAAACTCAAGCCGTAATGCAGCTTATGATGAAAGGCAGCAACGATTGGGAAGTAGAAGCTGAGTGGGCTTATATCTCACACCGTTTTGAAAATGGCCTTCAGGCTCGTGCTGGTAAACTTCGTGTACCTTTATTTATGTACTCTGATTACTTAGACGTGGGTTACGCACAGCCATTCGTACGTCCACCTTCAGAAGTTTATGATGCGGTTCCTTTCACATCTTACACCGGCGGTGATGCAAGTTATGATATTGAGTTTGATGACTCAACATTAACAATTCAAGCTTTTGGTGGTCAGTCTGAAGACTCAGGTATTGATATCGGAAATATTTTCGGCGCCAATGTTAACTGGACTGATTTAACATGGACTTTGCGGGCGGTTTACGGTCAAGCAACTCTTGATGGCACAGTCACACGACAAATGTCAGTAGACGGTGGAACAGACCCTTCAACAGGTTTACCAATTTCTATTGACGTTACTGTTGATATTCTAGACATTAATGATGCTACAGGTACATTCGTAGGTCTAGGCGGAAGCTATGACAACGGCTCTTTCTTAGCCATTGCTGAATGGACTCGTATCGAAACTGATGAAGAGTACCCAGATTCTGACGCAGGTTATGTCACTTTAGGTTACCGTATCAATGCATTTACACCTTATGTGACTGCATCTTATTACGAAACTAAAGATAATGACGTAAGAACTAATCCTGTTCACGCTGCAATTTTTAACGGCGAGCGCACAGCATACAGTGCAGGTGTTCGTTGGGATGCTATGGATAACTTAGCCCTTAAGTTTGACGTAACCCATGCCACTGACTTCGGTGACACCTCTGGCGGTTTTGATACCAACATAGCCCAAGAGTTTGATGACACTACAGTGTACACAGTTCAGTTCGACGTTGTATTTTAAGGAGCGATAAAATGAAAAAAATCCTATCTATTTTAGCGCTTAGCGTGTGTTCAGTTATGTCAGCTCAAGCAGCAGTTGTCGTCATTGGTGCACCTGGAGCGGCAGATATTAGCGCATCAGATGCTAAAAAATTATTTTTAGGTAAAGGCTCGAAATCTGCAGTGGTTTATGAACTTGCTGAAGGTAATGCAACACGTTCAGAGTTTCATGGTGCTGTCACAGGCAAATCCGATTCACAACTGAAAGCATTCTGGTCAAAGCAGGTATTTACTGGTAAAGGAAACCCACCAGCAACAGTAAATGATGCCGCGGCGATGAAGTCAGCAGTAGCTTCAAACCCTAATGCGATTGGCTACATTGATGAAGCTGATGTCGATGGCAGCGTAAAAGTGATTTTAAAGCCATAAAAACGACATAACATCATAGTCTTAAATTAAGTTTTAGTGATTGTGTTTTAAGCATTTCATACTCCCCCCTTCAATTGAAATGCTAGAGGGATCTGATAAACATCAGGTCCCTTTATTTTTTGTTACAAACTAAAACAAGATTACGACCAAAACTTGATAAACTAGTCACAAATCATAATGTAATAATGATAAACAGAAGCTTAAACCGACCATTCGATTAAAAGCTCATTTTTAACCATTCTTATGCAAACAGGGAAATAACTATGAAGGGACTAACCCTCAAACCGCTTGTTTCAGCTATGGCACTCACAGTCATGTTAAGTGCTTGTGCCAATGACAATGTACAAACCAACACGACACAAGCACCAAATGTCGTGGCTAGCAATATCATCGAGCAAAATGCTAACAACCCATTCTTTAAACCATACGGTACTTTTATGGAAATCCCTGATTTCGATAAAATAAAAGATGAACATTACTTACCGGGCTTTAAAGCAGGTATCGCCGCTCAAAAAGCTGAAATAGCCGCTATTGTTGCGAATCCAGAAAAACCAACATTTGAAAATACCATCGAAGCAATGGAGTTCTCAGGTGAATTAGTAACAAAAGTTGCTAGTGTTTTCTATAACCTTACTGGCGCGCATACAAACCCAGCGATTCAAGAAATTTCAAAAGAAGTGTCACCAATGCTATCAGCAGCAAGCGATGACATTTTATTAAATGATGAGTTGTTTAAGCGTGTTAAAGCCGTTTATTTACAAAAAGACAGCTTAAACCTCAATACAGCTAAAGCTAAATTGCTTGAAGACACCTACAAACGTTTTACCCGTGGCGGTGCTAACTTATCAGCTGAAGACAAAGCCACATTACGTTCACTAAATGAGCAAATTGGTAAGCTTAATCTTGAGTTTGGCGATAACTTATTAGCTGAAACCAATGCTTTTGAGCTAATTATTGATAACAAAGCTGATTTAGCAGGTTTACCACAAGATATTATTGATAGTGCTGCTGCGACAGCCACTAAACGTGGCCATGATGGTAAATGGGTTTTCACAACGCAACGCCCTTCTATCACGCCATTTTTAACCTATGCAGAAAACCGTGAGCTGCGTGAAACAATATTTAAAGGTTATATCGAACGCGCTAATAACGACAACGCGAATGACAACAAAAAAACCTTAGCGAAAATTGCTTCATTACGTGCAGAAAAAGCTGAATTAATGGGGTACAAAACCCACGCTGATTTTGTACTAGAAGAGCGCACAGCTAAAACACCTGAAAATGTATATGGATTATTAGACAAAGTTTGGCCAGCAGCACTTGCTCAAGCAAATGCTGAAGTTGTCGAAATGCAAAAGCTCATTGACTCACAAGGTGGCGACTTCAAATTAGAAGCGTGGGATTGGTGGTATTACTCAGATCAAATCCGTGTTGCTAAATACAGTTTCAATGAACAACAAACACGTCCATACTTCTCGCTTGAAGCAACCTTAGATGGCGTATTTTATACAGCCAACCGTCTATTTGGCATCACAGTGAAAGAACGTACTGATTTACCAAAATATCACCCAGATGTTAGAACATGGGAAGTCTATGATAAAGATGGTTCATTCTTAGCTGTATTTATGGGTGATTACTACGTACGTGACAGTAAACGTGGTGGCGCCTGGATGAACTCATACCGCCAGCAATACAACATGAATGGCGTTGAATCAAAGCCTATCATTGTAAACGTACTGAACTACCCTCGCCCAACGGGTGATGAGCCAGCACTGCTAACGTTTGACGAAGCAAGCACCTTATTCCACGAGTTCGGCCATGCACTACACGGGATTTTGTCTGACGTAGAATATCGCTCACAAGCTGGTACATCAGTACCACGTGACTATGTTGAATTCCCATCACAAGTCATGGAAAACTGGATGACCCAACCTGAAGTATTAGCGCAATTTGCTAAGCACTATCAAACAGGCGAAGTTATCCCGCAAGAATTAGTCAAAAAAATCCAAGCAGCAAGTAAATTTAACCAAGGTTTTGCGACAGTTGAATATATGGCCGCAACAAAACTGGATTTAGATTGGCACACATTAACTGATAACACTGTACGTGATGCAGCAAAATTTGAAGCTGAATCATTAGCCAATATGGGGCTGATTAAAGAAATTGCTCCACGTTACCGTAGTACGTATTTCTCGCACATTTTCGCGGGTGGCTACTCAGCGGGTTACTACAGTTACCTTTGGTCAGATATCTTAGGCGCAGATGCATTTGAAGCGTTTAAAGAAAATGGTATTTTCGACCCAGCAACGGCACAAGCCTTCAGAGATAATATTCTGTCTAAAGGTGGTAGCGCCGATCCTATGCAACTTTACCGTCAATTCCGTGGTAAAGATGCGGGTATTGAGCCATTGTTAAGAAGCCGTGGTTTATTAGAAGATAAGTAATTTATCTCAACCTTTAAAAGGCGCTTCGGCGCCTTTTTTATTGTCTTAATTATTTTTCTTTTAACCCTGCCTGCAACATTAAATCCTGAAATGCTTTAAAAATAAGAGTAATAACCTAATGAAATAGACGTTTGTACGTTCAATCGACATAGTTAATTTTATTTTGGCTAAATTATCATTCTGTAATTAACTTTGTATATAATTCCTAGCGATTAAAAAGAATACAAAAATGTGATTAATCAACATAATAAGAGCACTAAAAGCATGCTCTGGGGTCAAGTAAGAGAAAAACTATGTTAAATAAAACCTGTTTAGCCATTGTTATCGCCAGTTCACTAACGCTGGGTGGATGCAACTCATCTGATGAAATTAAATCAGCTGTAGAAGTCGAATTGCGCATCATGGAAACCAGTGATCTCCATGCCAATATCATGGATTACAATTATTATACGAGCCGAGTCGATAACACCATTGGCTTAGCAAGAACCGCTTCCTTGATAAAACAAGCACGCCTTGAAGTTAAAAACAGTGTGTTAGTCGATAACGGTGACTTACTCCAAGGCAGCCCTATGGGGGATTATATTGCGCATACTTTCCAAGCAAATAATCAACTAATCGATACTCACCCAGCTTATAAAGCCATGAATACTCTCGACTATGCTGTGGGTAATATTGGTAATCATGAGTTTAACTATGGTTTAGACTTTTTAGATCAAGCAACAGCAGCGGCCAACTTTCCATACATAAGCGCCAATGTTTATTGTGAGATTGATAATTGCTTTAGAGACGTCAAAGCTGGTGAACCTTTATTTAAGCCTTATATCATTACAGAACAAGAAGCTATAGATAATCAGGGCGCTAAGCACACCATCAAAATAGGCTACATAGGTTTTGTACCACCACAAATTAAAGTATGGGATAAACAAAATTTAGACGGCAAAGTTATCGCAAAAGGCATTGTTGAATCAGCAGAGCGTTACGTACCTAAAATGAAAGCTCAAGGCGCAGACGTCATTATCGCGATTCCACACTCAGGCATTGGCTCATCAGAAAACCCAGGTGACATGAATGCTGAAAACGCCACTTGGGCATTAACCACGGTTGCAGGCATTGATGCCATCATGTTTGGTCACAGCCACTCTGTTTTCCCAAGTGCACAGTTTTCTGATGTCGCTAAAGTCAATATTGAAACAGGCACGATTAATGGTGTCGCCGCTGTGATGCCAGGCCGTTGGGGAGATAATTTAGGTATTATCGATTTAACATTACGCCAAGAGGAAGGTAAATGGCGAGTATCCAACAGCTTGTCACAGGCTCGCCCTATTTTTATAAAAGAGACCGATAAAGTAGCAGGGTTCTCTGTCAATCCAGACAAAGAAATCCATACAAAGGTTGCTCCAGACCATCAAGCCACACTCGACTATGTTAATGCCCCAATAGGCAAATCATCTGCGGATATGTATAGCTTCCTCTCGCTTGTTCAAGATGATCCTACTGTGCAAATTGTGTCGAATGCCCAAATAGATGCAGTCACTAGAGCCGCAGCAAAAATTGATACATTAAAACACCTTCCTGTTTTATCCGCAGCTGCGCCATTTAAAGCGGGCGGGCGTCATCGTACAAGTTCTGATGCTGACAGTTATGTACAAGTAGCAGCGGGAGAATTGTCATACAAAAATGCTGCCGACTTATACCTTTATCCCAATACCCTAGTTGCGGTAAAAGTAACAGGTAAACAAGTTAAAGATTGGTTAGAGTGTAGTGCAAATCAGTTCAATCAAATTGATCCAAATTCCGCAGCAAGCCAAAGTTTAATTAATTGGGAAACTCATCGAACATATAACTTTGATGTCATTGATGGCGTTAACTACAAAATTGATGTGACTCAACCTAATAAATTTGATGGTGATTGCGCTATGGTCAATGCTGATGCAAATCGAATTGTTGAGTTAAGTTACACAGATGATTTTGGCACTATTTTTAAAGGCGAAGAGTTTGCAAATAAAAGCTTTCTTGTCGCGACCAATAACTTCCGCGCATTTGGTAATAAGTTTGCCGGCACTGGCGCTGATTATATCGCGATGGAACTACCAGATACTAACAGAGAAGCCTTAACTCAATACATTACACAATTATCAGAGCTCAATGGTGAAGTGGATCCTAGCGCTAATAACAACTGGCAATTCAAAACAATTGAATCAAGCACTAAGCTTGATATTCGCTTTGAAACTCAAGACTCCCCTTTAGCAGATACATTTATAAAACAGAACCAGCAGCGACCTATGACCAAACTTGAAGCTGATAATATAGTTTCTGGTTTCGCGATTTATAGTATCGACTTAAGTATCGACTTAAGTATCGACTTAAATTAATGCGTCAATAATATGTCAACAATACTTGATGACATTTTGGCTAAAAACTATAAAAATCTGCTTAATCAATAGTTTAATGTCAATATTCATACGAACGACTTTTGAGTGCCTAAGTAGTATTTAAACAAGGCGCGATAATAAAATTTCCAAGATAAACCCACAGGCTAACGGCAATGCTCCTATACATCAGGAGCATTGTCATCAACCCTTTTCCATTACTTCATCACTCAAACACGCCCTCTTATTTAACACCAATTGCGATTAGCAAGGTAATTAAGTGAACACTCAAGTTTAAAACACTAAAAAAATGCTAAATATCTACCACAAACTTCAACCGTTAACACAACCGCAGCTTAAATAACTTATCCTTACATTATCGTTCCTAGATCACAACACAGTGATTTATTTTATATACAATCTTTATTGATTAATTTACATTTCATCTCTGTAAATTGCTCACAACAATATGGAGCAAAAGAATAATAAGCTCCGGGGTCAGAAAAAAGCGTTTAAAAGAGAGACTATTATGTTGAACAAAAAGCTTTTAGCAGTTGTTATTGCGGGTGCATTAGGTATTACTGGTTGTAGCTCATCAGATGACGATGTTAAAACCATTGAAGTTGATTTGCGTATCATGGAAACCAGCGATATCCATGCCAATATCATGGATTATAATTACTATAGTGGTCAAACCGATAAAACTATCGGTTTAGCCCGCACTGCAGCACTAATTCATGAAGCACGTACTGAAGTCACTAATAGTGTGTTAGTCGATAATGGTGATTTACTTCAAGGCAGCCCTATGGGCGATTATATTGCTCATGAATTTAAATCGACTAACCAATTAGCCGATACTCACCCAGCTTATAAAGCAATGAATACTTTAAATTATGAAGTGGGTAACATAGGTAATCATGAATTTAACTACGGTTTAGATTTTTTAGATCAGGCCACAGCAGAATCAAACTTTCCTTATATCAGTGCCAACGTCTATTGTGAAGTTGATGATTGCTTCAGAGACGTTAAAGCAGGTGAACCATTGTTTGACCCCTTCATCATTAAAGATCAACTTGTCGTTGATAAAAATGGTGACGAGCATACGATTCAAATTGGTTACATTGGATTCGTTCCGCCACAAATCAAAATTTGGGACAAACAAAACCTTGACGGCAAAGTCATTGCACGCGGCATCGTTGAATCAGCAGAGCGTTACGTACCTCAAATGAAGGCCGCTGGAGCAGACGTTATTATCGCGATTCCACATTCAGGTATTGGCTCATCAGAAAACCCAAGTGACATGAATGCAGAAAATGCAACGTGGGCATTAACCACTGTTGAGGGTATTGATGCCATCATGTTTGGCCACAGTCACTCTGTATTTCCAAGCTCTCAGTTTGCTGACGTTGAAAATGTTGATTTAGACAAAGGTACCATTAATGGTGTTGCAGCGGTCATGCCTGGCCGCTGGGGAGATAATTTAGGTGTAGTCGATTTAACGCTAACCCAAGAAGATGGTGCTTGGACTGTAGTCAACAGCCAATCTGATGCTCGGCCAATTTTTATAAAAGCGACTGATACCACAGAAGAATTCGCTGTTGAGCCTGATGCAGATATACACGCTATGGTTGAAATTGAACATAACGCCACCCTTGATTATGTGAATGCGCCAATCGGTAAATCATCTACCGACATGTACAGCTTCCTCTCGCTTGTTCAAGATGATCCAACCGTGCAAATCGTATCAAATGCCCAAATTGACGCTGTAGCTGAAGCAGCCTCAAAGGTTGATGCTCTAAAAGGCATTCCAGTTTTATCAGCATCTGCACCGTTTAAAGCCGGTGGGCGTCACAGTACAACATCTGATGCTGACAGTTATGTGCAAGTCCCTGCTGGGGATTTAACTTATAAGAATGCCGCAGATCTTTATCTTTATCCAAATACCATGGTCGCAGTTAAAGTAACAGGCGCTGAAGTTAAAGATTGGCTTGAGTGCAGTGCGAATCAATTTAATCAAATTGATCCTACTTCTACTGCCGCTCAAAACTTAATTAACTGGGATACTCATAGAACATATAACTATGATGTTATCGACGGCGTTAACTATAAGATAGATGTGACTCAGCCTAATAAATTTGACGGTGATTGCGCAGTAGTCAATGCTGATGCAAGTCGTATTGTTGATTTAAGCTATACAGACGCTGATGGCATGACATTTACAGGGGATGAACTAGCAAGTAAAGAATTTATTATTGCTTCGAATAACTACCGAGCATTTGGTGGTAAATTTGCTGGTACGGGAGCTGAATTTGTTGTAATGGAGCTACCAGATACTAACCGCGAGGCGTTAGCTCAATATATTTCTGAAGAATCAGAGACTCATGGCGAAGTTGACCCAAGTGCGGATAATAATTGGGACTTTGTTACTATCGACACTGCTACTACACTTGATATTCGCTTTGAAACTCAAGACAGTGCAATCGCCGATAAGTTTGTTGAAGACTATCAAGTGCGCCCAATGACAAAACGAACTGACTTAACTGATGAGTTTGGGTTTGCAATTTACAATATTGATTTGCAAACGCCTGTATCTAACTAAATAAGAATCAGTTTATTAACCTAATTACCTGTAAAGTTAATTACTTCTGCTAACTAAAAAGGCGCATAATGCGCCTTTTTTCTCATTAAAACTTAATCAAGTTCAAACAACCTCGCCATTGTTTTGATATGGTTCAGTGGCACTTTATGTGTATTTCTTTGAGCACACAAAGCTTGGTGCTGACTATCTTTAGGATCACCGATAACTACGACACGAACTTGATACCCTAGGGCTTTAGCAGCAGCCTCGTAAGCCATATATTCCCATTTTGCCACATTGGTATTATCACATATGACTAATGGTTCATTGCTTGCCAACGCATTGATAAATGCCGTTAAATTAGCCTGATGATATTGGCTTAATAACTTAGGATTAAATAGATACTGACCTTCTTGCTCAAAGTATTTATCCGTTGAAAAATATCCATATTGTTTTACATGTAATGCGGTATCAATACCCTGGTTTGTTAAAAATTCATTCACCCAGTATGACTTACCACTACCAGGTAAACCTCGCATGATAATGGCTAACTTTATATTGGTTTGATTCATTAATTCTTATTTCGAAAGTGACATACGTCTAAATACTTAAGCCGATAAAGCATTGGCTAATTGTTCATTGAATGATGGGTTACCTACAACTTCGCCTGCTAAAATAGTTTCTACTAATTGCGGCACAATATCCCCTGCTTTTCCAGTCAAATGATATTGAAACTGACTGTGTCGATCTGGCTTCGCCAGATTAACCTCAACGGTTTGTGCGCCATGATGATTTGCACTATCGACAAAACCTGCTGCAGGATAGACAGTACCAGAAGTACCTATTGCAATGAATAAGTCACAGTTGTCCAGTGCATCATGGATTCTGTCCATGCCAAAAGGCATTTCACCAAACCATACGATGTGAGGACGTAAACGTTTAGCTGGAATACAACAGGTGCAGCAATTATCTTCACTAAATGGTTCGCGTAACACGAACGTTTGCTGCGATTGAGGGCAACGGCCTTTGTTTAATTCTCCATGCATATGTAATAAACGTTTAGAACCAGCACGCTCATGCAAATCATCCACATTTTGTGTAATAACAAGTAGCTTGCCAGAAAACTCCGCTTCAAGTTTTGCTAAAGCAACATGGGCTGGATTGACCGTAATTTCATCACTGTTAAGGTTATCCCAACGACTATTATAAAAGCGTTCCACTAAATCAATATCTCGAGCATAGCCTTCTGGTGTGGCGACATCTTCAATATGATGCTGCTCCCACAACCCATCTTGATCTCGGAAGGTTTTTATCCCCGACTCAGCTGAAATTCCTGCGCCAGTTAAGACTACAATCTGCCGATACATATTGATTTCCTTATTGTTATAATATGAAGCAACTCAATCACTAGCTTAGCAAAAGATCACTGTAAATTTTATATTGCTAATCATGAGTAAAATACTAACCCTATAGTGATATAAATGCTGCAAACTCACAATAATCCCTTAGTATAAGTAAGACTATTGTGTATTTTTTAACTAAAATGAGCTGCTTATTTAGTAGATAACAGAAAAATCTAGTTATATTGTCGATTAACCTTCAACAAAGGTTCCAGTTTCTGATTTCAACACATATAATAAACTTAACTATCCACGGATGAACCTTTAGGTTCTGCAATCAAGAGATTAGCAATGACAGATGGAAATCAAGCACTCAAAAAAGCAGGTTTAAAAATTACACTGCCACGAGTTAAAATCCTAGAATTAATGCAAGCCCCTGAAAATCAACATATCAGTGCTGAAGATTTATACAAAAAATTGCTCGATGTTGGTGAAGAAATTGGCTTAGCAACTGTCTACCGTGTATTAAACCAATTTGACGATGCAGGTATTTTAAACCGTCATCATTTTGAAAGCGGCAAAGCAGTTTTTGAAATGTCAACTCAAAAACATCATGATCACCTTGTTTGTTTAACATGTGACAAAGTTATTGAGTTCTCTGATGAAGTTATTGAGCGTCGTCAGGACGAAATCGCTATGCGCCACAATATCAAACTGACGCACCATAGTTTATATCTCTATGGTCACTGCACAAATGATACCTGTGATCATGCAGACGAATAGTATTTATTGTTTTAGTTAATTGACTTTAACAAATAAAAAGCCAGCATTAAGCTGGCTTTTTTTATCGCTAAAATGACTCGACTAAAATCGACCATTCACTCCAATACTATAAGAGAAACCATCAATATCAGAATCCAGCTCTTTTGCTGCGGTAAACACCGCTGCCATTGTGTCAGTTATAGGTAAATAATAATCGGTGCTTAATAACCAGCTGTCATACTCACTTTCATCAAAATCATAAAAATATGAAGCACCTACAGACCAAGAATTAGTGACATACCAATCCGCTTCCACTAAAGCGGTAGAATTACTATCGCTATAGGAACCACCACTATCACTAATGTCAGGGTCGTTAAACACTGAATCTACGGTGTAATCACTGTAAGTATATCGACCACTTAAATACAAACCTTCAGTCCAATCAAATTGAACGTAAGTATCAGCACCTAAAGTAATACTATCTTGCTCAGTATCAGACTTTCTAAAAGATGATGATTCACTGATATCATAGCCCCCTGAACTACGAATATACTCAATATAAAAAGAACTAGATGGATTGAAATAGTACCCAAGCGTTACACCATAATTATCATTTTCGAAACTAGAGTCGGCTTCAAAATTAGAATATTGTGCTTTGATAAACCATTTTGAATCAAACACATATTCACCAGAAATATTGTATTGGTCAAAATCATTCCCAATTCCTGAGTAAAACCCGCCTATATTTGACACCTGACCAAGATAGCCTGATAGCAAATAAGGGATTTTATTGTCATTTATCGACGAGAAATAATAGCGGTAATCGAGTTTAAAGGTTCCGTCTGAACTTGATTCTGTTTGATCAAAATATGTCACTGTGCCGTCATGTTGGTAATCATCATCTGCCATCACTAATGTAGATAAAGAAGAAGAAAATGCGGTGAGAATGGCTAAATATAAACCTTTTTGAATCATATTTGTTCCTTGTTTAAATAACAAGAAAGAGCCATAGAAGATAATATCCATATCTTTATTCCTACATCGCAATGTTGCGATCGACTCTTTCCTTAGAGTTTTTGGGGGATACTTCTAAGGCAAAGATAGAAATAACAATATCTACCTTTACTTAGAAGACTATAAACTAACGAAGTATAAATTAAATTGCAATCAGATAGGTTGATAATTTATAGCATTCTTTGATACACCTGTACCTTATGGCCTTTGTATATGTTTTGTTCATACAACGACATGCCATTGTTTACTGCAACTTTTTCGGAGCCTACGTTTCCATGTAAGATGAGCGCAATAACTTCATCAATATCAAACATTGGCTTAAGGGTATTCATTACCGCTTTTGCTGCTTCTGTACCAATTCCCTGCCCCCAATATTCTGGAAGAAAGCGATATCCCAGTTCCACTTTATCGTATTCGGGAATGTATTTAGGCCCACAAAAACCAATCACTTTTTTATCTTCTTTATGGTACACCGCCCAGCGTCCAAAACCTTTATCGTTATAGTCTGCTTGTATCACCTCTTTGAAAACTTGTTCAGCCTCTAATAGGCTTTTTAAGGGCGATTGTGGGATGTAAGTCAGCACATCAGGGTTACTATTCATTAATAAAATAGCTTCTATATCGTGCTGATTAAATGGACGAATGAGTAGACGATCTGTTTCTGCAATCACAGCGGGGATCACGGGCGTTATATGAGACACGATTATCCTTAACCTTTATTATTCTGAATTGTTGTGGGCTAACTACATGTTTAACTTTAGTAAAATAACCTTATCAAGATTTGACTATTTATCAATAACCACATGATAAAATGAATAATATTTCATCATCAACCGTTTGTTGCCCAACAAAAAAGGCGCCGAAGCGCCTTTTATATCACTTGCTAGTATTTACCAGCCAGTTTTAGTACGTAACGCTTTACCGATATCAGCTAAAGAGCGAACTGTGCTTACGCCAGCAGCTTCTAGTGCAGCAAATTTATCTTCTGCAGTACCTTTACCACCAGCGATAATTGCGCCAGCATGACCCATACGCTTACCTTCTGGTGCTGTAACACCAGCAATGTAAGACACAACAGGTTTAGTAACATTAGCTTTGATGTATTCAGCCGCTTCTTCTTCAGCAGTACCACCAATTTCACCAATCATTACAATTGCTTCAGTTTGTGGATCGTTTTGGAACATTTCCAATACGTCAATGAAGTTAGTACCAGGAATTGGGTCACCACCAATACCAACACAAGTTGATTGGCCGAAACCTTCGTCAGTAGTTTGCTTAACCGCTTCGTACGTTAATGTACCAGAGCGTGAAACAATCCCGACTTTACCAGGCTTGTGGATATGACCAGGCATGATACCAATCTTACATTCACCAGGAGTGATAACACCTGGACAGTTAGGACCGATCATGCGAACGCCAGTTTCTTCAAGCTTAACTTTAACTTGAAGCATATCTAACGTAGGGATACCTTCTGTGATACAAACGATTAGCTCGATGCCACCGTCAATTGCTTCAAAGATAGCATCTTTACAGAAAGGAGCTGGTACATAGATTACAGTAGCAGTCGCGCCTGTTTCAGCAACAGCATCTTTAACAGTGTTAAAGACTGGCAGACCTAAATGAACTTGACCGCCTTTTCCTGGAGAAACACCGCCAACCATTTTAGTACCGTAAGCAATTGCTTGCTCAGAATGGAAAGTACCTTGACCGCCAGTGAAACCTTGACAGATAACTTTAGTATCTTTGTTAATTAATACAGACATTATTTGCCCTCCGCAGCTTTAACAACTTGCTCAGCTGCGTCAGTTAAACTGGTAGCTGCAATGATATCAAGATCTGAGTTAGCTAAAACTTCACGACCTAATTCAGCGTTAGTACCTTCAAGACGAACAACAACTGGTACTTCAACACCCACTTCTTTAACAGCGCCGATAATACCTTCTGCGATCATGTCACAACGAACGATACCACCAAAGATGTTCACTAGAACGGCTTTAACATTTGAATCAGAAAGAATGATTTTAAATGCTTCAGCAACACGTTCTTTGGTTGCTCCACCGCCCACGTCTAAGAAGTTAGCTGGCTTGCCGCCGTGTAGGTTTACGATATCCATAGTACCCATTGCTAGGCCTGCACCGTTAACCATACAACCAACATTACCGTCTAGTGCAACGTAGTTAAGTTCAAACTTAGCTGCGTGTGCTTCACGAGCATCATCTTGTGATGGATCGTGCATTTCACGGATTTTAGGTTGACGGAACAATGCATTACCATCGATACCAATTTTGCCATCAAGACAGTGAATGTTGCCTTCGTCAGTGATAACAAGTGGGTTGATTTCAAGTAAAGCGAAATCATGGTCTTCGAACATTTTAGCTAAGCCCATGAACACTTTAGTGAACTGCTTCATTTGAGTTGGGTTTAAACCTAACTTGAAGCCAAGATCACGTGCTTGGTATGGTTGTGGGCCCGCTAGTGGATCGATGATTGCTTTGTGAATTAACTCAGGCGTTTCTTCAGCAACAGTTTCAATCTCAACACCACCTTCAGTTGATGCCATGAAAACAACACGACGTGTTGCACGGTCAACTACAGCACCAAGGTATAATTCGTTTGCGATATCAGTACAGCTTTCTACTAAGATTTTAGCAACTGGCTGACCTTTTTCGTCAGTTTGATAAGTGACTAAGTTCTTACCTAACCAGTTTTCAGCAAATGCTCTGATTTCTTCTTTATCGCCGGTAACTTTAACGCCACCTGCTTTACCACGGCCGCCAGCGTGTACTTGACACTTAACAACCCACATATCACCGCCAATGTGACCAGCAGCTTCTACCGCTTCTTGGGCTGTATCGCAAGCGAAGCCTTCAGAAACTGGTAAACCATATTCGGCAAATAAGGATTTTGCCTGATACTCATGCAAATTCATGATGATCTATCCATATACTTCTTAAAAAATCCTACTGGCTCTTATGAGCCAGCTACGAGGGTATTGTCTAGTTGACTCTTAAAGGTCAAGCAATAGACGAGTTGGGTCTTCAAGGAAGTCTTTAATAGCAACCAAGAATCCAACTGACTCACGCCCATCAACAATACGATGGTCGTAAGATAGTGCTAGGTACATCATAGGTTGAATAACAACCTCACCGTTCACTGCCATTGGGCGATCTTTAATAGCATGCATGCCTAAGATTGCACTTTGTGGAAGGTTTAGAATAGGTGTTGACATTAATGAGCCAAATACACCGCCATTAGTTACAGTAAAGTTACCGCCGGTCATATCATCTACTGATAATTTACCATCACGGCCTTTAATCGCTAATTCGCGGACGTTCTTCTCAATTTCAGCAAGGCTCATTGTGTCAGTGTCACGTAATACTGGTGTAACCAAACCACGTGGAGTTGATACTGCAATGCTCACATCAAAGTAGTTGTGGTAAACAATTTCGTCACCATCGATAGAAGCATTGACTTCTGGGAAACGTTTCAGCGCTTCAGTTACAGCCTTCACATAGAAAGACATAAAACCTAAACGGATTCCGTGGCGCTTTTCAAAGATTTCTTGATATTGCTTACGAATGTCCATAATTGGCTGCATGTTAACTTCGTTAAACGTTGTTAGCATTGCCGTTGAATTTTTCGCTTCAAGCAGACGGTTAGCAATTGTTTTACGTAAACGTGTCATAGGTACACGTTTTTGACTGCGACCTTCAAGCGGCGCAACAGGTGCTGATGCAGCTGCTGGTTTCGCTGCTGGAGTAGACTTAACAAATGCTTCAACGTCTTCTTTAGTAATACGTCCGCCAACACCAGAACCTTTCAATTGGCTAGCATCAACATTATGCTCAGCAATTAGACGGCGCACTGATGGGCTTAGTGCATCGTTTGATTCATCAGATTCAACAGCAGGAGATGCTGCTTCCGCTTCAGCTTTAGTCACTTCTTGACCAGAAACTGCACCAGCAACAAAGTTAGCAATAACTTGTTCGCCAAGGACAGTATCGCCCTCTTGGAATAATAATTCGCTAATAGAACCATCTTCTGGCGCAACAACTTCAAGTACGACTTTATCAGTTTCAATATCAACTAGATTTTGGTCACGAGAAACCTGTTCTCCAGGCTGCACATGCCATGTCGCGATAGTTGCATCAGCAACTGATTCTGGCAAAACGGGTACCTTAATTTCGATACTCATGGAAAGCTTTCCTTTTTATAAATTTTATTACGACAGTTTTAATGCGCTATTGATTAATTCTTCTTGCTGGCGAGCATGAAGCGCTGGATAACCGCAAGCTGGTGCAGCAGATGCTTCACGGCCCGCATAAGTTAATTGAGCTCCAGCTGGAATCGCTGCCCAGAAATGATGTTGGCTACAATACCAAGCACCTTGGTTCTGAGGTTCTTCCTGACACCATACAAAATCTTTAACATGCTGATAATCAGCAAGTGCTGCTTGCATTTCTTCTTGTGGGAACGGGTACAGTTGTTCCACACGTAAAATAGCAATATTGGTAATTTCTTGCTTACGACGCTTGTCGAGTAACTCGAAATACACTTTACCGCTACAGAAGACAACGCGTTCTACTTTGCTTGCATCTAATGCATCAAGTTCACCAATGACACTTTGGAAACTTCCGTTAGCTAATTCATCTAAAGTTGAAACAGCTAATGGGTGACGCAATAATGATTTAGGCGACATAACAACAAGTGGACGACGCATAGGACGTACAACTTGACGACGCAACATGTGATAAACCTGTGCAGGCGTAGAAGGAACACACACTTGCATATTATGGTTTGCACAAAGTTGTAAGAAACGTTCTAGACGTGCAGATGAATGCTCAGGACCTTGGCCTTCATAACCATGAGGTAGCAACATAGTTAGACCACATAAACGGCCCCACTTTTGCTCACCAGATGATAAGAACTGATCGATGACCACTTGGGCACAGTTAACAAAGTCACCAAACTGTGCTTCCCAAATAGTCAGACCGCCTGGCTCAGCTGTTGCGTAACCGTATTCAAATGCCAGTACTGATGCTTCTGATAATACTGAGTCAGTAATATCAATTTCACCTTGCTCATCAGCCACATTACGTAATGGCAAATAAGTGGTACCGTCATTTTGATTATGAAGAACCGCATGACGATGGAAGAAAGTACCACGGCCAGAATCTTGACCTGTAATACGAACACGTTTTTTATCTTCCAAGATTGACGCATAAGCCAAGGTTTCAGCAAAACCCCAATCAACTGGTTTTTCACCATCGGCCATAGATACGCGGTCTTTGTAAATCTTAGCGACACGAGACTGTAATTTGTGGCTTTCAGGGATATCAACGATCTTTTGCGCTAAATTATTTAAACGCTCAAGTTCCATTGACGCTTGGTAGCTTTCGTCCCACTCACGGTTAAGGTATGGCGTCCAGTCAACAGTATGTAATGTCATTGGTCGCCATTCTTTAACAACACAATCACCGGCATCTAATGAGTCACGGTACGTATTAACTAAACCAGTTACATCATCCGCTGAAATACTGCTTTCTTCAATTAATCGATCGGCATAAATCTTACGTGGCGTAGGATGTTTTTTGATTTTTGCATACATCAACGGCTGCGTTGCACTTGGCTCATCAGCTTCGTTGTGACCATGTCGACGGTAACAAACTAAATCGATAACAACGTCACGTTTAAATTCGTTACGGTAATCAACGGCTAACTGAGAAATAAAGGCAACAGCCTCTGGATCGTCAGCATTAACGTGGAAAATGGGTGCCTGCACCATTTTAGCGATGTCAGTACAGTACTCTGTCGAACGCACATCTTCATGGTTAGAAGTGGTAAAGCCAACTTGGTTGTTAATAACGATACGAATCGAACCGCCAACCTTAAAGCCACGAGCTTGAGACATATTGAATGTCTCTTGAACAATACCTTGGCCTGTTATTGCTGAATCACCATGGATAGTAATTGGCATAACTTGTAAGCCATCTTTACAACCACGTCTGTCTTGACGAGCACGAACAGAGCCAATAACAACAGGATTAACAATCTCAAGGTGAGATGGGTTAAACGCTAAGGCTAAATGAACATTACCACCTGGTGTTTCAAAATCTGATGAGAAACCTTGGTGATACTTAACGTCACCAGAGCCTTGAACTTCATCGTGTTTACCAGCGAATTCATCAAATAATTCTGCAGGACGTTTACCCAATACATTTACAAGTACGTTTAAACGACCACGGTGAGCCATACCAACTACGATTTCTTTCGTTCCAGCTTCACCTGCGCGGTATAAAATTTCGCGCATCATTGGTACTAATGCATCGCCACCTTCAAGAGAAAAACGTTTTGCGCCTGGAAATTTTGCGCCAAGGTATTTTTCCATACCTTCAGCAGCATTTAGGCCTTCTAAGATACGTTTTTTGGTGCTGATGTCGTAATTAGCTTTACCTAAAGATGGTTCAAGACGTTGTTGAATCCAACGCTTTTCATCCGTATCAGTAATATGCATGTACTCAGCACCAATTGAGCCACAGTAAGTGCTCTTAAGTGCTTTAACGATGTCGGCTAATTTTAATGTGTCGCTACCGTATGCAAATGAACCTGTATTGAATTCACGTTGCATATCTTCAGCATCTAGACCATGAAACGCTGGGTCTAATTCAGATACTGACTCACGCTGCCATAACCCTAATGGATCGAGATTGGCATTTTGGTGACCACGAAAACGGTGAGCATTGATTAACTGGAGAACTTTAACTTGTTTAGCATCTAATTCAGGATCGGTTACACGGCTGGCGCCTTTGGCTCGACCTTCTAATGCTAAACTGCGGAAATAATCACGTACTTTAGAGTGTGCAGTTTCAGGTATATCTTGAGAAGTACCATTTACCGCAGGGAGATTATCAAAAACAACTTGCCAGTCTTCAGAAACTGAACTTGGATCTTCTTGATAGGCTTCATACATCTCTTCTACGTAGGTCGAATTAGAGCCACTTAAATGTGACGATTCGAGCCAAGCTTTCATGATGCCTTGGTGCATTACTTTTCCTTACAAAACTTGATACACGTGCTTCGACATAATCATAATTACGATACCTATTGCACCGCAATCGAATCGTATCTAACTATATAATTTTAATCAGTTAAATACAAAGGACTTCCTAATACACACAATAGAGTCATCTCCAAAGATGAAGATGACTCTCAATGAGAGCTAATTAAACTGTAAACCTAGCTCTAAACTGTGCATTTATACTGCTCGCTTCAATAGCATTGACTTAATATGGCCAATTGCTTTAGTTGGGTTTAATCCTTTAGGACAAACATCAACACAGTTCATGATGCCATGACAACGGAACACACTGTAAGCATCATCTAAACCAGCTAGACGTTCTTCAGTTGCCGTATCACGACTATCAATCAAGAAGCGGTAAGCATGCAATAAACCACTTGGACCGATAAATTTATCCGGGTTCCACCAGAACGATGGACAAGCAGTAGAACAACAAGCACACATGATACATTCGTACAAACCATCTAAATGAGCGCGCTCTTCAGGTGATTGTAAATGTTCACGAGCCGGCGTTTTCTCATCATTGATAAGAAACGGCTTAATTTTTTCGTACTGAGTGTAGAACTGAGTCAGGTCAACAATTAAATCACGCACTACAGGCATGCCTGGTAAAGGACGGATTTCAATTTTCTTACCCTTAAAAGTAGAAACAGGCGTAATACACGCTAAACCATTTTTACCATTCATGTTCACGCCATCACTACCACAAACACCTTCACGGCATGAGCGTCTAAATGATAACTCAGGGTCTGACTCTTTCAGCTTCATCAGTGCATCCAGTACCATCATATCGGTACCTTCTTCCACTTCTAAGCTGTAATCTTTCATATAAGGCTTAGTATCTACATCAGGATTGTAGCGATAAACTGCAAATTCCAATTTCATCGTGGCTTCTCCTAGTAAGTACGCTTGATAGGCGGGAATGCATCACGAAGCTTAGGCTCCATGTTGACCTCACGCTTAGTCATTTGTTCAGTGACAGGATCAAAGACACTGTGACATAACCAATTATCGTCATCACGGTCTAAGAAATCTTCACGAGAATGCGCACCACGGCTTTCTGTACGGAAGTTAGCAGCATAAGCAGTTGCAATCGCTGTAGCCATTAAGTTATCTAACTCTAAACACTCAATACGTTGAGTATTAAATTCTGAAGAATTATCAGATAACTTGGCGTTAGCTAAACGTTCACGGATCTTCTTAAGCTCTTTAAGGCCTTCAGCCATTGCATCGCCACTTCTAAATACAGAGAAGTTAAGCTGCATACATAACTGTAAGTCTTTACGGATTACTGCAGGATCTTCACCTTCTTTATTGCTTTCCCAGCGATTAAGACGATCAAGTGAAGCAGTAATTTGCTCTTCTGAAGGTGCTTTAGGATCAGCAGTCTCATCTAACGCTTTACCTAAATGCTGACCTGCAGCACGACCAAATACCACTAAATCAAGCAGTGAGTTACCACCTAAGCGGTTTGCACCATGTACTGATACACAAGCAATCTCACCCACTGCAAATAAGCCTACGATATCTTGCTCTGAACCATCTTCGTTCTGGCGAACAACTTGGCCACTAACTTTAGCGGGTAGACCACCCATCATGTAGTGACATGTTGGCAATACAGGGATTGGGCCATCTGCTGGATCAATATGCGCAAACGTACGAGAAAGTTCACAAACACCAGGAAGACGCGCTTCTAATGTTTCTTTACCTAAGTGATCAAGTTTAAGTAAACAGTGCGGGCCTAATGGACCATCTAATCCACGACCTTCACGGATCTCAGTCATCATTGAACGAGCAACGACGTCACGAGATGCTAAATCTTTAGCGTTAGGAGCATAACGCTCCATGAAGCGCTCGCCATCTTTATTTAAAAGATAACCACCTTCACCACGACAACCTTCAGTTACAAGTACACCTGCGCCAGCAATACCCGTTGGGTGGAACTGCCACATTTCCATGTCTTGCATCTGAACACCAGCACGCATTGCCATACCAACACCGTCACCAGTGTTAATGTGAGCATTAGTAGTAGAAGCGTAAATACGCCCTGCACCACCCGTTGCTAAAATTGTTGCCTTCGACTTAAAGTAAACAATCTCGCCAGTTTCAATTTCAATTGCAGTACAACCCACAATTGCGCCGTCATCGTTTTTAACTAAATCTAATGCATACCATTCAGAAAACACTTCAGTTTTGTGTTTAACGTTTTGTTGGTATAAGCAATGAAGCAAAGCATGACCGGTACGGTCAGCTGCCGCTGCAGTACGTGCCGCTTGTTCACCACCAAAGTTCTTTGATTGGCCACCAAATGGACGCTGGTAAATAGTGCCGTTTTCGAAACGTGAGAATGGAAGACCCATTTGCTCAAGCTCGATAACCGCCTCTGGACCTGTCTTACACATAAACTCAATCGCTTCTTGGTCGCCGATAAAATCAGAACCTTTCACGGTATCGTACATGTGCTGTTCCCAGTGATCTTCATGGGCGTTACCTAACGCAACAGTGATACCACCTTGCGCAGAAACCGTATGAGAACGTGTTGGGAATACTTTAGATAAAAGCGCACAGCTCTTACCTTCTTTAGAAATTTGTAAAGCCGCTCGCATGCCAGCGCCACCAGCGCCGATCACTACTGCGTCAAATTCGCGAACTGGAATAGCCACTTAAACACCCCACACTATAATGATGCCTGCAGCTAGATAACAAAAAGCCGCTACGACAAATACGAACTGAAGTAATCCACGTACTGATACATTTTTAACGTAATCAGTTAGCACTTGCCAAATACCAATCCACGAATGAATAAGCACAGCGACTAACGCTAGCAGAGTGAATACTTTCATCGGCAAAGTGCTAAATAAGCCATGCCAGATTTCGTAAGTTAATGGGGCGCTACACGCAATGAAACCCACCATAAAAATGGTATAACAGGTTAAAATTACGGCACTAGCACGAATTAAAATAAAGTCATGAACACCACTGCGTCCAAGGCTTGCTGCATTAGTTACCATACCCAAATCCCCACAATGATTGAAAACGCCGCTGAAAGTACAAAGGCGATTTTTGCTGAAGCTAAGCCTGAGGCTAACTCTTCCCAACGACCGGTATCCATAATCAGATGACGTAAGCCAACGATTAAGTGGTAACCCAACGCAGTAAGAATTCCCCAGATAACAAACTTAACGAGCAAGTTATCAAAAAGAGATTGTAGGCCAGCGAAACTCTCAGGAGATGCTAAAGATTCATTTAGCATCCAAATAAGAATACCGACAGCAAACAGCATGATAACACCGGAAATACGGTGAAGAATTGACGCAATCGCTGTTGCAGGAAAGCGAATGGTCTGTAGGTCTATATGGACAGGTCTTTGCTTTTTCACGTTCTGCTCACTCAGCTCCATTGAGCATTATTTTTATTATTCATCTTGCTTTGCTTCTATTTGCAACACCAACACACATATGTAAACAAAATGTTGAAACATAACAGACTACTATCAAACACTTAACTATTTGAGAAACCACTAATTTAGCTAGGTAAAAAATGTTTTCAAAAATGTGATGTCTGTCGCCCTTTGTGGACGCAGGCAAGTATACTCAAGCCCATTGTCAAATACAAACGTCACACTATGCAAAATTTGTTTTTTTGCATTTTTTTTGCAAACAAACCACAGCTGGCAAGGCGTCTAGCAAGGTTTATACCATGGTCTAATAAATTTAAACGCTTATTTAAATTGAAATGTGATCACGATTCACTGTAAAGTAATGTCCGCTTAACATGCCGCACTCACAGAAAAGAATGAAGTAAGGAGAACGGGGTATGGCTGACAATATAGCCAAATTAGAGTTACCGGGGAATGATTCAATCGATTTACCAATTAAGCAGGGAACTGCTGGTTTTGATGTAATCGATATCAGTAAATTAGGAAAGACAGGTCATTTCACCTTCGATCCTGGTTTTCTAGCAACAGCCTCTTGCGAGTCTGCAATTACATACATTGATGGCGAAAAAGGTGTACTAACACACCGTGGCTACCCAATTTATGAGCTAGCGACTGAATCTAACTATTTAGACGTTTGTTACTTACTGCTTTACGGTGAATTACCAAGCAAAACTCAATACGAAGAGTTTGTTGCAATGGTAAAAAACCACACAATGGTTAATGAACAATTAGCTTCTTTCTTTAGAGGCTTCCGTCGTGATGCACATCCAATGGCAATGCTTTGTGGCGTTACTGGTGCATTATCTGCGTTCTACCAAGATTCTCTTGATGTAAATGATGAAAAACATCGTGAAATTGCGGCTTTCCGCCTAGTTTCTAAAATGCCAACGATTGCAGCAATGTGCTACAAATATTCAATTGGCCAACCTTTCGTCTATCCACGCAACGATTTAAGTTACGCAGGTAACTTCTTATCGATGATGTTCGCTGTCCCATGTGAAGAATACAAAGTCAATCCTGTTGTTGAAAAAGCAATGGACAGAATCTTTGTTTTGCATGCGGATCACGAGCAAAATGCCTCTACGTCTACAGTACGTTTAGCAGGTTCATCAGGTGCTAACCCATTTGCATGTATCGCGGCAGGTATCGCTTCATTATGGGGTCCAGCTCATGGTGGTGCTAACGAAGCTTGTTTAAACATGCTTGAAGAAATTGGCAGTGTAGACCGCATTCCAGAATTTATTGCACGAGCAAAAGACAAAGCGGATCCTTTCCGTCTTATGGGCTTTGGTCATCGTGTATATAAAAACTTCGACCCTCGTGCGAAAGTTATGCGTGAAACTTGTCATGAAGTTTTAGCTGAATTAAACGTTAAAGATCCACTACTTGACGTAGCAATGGAACTTGAGCGTATCGCACTTGAAGACGAGTATTTCGTTTCTAAGAAGCTTTATCCAAATGTTGATTTCTACTCAGGCATCATCATGAAAGCAATTGGTATCCCAACAAGTATGTTTACAGTGCTATTCGCACTATCTCGTACAGTTGGTTGGATTGCTCATTGGAAAGAAATGCTTGACCAACCAGGTCATAAGATCAGTCGTCCACGTCAGTTATACACTGGCTCAGAAGACCGTGATTTTGTTAGTTTAGATAAGCGTTAATTCGTATTAAATTAACTTCTAAAGCGCCTATAAGGCGCTTTTTTATTGTCTGAAATTCATGTAAACCTGAATGAAAAGATTTAACTAATAAATATTGATTAGACTTGATGCCATCGTACACTCTCAATAGCCCACAATTCTTCAAACAAACACCTCTCACTAACTGAAATAAGTTCGATATTAGAGTGTGAATTGCCCTTGCCTGCCTTAGCGATAAACAAGTTACCTTCTCATTAACTCATCATGAGCATTTGTGCATTTGTGCATTGCTAAAGTTATCGCTCTCTCCCGATTTTATTCAGTTTGAGCCACTAGCAATAACAATCCGATACGTAAAAATAAACTAAGATAACCATACAAAAACACATAAATATTCATTGAGGTATTTGGCCGATTAAGAGAAAGTAGACATCGCAATGTTATAAAATAAAGTCAATTAGGCCATATAGTATGACTCTCACTCCATTCCCACACAATCAAACCATGCACTAAAACGGTGAAAAGCAATTTAATATGCTTGCAAAGGCACATTTTTATGCAAAAAAGTTATAAGTGTACAAAGTAAATTATAACGAGACACTATAACTCAGGAACAACGGCGAAGTATTTGTGCTTTTAAAGGTCAATAACAGCTATTTGTAAAAAAGAAGGATAAACCAGATTGTAAATTTCGCACCATAGTAAAACATGCTTGCTCAGCTATAGTGCGATAATAATTTAGATGAAATTAATTCATTGTTGAATCATCAATAGTAAAACAGTAACTAAATGCATGCTCATTATCCAAATAGGTCTAGCAAGTTTAACGAAATGATAATAGTCAACTTTACCTTACTTGATTAAAGCGTCGGCCTCATAACTTTCTTGAAGATAGATTTAGCAGAAAAACTCTCCCATGAGTTAGTGATTATCACAATTAAAACCGTGCGCGCTTACCTGAAATGAATTTATTGGTATTCTGATTCACTAATTGAATTCAATATAGGCAATTACACAAAATCATTTATTGGATTGAGTATTTTGCAGCGATTTTTTTCAATTCATCTAACAGTCCCTCTTTAAGCATATACAGGGGGATATCCCATTCTTGTGGGCTTATTTTGGCAATATAATCTTCCCTGTTACCATTCCAAATATTTAAACCGGGTAGATTCTCTGCGCAGCAATGCATCATCACATTAATCCCAATGGTTTCCCCATCAAATTCTTTATGCTTACTACGCTCAAAATTAGAAAAGCCACCTTCCGCAGGCTTTTTTAAAAAACCATTTTCTATGGTGTCAACTACCCATGGTAATGCTTTTAAAGGATACTCTTTCTGTGTATACCTTCTTACTTTTTTGATTTTCGAATAATAATCTGTTGATACCACTAAATAATTGCCTTTTTTGACAAGCAACACCTTTTTATCTGGAAACATCTCATAATTTAGTGATAACAACACCTCTTCATCGTTTTTAAAGTTATTGTGGTCGATTAACCCTAAGGGGGTGCATATATTTTGGCTCATTTTAATCCTTTAATTGGTGTTAAATAAATGGTGGTCACGTTTTTCATCTCTGCGATGGTTGGTGGATTATTCTCTAGCGTTAATGTTTCTACAACGCCATGATTATTGCCCGCATGACGGCACTTGGTCATGCCATCACCAGTAAATTCACTGTTAGCACCAAATTCAGTTCTTAGAGCATGCCGAGCTGCAAATTTATCTTGCTTATCTCTCTCCAATGACTCTATAAAATCTCTTTGCTCATCGTTCTCAAACTCGCTAAAACCATATCGCCAATATTCATGCATATGTGATGCATACTGTCTTTGATAATCTGAGTTTAATACACTACCAATCGCACCATGATATTTAGGATCGAGATGCATTAACGCTGGTTCCTCTAGTTTATCCCAAGTCGGTACAAAGGTATTCTCTCCAAATAATGTCAGATCTTCCCCTCTATCAACAATATGAAGAACATAGTCTTTTGACGGGTCATAGCCCGTTGCAAGTAAATCAGCAATAATTTGCGGATCACTATCTGCATTTTCGAGCATACCGAAACTTGTCGCCCACAATGCGACAAGGCCGCCATCTTTTTGAAAGGCGAGTTTTGCATTAGTAGCGTCGTTTTTGGGTTGAAAACTAATAAGAAAACGCGCTTCATCTACAGAACCACCTTTTGCCTTTGCTACCAACTCTTCGTCGCTGAATTTTGCATGGTAACCCTGCTCAATAATACGTTCACGTGCTGAAGCCAGCCTATTAAGACATTCTTCAAACGAGGTTGGCTCTTCCTTCGCTTCAGCTGTTTCTTGTTGTGTTGACGGTCCTATAGCACCTGAAGTATTACTTTTTATTGTCTCATCGACACTGTAAGGCTTATTCTCTAATTGAATTATCGTAGGTAACTTTTCTTTCAAATCATCAGAAATTAACGGGCTCGAATCCAACGTCGTTTTATCTATCCCTTCCTTACAGCTCAACCCAAACGGATCTACCCAATTCACATGATTCGGCGCATATTGGTAGTGGTTTAATCCCCCAACTAGCCCTATTGGATCTTGATGAATAAACCGTGCCTGCTCAGGGCTATAATACCTAAATCGGTTGTAATGTAGGCCTGATTCGTCATCGAAATACTGACCTTGAAAGCGAATAGGGTTTACTATCGAATTTTCAAACTCATCATCTCTTGCAACATTGCTTTCAACAACAGTATCAAAGGCTTTTCCAAACACATCTAACTGATTACGCCATACTGTTTGGGCATTAGCATCAGTCAGACAAATAGGCGTGTCCATTTGGTCTAAATGATAATAATAAACCTGACCAGCTTTAATAAGAGCAACCGGCGTAAAGGTATCGGGCTGATAGATGTACCAGGTGTATTCACCTAACGTGCACTCACCAATTAACTGATTATTATCCCAAATAAAATCAGTACGGACTTGCTCGGTCACTTTTGCACTGCGTCTACCTAATGCATCATATTCATATTGCGTCAGTTTGCCATTATCATTAATTTGGATTAACTGGTTTAAGCCATTAAAACTGCGCTGTTGTTTATTGCCCGTTCCAATTTGAGAGATTTGATTACCACTGGCATCATAACGATAATCCACTCCTGCCATACTCATTAGTCGGTCATTGTTAACAACCACATCTTGAATGGATTTATCAGGACGATTTTGTTCAGTGGTTAATACCTGAGCGTCATGTTGACGAATATGTTGAGTCGGGTTGCCAAATGCATCCCAATGATACTGTTCTTTGTGATGATGTTTTACAGCAATGGCGTTAGAGGCAATACTGCTTTTACCATTCGCGCTTAATGCTTTTGCTTCACTCTCTCGCGAATGGCTAACCAACTGGCTAATTTTATTGTATTCAAATTGGGTTAAATCGACATTTAAGTCATTCTCATCCTGCACGCCATTGCAATTTAATTGACTTTCAGATGCTTTAAGCTGGTGCTGATTATCATAATGATAGTGTCGATGTTCAAATAGCGGTGAACTTAACACAGTTGTTGCTTCGCTCTCGCTTTCACTTTCTGCAAACTTAGCGTGTTGCCACTGCTGCTTAGTGAGCCTTGAATAAGCATCATATGTGTGGGTTGATTCGAGTTGATTACCTAACCTTGTGTGCTCTAATAAGCCAGCATCTGTATATTGATATTGAGCAATATCGATAGTTTGCTGATTATCGGTTAGTACAACACCAATATCCGCTAACAGGCCATTACGATTATATTGATAATTTACTTGGCTTCCATCAGGTAAGGTTAAGCCACTTCGATTACCTTTAGCATCGTACTGATAAGATAAGTGCCATGCACCTTGATTGACCTGAGTGACTCTACCCTTAGTGTCATATTTTTGCTCTAGAGTGCGATGCTGATTGTGTGCGCGAGTGATATTGCCAATGACATCATATTGGTAAAAATTTTGAGTGTTTAACGTAGCAGAATGAACATTAGCATCAAGTTTTACATGACTGCTTTGCTGAATAATACGACCTAGTGCATCACGCTTTAATTCAATAAAACGAATGTCACTGTCGTTTACTGCCACTAACTTATCATTGGCATCATATTGGTAAACTTGCTCGCGACCATCAAACCCGATTAATTTTTTTGGCTGTTCTGTCGGGGTGTATTCAATTCGATATTGAGCACCATCACTTCGCTCAATTTTGTTTAAATTACGCTCTTTATCATAGAAGAATTTAAGCCAGCTACCATCTGCAAAAGTTTGTTGACACGGTTGAGCTAATCCATCATAGCTAAGCAGCGTTTCAATATCGCTCTGATTTGCATTATTTAAATCAGATGCGTTTTCATCAACAACTGCTTCATCAGCCAATAATTTTTGACTAATTTTTCTACCTGCTTGATCAAACTGATATTGGGTGATAATTGCCTGTTCAGGCTTATCTTGAGGGTATGCTTTTTCTTCAATTATTTGCCCATTGAGGTCGCGAATGTACTCAGTAACTAAACCTTGCGGGTTAATTGTTGCATTTACTCGTCCTAAGCGATCATGACTATAGCGAGTTAAAGCATCGCCAATTTGTGTTGCTAATAATTCGCCATCTCTATCCCAATGATATCGATGTATAACACCATCAAGCTCTGTTTTTTGAGTTACTTGTCCAAAATCATTGTATTGAAAATACCGCTGACGACCATCAAAATGACTTTCTGATAAAATGCGCCCTGTTGCATCAAACTGCTTTGTAAATGTTCGGCCAATGGGATCTTGTGTCAGAATACACTGACCTAAACGGTTGTATTCAAATTGTGTGACACCACCATCAGCATGAATAATGGCTTCAATTTGTCCTGAGGTATTGTATATGAATTGGGTTTGATTATTGTTTGCATCAATGGTCGCTATTTTGCGCCCAACACTGTCATATTGATGCCGTGTCACCGCACCATTAGCATTATGATGTTCAATCAGTAAACCTTGAGAATTATGAACGAATGTTTCTTTATTTCCGAGAGAATCAATACAACCACTTCGCATGCCATTTGGATGTAACTCATAAGAAAAATGGTAGTGATAAATCTCATAATCACCCCACTGCTCTATGCATTTAGCGTTTACGTCCTCAGCATCCCATAAAAAGTGGTGGCTAAACCCTGAAGCTCGAGTTCTGGCTTTTAATAAATAGGTTGTTTTGTGATTACTTCGGGTTGAAGCTTTAGCTCCCTGAGTTTGGCTAGGTTTATGATAGCTGTATCGTTCAACTAGACCATTCATGTCAGTAGCTGCAATTAAGGCTTGGTGGTCATCATATTGATAGCTTGCAAGGAGTTCAGGGTGTTGCTGCTTATTACCTTTCTCGTCAAGTATATAAGAAGCAACTTTTAGTAAGTTACCTTGGGCGTTATAACTAAGAAGTACACCGCGTTTAGGCCCTGTGGTTATTTGATCAAGCTTGCCTTGCTTATCATAGTACAGCTGAAAATATTGGCCTTGGTGATTACTAATCGTTTCTAGTAACCACACATCTTGATTGTCAATTTGACGCTTTTTAAACGCCCAATGACTGTCATCTGGTTTTAATAATACCTGTCGACCATCAGCTTGATGTACTAACGACCAACCTGTCGTACTTTGAATACTGGTTTGGCCGCGTTTAACTTCATCAAAAACATGTACTCGGCCTTCTTCATCAGTGAGCTCAAACCAATATTTACCAGGCTTTTTCGGCCCCACTTTGGGAGGAGCTTGATATTGGCGATTGAGTTGTAAGCTAAAGTTATGTCGCCAACCAAAACCAAGCCCAACATTTCGATCAACTTTACTAGAGCGATATAAACGTCGCCAAGTTAACGGCATTAGGCCATTAATTTCAAAATCAGTTAACGGTAAAATTTCCTCGCCAGATAACATAGACACAGGATCACTGCGGCATTCTTGTTGATCAATTGGTACTTCAGTTGGAGTCGTATTAGCAATGGTGCCAGACTCAGTTGATTGAGCTGTCTGCTTACCTTTACTTGAAACAGGCGCTTTAGATTTACTTGAGCTGTTTCCGAGTGAGGCCGTTTCGGTAGAAGTTTGAATATTTGCTTTAGGCGTTTCAACATAAACACGTAATAGGTTACGTGAAATTGCTTCATTTAATTTGGTGACGATTTGTTTTCGATTTAACGAAGCATTCAAGCCCGCTTGCAATACTAATGCGCGCCCTTGCATTAAGGCATTTCTATCACGTACCAAATGAGGACTTATTTCATTGACCAACTGCTCAATTTCATTAGCTTGGCTAAAGGTTTGTAATTGGAAACCAGAAGGTGTTGATGCACTGCTGGGAACAACAACGATATGCCGATTGAAACCATTAAAATAAAAATTACTGACCGTCATTGGTACTAACGCCTTCTCTATCCATGAGACTAATGTTAAAAACAGCTAAATGCGTTGTCAGCCATACAGGCTGCATTTGATTCTGATTAGCCATTTGCTTCACCGCTGCAACCTAGCCACTCATACCTTAACAGGCCAAGGTAACGTTCCTCAGAAACCTCTAACTGAACGCTTACTCCTGACAAAGCTTGTTCTTTATAGCGATTAAATACGTGTAATAAATTATATAAACCCGCTGCGGCACCAATATTCCCAGTGTAATAATTAGTTTGAGTAATTTGGGTATCTTGATCTATTTTTCCCGCTAGCTGCTCATAGGCATTAAGCCAGCTATCTTGGGTGGTTTGATTATCACCGGGGAAATATAATTGTTTTAGTAAACTTGATTCATCTTGCTCTGTAAGCTGAGTAAATAAACGCTTAATTGATTGTGTTAATTGAACCTGGGTAGCAGCGTCTTGAAATACATCAGTCACATGTAGCCCTAGTGATGTTTTTTCTGCAGTAGTGACTTGAACCTTAGTCATTATCGCAGCCTCAGAAGGCCTAATGCCTTCATCAATATCTGCATTAATCAATTGACCAGTTCGATAAAGTTCAGGCATATCAAAATACAAACTATCCACTGCGATAAAGACAATCGAGTCAACACGGCTTCCCATCGTCTTAGCTGCCTCAAACGCAATAGGTAAAGATGCACTTCCCATAGGAAAAATGCGCCCATTAGGGTGTTCAAAACAATGAGGAAAAGCTTGATGTAATTCGTTTACCCACTGAGTTAACATTTCAGGTGCTAAATTAGGTAACAACCAAAAAACAGGATTGTGTTGATATGGCGTCCATGCGCTGGCATCAGTTATAGGCAGCTTACTTAGCAGTTCGATAATGCGTGTTAATTTACATTTCGCACTTAGATCACTGCGCATACCTGAGACTAATTGAGTTCCGTTAGGTAATTGCAGAATGAAATCGAGCCCTTCTGTATAAGGTAAATTAATCAACTGCATTTGATTATCGCATTGACCTACGATTAACTCTGATTCGAGTACATTAATAATCATGAGGCCAACTTTATAGTCATTGACGAAGTTCGCACTTCACCGGTTAATCTAAGCTGATGTAATTTAGCCACCCTTTGATGAACAGGGCTCGATTTAAGCAGTATTTTATCGACCGTTTCTAGGCTAACTTCCACGCCATTGAGTAGGCGAACTCCAGGTGTATCTGGCGCATATAATTGCCAGCGATTAAGTAACTTAGCGCTATAAAATTGCAGAAACTCAGCACGTCTTTGTGTGTTTTCTTCAAACTGTCTTTGGTAAGGAATTGACGAGTCAAGTCCAGGGCCTAAAAGCGTTCTTAAAGCATCAAAAGCAATTAATGTTTTAGCGGGGTGCTGCATTGCTTTTGCTAAAAATGGCACAAATTTACCAAAGCCTGAAAAACCCATAAGCTGAATCACTCTGTCACTGAGGTTTTCATCACGACTCATTAAATTGAAAATTTGAGTTAAAACCTGTTCATCAAGAGAGGTCACAAATATTTCAAACAAAGGGCTATGGCAATATTCATTTTCAACAAAACGGCTATATAGCGCTAATGGCTCAGAAATTTCTTCTAACAACATTTCTGCATATAGTGCATTCAGCGGCGTAAGATTTAGTGAGGCAATACCTGCAATACTTTTTAGTCGTTTACCTCGGTAGATACAAAACAAAATATATTGGTTAATTTGTTCAGGCGTTTTACCAACCATCGAGAACTGCAAACCTTCAACACCAAACTGGCAAGCCACTAGTGCTAAACTAGGGATGTATTTATTTAAATCTATTTGATTGTTATTTAATAGTAATTCAAATACTTTTGCTTGGTCGTGGGTTCTTTGTTTGAGATGAATTTGCAACAGTAGTTGCAAAACAACCAACTGGTTCTCCGTACTGAAATACACATCATTTTCAAACGCTGTCACTATTTCAACGACGCTATTAGCACAGAGAAATGCTTCGCTATTATGTTCTTCGTGAGCTTGCTGCTGGATCATATTGAGTGTGACTAATAAAGATCGGGTGTTATCTTCAACATTTTTAGGGGCACACTGAAACGACGACATTAATATTTGTCGTTGTGCTAAGAGAAGTTCAAAATTCTCAATCAAGTTCATTCAACGCAATCCTTGCTCATACTATCCAATCATTACAGTAGGGTTTCCTACTACAATCTTACCTCCATGGGCAGTACTGTCTCCGAGTCTCGCTGCGGGTTTTCCATTAATCAGTACCGAACTTGAACCTGCGTTGATTGTATCTGGTGGGCCAACACAAATTAACTTGTCACCTTTACGAGCAGCAGGCATAGAACCAATAAGCACGTTTCCTGAGCCCATAATGACAGGTCCGCCTACATGTGGGACTGGGCCTGGGTTAGTTTTTGGGCATACATGCATAGATGTCAGTGTAGCTGCGGGCATTCCCATAAAATCTTCCTTGAATTGTTAGTCTTACATTGGCGCTATCGGCAGGGTATTAATCACTTTCTAACGGTATAACGAGCAAGTCTTGTTGCATTAAGGCTACCGCTATTTCTTTGATTAATTTTAATTGCTCAGCCCTTCCTGATGCATACTCGTCATTCATCAAATAGTTGTAAATATGGCTAATTACATCCTGATGATTACGCCACATATGACGATTAGTTAAGAATTGTTCACCATAGGTTGTACTAGTTACATAGGTCTTATCAGGTATATCCAATAGTGGGTCTTGAGGTTTATCAACGGGTTTGCAAATCAAATACCGATAACCAAATTGGCAAATCAACTCGTGGCCACGACAAAACGCACCCGTTAATCCAACTCCAGGGTAACTTGAAATTTGCATTGTTAATTCAACTTAATTTGCGCTGCTTTCAACGCAATACTGGTACCGTTTACTTTCACATTAGTACCTTTAATTTGAATGTTGGTACCTTCTATTGATATCGAGCCATCACTGCTCATTTTAATCGAGGCACTACCCGTTTTAATCACGACTTCTTTCCCTGCTTCGATATTAAGCGCTTTGCCCACTTTGAGCGTGTCGTTACTGCCAATATCATCGCTACGGTCTTTACCGACTTTGAGTGTATCGTTATTGACCACTTCAGTGGTTCTATCATTACCAATTTTGCCGCTGTCATTATTAACAATGTCTAAAAATCTATCATTGCCGATAGTATCTTTCTGATCGTTCTTAACATTTAATTGATGGTCTTTTTCTGCTTGTAAAAATAGCAGCTCTTTACCTTTTTCATCATCAAAGCGTAATTCATTAAAATTATCTGCGCCGCCCTCTTTAGTGCTATGCGATTTAATCCCTGACTGCGTTTTTTTAGCCGGTAAAGCATAGGGTGGCATTAGATCCGCGTTATAAACTGCGCCACTGATTATTGGTTGATCAGGATCGCCATTAATAAACTCAACTAAGACTTCTTGACCTACTCTTGGGAAGAAGAAAGCGCCCCATTTATTACCAGCCCAACTTTGGGCAACACGGATCCAGCATGAGCTTTTACTATTAAATTCACCATCTCTATCCCAATGAAATTGCACCTTAACTCGGCCAAATTTATCAATATGCTGTTCATCACCAGATTCTCCAGTAACGACAGCTGTTTGCACTCCATTGATAAGTGGTTTATTAATTTGAAGTGTTGGCCGATACGGAGTTGATTTAGGCACACATTCAAAATCATTTTGATAAACACCAATTGAAGCGGATTGACCAGCGCCAGATTGGTTAGGCTGTGTTGCAGATGTCCTTAGGGCAGTAATAAGAAAACTCTTACCTTTATAACTGCTGTTTTCGTGATCCTTAAAACTAAAAAATTTACCTACACTAAAGCTGCGGCAGTCGCCTTGACCACTGCATTTATTCATGTCTTTTTGTAATGCTTCTAGTTGATTATTAGCAAATGGTTGAGCACGTTTATTTAACTCTGATTCGCCAAGGTAGTCGTAAACTTCAAGTGTACTTTGATCAGGTAAACTGGCATTGGCATGGCTGCCTGACGGATATAATTTGGGTTGTTCGTAATCATATCCCTTTTGCATAAAGCCGCCACTCACCATACTCATACCGCCTTGCCAGTGAGCAACGTGTGACTCTGCTAAATGACCAGAAAAACAACGTACTTTCTCTTCTGCACAAGGTTTATAAGCTGTAATATCATCGGCAAGTACTAAGGTATGAGCACTCACGCTGTGTTCAAAAAAGAAGAAAATACCTTCTTGCTGTAATAAACGGCATACAAAATCTAAATCAGATTCAAGGTACTGAACACAATATTCGTATTTAGGGTATGTGCGAGTGGTTTTATTTTGAAAGGCAACTTTATGTTGACCAAACAAGTCACTAATAATATCGATTACTGACATGTTTTGAAAAATTCTGCAGTTACTGCGCTTTTTCATCAATGCCATTCTAGGCACGATAACAGCTTGATAATCAATATAATCTTGGGATACATCGGAAGCAGCAGTTCGCATGCCAGCTGACTCTAAGTGACTGACTACACCATGAAAATATCGAGCAGCTCCATCACTTTCTGCGTTGCGCAAAGTGATGCAAACATTTTTGCCCACAAGGCTATCTAAACTAATTTGTGTCCCAACGGTAAACATGGACACATTGATAGAAAATAACTGAGAAATGGCTTCTGTGGCAGTAAGATGCGTTAGGTATAGCGTGTCTTTACCTAATGGGGTGCTGATACTGATTATATTATTTTTTTGAGTCGCCTTTAGCATTCCTTGCCTCAGTCATTAAGAATTAAGATCTTGAGGAAACTGACGTTCCCTCAAGATTAAGATCGCAAATGGATTACATTTGTTGACCTTTAACACCGCTGTAGCCGTAACGTAGCGCTGCAGTAATGTTGTTTTTATCATCAGTAGGCGTTACTGCCATCATCATTTCAGTGTAACTGATAGTGATAGTTTCTACTGGACGATCGCCATGAACTGAAACACTGTAGCTAGAGATCATTGCATCAGTTAATTCGATTTGCATGATTTCTTCAATTTTGTCACCTTGCTTGGTCACATGGAAAATAGCTTTTTTACCTTTACCGATAGTTGCTTCTTTGAAAAGATCAGTAGAGGCATTATCTTGTAATTTAGTGATAGTTACATCACCTAAACGTGTAGAGCTCGCTTCACGGTCTTTTGCAGTACCAGTAAAAGAAGTAATTTCACGGCTAACATTCCAGTCTACTGATAACACAGTAATCATGTCTTTGAATTCTTCAGCAGTAGTTTCGCCTTTAATACCTTCATAATCTAAATACGTGTTCGCTTGCATTATTAATGCTCCTTTTGCGTGATTGTCATCCATTAATGGACAGTTTTATATAAGTTTAATAACAAACTTAATATTTCAATTTATTAAAAATGCACTTACTAACAAATAACACCCAAAAGTATTATTTATTGATAAAAGTAGATATATATTTTTAAAGCCAAAAGATTATAACAAAGGTTTTTTTTAAATCAATCGACCTTACAAAACAAGAGTTAATAATTTACAAAAATAATTAAAAGATATTAATTCAGACACTTATAATAACCCACAACAATAAAGCTTTATATAAACCCTTATCATTTGTTATTATTAACACTGGCTAACTAATACCTAATAATTATATTTTGTAAGTCATCTCTTACTTTAAAAAAATTAAATTTATACTTTATAGGTAAATTCTTCCTTGCTTACATTAACTTTGACATTATTTATTTTTTTATTGGTCGCCATATTCTGTAATATTTGTACTGAGAGTTCAGGTAACATTGAGTTTTGTAAAATATTGTGAACATTTCTGGCTCCAGAACCTGCATCTTGGCACATTGAAACGATCTTACTTACAACGTCATCGGTAAAACTAAATTTCGCCTGATAATGACCCGCAAGACGATGGCCAACTCTCGCTAACTGTAATTTAGTAATTTCACTCAACATGTCTTGAGTTAATGGAATATATGGAACCACATTGGTTCGTCCTAAAAATGCGGGTTTAAAGTAAGTCAGCAAGTCATCTTGTAAAGCCTTTCTTAAACCATTGATTGAAGGCGCCGTTTGCTCATCTTCAAATAAAGACATCGTTGTATCTGTCCCAGCATTAGAAGTCATGATGATAATTGTATTTTTAAAATCAATGTCTCGCCCTTCACCATCTTTAATCATGCCTTTATCGAATACTTGATAGAAAATATCCTGTACACCAGGGTGCGCTTTTTCCATTTCATCCAATAAAATAACGCTATAAGGCTTACGACGAACAGCCTCTGTTAGCACGCCACCTTCGCCATAACCCACATAACCAGGAGGTGAACCTAATAGTAAAGAAACTTTATGTTCTTCTTTAAATTCAGACATGTTGATCACAGTCACGTTATCTTCACTACCATAAACATGCTCTGCCAAAGTTAATGCCGTTTCTGTTTTACCTACACCACTTGGGCCCGTCAATAAGAACACCCCTATTGGGCGTTTCTCATCACCTAACTGCGCTCGCGACGTTTGCACTGTCTTAGCAATCAAGTCCAAGGCATGATCCTGACCAATAACTCGTTTAGCCATAATGTCCTTTAGATTGAGCACATTGGTAATTTCATCATCCTGCATTTTACCTGCAGGGATCCCGGTCCAGTCTGAAATCACTTCTGCAACCAGTTGCTCATCAACTTGCCAATGCACCATAGGTTGTTTGTTGCTTGCTAATTGTTGTTTTAGCGTCGTGAGTTCGGCAACTAACTGATCAGAATCTTCCTCTCCCTCTTGGATTTTGGTCACTAATTCTGCAATGGTTTCCACTGTTTTAAGTTCGGTTTCCCATTGCTTCATTAAAGGCTTAAGTGCTTTCTCTAACGTTTTTTGCTCTTTATTTAACTCGCTAATGACTTTCTTATGATCGGTACCCGTTTTCTGCTCACGGGTTAAAATATCAATTTGCGTCTCAAGTTGCTGAATTTGTCTTTGTAATGATTCAACACTGCCTGGTGTTGAAGCCTGACTCATTGCAACGCGCGCACATGCCGTGTCCAGCAAACTTACCGCCTTATCGGGTAGCTGCCTGCCGGTAATGTAACGATGTGATAAATTAACAGCTGCACAAAGCGCCTGATCTGACACTAAGATCTTATGGTGACTTTCCATAACAGGTAGCAAACCTCGCATCATTGCAATAGCCTGTTCTGGTTCAGGCTCTTCAATTTTAACCACCTGAAAACGTCGAGTTAACGCTGCATCTTTTTCAAAAAACTTCTTATATTCAGCCCATGTTGTAGCAGCAATTGTACGAAGTTCACCACGAGCTAACGCTGGTTTTAAAAGATTTGCAGCATCATTTTGGCCTGCCTGCCCTCCACTACCAATCATGGTATGCGCTTCATCGATAAATAGAATGATGGGTTTAACCGAGTTTTTAACCTCGTTAATCAGTGCTTTTAAGCGATTTTCAAATTCACCTTTAACACCCGCTCCGGCCTGTAGCAGGGCTAAATCCAAAGTATGAATACGGACATTTTGTAACGCTAATGGCACTTCTTTTTGGGCTATTTTTAACGCTAGCCCTTCAACTACCGCTGTCTTACCCACACCAGCTTCACCAGTTAAAATTGGGTTATTTTGGCGACGACGGGTTAAAATATCGATCATTTGACGAATTTCGTTATCTCTACCTAGAATAGGATCAATTTTTCCTGCTTCAGCTTGCTGCGTTAAATTTTGGGTAAACTGATCTAAACTCGGCGTTTTACTGGGTGCATTTTCCATTGCCTGAGTCTCTTCAATATCACTACTTGATACTTTATGCTCAGTAGATTGTCTCTCAAGTTGTGGCCATGCATGCTTTAATTGCGCTGAATCGATTTTGAACAGCTGTTTCGCTGAACGAGAAACTAACGAGTTTAACGAGTCATCGGTCAATAATGTGAAAATCAAATAAGCAGTTCTGATTTCATTATCATTAAATTCAATACTGGTATTTAACCAAGTTTGTCTCAGTAGACTAACAATATGCGGCGATAAACTTGGCGCTGCGCTATTACCTGTTTTAAATTTCTCTAGCCCTTGCCTTACCTCATGAATTAATTGGTCTTTTTGGATTGAAAAACTGGCCATAATGATATCTAAATCACCTGACTCAGCCTCTAACAGCGCAAGTAACCAATGTTCAATTTCTACCGTAAATTGACTTCGGCTGTGACACACACTGGCCGCAGACTCTAAAGACTGGCGACATGTTGGATTAAGTTTCCCTACTAACTTACTTAAAGTCATCGCTGACATATTGATAATCCTTTATTAATTAAATCATTAAGCGTTTTGTTTGTTGTCCATGTTCGGTTCGGCTTAATAAACCACAACCTAAGCCTAACGGCACGGCCGCTTTTGAAAGCTGAGCTTTTGGAGCATCTTGTTGTTTTACATCGAGATAAATTTTAAATTTCGCCGTTTGGCCTAAATAGCTTGATACGAGATCTTTTAACGGCTGATAACACTTCTCACCAGGCATGAATGCACTAACGGTTTGACCGTCTTTAGGTGTGAGTTGAATACTAATACTGGAATTAATATCCCAAACTCGACTGCCAATACTCGCATCTACACCTAAACGCGCGTACTGACCTTCTGGCATTGCTCTGGAAGATAACTTGGTTTGTTCATTGGCTGAAAGCTGCTGCCAACGACCTTGAAATGACGCTATCTCGACTTCACAACCAGTAAAGTCTTTCAGCATGATTCTAAGTGATTCAGCACTCGGCGTTTTTCTATTCAAAAAACCACCGTAGTAACAGTTCAACGACTTTTTACCGCTAAGCAGGCTGAGCACATGCGTAAAACTGTCTTTTTGATTATTGAAAGCTGACACACTATCTGGCGAACTATCTTGAAGCGGTTGATAGTTAACAGAGAATCGATACTTTTCCCATGCTCGATAAAATAACGAGATGATGCGGTGATTAAATAAATCATAAAAATCCCGCATACCTGTGTCTTTTAAGCGCAATCGTTCAAGTAATAGCTCTGTATAATGTTGAGGTAGCACACCACTTGGGCCAGTTAACCCCATAAAGGAGACATGCATTTCTGCAGCAATTTTTTTAGCAGCACTTGCTTGGGTTAAATTCACTTTACTGATTGCTTGCCCAGGAAAACCCAAATGTTGATCAGACTTAAACCGCAATAACTCTTCTGATGGAATGGCATCATGGCCCACTTTGTGACCTTGCTCTTTTCCTTGAAGTAATTGCTGCTGAAATTGATATACAGCCTGATAAAAGTCATGCTCTGTCGGTGAATCAGCAATCGCTTGTAACTGTTTTGCAGGTGCACTCATGTTCGCCGACTGATTGATTAACTCATCAAAGTCTACTTCTGCGCTCATTGTCATAGTAATGGCCTATTTCCAGATCGAGCTGGCCACGTATGCGTGATGGCATCTTGATCTTTAAACCTCATGCTTAAACGCGTAAAACTATTTACAACAGAAAACTGGGCAAAGAAATGGTCTAAAATGCTGCAAAAAAAGAACACGCCACTACCTGAGTAATGATCTTTGATGAACGTAATTTCAATATGGCTACCACTGCAAAAACTGATACGTCCATTTTGATTGACCCGAGCAGTATCGGGGGACACTGATACTTGATAGATGTTTTCAATCAAGTTTTTATTCTCTGGTGAGCATTTGAAGTCATACAGTTTTAACGTTTCTTTTAAATGCGTCAGCGCATCAGGGCCACTAAAACTGTCTATAGATAAATGGCTGACCAATTGCCAACGAGAAGCATCGCTTAATGCAGCTCTCACCGGCATGGTTGGTGCTAAAAGGCATTTGACGTGTTTGATAATATCAGCACGTTCTGGCACAAACATTTTAGGTTCATCGGTGCCAAATGGCAGGTGAGCGGGTAGATTTCTGTTACTGCATAAAGCATTAATACTCAGTATCCAAGCGCCATAATCTTCTTCGGCTTTAAAGCCCTTAAAATTATGATCCACCAGCGATAAATAGGATTCAGTCCCCTGCTCTGCATAGCCTCCAGACCAACTCGATGACTCTCGCCTTAAGTGCCAAAATAAGTTGTCATGGCCTAAATACTGTGGGTGGGATTCACCGTAAAACGGTGTAACCTCAACTTGATTATCTTTAGGATCATAGGCAATGACTTGTTTAACACCGATTATCTCTGCAACTTCTGCATCGGCATAACGCGCTGCCAGTTTATATTCATATTGAGATGCATCGATACTGACAGGCTCAAGTTTTTGCTCAAATAAATTTATGACTGGAGTACACCCGAGCAAAAAGTGATTCGCTGTAACTTGTTTTTCAAGGTCTTGCGAGCCTTCTTTTAAATAGATATAAAGCGAAAACTTATCGTTGATCCCTTGCCACTTTCCTTCAATATCATCAATATCAAAAAATAAAAACTTTTCAGGAAAAATGAAGTTTTCAAGTAACATACGGTATCCAGCGCTACTGCGTTGGCTGTATGGTATGACTTGCTGATCATCTTCAAAACCCACCGACTTTAAATGTCGCTGAGTTAAGAAGTGACACACCGATTGGTCTTCATTCACTAAGGCAAAGCCTAAGCTATGTTGAAACAGTAATTGGTATAACTGGAAAGTTTGATGGTCCTGACCATTCAAGAAAAATCTCAGTCTGTTAACACCTAAACTCGGCATGCTAATTTCTTCAAACTCACATGCTATATCCAGTTTGATAATGGCTTTAGCCCGTTCTGGCCATTGAGGTTCTGGCGCATTGAATGGAGCATTTTGAAATTGCACTTTTTGCACTTCAATTGGCCACAGTTTCATGTCGTAACATGTTTGAAAATGACATGGCTTCATACCATCAACTTGAGTATCAACCTTAGTATTTTTAGGTAACTGTACTCCTGTTGTCGACAAGTTTTCTGTGGTGACTTTTATCACTGACATTGAAGGAATTGGTGCTTGATAATCAGGATACAATTGACCTAATAACGCTTCTGTCAATTCAGGGAAACTGTCATCTAACTTCTGCCTTACTTGCGCTGTTAGTAGCGAAAAAGCTTCGATAAGTCGCGACACATGTGGATCTTCGACATGTTCATCACTTAACCTTAATCGACCAGCGACCTTTGGGTATTGCTCCGCAAACTCCGAGCCCATATGCCTAATAAATGCTAACTCTCGGTTGTAATATTCTAATAATTCTTGGTTCACAACGCCCCCTCATTCACAATCATCGCCAGATGAACTGGTTCAACTTCTGAGTCAAATGTAATAAATTCAGGTTCAGGATCCGCATATAAAAGTGCATTAATCTTTAACCTTAATACCCGATCTAATGGTTGCTCGTTATCTACCGTTTCAACCATGACTTCAAGAAATCGAGGCTCAAACCGTTTAATCGTGTCAGCAACCTGTTTACACAGAAGTTGGCGCCCATCGAGGCTTGCAACAGGCATAGAAGAAAAATCACGTAAACCATAGTTCATTAAAGAATGATCCAGTTCGCTTAAATGTTCTGGCCAAGTTTGCCACTGTAACTTTGCATTAAGCAGATTTTCTAAATCACGACGAACATTGGTTCTTAACTGACGTAAATTAAGGCCTCTATGGCTATCTTTGACATCTTGCTCATCTGGCGCATCATCGATTAAACGATCAAGTACTGATGCCATAATAGGTTGCTGGTTTTGGCTCAAAATGACTTCCTACTGTAAAACGGGAGTGTGGATTTTAGTCACTTGATTCAAAGGCAGTGCATTGTCATCTGCAAACCACATTTTTAATCCTTTACCTGTCATAACGTCTGTGGCGACTTCTTGCCAATCCGTTTCACAACCTAATTTTTGCGCATCTGTTTCGCTATTACCGTAAACAAGTGGGATATGTGCTTCGCCACTTGGGCCGTTTTTAATCGCTAGATCAACACGTCTCCAGACGGTTTCAACCAATGATGAAACCGGTTGGAAATTGATATATTCAATTTCTGAAAGTTGCGCTAAATAGTAATAGCCATCAGTTCCGAAGATTTCTATAAAGCCACCTAAGGTGTCATCCAAATCTCTTATCTCTTCATTAACTTGATCGTCTAATAACAAACTCACTTGAGGGCGTTGAGCTTCTAATCCTTGACTACACTGAGCCACTTCATTGGCAGTATCATTGCCTTTTTGGGCATCAGTTAACGCTAAACGTAACTTCATTAGCGCTTCAACGTGATCATCAGAGTCAGCGAACAGTTTAGGTACTGAGTTGCCTTGCATATAATCCTGTCTACTTTGCTCTGCACGAATTAATTGACGTAAGTTTGAAGCACCGATTAAGAAATCAGGATGTTTTTGCACAAGAAGATTAAGCTGCTTGTCAGCACGCTCAAGTTCACCGTTAATGCAAAGCAGTTCAATGAATGCACTTTTTAAATCAACATTCATTGGGTCTTCTCTTAACTGAGCTTCTACATATTTAATTGATTCTTGTAGCTGACCACTTTGCAGCATCTGTTGTATTTTTTTCATGTGATACCTTTTAATTAATTCCTTGAGGTCAGCTCAGTCACTAACTTAATGCTAGAAACCATCTGATCTAATTGAAAATGGGGTTGTAATTGAATAATTGAGTAAAAATGCCCTGGTTTTCCGCGCATTTCCTTTACTTGTACTTGGGCATTTCTTAAGGGATATTTGCTTCTAACATCGTCAGAAGACACATCGGATGCAGTCGTGTAATTATGAAGCCATAGTTGTATATCTCGCTCACAAGCCTCTGCAGAGCTCAATGAACCGATTTTTTCTCGACCTATCACTTTGATGTAATGTGCAAACCGAGATACGCAAAGCGTATATTGAAGCATGGTTGATAGTTTGGCATTGATGGTGTCTTCCAAACGTTCGTACTTTATGGGTTTCTGGGCTGATGCATTGCTGTAAAACACTAAGTGTTCGCAGCCTGAAACGGGAGATAATGGAATAAAACCTTGGTCAGAAAATGACTTTTCAGCTCTATCACTGACAAGTAAATCCACTGACGGTTTCTTACGCTTGCGGTATAAGTCAGTTTCATACTGGCTAACAGCTAAGTCACACACTAGCCCTTTTTTACGACTACCAGGCTCTAAGCCTCGAATATGGCCAAACCAGCCTGAATCACTAAATGAGCGGATTAATACGCCACCAAAGGCGTAAGCGGCATTTCCCCATAAATGATCAGTCTTTGGGTGCTTTATTGATTCTTTAAACTTGAAGCCTTCACTGCGCGTCCCGTCAATTAAATATGGCGATCGCATCAGTATGTGCGGCATGGTGAGTCCAATAAACCTCGAGTCATCCATTTCACGAAGTGAGTTCCACTTTACGTATTCAGTTTGCTCGAATATTTTTTCAATATTCATGTGAGCCGACAAATCAGAGAAGTCATCAACACCAAATAATGTTGGGCATGCAGATGTAATGAAAGGAGCAAAAGCTGCTGCAGCGGTGCGAGATATGTCTTTTAGTACATCTATATCATTAGTCGCAACACCTGGCCTAGATTTATGGCTAAGTTGATAATCACCAATGAGCGTGCCAAAGGGTTCGCCACCAGACATGTCATATTCATTGTTATAAATGAGTTTGAAAAATTCGCTTTGGTCAAATTCAATAGCCCGATTAATATCTTTAGATAACGTCTGCCAACAACAATCGAGAATTTTTACTTTAACTTTCTGATCTTTATCATGTAACTCTTGCTGCTCTACAAGATAAAACACGCCACGCCAACTCGCCTCTAATGACTGAAAAGCTGTGTTGTGAATAATGCTATTGATTTGTTGTTCGAGCTGCTTATCGATAAGATCTACCGCTTTTAATAAAAGAGGTAGCACTGAGTGCTTGTCAAACTGAGTTAAAGAATGACGCGAGTTTTCAAGCCACAATAATAACGATCGGGTTGAGTCTGATTCACGAAGGAATCGTTCAACAAGATGTTTATTTTTCAGCTTTTGTGGTGTTGAAGACACAGGCTGTTTAAAGCCTGCGTCATCATTGAAAATTTCACTTGTAACAAATGAAATGGTTTCTTGCGTCATCGTTTGTTTCTATCCTTGAAAACAAATGAGGGTCACTGTCAGTGATTATCCTACTTTAGGAATTTTCGCCACTAGACGTAGTGATGCAGTTAACTCTTCCATTTGCAACCAAGGACGTAACCAAGCTACAGCATTATAAGAGCCCGGTTGACCTGGGATTTCCTTCACTTCCACTTTTGCGTCAGCTAATGGATATTTAGCACGAATATCTTGTCCGCCACCTTCTGATGCATTGACAAAAGAAAGGATCCAACGGTTTAACCATGCTTCAACATCATCGGCTTCCATAAAACTACCAATCTTGTCACGAGCCATCACTTTTAAGTAATGTGCAAAGCGAGACGTTGCCATTAAGTAAGGTAGTCGAGATGAAATTGCAGCATTAGCCGTTGCATCGTGACTAGAAAAGATTTGTGGTTTTTGACAGGTTTGTGCACCAAAAAATACGGCATAATCAGTATGCTTGTAATGACATAATGGTAAGAAACCAAGTTTACTTAACTCTGCTTCTCGACGGTCTGTAATACCGATTTCAGTTGGACACATTAAGTCTGGGTCACCATCATCACTGGTAAAGACATGAGCAGGTAGACCTTCAACTTTACCCCCACCTTCTGCACCACGAATCGCAGTACAGAAACCATACTGGCTAAATGCTTGACCCATATTGGTTGCCATAACATATGCTGCGTTCATCCAGCAATAATCATCATGAGCTGCAACTTTAGAACGGCCACTTGCCGCATCCATTTCAAACTCTTCGTAACAGAACTCTTCTACTGGTTTAGTTGCACTACCGTAAGGTAAACGCGCAAGTACTCGTGGCATAGTCAAGGTCACAAAGCGTGAATCATCACTGTCACGGAATGAACGCCACTGTGTGTACTCTAATGATTCGAATACTTTTTCAAGATCACGTGGTTTACTTAATTCTGTCCAGTCATCAAATCCAAATAACGATGAACCAGAAGCAGAAATAAATGGGCAGAAGCCAGCAGCAGCCACATTAGACATTAAAGATAAGGTTTCAATATCTGATGGATGATTAGTAAATTCATAATCGCCGACTAAACAACCATAAGGTTCGCCACCTGGCGTTCCGAACTCAGACTCATATATTTTCTTGAACATTTGGCTTTGATCAAACTCAACAGCCTTACTTAAATCCTTATGAAGCTCTTTTTTAGATAAGCTCATTACACGGATTTTTAATGTCGCGTTGGTTTCAGAGTTCTTAACTGTGTGATGAAGACCACGCCAGCTTCCTTCTAATTTTTGCAGCTCATCATTATGCATAATCGCTGCAAGCTGTTTCGAAATAACTTCATCCAAACTATCAATCGCTTTGTTAAACGTCACAGTTAAGTTTTTATCCCACTGAACTGTCCCTTTCAACGCTTCTTCAGTCAAAGAGCGAATAAGCTCTTCAGCACGTGTTGAATCAGTTTGTTTCGTAGCATCTATCGCTTGGTCAAGAATCGACACACTCAGTGTTTCTTCGTTTACAGGCTCTAATGTAGCGGCATCCGTGCTCATCATTCAGCTCCTTTAAGATTTAGTTCACCGGCTAGTTTGTCTAAGCTAGTGGTATTGTTTAATACGTCTTCTAAAATATTCTCAAGATTCTCTGAGCGGTCTACTTTAGTCATCAGATCACGCAATTTGTTACGTGTTTCCATTAACTTTTTCAAAGGCTCAACTTGATTGACGATCGCTGCAGGTTCAAAGTCTTCCATGCTTTTGAACTCTAAATCGACATTCATTTCAGAATCATCGTCAGCTAACGTATTTTTCACAGAAATATTTAACTTAGGGCTCATGCGCTTTAGCACGTCATTAAAGTTATCACGGTCGATTTGTACAAAACGACGGTCTTTTAATGGTTTTAAATCTTCAGTGTTATGGCCGGTAAAGTCACCTGTAATACCAATCACAAAAGGCAGCTCTTTTTTTACAACTGTGCCTTCCGTTTCTACATCATAGGTAATGTGGACGCGGGGTTTTCTCACTCGCTTTAATCTATCATGTACACTCATTTGAACTCCTTTCAATAAAATTGTGAGTAATCGATTACAGATTATTCTTCAGTTTTTATTCCAGATAATTTAAAGAAGCCATTCCTCGCTTCTCCATCTTGGATTAATTCTTGTAACAACTCAGGTAAACTCAGATCACTCCACCTAATGACTTGCTCTATGGCATAGGACATCGGTGAATGTGGCTCAGTATTCTTAAAAAAATCTGCGATTTTCTCTAAATTCTCAATAGCTTGAGCGCGAGAATTTAGCTGTTGCTCAATCCCAGTCGAGCTACTTTGCACCGTTAGTTCGTCATCAGTTTCTACTTCAACTTCCGTAGATATTGAAGACGTTTGGCTCTTAGCTAAAATAGGTTCGGTTATCGTATGAATTTGAAGCGCACAGGCTTCTAATGCTTTTCGAATATAGCTAGTCGGTTGTGGTAAACCTCCCATCGCCGTATCCATGACTTCCGACAACCTTGAAAATGCAGCGATTGCAGCATTGACATCAGCATCAAGTTCAATAAAAAAGCTATCTGATGTTTCCTTAATACTTAACTCAACTTCTTCAAGTGATATAGCACCCGCATCGAAACGTTTTTCTTGTTTGTCGCTATCTAGCCTATCGACCTCTAATGCTTGCTCATATTGCCAAGTTGAATAGGCGAAGGCCCCTTCTGTGATGGGAATGGTTTTGATTGGTTGAATTAATGAACCTTCGCTTTCAACACCGTTTAAACCAATTAATGGCGCAATTCGTTCTTCAAGATCGTCTGGGTCAGGTATTGGATATAAGTTTTCCCAATAGCGCTCAATTAATTCAGCGGCCAAGGTAAAACCAAAACTTAATCCCTTAAATCCATGTAAACGGCATGCAGCTTCAATAAACCAAGCGATGTACTCGAGATCTTTGGCTTTATCTCTAGTGATATCTGGCACTTGCTCAAAGATTGGGCGCCACTCAATAGCAACAGAAAGCACATCTTCTTCGTCTATTAACGCTTTTCGTTCATTCGCCCGTGCTGTGCTTCTTACATCTTTAAGTAAGTAATAGGTAGATGTTGGACTGATATCAGAACGCGGATCTTCTCCCGTTACAGCTTCATCTGTAATAGGTTCAATTAATTCTTCAATCGATAGATTATTTAATTGGCTCAACTTTATTCAATCCTTGAATATATTATTATCAATATTCGATAACAAATTGTGCTTCTACACAAAACTAATAAAACACTAATACTTAATAGTGTATATTTAAAATTAATACTAAAAATAATACTTTTTGATGTTATATATCAGATCACATATTAGTTAATACTTTATAATGTAAAAAACATCTAATACGCAATAATCATTAAGTATAGATTTATTTTAAATAACATACTTATTAACTATTAATATAATAATTACCATGTAACATTTACACTTTTGTTAATTCATCAACAAGAAAACTTCCGATTTATTCTTTAAATAAATACAGGAATGGTTTTATCAAAGTCATCATTTGACTCACTTATGTCTTTTGAAGATAAAACCGACGTAACTTGAGTGTTTTTTACTAAAATACAAGTGACATTATCACGCGCATTTCGAACTAACGATGCATGTAATAAGGCCAGTCCAGAATCAATAATATTACCAGAGTTAATTGTGGCTTCGATTTCAGTGTCACTAAGTTCTTTATTTAGGCCATCACTACAAAGTAAAAACGTATCGCCTTCAACCACTTTACCCGTCCGATAATCAATATCTAATTGACTATCGACTCCCACAGCACGTGTGATTACATTTGCTAATGGATGTGACTCTGCATCTTCAGCGGCCAACAAACCTTCATCAACCATGTCATTCACTTGACTGTGATCTTTGGTAATCATTGTCATTTTCTGTTGTCTTAACAGATAAATCCTACTGTCGCCGACCCAAAGCAGGTGATAATCGCCTTGATATAACCACAACACTACAACTGTACTACCGGCGACTTTACCTTCAAAATCAGTTTGGCTCATTTGCTGAAGCTGGGTATTACTGTTTTGTAATGCGAGCTTTAAAATATCAACACTGATTAGCTCAGGAGATAATCCATCAACAGCCTGTTGAATATTGTCGATAACTAATTGGCTCGCCACATCACCAGCAGCATGACCTCCCATCCCATCAGCAACAACCCATACACCGATATGCGGAAGTTCTAACATAGCGTCTTCATTAATTTCTCGTACTGTGCCTCTGTGGGTTAAAGCTTGACTTAAGTGCACGTATTTTGCTCCTTCACTAAGGCGGCTGTGTTCCAACCTCTTTGTATCCATTGCCCGCTTAACATAGAGACAAACTGGCTAATTTGAGGCAGCCCTTCTGTGATAATCATGCATGCTTCAACCTCTGATGAACCTTCTGTCCACCAAATACTGTATCGTTCAAACTGTTTACGGTATTGCTGATCAAGTAGTGACAATATATTAGGAGCATTACTTCCCTGAATAACCCAAGCTTTTTTTGTAATGTCACTAGATTCACTTTGAGATGAACACAGACCAGTAACCGGAATCGTGTACTGTTGCCCAGAGACATCATTCAACCAAGTCTCAAGATTGATATCATCTTCAAGTACCTGCAAAATCTGTGCTTCAAATTGTGTCGACCATTCGTTTTCATGCCAACCACATACCGCAGCTTGCTGATGAAAGCCTGCTAAAGTAAAAGGATAATGACGCCCAACATTATCCACGCTCGGAATAAGTGTCCCCACTACTGCTTGCTCGCAGCATACTCCAGCTGACAAAGAAAAATGCCAAACAGGGCTTGTGAGATAATAATCCAGCCATTCATTGCCGCTTTGCTCTTTACTCACCGCAATGACTGCTTGTAACCACTCATTCCAGTTTTTAAAAAAGTCTATATCTAGATTTTCTTGTAAAAAGTCACCCTTTGAGGGGACTTTACCGCAATAACCTAATCGCATTAAAGATTCGACGGACATGAGAAAGTCTCCATATTAGCCATCCAAAATGGATTGTTTACGCTGTTAGCAATCAGTTTTAACTCAGCATTATATCCACTGAGGTTGATCATTAACTTGCCGTCTTTCTTTGTTTGCGGACGTTTTTTGCTCAACTCATCGAGTAAGCGGAAGAATGACCATTCTCCTTCGTACTTCTTATTGATTGAACGGCCACCATTAGGCGGTGAAAACGCAATGCGAGTTTCATTATTGGCGCCTCGACCTGGCCAGAAAAATAACTCTTTACGTGTTGGTCCATGGCGGTATTTAAGTTGTTGTTCATCCAATTCTAATAAGAATAGGCTGACACTACTGTCCAGTAGTTGTGGTTCAAGAGAGAAGTTAATTTTGGGGAATTTAGTTCCCGGTTCAAAGAATGCCTCTTTAATGATTTCAGCTCGTTGGTACATTTCTAACACGTCATAGCTAATACCAATGTTACGTTTAAAGCGCCATGGCTTTTTACTGGTATCAACATGCGCTGCCAGATATTGGTCCCAAAACTGATCTAAGGTGCCGCCATAGCCAAAGAACTTGCTAAAGTCTTTTAGTCTCACATCTTCTTTTGCACGACGATTGAACGGGTAACGACCTGATATCGCACGATTAAACTCAGCTAAGACCTCTGAGCGCCAAATGCCATTAAATCGCTGACTTTGGTTAGTTTTAGCAAATGATCTAGTTTGATAAGCAACATCATTTAACCAATTTTTGACTGGGTATGGTAAATCCATCAATTGCTCTGACAATGTCATTCCCATCTGAGCAAAGTTTTCTTCTACAGCCTGGTTCACGACTCTGCCGTCCGATTGAAGGAGTAACTTGCTGTAATTTCGATTCAATGCGCGCAGAGTCGTTTGAATTTGATCGACTTCTACTAAGTTAATTTTAATCAATTCACTAAAGGCAACTTCCACTTCTTTACCAGGCAGGTCGACATTTAACTCAATTGCGGTATCAGGTAGCAACCGATTTAACTGCGCTTTTTTAGAACGAAAGGCAACATCAGTGACATTAGTAGCCACTTCTGATGCAGCCTTTAAATTATTAGACTCCATAGGAAGTTTGGTTAGTTGCACATTTTTTTGCGCTGCGGCAATGATGGTTTTTATGGGTTGATCAGGACTTGATAACGCCGCTGTCACACGCTCAGCCTCTTCAAGACTTGAGTATGGTTTTACAAAGATATCACTTAAAAAGTCTTCCCAATAAAATATATAGTCACGAATATACTTACGCTCTAATTCAGCTGTTAGACGTTTTTTAGCCTGCTCATCTAAATTAGCTAAGTCATCTCCATATACCCAGCTGTCAGCAGTCAGGTTTTTAATAATTTTGGTTTTTTCAATATTGAAAATTCCGTGGAACCCATTAAAAGTATACAAGCCTGGAATACCGTCATTAAACGGTCTACCACTCATAAATGTTAAGCCATCAAGACTGTCTAAACTAAGAATATCCACTAGTTTAAAATCAGGAATACTGCTTTGAGAGAAGTCGCTCTTCAATCTCTGATAAGCTCGCTCCACCAGCGGCAACATGGTTAAATTAGCTCGAGCGCCATCAACAACCATGTCATCGTATTGAGTTCCACGGATCCCTAACGTTAAAAGTGTCTCAATATGTTGGTTTAGCTGCTCTCTGATTTCGGCATTAACATTCCCAGTAATGTTGCGATCAATATAAGCAGAGAACCAAATTTTGATGTTGCTTTCATCAAAATGCTCCGGTAGATACAACATGAGATATGTTTTTAAGGTTTCATATAAATAATTAAGGTGCTGACCGTTAGCATCCATTTCTTCGCTTAACACATCTAACATAAACGGCAATAAATGCGCTTCTAATGCTCGCTCATATGCAGCTGAAGCAGGTTGCTTTAACTTATCCCCTTGGTACAAACCAAACGTTTGTGCATCCTCAGGTTTTTCTGAGCCAAACCCCACAGGTAAATCACGAATCAGTGTCAAACCTTTAGTTAAGGTGATGACATCAGTGTTCGCATTCAGACCACCATGAGTAATATCCTCATACTGAGCAAGTTCAGTAAAAGTATTATCGATAAGCTCATGGTTCCAATCATAACTTTGCCACCAAATATAACTCGTAAATAAAGTGACCACTGCGGCTGCACCCACCGAAACCTTACGCAGCATTCTGTTTTGGTTAGTATGTTTGCGGTTTGTAGAGGCTAAATTCTTCTCAGGAAAAATGACATCTTCCAAAAGTCGTTTAATAAAGTAACTACGCTGCTTATTACTATTATTGCTTTTAGTTTTACTTTTAATACCGCTGGATAAGTGCGTTGAAAGATGGTCAATCGGCGTGCCTTCTTGGGTCGCACTGGTTAAGTATACGCCACGCAAAAGAGGCGCTTCTTCGTAAGCATTCGGAGCAAATATTTCCTTTAAGAAATCATCTGCCGAACTTTGAAGTAATCGTAGTTGTTTTGGGAACTCATAAATTACTGCTCGGCGCTCAAGATCACGCTCATTTTTAAGGCGACTATTTAAGCGAGCATTTAAGTTCAATAACAAATGATGAAACTCTTTATTGAAAGTACTAACGATGTCAGTTTCATCATCTTCGGTATTTAATGGAAAAGTCACGCCCCAAATTTGTTCGCAATCTTCTTTGGTTAAATCATCAAAAAATTCGTTAAATCCTGCAACTAAATCAGATTTAGATAACAACACATAAACAGGAAATGTCATGCCTAACTGGTTTTGTAATTCCTGCAAACGCTGCTTAATCGCTCGTGCGTGTAGATTGCGTTCAGTTTTAGTTTGATTAAGTAACTCCGACATTCCCATGCTAATAATGACGCCATTGATTGGCCTTACTGGTCGGTATTTCTTCAATAACCCCAAAAAGCCCTGCCATGCACGTGAGTCTTGTTTAACATGACTATCTTGGGTGGTATAGCGTCCTGCGGTATCAATAAGTACCGCTTTGTTAGTAAACCACCAATCACAATGACGTGTACCGCCAACACCTTCAATCATGTCGACACCCATTTTATCTTTTAACGGGTATTCCAATCCTGAATGCTGAATTGCAGTCGTTTTACCACTTCCTGGTGGGCCAATCATGATGTACCAAGGAAGCTCATAAATACTTTTGTTTTTGGTTAATTTAGTTTGTTTTAAAATATCTAACGCTTGGGTCATTTTGTTTTGCAGCAGCGTTATCTCACTTTTTACTAGCTCGTCTCCGTTAACCGCAGCGCCTTCTTCACCATTAATCAAGCTATCAGCCATTTCTTCACTTTGTTTTTTACTTTTAATTTGTCGTGAAAAATGAACGCCACCCCAGACCATGACAATGACCAAAAGTACAATGACACGAACTGCTGCAGACGCTAATGGCTCATAACCTGCAATAGCGACTAATGGGCCACCAAACCAAATAAGTAGTGCTAAACACACAAAGCCTAAAATGGTAATAACCCATTTAGATTTAAGTGTTTCGACAATTCCCTTGCCGACTGATTTTAAAGACATTTATACAATTCCTTTTGTCACTCTAAAACAATAAGTCAATTTCAATTCGACGATTTAAAGCACGATTAAGCTCGCTATCATTAGCAAAACGAGGCTCAGACTCTCCCCTTCCTTCAGGCCATAACCGACCACTCAATGACGCGTTATGCGCTAACACATTGCCAATCGATGTGGCTCTAGCAAGTGAGAGATGCCAATTTGATGGGTATTTAGACGTAAAAATCGGTTCGTCATCAGTATGGCCAGTGATCAAGATTTTCCCTTTGGTTCCTTCAAGTGTCCTAGCGATCTTAGCTAAAATCGCTTCAAAATCTGATCTTGGCTGAGTGTTACCCGATGCGAATAATTCACCAGCACCAATTCTGATCCGAACTCTGTCACTTAATTGCTCTACTTCAAGTAGTTGCATACTAATTTCTGTCTGCAATAACTGCTGTAGTAAAAGGGCTTCTTCACGGCTTAATTGTTGCTGTGCAGCAACGGTTTTTTCCCATGGTACGATAGATGTTAATTGCTTATATGCCTGTGACGAATAGCTATTAATACTGTAGTTAAATCCCATGTAGACGAATAAAATAATCACCCCAAACAACGCACCAATCACCCATAAAGGGAAAGGCTGTTGAAATGATAAATTTGGCACAATATTATTTCGCCAGTCAGGTGATAACTCCCGATGGAAGTCGCCTTTACAAGATTGGATAGCAAGGTAAGTTCGCTCTCTTAACGCTTCCAGTTTCTGGTCGCCTTGAGGCTCAATACGCATTTTCCCGACAAAACCAAGCGTTAAACATAAATACATCAATTCCAGTAAGTTACATTTCTCAGCAGGTTGTAATAAAGACGCATCAAGTAGCGTATAAAAATATTCACCCCCGAGTGTTTCATTATGAAAAGTCGACAGTAAACTCTCAGAAGCCCAGTAACTTTGGCCGCCCCATGCTGTATTCAAAACCACTTCATCAATAAAACAGCACAAGCAATAGCGCGCTGACTTTATGTCTTCGGCAGCAATATCAGCATTACGAAGTTGTTGTTCATAATGTTTAATCAACTCAACACAATGCACACGTAAGGTATTTACGTCATCATGCTGAGTACTCGTGCGTAATTGAGTACAAATAGATAGTAACGTGCCTGCATAATCAACAATCGGATTTTGTGCCAAGCTTAATACAGCACTTTGCGTTCTGTTATCAACGCTTTGTTCTTGTATTAATGTTTTCTGATTATCATCACTAACTTTAGGTTTTTGGATTGCCATCCCCGCGCCTTTCCCTGGACGTGGTTTAACAATGGTTTTATCGTTCACAAAAATTATCCTTAATATTGTGGTTGTTAAACGCTTACAGCCCAAAGCTCAAGTTGTAAATCCGGATAAGCGCCAGAAATATGCATCGCAACACCACCACTGGATTTAAGTTTGATCCAATGGCTATTGTTCTTATCTAATTGGAAATAATGATAGCCAGCATGATATGGCACTTGTCGCGGGGCAACAGGTAGGTTCGTGATTCCGATACCGGCCAGCTGGTTATTTACCAGTTCTCGAATCGTTTCTACCGAGCCAATTTTAATTTGTGACGGCAAACGCTGACGTAAATCATCATTTGGTACATTCGCTTTCACCGCTAAGATGAACTCTGCGCTATCAAGTAAACTCTTATCGGCAATGGTTGAGAAGTACACGCCAAATTTGGTTTTTTCGAGTACCAATTCTGTTGCTGTTTGCTCAAGGACAGTGCTTAATCCGTGGTTAACAATGACCATGATATTACCGAATACATAGGTCAAATTATCATGCTGATAAGTAGGCAATTTCGGTGGTCTTTTATCTTGGCTGCTAAACGTCGATAGCTCACCTGCAAAACTCACTAGAGTTCTAAATAACACTTCAGGATGGATATGATTGATGACGCTATAATGCTCAAATAAAGGTTGGTATTTATTCAATAGTTGTAGCATTAAAAAGTCAGCAATTGAGCTTGAAGATCCTTGAGCTTGACTCAATCTGCCAGCAATAGCTTCTGCACGTTGGTTTATCATTCCCGTCACTTCTGAAGTGACATTAAGCAAGGCTTTAATATGCTCTATGCCGGTACAAGCTGGAATAAACTTTTTATCAAGCCTAATTGCCCCTTCTTCAGAAACATCAATAACTCGAGCGATGGCGATAGATACATAGCCTGAACGGTCTTCACTTTGCAGCTTTAAGCGGCAATCAAATTTTGCGACTTGCAACACTTCCATTGCATCAGAACCCACACTGGTATCAACAATATTATGATCTTCGTACAAGTAGCGAGTGATTTGATTTTGTTCAGATGACGAAATATTAAGGCCGTTACTTTTCGCTACAGGAAGCACTAAATAAATCAGTTGATCGATTGTCCCTGCTGGTATCGATAACGCATTAGGAAGCGGACTTTGCTCAGGCATTAATACTAAGGTTTGATCTTGAAATACACACTCAATTCTATCTAAACCAAACTGACCTAGTGGCAACAAGCTATAATTAATTTCGTATTGGGTCACTCCCCATGCAAATGGGTTAGCTTTATTCGCTATTTGAGTTTGCTGATACTGTAAAAAACGTTCTTGTTGTTGCATATGCTGAGGGCGTAAAAACATCCCTTCAGTCCATGCTATTGGGCTAAAATCGCTCATAACTTCCTTATTATTTCCAATACTTGTTATCGTTGTTGAAATATCCGTTATTTCAATTTAAATAAAATCTTTACTGCTCAGAGTTATAAACTGCTATTTTTTCTATATTGACTGTGACACTGTCATATCCAGTAGGGTCAACCTCAACAACTGAGCGCCAGCGAGAAGCATCGATATCGCGATAAGCCACAATCACCCCTACGTATCGTGTGTTTTGACCTAAGCTCATTGGATACTCGTGAATTTCAGAAGGTTGCAATTCAAGCTCATCTTTTCGAATTAAGTCAGGTCCTAATACCGATTCAGCAGACTCGTAAAGAGTGAAAAAATCCTGATTATCAAAGATGGTACGGGAAGAAAGTTCGAATATTTTTACTACCACAGGCGACGGACGCTTATTGATATCAGGGTTAATATCTGCGCTCGCACTAAACGTGATATCGGTATAAGCAGGTACCACGGCATTAATGGTTTTACAGCCCGTATTTATCAACAATACTGAGGCTAGTAAAGCTTGATACAATCCTAATTTTAGTTTCATCGCTTAATCCCTTAAAATTATAATGATTTGATTTTATTGTCGTAAGCTTCTACAAAGTCATCAGATAATGCTGAGGTGTTTGTGTTAGCAAACTCAGCCTGTAAATCTTCATGTAAACTTTTGTAGACTTTCCATTGTTTAAATTGCTTTTGGCCTGGCACTAACATTTCAGCAAATGATTGGCTTTGACTTTTTTGCTCAACAAGATCGGGATCGAGCTGATTTAACAAGCCTCTTAAAGCACCAAATGTCCCAGCGGTAAGTGCAATGTCATGTTTACGCCCATCGTTAAATGCTTCAATAATGGCCTGTTGAGATGACAGAAAACTCGCACTTTTACGCAAATACAAATTTTGAAAAACATCATCAAGACTGGCTGAAAACTTGAGCGGATTATTTTCTCTTTGCTGAAATGTCGTTTGGTTAATTCTGAATTCTGTTTTCAACTTCGAGCGTTGACGCAAAGAGTCCATTAAGCCAGTGAGCATGAGTTGCATGCTTTGACCAAGCTCGAACATTAATTCTTCAGTGAGTACTTTGCTGTACTCTTGCTCATCAATACCAAAACCTTTAAAAAAAGCTTGGCTTAATGATGAAGCAGCTTGTACCTGATTGCTCACTTGTGGTTGAGGTTCTGATCGAGTTGCTTGTTGAGCTGTTGATTGCGCCGCATGTGGGTTAGTCACTTGCTGCTGACTTGCCATACTTGCTAATTGTTGTGGCGGCATTGATTGCGGCTGTTGGTGAGCGGGTTGCGGCGCAGCTTGATTCGTAACAGGTTGACTAACTGGCATACTAACTTGTGGCTCTGCCACTGGCGCAGACTCATTAAAGAAATCTTGGCCCCACTCTTCTGGAATTGCCATCCCAGGAGGCTGAAAATGATCTTGTAAGTCACCGTTGACATCAGGTAGCGGTTGAGACTGACTCGGCGCTTGATTCAACAAACTTTGTGCGTCAAAACCAGCAATTTGTTGTTCAAATTCGTTTTCAAACGGATTACTGTCAAGCACTTGGTTAGCCTGAAACGGGTCGGCACTAACACTTGCAGCTGATTGAGTGCTAGAAGCAGCCCCAGTACTAATACCATTTGTCATCTTTGCTGACACTTCATAATCACCTAAGGTGAGTAGATCATCATGCTCAATCTTATGAGGCTTTGTAGATCCTAACGCTTCAACTGAACGGTTTATATATAAGCCATTCGTTGATAAATCTTCAATATAAAAGCCGTCAGAACGTTTCGTAATACGAGCATGTGTACCCGACACCACCTTTTCTGGATCAGGTAAATGCCAATCATTAGTATCAGCTCGACCTATTGTAAGCGAACTGATTACATCCTTAGATGTGACTTGCTCAGGTGATAACCGATGAAAGCTCACTATCTCAAGCGTTAATTCCATTTTAAATACATTCCTTTAAACAACTTATGCGCAAACAGTGACTCAACACATTTAAAAGCGTAATGCATATCAATCCTTAAATTGATATGCAGTTAAATAAGGTGATTTCATCACCTTACTGGTTATTTGCCCACTCTTTGCAATGCGGTTTACAGCCTCTCAACACCGTTTAGACGTTCATACATCTCATTACCACGAGCAAATAATTCACGGGCAGTTTTTAAATATTGTTTCTCTAAATAAATATTGGCTTGTCTTAGGTAAGAACCTGCTAAACGTTTATCCAAAGTCAATAAGGGTTCAAAATCTTCCGGTACACTCTCAGCTAGCACTCTGACTTCATCGTCAAATGCTCGCAGGTCTTTTGGATTATCAATGGCATCTAATCTGACAGTCAGCTCTTCAAAGGTGTTTCTGTAATAGACCTCTGCATCTTGGTAAGGATATTGCGCATTTTTACCGCTTTGGACAGCATTGTTGTATGCAGTGAGTTGTTCAACCGCCACCTTCATTTCAGCGCCATAAGTCAGTAAAGGCTGTGCTTCAGCTTGCTGTGAAAAAATAACCTCACCCGTTGTGATTAGTGCCTTTATTTGAGTGACATCGTGGGTTTTAAGCGCTACATCAAAAGCTGTTGCATAAAGTGTAAAATCTTCTTCTGATGGCACATAAGTGAACTTAGGCTCGATAAAGGCTAAGTCTTCAACAATCGCTTTTATATTATTTCCGCCTGCTTCATCGTATCTTGACTGACTTAACAGTAAAGCTAATCGCTCAGATAACGCATCTATCACCGACTGCTTGCTACGTTCTGCTTGGTTTTTCATTTTTAATAAGCGTATTGAGTCAGGGTAATAGCGCTCAGTGGCTTCAATGATTAATGAAATTCGGCCATAGTCTTGATATAAACCGTTACTGCTTTTCGGAACTGAAGCAATTCGCTTTTCAACAATATCTAATACTTCAGTATGGTGTTTTCTTAATAAACCATTACGAATTAGCACTTTATCTTCAGGTATTTCAGCTAGGCGCTCTAATAATGCGGAAGCTGGAATGTATTCGTATGACTGAGTTTCATTTTGCACTTGATCAGTCATTGATACTTTTTGCTCTAAATTCGCAAGTTGCAGCTGATGATGTTGTTGGACTTGTACTCCCACAACAATCAGTGCCACTGCCGCAGCAATCGCAGTAGGTAGCGGCCAGGCTTTACTCTCAAACTTTTCAATAATCGTCGCGATAGAGTCAGCTCTTTGCGCCTTCTTAATAGCAAGACCTTTTTTGAGTGTAGGCCATAAACGTAAGCTAATATGACTTGGTTTACTCAACGATGCTTTGGCCAAATCGACTTCATTTGCCGCAACTCGTTTGTAAGGGTGTTTGCTGGTTAACAGTTCATAGGTAATGCAAGAAAAGGCATAAATATCATCGGCGGCACAAGCTTCTTCACCCATCAGCTGCTCATAGCTGGCATAGGCTGGTGTGTAACCTGTCAGTGGCGAGTCTTGATCAACTTGTTCTAATGCATAATGGTCTTTTTCATGTTGGAATGATTTAGCCACGCCAAAATCAAATACCTTGATATTGCCTTGACGGGTTAAGAAAATATTCGATGGTTTCAGATCGGTATGCACAATTCCTTGTTTATGGGCATAAGTTAATGCCGAACCAATCTGCTCAATAATCTTCATTGAACCTTTAAAGTTAAGTCCAAGCGGCTTAGAACGTTTAATCACTTGATCTAAAGATTCACCATCTAGCCATTCCATGACCATAAAATGGTAACCATCGTCAGTATCAACGTCGTATACACGAATAATATTGGGATGCGAGAGCTGTTGTGTTTGCACAGACTCTTTAATTAACACCTGTTGCGCTTCTGGAATGTCAGTAAATTGTGATAACAGTACTTTAATAGCGACAAACGGTTCTGCGACATTTAATGATTCTAAATATAGATCTTTTGCACGGTAGATATCACTCATACCGCCATGACCAATTTTAGATTCTATTAAGTAACGCTTTTTAAAACATTTACCGATTAAATTCGTATTATTTTTGCTATTTGAACCGTTATTAATGCCAGCGACCAAAGTCTTGTCATCAACCATATGTTCGGGGGTTTGACTCTTATCCATAAGTACAGGTAAATCCCTTTATATTATCCTTAAGTATGTAAACTAATGCACTACTCTATTTAATTTACCCCAATATGTTGCAGCATCAATTTAAAAAAAACAATATTAAAAACCATTTATCATTGTAAATATAAAAATAGAGCAAATATCTCACACCCTTTAGTATGTATTTAATTAAAATATAATTAATTAGGATATAAATTTAATTAAACTTATAAAACATTCATTAAAAAACCATCTATTTCTATTGACCAAGCATTCCATAATGGGTAATTTACGAATACTTTTTTAACGGACTAAATAATAGAAGTAGATATGGCATATTCTAAATTATCAGTACCTCTTTTGATCTTACTTGCAGCATCTGGATGTAAATCAACCCCAGAAGTTCAACCTGAACCACCTAAAGTCGTTTCGCTTTCTCCTGCGTGCATGGAATACGCTTTAGAAAATGATAATGAAGAGCTTGTTGGTTTTAGACCGGTTTACTTTGAAGTCAACAGTGCAAAACCTTACAGTAGCTTAGACAGTAATATGTCTTGTATTGTCACTTACCTATCTAGAAACCCTGATAAGTCTGTTGATATTCAAGGGTATACCGACGATAAAGGTACAATTGAATACAACAAGGCGTTAGCTAAAAAACGCGCTGATGGCTTAGTTGAACACTTAGTACTATTAGGCGCCTCACCAAAGCAGCTTCAGTCTAGTGCACACATTATCGAAGACAAAGGCGTTAAATTGACGACTTCAGAGCGCTCAAAAATACGTCGTGTTAATTTTGCTATTACAGACAAATCTTTATAGTATCGATGGAAATAGTTCTATTATTTTTCGAACTAGCACCTATCCTACTAGCATGAGCATCACGATATAAATACAGGTATACCGAGTTTCGGCTTACCTGTATTTATATAATACTTAGTGATAATAATTTAATCAGTAGACTTTGAAAATCATACTTTAAGGTTTCAATTTATGTCATTTTTAATTTAGGTTAGTTTTAATTAAAGTGACTTTTCAGTTTAAGTTACCTTCCACTTTAGATTAAGTTAAAATTTACTTATTAAAAAACCAAATTGCATTAATACATTACAAAAAACCATCAATTAATCAGTCCTAATAACACAGCCTGACTTGTATCATTGATAACCTAGAAAGATAAGCTTGCGTTGGTCGCGAGTATATTTAAAAATCACAAACAAATGCTAAGTTTCAAGCCTCAGCAAGCACCCTGTTTTTATTTTGCCTATAAACAATATAATGCGCGATATCTTCAATAGAGTGAATGTCTCCAATATTTATTTTTTCACAAAAGTCTCTGGCTTCACCGCTGAAGTAAAGTGACTTTGCCAACTCATAAACTTGCACAACTTTGCTTGCAACCGCCTCCATTGGATCAATAAAATCAATTGATGAAAAGTGGTTCTCTAAAATAGAGCGAACTAAAGGTAACTCAGTACAGCCCAAAATAACGGTATCAACACCTTGAACTTCTAACGTTTCAATCGCCTTAATCAATAGTTTTGCATTACTTGCTAATTCACCAGATTTAATACCAAACGGTTCTCTTATATCCTGACCACATGAGGATTTCTCACCAGTTTTGGCACCATATATTGCGCTATGTACATATCGTTCTTGAATTTCTAATGACGGCTTAATAAACGGTAAATTTGCCATTGTTAGATAATCATCGTAGATACCCGAATTGTAAGTACCATTGGTACAAAGTATGCCAACGATTGCTGCAGGGTTATCGCTATGAATTTGCTCTGTGGTTGCTTTCAACATGTCGAGTAAATAAACATCTGTTTGTTCTTGTAGCCTTTTCCTAAAATAATGCGCTGTATTGCATGTCATCACTGCAAAATTGACTTTATTTTTTTCAAGAAATTTTACTGATTCAAGCATCTCAGGAACGGGATCTTCTCCTCCCTCATTGATAGCTTCAGAGCGATCAGGTATATCTGGATTCTTAATGACAACCATTCCCATATGGTCTTGATCCTTCATCGCACCATGCGCGACTTCTTCCTTAAAAACAATATCCTGAAATAGAATGTCAGCTTCCGGCCCCATATTGCCTACAACACCAAATAATAACTCTTTCATATCTAACTGGCCTTTCGCCCTCTGTAAATTTAGGCTTATGGTAAAAGGCAGGTGCAATAGACGTTAATCTCAATTGAAGGATCTAACCCTCTATTATAATGGCGTAGATGTTGTTAAATAAGCGTAATGGGTTAATCAACACGCTTAATATAGTGATCAAACTGGTTGAGTTGTCGGTATCCCTTACTCTCGTATAATGCTTTAGCCGCGCCATTACTCACCTCTGTCGATAATTTAATACTGTCCGCATGAGTAAATTTAGCGAAAACGTCAACCTGATGCAGTAAAGCTGTAGCTACACCTTGTTGTCTAAAAGCGTGTTCTACATATAAATCGTTTAAAATCCATGTTCTTTTCATCGCAACTGATGAAAATGACGGATACAACTGAGCAAAGCCAACCAACGTATTTTGCTCATTCATCGCAATAAAAATGATTGAATCAGCTTCAACTAACCTTTCCTTAATAAATTTATGGCTTAAATCCAAATTTTCTTCCTGGCCATAAAACTGTCTATAGGCATCAAAAAAGCGGTGAGATTTGTAAAAGGTTATCGATTGTGGCTTGTATGATCTTAACCATTTTCCTATTCCTTGACTGAGCCATCGGCTTTTTCGTTGAGTGTCAGAAGTGCTCACTGCCACTATTAACCATTAACACCAAAAAATAAACATTTTCACCACATCTTAATATTCACCTTTGCTAAACTAAAGTGCAAAAAACACTTAAACCTCTGTTTAAAAACAAATTAACTATATTGGCACAACTTCTGCTTATTCAAGGTTAAATAAGTATTAGCAACAAACCGATTACAAAATAAATTAGCAGGTACCCCATGGATAGGTTAATCAGCATGAAAAAAATGACAATCTCACTACTTTGCTTTGCAACATTAACGTTAACAGCTTGCGGTGGAGAATCTGAAATAGAAAAAGAGGAAGAGAAGTACGCCATTCCTGTTGAAGTATCACCAGTTACTCAAGGAGATGTATCTTCGTTTTATAGCACAACTGCAACATTAGAAGCGCCAGAAGAAGCTCATGTCGTCACCCGCATTGCAGGTCTCATTGAAACAATTGAAGTCGAGGAAGGCGATAGAGTCACCAAAGGTCAGGCTTTAGCCACCATTGACGCAAAACGTCAGCACTACGATTACAAACGCTCTCAAGCTGAAGTTCAAATCATTGAGCAAGAGTTAAATCGACTAAAGCAGATGAAGAATAAAGAATTTGTCAGTCAAGATGTCATGGCAAAGTTAGAATTCAATTTACAAGCCGCTATTGCGCAGCGTGATCTAGCTAAACTGCATGTTATTGAAAGTCAGATAGTTTCGCCAATTAATGGTGTAGTCGCTAAACGCCACGTTAAAAAAGGCAACATGGCGAAAGAGTTTGAAGAGTTATTTTATATTGTTAACCAAGACGAGCTTCATGGCATCGTTCACTTACCTGAGCAACAATTAGTGAGCTTACGCTTAGGGCAAGAAGCTAAAGTAACAAATCAATATGCTAATCAAAGCATCAACAACCAAGAAATCATCGCTAACGTACTGCGTATCAGCCCGATTGTGGATGCCCAAAGCGGTACATTTAAAGTCACCATTGCTATCAATAATAGCGATGCCAAACTAAAAGCCGGTATGTTTACCCGAGTAGAATTAAAATATGACACTCACAAAAACGTTATTACCGTTCCTTTCAACGCGGTTATTAATCAAGATGATACTCAAGCCTTGTATGTTATCGAAGATAACACCGCGACCCGTCGAGAAGTCAAACTGGGCTATCGAGAAAAAGATAAAGTTGAAATCCTTTCAGGTGTTGAACAAGGTGAACAAATCGTCATTCGTGGTCAGCAAAACCTGAAGGATCAATCTTTGGTCGAAGTGATCACGCCCCTTTCTTATGCCAAAAACAGCCTAGCAGCGCAATAAGGAAGTCACTATGTCATTGATTAATACTTCGGTTAAACGCCCGGTTACTGTGTGGATGTTTATGCTTGCCATTATGTTGTTTGGCATGGTGGGCTTTACTCGACTTGCGGTTAAGTTACTACCCGACCTAAGCTATCCAAGTGTAACTGTACGTACTGCCTACGATGGCGCTGCGCCAGTTGAAGTTGAACAGCTTATATCTAAACCCATTGAAGAAGCGGTTGGAGTCGTAAAAGGTTTACGAAAAATCAGTTCAATTTCTCGCTCTGGAATGTCCGATGTTGTCCTGGAATTCGAGTGGGGCACGAATATGGATATGGCAAGCCTCGAAGTACGTGAAAAAATCGATACTATTGAGTTACCTCTAGATATTAATAAGCCGCTTTTACTGCGATTTAACCCTAATTTGGATCCCATCATGCGTTTGGCGTTATCGGTTCCTGACGCAACTGAATCTGAATTAAAAACCACACGCACTTTTGCTGAAGAAGAACTAAAACGTCGCCTTGAAGCACTATCTGGTGTGGCTGCAGTTAGGTTATCTGGCGGATTAGAGCAAGAAGTTCATATTTTACTTAACCAGCAAAAATTACAGCAGTTAAACTTAAATGCTGACGATATTAAGCGCCGTATTAATCAAGAAAATATAAATTTATCAGCAGGTAAAGTGATACAAGGAGATAAAGAATACCTTGTACGCACCCTCAATCAATTTAATAGCCTAGATGAATTACGAAACGTCATCATCTACCGTGAAGGCCAAACATTAATTCGATTATCGGAAGTGGCTGATATTGTCGACAGCTATAAAGAACGCAGTGATGTCACCCGTATCGGCGATGTCGAGTCTATAGAACTGGCGATTTATAAAGAAGGTGATGCTAATACCGTTTCTGTTGCTAAAAAGGTGCAAGCAGAGCTTGCTAATATCAATCAAGAATCGGCAGATAATCAACTAAAAGTCATTTATAACCAATCAGAGTTTATCCAAAGCGCAGTGAGTGAAGTCACCACAGCAGCCCTATTTGGTAGTTTGCTTGCGATGCTAGTCATTTATTTATTTTTAAGAGACATCATAGCCACACTTATCATTTCAATTTCAATCCCATTCTCTGTTATCGCCACATTCAACATGATGTACTTTGCAGAGATTAGCTTGAACATAATGTCGCTTGGCGGGATCGCATTAGCCATAGGCTTGTTAGTTGATAATGCTATTGTGGTACTTGAAAATATTGACCGCTATAAATCAAAAGGCATGGCTAGATTAGATGCTGCTGTTACTGGCAGTAAAGAAGTGGCTGGTGCTATCTTTGCTTCAACACTGACCACCCTCGCCGTATTTGTCCCGCTTGTGTTTGTTGATGGTATTGCTGGGGCGTTATTTTCTGACCAAGCGCTCACAGTGACCTTCGCCTTACTGGCTTCATTATTTGTCGCTCTCACAGCGATTCCAATGCTTGCTTCTAGACAAGGTTTTACTCAACTACCTGTAGAGCAAACCACTACTCCGATTGAAAAACTAACGAGTAAAAAAGCAAAGTTCGCCTATTACACCAAGGCTATTTTAGGTTTTCCTTTTAAACTTATACTCAGTTATCTACCGACCTTATTGCTTAATCTTGTCATCATACTAACCCGCTTTACGTCTTGGTTTTTCAGCTTGTTCATGCGTCCGTTAAGCGCAGGTTTTAATCTATTTTATCGATTCATTGAGGCGATATATCATCGTGTATTACGTCAAGCAATGAGCCATAAAATGGTGACTGTGGTTATTGCACTCATGTTAACCGTGGGGGCTGGTAGCTTATTCCCAAGATTAGGTGTGGAGCTTATTCCTCCAATGAACCAAGGGGAGTTTTATGTCGAAATTTTACTTCCACCAGGTACTGCCGTTCAAAAAACTGATGCTGTGCTAGAGCAATTGGCATTTTCCATTAGCGATAGTGACAATGTGAAACACACTTTCAGCCAAGCAGGTAGTGGTGGATTAATGACTTCTGATACCGCTAGAGGTGGAGAAAATTGGGGACGATTACAAGTTGTACTAGCCAATCCTGACGCATTTACAATAGTGGCTAATACGTTACGTGAAACCGCCAAGCGTATTCCAGCCTTAGATGCAAAAATTGAACATCCTGAATTGTTTAGCTTTAAAACACCGCTTGAAATTGAACTCTCTGGGTATGATTTAGCCCAGTTAAAGCAAAGTGGTGACCAACTGGTTTCTGCCTTGTCACAATCAACAAGATTTAGCGATATCAATACGAGTCTACGTGATGGACAACCTGAAATCAGTATTCGCTTTGATCATGCCCGTTTAGCAGCCCTTGATATGGACGCACCTACTGTTGCCAGCAGAATTGCTCAGCGTGTAGGCGGGACTATAGCAAGCCAATACACAGTTCGTGACCGTAAAGTTGATATTTTAGTGCGAAGCGAACTAGATGAAAGAAATCACATTGAAGATGTCAATTCGCTGATTATTAACCCTAATAGTCAATACCCGATTCCATTAAGTGCTGTAGCTGATGTCTCATTGCAAGTGGGCCCATCAGCCATTAACCGTGTTAGCCAACAACGTGTCGCAATCGTATCGGCAAACCTCAGTTATGGCGATTTAAGTGAAGCAGTAAAAGAAGCCCAACAAATACTTAATCAACAGCAATTTCCGTCTTCCATTCAAGCACGCTTCGGCGGACAAAACGAAGAAATGGAGCACTCGTTTAATTCATTAAAAATTGCCTTGGTATTAGCTATCTTTTTAGTTTATTTGGTCATGGCAAGTCAGTTCGAGTCTTTACTGCATCCATTACTAATCCTAATTGCTGTGCCCATGGCTGTTGGTGGCAGTGTTATCGGTCTGTTTATAACAGGCACTCACTTAAGTGTGGTTGTCTTTATCGGCCTAATAATGCTCGCAGGTATTGTTGTTAACAATGCGATTGTTTTGGTCGATAGAATCAATCAACTTCGAAAAGAAGGTCATGATAAAGATGAAGCGATTAACACCGCAGCTAAATCGCGATTACGCCCAATTATGATGACAACGTTAACCACAACACTGGGCTTGTTACCAATGGCAATTGGTTTAGGTGATGGTAGTGAAATACGTGCACCTATGGCAATTACTGTTATTTTTGGTTTATCAATGTCGACCATGTTAACGCTGTTAGTTATTCCAGCCCTTTACGGCATATTTGATAAAAAACGTTATCAAGTAACGCAAACGGAAGTGGCGCCGACCTTAGCATCAGAGGGGCAGTTATAATGGATAACATTAAAATTAATCAAAATAAACAGAGCTTTAGCATTACTCGATTAGCCATTAAGCGCCCCGTAACCACCAGCATGTTTTTTCTGGCAATATTATTATTCGGCATGGCCTCTAGCAGGCTACTGCCATTGGAAATGTTTCCAGGTATTGATATTCCACAAATTCAGGTAAACGTGCCTTATAAAGGGTCAACGCCTGCTGAGGTTGAACGAGATATCACCAGTGTTCTAGAAGAGTCGTTAGCAACAATGAGTGGTATTGAAGAGGTACGCTCAAATTCATCTCAAGATGGAGCGAATATTCAGCTCAATATGAAATGGGGGCAAGATGTCGCCACCAAAAGTCTAGAAGCACGCGAAAAAATCGACTCGGTAAGGCATTTATTACCCAGAGATGTTGAACGAGTGCTCATTCAGCAATTCTCTACTGCTGATATGCCAGTGCTCACTATTCGTATATCAAGTGAGCGCGAGTTATCCAATGCATTCGACTTGCTCGATAAGCAACTTCGCAAACCCTTAGAGCGTATTGAAGGCGTATCAAAAGTCACTTTGTATGGCGTTGATCAAAAGCAAATTGAAATTAGGCTAGATGCCGATAAGTTAGCAGCTTCAGGTATCAACCCTGCACAGCTTCGCCAACGACTACAAATGGAAAACTTTGTCATAAGTGCTGGTACCATCCGTCACAATGACCGTGTTTTTCAAGTATCTCCAAAAGGTGAATTTTTATCTATTGAAGATATCAAAGCTGTTAAACTCAATACCACAACCAGCCTAGGTGACATAGCGTCAGTGACCTTTACGCTTCCTGAGGCGTTTGAGGGTCGACATTTAGACCAAAAATATGCTGTTGGTTTAGATGTGTTTAAAGAATCTGGGGCAAATTTAGTGCATGTGTCAGAGCGAGTATTAAAGGTCATTGAACAAACTAAACAAGACAGACAATTTCAAGGCATCAAGTTATTTGTCATGGAAGATCAGGCCTATGGTGTTAAGTCTTCACTTAAAGATTTGCTGCTATCAGGATTGATGGGCGCTTTTCTATCATTCGGCGTACTGTACTTATTTTTACGTAACTTAAAAATGACATTAGTGGTGGTGTCGTCAGTACCTATTTCAATTTGTATGACGTTAGCTGGTATGTACTTACTGGGTTATAGCTTGAATATCTTATCGATGATGGGGTTATTACTGGCAGTGGGTATGCTGATTGATAATGCGGTTGTTGTAACCGAAAGCGTACTGCAAGAAAAGCAACGTAGTGGTATTACAGGTCAGCAAGATACCTTAGCACGCTGTCAAAAAGCCAATGAAAATGCCGTGTTAACTGGTGTTGAAAAAGTGGCTTTAGCAGTACTTGCTGGCACGCTGACCACTGCCATTGTCTTTTTACCTAATATTGTGGGTGTTAAAGTTGAGCTGACCATTTTCCTTGAACATGTAGCGATTTCAATCTGTATTTCTCTTGCCGCATCACTGTTAGTGGCAAAGACATTAATCCCATTATTATTGACCAAATTACATTTCGAAATTGATACCGAGGAAAAAGAGTCTACGTTGCGTCAGTTTTATCAAACAAGCTTAACTTGGATTTTAACGCATTCGAAGGCCTCTGGGGTGTTAGCCGTGTTCCTATTAGCCTCAACAGCATTGCCATTGAGCTTGGTGCAACAGGACCAATCAGATGGTGAAGGTAATGACCGTTTATATATTAATTACCAACTTGAAGGCAGACATAACCTCAAAGTTACTGAAGCGATGATCAATCAAATGGAAGACTATCTTTATGCCAATAAAGAAACCTTTCACATCGACTCAGTATATAGCTATTACTCAGCTGATAGCATTCAAACCACCATCTTGCTATTAAAAGATATCGAAACTCCAATGTCTGAGTTAAAAGCGCAAATCCGAGAAGGATTCCCTAAATATGCCGCCGCTTCACCACAATTTGGTTGGGGAAATGAAAACTCAGGATTACGCATTACATTAACGGGGCGTTCAACGTCTGAACTTATCAAGATTAGTCAGCAAGTTGTACCATTGCTGAGTGCGATTGACGGCTTAGAAGACGTGCGCTCTGAAGTGAATGCAGCGCAACAAGAGGTTGTGGTAAAAATTGACCGTGAAATGGCTGCTAGGCTTGACTTAAACCTCAATGAAATAGCCTCTCATATTTCAATGGCACTTCGAGGCTCACCACTGCGTTCATTCAGACACGATCCTAATGGCGAGTTACGTATCGAATTAGCCTATGATAAAAGTTGGCAACACTCTTTAGAAAAGTTAAAACAACTGCCTATTATTCGCCAAGGTCAGCGAGTGTATAACATCGATAACTTAGCTGAAATCAATATTCAACCTCGTTTTGATACGATTAGACATTACAATCGCCAAACAGCCCTATCCATTGGCGCTAATGTCAATGACATCACTACAGAAGAGGCTCAAAAGCAAATTGAACAAGTCATGGAAACCATTAATTTCCCGTATGGTTATGGCTACAGTTTACGTGGTGGGTTCCAACGACAAGATGAAGACCAGTCGATTATGGCCGTCAATATGATATTAGCGCTAGCCATGATTTATATCGTCATGGCCGCTTTATTTGAATCCCTGTTATTACCAACAGCTATTATCAGCTCAATCTTGTTTTCAATCACAGGTGTTTTTTGGGCACTGTGGATTTCAGGTACGCCAATGTCAGTTATGGCAATGATTGGGATCCTTATCTTAATGGGCATCGTAGTTAATAACGGCATTGTATTGGTGGATCAAATAAACCAAATGACGCCCAAATTATCTGACTTATCAGACACCATTATTGCTATCTGTGTTACACGATTACGTCCAGTATTGATGACAGTCGCGACCACTGTGCTAGGGCTTGTTCCTTTAGCCATGGGTGATACTCAAATCGGCGGCGGTGGGCCACCATACTCACCTATGGCCATTGCCATTATTGGCGGGTTAAGTTTTTCTACCGTCACCAGTTTGTATTTAGTGCCTCTTTGCTATCAAGCGCTATATCGAATTCGTTATCAATCATCAGTTAAATTAGGTTTAGCTGACAAGAGAGCGAAAAAGCTGTTACCTTGGACTGTGTAATATGGATGCCTCATGCCTTTGTGCTAGTTAATCTAGCCAAAGGCGTGAATATTAAACCAGGACACAACAGATGAAACTAAGATTGTTCAGTAAATTACTCGCACTATCATTAATTAGCACTGCAGTTTATGCTGATGATGACCGCTTTAAAGATGTTCAAATCACCTCACAACAACTCACACCCACAACCTATATGTTTATCGGCTCTGGCGGTAATATCGGTGTATCAGCTGGTGCAGATGGCATATTAATTATCGATGATCAATTTGCACCACTCGCAGATAAAATCAGTCAATCATTAAATAAAATTCAACCAGGACAACCTAAGTACGTCATTAATACCCATTATCACGGCGATCATACTGGCGGTAATGCCCACTTTGGTGAACAAGGGATCATATTTGCTCATCACAATGTACTGAAAAGACTCAGTGCCAAGCAAGATACCCCAAAAGCAGCCCTGCCCGTTGTGACTTATTCCGAGGATGTTGCCATTCATTTTAACAATGACACGTTAACTCTGAAACATATGGGGTCAGGACATACTGATGGCGACAGTGTAGTGTTTTGGAAAAATGATAACGTTATACACATGGGGGATTTATTTTTTAAAGACCGCTTCCCTTACGTTGATTTAAATGGTGGTGGCTCTGTTATTGGTTATCGTGACAATGTTTCAAAGGTTCTGTCATTAATAGACAAACAGACACAGATAATCCCAGGTCATGGTTCGCTGGCCACTCAGGATGATTTATTAAAGTTCAAACATATGCTTGATGAAAATATTCTATGGATGGAAAAAGAGCTCACTGAAGGTAAAACACTAGCGCAAGTACAAGCAAGTGGCGTACCTGAGAAATGGAAAGATTGGAGCTGGGGTTTTATCACGGAGAAAAAGTGGATCGATACCTTATATAAAGACTTAAAACCTCGCTAATCATCTACTTATTTGAATAAAGCGATTCATTCTAAAAAAAGCCGCTTGTCAGCGTAGCAGTGACAAGCGGCTTTTTATTTAATGGTACCTAAAGTGCCATAGCACCCAATACACTGGTTTTAAATCTTTACCACCTATACCTTGAAACGGTTTTGCAAAATAGTATAACCATTGCCAAGACTGTAAAAATTGCTTGGCTTGTTGCCAAATAACCTCACCACCAGCTTGGCGATAAGCCGTTATCGCAGCCGAAATCTTTTCTTTATCATTTATGTAGCGGTATAGGCTATGCACATAAACTAATACATCTCGAATTTGTTGGTTCAACAAGGTGCCCTTTTGCTGATTGGCCTCAAAATCGATAAATTTAACTTCACCGGCATCCCAACTTATGTCGCGTAAAGCCGGTCTTCCATGTGCATGATCCATCAAATGCAAATGAGCTAAACCTTTGCTGGTATCATTCAAAATACGCTGTAATTCATCACTGGCTATATCATCACTTTCAAGCCAATCCCTAACCGTGCGCCCTGCATCTTCAACAACGAGATATCCATCGCCACTTGCATGTACCTTGGGAACTGGAGCACCATCGTTTTGTAAAAGTTTCAAAACTTGAGTTTCTTTGTATAAGGCTTCGGCTGAATCAGATTTTAAAAAGCGCATCGCTCCAGAAAGCTTTTCAACTTGTTTAAGCCAATAGCGCTTACCTTGATATTCAAAATGACTGATACGCACACCTTCATTTAAAATAAGCATTTGTGCGACTTTGTCCTGAAAAGAATGCATTTGAGTCATTTTTTGTCCGCCATACCGAATTAAGTATTCAGTATCTAAGCTATAAGACATAGACTTCAAATTTTTCGAGGTGAACTGGCTGACTTTTACGTCAGCGCATAAATAGTGCAATCACTCTATAATCAGTACCTACATACTAATAACAACAAGTGCACAATAGTTAACCAACGAATTGATATGTAGCATGGGATTTAAATCAAAAAAAAGCGCCTTAAAGGCGCTTTTTTAATAATGATTTTTTAAGACTCTAGCGGTAATGCTCGGTTTTCAAGCAAAACAGGAATGCCTTCAGTAATTGGATAAGCGAGCTTGTCAGCTTTACAAATCAATTGATCTGCTTCTTTATCAAATTCCAACTTACCTTTACATACTGGGCAAGCCACAATCTCAAGTAATTTTTTATCGAACGCCATGGAGGTTTCCTTGTTTAACTTTGACGACTTGTTCTAGTCTATTCAAAAATGCTTGATCAAAACTTTTATTAAGCTTCGCATTTACTGGCAGATACCACCAGTTTTGTTGTGCAAAATCGCGACATTTAACCGCATCTTTCTCTGTCATTATCAATGGATGCTCTTCAGAGAGTTGCGCTAATACCTGTTTATCAAATGCCTGATGGTCTTCAAACTCATGAGTTTGAACAATGTCGTACCCTAACGCGCTAAGACTATCGAAAAAACGTTGCGGATTACCAATCCCCGCCATAGCCACTGCGGGTTCAGATTGCCAAGATGAGGTATTAGAAGACGCTGCAGAGTCTACCCTTGTTAATGAACACGGTGCTAATTGCATTGCCACTTCATCATTTTGCGCTGCACCACCATTGTTGATCACCCAATCAATAGTGTTTAATCGCCAAATGCCTTCTCGTAATGGCCCTGCAGGAATTAAGCATTCATTACCGTATCGTCTTTGCCCATCTACAATCGCAAGTTCGATATCTCTGGCTAAGGCATAATGCTGTAAGCCATCATCACTAATAATCACATCAACATCAAAATCAGATAACAACTTCTGCGCTGCGTCAATACGCTTAGCGCCAACCACCATGGGAACGTTTGTCCGCGCCACAATCATGGCTGGCTCATCACCCACATCTACCGCTTTATCGGTTAAATTAACGGCTTTCACGCCATTAATTTTAACCCCGTATCCGCGGCTTATTACCCCAGGCTTATAGCCATGCTGGCGAAGTAAATCAATTAAGTAGATAACGGTAGGCGTTTTGCCACTGCCACCAGCTGTGATATTACCCACGACAATCACAGGCACAGGTAAAGTTTTAGCTTGTTTTATCCCGAGTGAAAACCCAAGGCGACGCAACCAAGTAATAAGCCCAAATAACCAGCTCAATGGCATAAGCAACCATTTTGCCGGATGACCTTGATACCAAATTTTGTTAACTAACGCCTGCATTTAATTACCAAATTGCATTTTATACAAGTTAGCGTAAACGCCTTCTTGCTCAACTAGCTCAGCATGCGCACCGCGCTCGACAACTTTACCTTGGTCGATAACAAGAATTTCATCTGCAGATTCAATCGTTGAAAGTCGATGTGCAATAACAATGGATGTGCGGTTGTGACGTAAGTTATCTAACCCATGTTGAATGGCTTTTTCAGATTCAGTATCTAAAGCCGAGGTTGCTTCATCTAAAATAAGGACAGGCGCATCACGTAACATAGCACGAGCAATGGCAATCCTTTGACGCTGTCCACCTGATAGCAAAACGCCATTCTCACCGACTTCGGTGTCTAAGCCTTCTGGTAGAGTTTCGATAAACTCCATTGCATAAGCAAGTTCAGCAGCTTTAACAATTTGCTCTCGGGTCACTTCACCTGGGTAGGCATATGCAATGTTATTCGCGATAGTATCGTTAAATAAGGTCACCTGTTGTGATACCAAGGCGACTTGATTACGTAAAGACTTCAATTTGTAATCATAAATACTGACATCATCTAAGGTAATATCACCTTCAGATACACCAGTGTAAAAACGCGTCATTAAGCTGGCAATGGTCGACTTACCTGACCCACTTCGGCCAACCAAAGCAATGGTTTTGCCTTGTTTTACTTCAAAGTCAATATTGGTTAACGCTGGCTTTTCAGTGTCTGGATAACTGAATGTCACGTTATTGAATTTCAAGTTACCTTTTACTCGTGCCACTTCATATTCACCCGTATCAGATTCAGGGGCGGTATCAAGTAGCTCAAACACGGTTGTACACGCTGCAATACCACGCTGAAACTCAGCATTCACTCGCGTTAAGTTTTTAATTGGCTGCAGCATTGCCATCATAGCGCCTAAAATAGCGGCAAAAGTACCCGCGGTCAGTTCTTCTTTTAATCCAGGAAATGTTGCGGCATACAGTACAAACGCAAGAGCAAATGAACCGATAATCATAATCACTGGCTGACTGATTGCTTGGGCGACAGCTAACTTCATATTTTGATGACGGTTAGAATCATTCACCTTGAAAAAACGATTAACTTCCGTTTTTTGACCACCAAACGCCAATACATTTTTGTGGCCTTTGATCATTTGTTCTGTCGTCGCTGTAACCCCACCCATAGCTGATTGGATTTGCTTAGAAACCTTACGAAAACGTTTACTGACAAGGCTTATAACTATCCCCATTAATGGGCCAATCACTAATATGCACAGGGATAGTTTCCAAGAATAAAAGAACATGATGGCTAACATTGCAATGACTGTAATCGAGTCACGTACTATAGAAATAAGTGCACTGCCGGATGCTCGGGCGATTTGTTCAGTATCGAATGTAACTCGAGAAATTAAATTACCACTGTTTTCTCGGTCAATATAACTGACAGGTAAGCGTAAATAATGTTCAAACACTTGCTGACGCATATCCATGATTAACTTAGCACTCATGTAGGATACACAATAGGTCGATACGAAATTCGCAATCCCCCGAAGTGTAAACATACCAATGACCACAAGTGGCGCCATTAACATAATGTCTTTGTTGGCATTAAATCCGCCGTGGGTCGGAACTTCTACGCCACCAACCACATTAGGCGTTTGACTAAAGCCTTCATCGATAAAAGGTTTAATGAACGCAATAAAAGCGGCGTCGACTAAGCCGTAAGTTAACAGACCTAAGATTGCTAACAAAAACATTCCTTTCATCGGAATGAGATAAGTAAGAAGGCGTTTAAATACGCTCGACATTTCGTTATTAGTTGTTGTCATTGATTACGTTAACACTTGAATAGCAAACAAAGGGTTATTCTACTCTGCTTTAACTTTCTCACCAAATCTAAACAGGCTGTTATACCAAAATGGCGCAATATCTGAACGATATTCACGAATAGTATAGTTTGATGGTTCAAAATCTATACTAATCTGACCCGAGTCACCGCTAACAAGTGTTTTAGCTCCTTTAAGTTTGTAACGATTTTGAATATCTTCTTTAGGAAATCCATATTGATTCGCGTAGCCTGCGGTAAAAATAACATGCTTTGGTGACACTGCATCGATAAAGTCTAGTGTAGACGATGTTCGACTCCCATGATGCGGTGCAAGTAACACATCAACGGGGGCTAATACGTCTCGCTTAAGGAATTCATACTCAGTTTCTTTTTCAATATCTCCAGCCAAAAATAGCCGCCGTTGAGTATCAATAATATAAGCAACACAGGAGCGGTTATTATCATTACTTTCAAGTGTATTAATATGCATCTCAATGGTTAAGTTAAGCCACTTTATTTGGTTATTTTCGCAAAGCAAATGTGCTGGTGCTTCAGTAGCCAGCTCAGAGCTTAAATTAATACTTTTATCGATAACGGCTTGCTCTGCTATAACAATCACCCCTGGGTAATGTTTGATTATGACATTTAACCCTCCAGCGTGGTCATTATCATTATGGCTCACAATGACGTAATCTAATTGAGTAACCCCTTTTGCTTGTAACATAGGGACAATAGCTCGCTCTGCATAAGAAAAACTCTCCCCATACGCGGCGCCTGTATCATAAAGTACGCCACGATTCCCCTGCTGCAGTAGTACCGACATGCCTTGAGCTACATCAATAACATGCGCTTGCCAATGAATCGGCTTTAGCGTTGAATCTGTAATGATTGACTTATTATCGGCGTGCTGAAATGGATCAATGTGATGTAAAGTCCAATGCTGCACTGTCAACATGACAAAGGGAATACACAATAAACTTGATACGACTCGCCATGTTTTATCCACTGACCATTTTATTAAAAATAGTCCCATTATGAAGAAAGCCACACTCAAGATGAGATTATCTGGCAACCTCACTAAAGCGAGTGGCCAGGCGTCACTAAAGCCAATTAACCACTGAAAAGGGCTAAGTGACAAATCAGCTAATTGCATTACAGTTTCGCCAAGTATGTACGACCAGTTTTGTGGTATGGGCATTATCATCAACAGTAAATTGAGCACCAAAGCGATAATGCTTAATGGAATAACCACAAAGCTAAACCAAGGCACCATAAGGAAATTAACCCAAATACTGTGAAATGAGAAAATGCCAAACAATACCGCTTGCACCAAACCTAAAGCTAATGCCAACCGCCATTGCACTGCCCAAAATACAACAATAAAAGCCTTACATTGACTGATTAAACGTCTAAACCTAGTTTGATGATCTTGAAAAAAACGCAGATAAAGGCTTTGTTGTTCCCTATTAGAATCAACACTATCTATACAATCAGTGCTATCACTTTCTTGTGAAATCGTGGTTTGTTGATGAAGCGAGGTATAGTCGATGGTTAATAAAATAATGGCCAGCGCACTAAAAGACAGCCAGAAACCAGCGCTTAAACTCGCGAAAGGATCAATTAATAAAACAGTAAATAACGCCCAAATGAGTCGCTGCCATGTTGAAGCATATTGATTGACCATGGTGAGGACCACGAGTGCAAGCAACATCACCAAGGCACGTTGTGTTGAAATGGCAAAACCAGCTAAATAGCCATAACCCAAAGCAAACACAGTTGCTATGAGCATAGATAAAAGCAAGTTTCTGCGACTAGAATGCGGCCAACATGTAAACAGCATCCCACGTGATAATAATAGAAAAAGTCCAAAAACTACCGATAAATGCAAGCCAGAAATAGCCACTAAATGCCCAGTTCCTGTTTGACGTAACTGTTGCCATTGCTGCTTGGATAATAATGATTTGTCGCCAAATAGTAACGCCTGCATAACAGCGCTATTGTCTAAACTCCTTAATACAGGTGTTAGGTTATCTATGATTGTTTGCCTAAAAGGCGCAAAATAGGCGACTAACTCCCCTTGCTTCACCGTGCCTTTTGCGACGATATGACGGCTTAATAGGTACTTTTGTTGATTAAAACCACCTTGATTAAGCGGGCTGGTAATCGGTTTAAGTCTGGCACTTAGCAGCCAAGTTTGACCGACTTTTAATTCAGGCGGTTGCTGCCAAATGAGTCTATAGTAGTGGTCATAAAAGCGACTTTGTTCAGAAAGCAGCCGAATATCGAAACTTATCCAGTCGCTGTTTACGCTAACTAGTGATACTATCTCTGCCTTAAATTGTTTTTTGACAGGGATATTTGATTCTTGTGAAGAAAATAGTGAATTAAAACAAATAGAAATTAGCAACACTCCAAAAAGTGTTCCACTGATGAACGACCACTTTTTAAAAGTTACTAACACTATTATCAAAGTGATAGACGCCATCCATATAGGAAGTAGGCTTGGCAGCAAATTGCTAAAAAGCATACTGGCGCAAAAACCATAAATGAATCGATTTATCATTGATTAATTAAAGACAGTAATCGCGTATATGCCAAAAAAATTATTACAAAAATTTATGCCGAAGCCTGAAACAATACGTAATCATAAGTATTTACGTATATTTGGCAGCTTATTAAATGATCCCAATTTATGGACGTTGAATCGAAAATCAGCGCCAGGATCATTTGCTATTGGCCTTTTTGTTGCTTGGCTGCCTTTACCTTTTCAAATGGTTATTGCTGCAGGTATGGCCATTTATTTCAAAGTTAATATTCCCCTCGCCGTTGCGCTAGTTTGGTTGACTAACCCGATTACCATGCCGTTTATGTTTTATGCTGCCTACCTATTAGGTGCAAATATCCTCGGGATGGATACGACTGACTTCGCATTTGAAGCCAGTTGGCAATGGGTTGAAAGTTCAATCGGAACAATCGGTCCACCATTTTTATTAGGTTGTGTTATTTTGGGGGCAATTTTTGCGTTAATCAGCTTCTTTGTGATTAAAAGTCTATGGAAATATTCGATACTATTTAAGTGGAAAAAAAGAAGCTAACCTAAACCGTGATATTGAATGAAAAGCCAGCATTTAAGCTGGCTTTTTACATTCTCATACCGACTTTAAGCCAGTGCGATTGAAATGAGAATACGTGAGAGTTAGCTGAACATATTTATTCAGCTGCTGATAATTTTCGATAAATCAGTACGACTTAGTGCAAACTTAACAGTCCAGAAAATGCAATGCAGAAAAACAGTAACGCAATCGATTCAACCAACGTCGGGTTATCAGCATAATTCCACCACCACAACGGCCAACAGATAAGACTCAATACAGTAAGTTGCATCATACATGCTCGGCAACGGCCTATCTTTTGCTTAAAAATGGACTCTTCACAGTCATTGCAAGACATCACCACTCTCCTTTATATACTTCAATCAGACTCATAAGAAAGGTGCTCTTTATTTAATAGTGCAAAGGCGCATTCATCCCCCCATTTTCCTTTAAAAAATATGTTTTGTATAAAATGCCCTTCTTTTCTAAAGCCGAGCCGCATCAATAGTGTCATTGACGCACTATTTTCGGCATCAGTTGTTGCGGTAATTCTATGTTTTTTCAGTACAGAAAATAAATAATCAATCACTGATTTCATCGCTTCAGTTGCGTAACCTTTTTTTTGTGCCGTTCTTGCTAAGGTAAAACCGACTTCAACCTGCTGCTCATCAACAAAATGTAGTGCGATATCACCAATTAACTGTTGCGAGTCTTTTTCAATCAAGGCCAATTGAAACCAAAGGCCTGCAACACCGAACATTTGGTAATCCATATTAGAATAAAACCGCAGGGCATCTTCTTCAGTGTAATCATTCCAGCTTTGGTATTGAGCGATGATGGGATCCGCTCGATAAGCTGCAAAATTAGCTAAATCATCAGATTGAAAAGCCCGTATTGTTAATCGTTGTGTATTCAATTGCGGTACTTGAACGGGCTTATTGGTTGTCTTCATTCCTAATACCTTACCTTTTGTGATTGATTAATAGGTTAAGCATGTTTAATTCTCGCCACTAAAAAATCCACTGCGGCTTTGACTTTTGGCACATGGTAGCGGTGTTTTTGATAAATCAAATATACGCCAAAATCATCACTTTGAGTGGCAGACAATGGTGGCTCAAAGTGTAACTCAGTTAATTCATTACTGGCTAAAAACGGCGATAAAACCCAGCGTGGCATCATCAAAATACCTTGGTGTTGTTTTGCCTTTGCAATTAGCCACTCCCCCACATTGCTAATCGCTGCTGCTGGTGCTGATACGTCTTGCCACTGACCATTTATTTTACTCAGCCAAGGTACACGACCATTTGGTGAGCGATAATATAAACCTTTATGATCTTGCAGCTCTGATGGATGTGTTGGCGTTCCCATTGTGTCGAGGTATTGCTGAGTTGCAGCAGGGATAAATTGATTGTCCATTAATCTAATCGCCATAACGCGATCATTTGGGGCATAACCACCTCTAATAGCAATGTCCACATCATCACGACCAACCGAGGACAATTCATCACTAAGCTCTATATCTAAAATGACTTTTGGGTATAAGCGAGAAAACTCATCTAAAAGCGGAATAAGTACTTCTCTACCGATACCAACCATGGCGCTTATTCTCAGCTTTCCCATTGGCTCTGTTTGATACGTTCTTACCGCTTCATTGCTTTGTTCAAGCTGTAGCAATAGTTGTGATACTTGTTGATAGTATTCAGCACCAATCTCAGTCAATGATACGGCTCTAGTTGACCGTTTCAATAACGTCGCACCTAAGCTTGTCTCAAGATCTGCCACTCGCCTTGATAATGAAGAAGCAGGTACCGAAAAGCTTTTGGCTGCGTGAGTAAAACTGCCAGTTTCTACCACTTTGATAAAATATTTAAGCGCTCTTAATTGATCCATACCCCACCCATTATTGTCATAAAAGCAATAAAGAAAGACAACTAGCCCACTATATCTTATCAATAATCAAAGTAATAATACTGTTTATCTTATTCACACCGATACCTAATTATCGATCTCATTGAAGGAAGCAAAATGAGTACATTTACTGCAATTAACTTAGTCAAACGACCACAAGGCGGACCAATTACTCAAGATATTTTTGAAATCGTATCCTTACCAATGCCAAAGGTTAACCCGGGTGAAATTCTCGTAAAGCAAAACTATATGTCACTGGATCCCGCTATGTTTGGCTGGATGCAACCTGATACGGACAGCTACATACCACCAGTAAATCTAGGTGAAGTCATGCGCAGTAGTGGCATAGGAGAAGTCGTTGAAAGTCATCACCCTGATTTTGAGGTCGGCGATCGAGTCATGGGAATGATGGGCTGGCAAGAGTATTTCTGCAGTAATGGCAAAGGCCTAAATAAAGTGGATGCCCCTTTACCTGATGAAACCATTCTATCTGTGTTTGCTCTGCCAGGGTTAACCGCCACGCAAGGGTTATTTAATGTAGGTAAACCTAAAAAAGGTGAAACAATAATAGTAACAGGCGCTGCGGGCTCTGTCGGTTCTATTGTTGGCCAACTTGCTAAAGCTGATGGACTTCACGTCATTGGTGTTGTTGGTAGTGATGAAAAAGCCAATTGGATTGTTGATGAGCTGGGATTTGATTCAGCCATAAACTACAAAACAGCTGATTTAGCTGCAGAATTAGACAAGTTAGCTCCCCAAGGTATCGACTTATTTTTTGAAAATACTGCAGGTCCAATTCAAAGCCTGATAGTCGACAGAATGAACCCTCATGGCCGCGTCATGGTTTGTGGTCTGATTGCTGATTACAGTAAACAGACACCTGCGCTAGGACCAAGCTGGATGAATATTCTAAAAAGACGTATAACAGTGCAAGGTTTTACCATGCCAGATCATTTTGGCGAAATCCCTAGCTTATTAGAAAAGCTCACTCCTTATGTACTGCAAGGGAAAGTGAAGCATCGCTCACATGTACTCAATGGGCTAGAATCATCAATTGAAGGATTAAATTTATTTTTTAAAGGCGAAAACCAAGGCAAGTTAATGGTTAAGCTTTAATATCATCAGCCCCAATCATCCAGCCCAAATAGAGCCTATGTTTATTAAACAAGGGCTCTATAAACTAGGTGATAGTAGAGTCAGAGTGTAAATTACGATTGGCAATAAGTTCAACTGATGAAAGTAATCCTGCAATTAATGATTTCACTAGATCTTTTGAGCCCGAATATATTTGATGTTGCTGATTTGCCTGCAAATAATACAATGCATAACTTAAACGTGATGGTAATAAATTAGCGACTTTATCGGGAACCTCGTAAAAATAGTGTCCGGGATAGTAAAGTGCAGAAAGTTTATCCGCAATAACAATAGAATTATCTGACTGTAAAAACTGCGCCAATATCGAGTGAGACTCTGATCTAAACTTAAACTTGAATCCCTCAGTGAGATCGTTATTTTCCAGTGCTGGTTGCATACGATTGATATCTGAAAAAATTATCCCTGCAAAGTCGTGCTTTTCAAAACCACTCAACTCCATCCCCTCTTCAATCCACGCATTAGGAGTCCGACTGATAAAAATAGGCTGGCTTTCAATCAATGGTATTTGTCTAATTTCTTTTGGCGCATTAATTGGAAATAAATTAAGCCCAATGTGAACATCGCCATTAATGACTTGATCAAGGGTATGATCTCCCCAATGAGTAAAATTGATTTTTGCTTTGGGTAATACCTCAATCACTATTTCAACAAGATTTTTAGCAATAACATCAATCAGAGGACTACCAATGGCAAAATTAATCTCACCATCGAAATCTCCATGACTTAAAAAATCCTGAGGGTAAAAACGTTTATCTAATTGTATCAATTCATTCGCCAAACCCTCGCCAATTGTCGTCGCTCTGACGGTTGGCACTAAATGATTTTGGCCTTTGATGAATAAAGGGTCATCAGTAGCAAGACGTAATTTAGATAAAACCTGGCTCACTGCTGATTGAGTTATTCCGAGTTTTGCTGCAGCCAAAGTTGTACTACGAGTGATATATAACTCGTTAAAAATTCTTAAATAATTTAAGTTAATTTGTTCTGGATATTTTCTATACATGCAGTTTTTTGAAAGTGTAAAACTTAATCCATATTAGCATACCTAATAGCCATTATAAGTAGCCCTCATCACAAATGTTAACTAGCATTTACACCGCCTAGTGTATTACGCACATCAGCTCACATATGTATCAAGGGAGAGAGAGTGTCCGCTCAAAGTAAAGAAGAAATTTTCAGCAAAGAAGACTTTGCCGTCGCCTTAAGGAATTATAGAAAGTCATACCGCTTATCTCAGCAATCACTTGCCGATGATTTAGCGACTAACCATAGCTTATTTAAAAACATCAATCAGTCAATGGTCAGTCTATGGGAAAAAGGCACTATCTTACCTTCGCTAAATCGCAGAGTCGGTTTAGCCAACTTCTTCAACCAATGTTATCAATATGACGAACATGAATTGAAAGTGGTTATCAAGGCACGTAAGCACAAAACTGCTATCAATGAAAAACCGAATATTTATAATTATAATATCAATCAAATCAAAGAGTTTTGGTTTGATGAAATGACTGAAGATGAGAAAGCATTAATCTATAACGCACATGCGTCTCAAAGTGGATATGACTTTAATGAAACCATCGAACACATTGACTGTAAAAGACTAAAAGTAGTCTGCTTTTACTACAATAATTCAATCATCGGGCATTTGGCCTTTTGCGCAGCACAAAATGGTTTAATTAAGTTAGCCAGTGTGGTCGCTATCGATAAAAACATTAAAATGAATATCTTTAAATTCATCCAGACATTGTCATCTGACTTAATGTTAGTTATTCCAAGTTTTATTAAATATTACAGCCATATGCTCAATGATATTTACCTTGAAGAAATTAAAAATGACTCACCTATTACACTACACGCAGGTAAGAGTGAGGTTGTTTTCAATAACCCGTTTGTTAAGCACGTTTTAGACGGTAATGATGATTTAGCCTTGCTTCGTTTCGAACAGCACAATGACTAATCAACCTGTTTATCTCTGATCGATTTATTGCTAATCGATTTATAGTTAGTCGATTTATAGTCAGTCGATTTATAAGAGTTACGCAAAAAAGTATAGCGCCTTGGATAAACGATGTATCACAAGTCGCTGTCTTTTCTGTGTAAGCTTTACCGGCATGAACACTACCCAGATTCATCCAACAGCAGACTTAATCACTGAATTTAACATTGAAAATACATCAATAACCACTATTACAACTTGGCTTAATTAGGCGTCTACCATCTTATCAGCACTCACATTAACTAAGTCAGCCCAACTTTCTAGAACATTTATAGCCTGGTGACAATGATAACTGCTGCACTACTTCAGATAGATGCTCAGATAGATGTTCAGATATATGACTAACGTGTTGAACTATCTAATGCTGTTAAAGCGAATAACATCTTTATGTAAGCCATAAGCCATATTTACACCTGATGTATGATTTATGAAAAACTGAATCCAACCGTTATTAATTCCAGCTTCCCAGTCATTAATTTCACCGTAACGATTTAAATAGCGATTGACCTTTGAATTAATGCCTTCTTCAGTTTCTCTACCTGCCGAATCGTTATACCAAGTTGAAGTTACGATACCGTTTCTCTCATAGAAACCACATTCCCAATTATCAAAGACGATTTTATAAAATTCACCTTCTTTATCGGTACACTTTTCTATTTCAGAAGAAAATGACTCAAGTATTTTTAAACCTTCATCTAAACTAATCCCTAATGGAATATGTGGTGACTCTAATTGCATGATACTCCTTACGCATAACGCCACGCCACGCCAAGCGTGCAAAAAAATTGTTTGAGGAAATAAGCAAGGAACATACAAGGCTAACTGTATTTGGCCGTTCTTGAGCGCCTTTAATGTGAATTTATTCGTGATATTTACGAATGACAGCCACTTTTCCATCCTCAATTTCTAGTACTTCCATCATTGTTTGAGAGTACTCAATAGGCTGATTACTTTGAGGGTGAATACCTTTAGCATAGTCTTTATATCTAATGGCAATGGCTGATTGATTGAAAGCAAATACGTCTAATAATTCAGCTTTGTACTCAGTATGAGCACCTAAATAGAATGTCATCCCTTTACGCATATCACTTTTACCAGACGGTAAGCGAGAATCATCAGTAACCCAAGGCAAATGCGAGTGACCAACATCGTCGGTTAATAATGCTAAATATTCTTCTAATTCTTTTTTTGTAGCTGTCGGACTTTGCGTGGCGACCATTTTATCAAAGTACAACTTCGCAAACGCATCGAGATCTATTTTTGAGTCATTAGCTAATAACGAACCGGAAAACAAAATAGTCAATGAAAGTATCAATAGTTTGTTCATAAGAACTCCTTTTCTAAGATTTACATAGCGTCTTGTTACGTTTTTACGCCAGTATTTGTTTGTTCCATGAATATATCTAATAAATTCCCTACAATTAGATGATCAGTATTCTCATCAATAGTACACTGAGTATCTATTAAATGAAGTGTTGTAGCTATCGAGCTTTGTGAAGATAAGTACATAAGTTTTTTAAAAATATTTCTCATGTTTTCATCTGAGTCTTGCCAAGCTTTGGACAAATCATGCATTGTACAGTCATTAAAATCTGTAGGCTTAGTCGTTGATAAAAGTTCTACAAAATGGGCTATTGATTTATCAAGTGACTCTTCTTTTATTTCATTTACAAACGTCAAATTATCCACTAATAATCTCCAAAAACCATTAAGCCACATTAAATGTGCAGCAGAGTAACGTGCGCTACACTTGAGCGAAACGAAACTAGCGCAACGGAATCACTCATAAGTACCTTATTATACACTTATTTCAATACGCCAGTTTCAACGGCTTCGTTCAATCTAGACTCGACTTCTTGCCAAAGTCTGTTACTACCCTTCGAAAAACGCTCACCATTGAAAGTAAGAACCTTTTCTTTAGATATAATGTGCTTCTTCCAACTATGACCTTCACCGTAAATGTTGTGAAGTAAAGGCGGTACTCTGTCAATTGCCTTTGCAAAGCTGGCCTCTGGGCTATCGCCTTTTTCAAATTCGTCCCAAAGTCTACCAAATTCTTTTGGCAATAGTTTTAATAACTTGTGTATTCCCGCCCTTTCCAGTTGTTTACCTTCTTCTGTTTCACTCGCGTAAATAACTCTATCACCAACTTCAATTTCACCTAAGTCATGGATGAGTAGCATCTTCATGACACGAACAATATCAACTTGCACATTTGCAAAGTCTTTGAGTTTTAGAGCACTCAAACATACGTGCCAACTATGTTCTGCTGAGTTTTCGTATCGTTCTAATCCTACGGGTTTGGTTTGTCTCTCGACAGATTTGAGTTTTCAACTTCAATTATTAAGTCGATGATTTCCTTGATTTCTTCCACATTACCTCCATTTTATGTGATATCTCTGATTGGCACATATTGCAGCATTAAGTGGACAAAAATAGTGGGTTAAAATGTGTAGCAGAGCGAAGCGTAAATCACTGTTTTTATCTAATTTAAATACCTTGTATACATACAGCCATGTGCCAGTAGGATATTTTTGTCTTCATCATCTTTCATTGAATCTGTTAGAAAAGAATTACGTACTCGACGCTACAGTATAAAAACTGAGAAGGTTTATTTATTTTGGATTAAGACATTTATTATATTTAATGATAAGAACCATTAACAATGGGTGGCAATTCATTCAATAACTTACCACATCAAGAAGAAGCAATTCTCGAAAACGCGATGTTTGAGTGGGTTGCAATTCCTTCTGCACTATTAGGTTAATATCGTGTAGTGCACCATTAGGTTAATGTCGTGGCTACACTCGCGAGAAACCATGTCTAGTTAATAACTTGCTCATTTAATATCATCGGGGAATAATAGTTTCGACACTAACGATACACCGTTACAGCCGCCGCTAATTACACACAAGCAGATTCATGTGTAAAGCAAAGATAATAACCCTTGATTAATGATCATAGTTTTCCTTTACCCAATTTGTCTCCACATGGAAGCCCGCTTTAAAAACCGCTACCCGGTTGCTGTAAAAACCTCAGTTCTTCTTCTGTAGATTCACGGCCTAACAGCATGTTTCTATGAGAGTATCGTCCAAACCTTTCGATAATCGCTAGGTGTTTTAGTTCAAATTGATAATTAGACTCCAAGCCATCTTGTTTAAATAGCGTTAATGCTTGCTGGTGAATCGATAGTGATTCGCTGTGCATGAAAGGCATATACAGAAAACTTCGCTCTGTCTGCTTGAGCCGTTTATCGTCACCACAATGAATAGCTTCTTGCGCCAATACTAAAGCCAGTGAGTCAAAAGCAAACGCTTTTGCTGAATCTCGATAAAGGTTTCTTGAGAATTGATCTAATACAATGATTTCTGCTAAACGACCTAACGCAGTATTACGCCAATGGAATAACTCTCCGGCGTTAGCTTGACGGTGAAAATGATTAAATTGTTGCTTAATCGTCGCATCAAATTCCTTGTCTTTTGTAAACCATAAACCCGAGTCAATATCAGTAAACCAAAACTGAATAATGTTGGCAGCATCGCCATTCAATTCATGACTTATTATGCAATTACTCATCAACTAATCCTTTATTGTTTTATTCGTCATTTATCTTCATTTTCATGACTAATTTCAGTAACTCAACAAATATATGCTAGATTTAATTTAGACACTTAGTCATCTTTTACTAAGTCATTTGATAGTAGGAATTATGGACCTAATATGGCTAATACTCCCGACACGTCTTCCAGCAAGTCTATCAGACAAGATCCTCTTATCGAAAAAGTGCTTAAGCGCAGTCCTTCAAATATTGCAGAAACCTTTACTGATGAACAGCTCAATGCAATAAAAATGGCCTTAGGCCCTAATACTTGGGGAGGCCATTTTTTAGATAGTCGAGGAACCTTTAAATTTCCCTTTATCAAATGGCGATTTTATTACGTTTTTTTACTGGGTAAAAACAAGCGTGCTTACACCCGTCGAGAAAAGAATATGTCGATGTTGATGATGTTTGCCACCATCGGAGGGTTTATTTTGATGAGTACCTTATTCGGCTTATTACTTTTATATCTATTGAAGTCTTGGTTAGGTATAGACCTATTTCCTGACACCTCTTTAGGTATTTGGGATGCTGTTAAAAGTCGATTTGAATAGCGAGGCTACAAAATAAACGCGCCTCAGCGCGTTTATTTTGCCTTTATCGGCCAGCTAAAGCTGTAGCAGGTGCTATTTTTGTTGCTTTATAAGCGGGGTAAATTGTCGCTAATAAACTCATGACTAACCCCATTGCCACAACAACTATGACATCTTCCTGTTGTAGTTGAGAAGGTAAAAAATCAATAAAATAAATATCAGAAGCGAGTAACTGTATTCCTAAAGTTTGCTCTATTGCACTGGCGATAGCACTCAGGTTCGTTGCTAACAACACCCCAATTACTGCGCCGATAGTACAGCCCAAAAAGCCATTCAACCCACCTTGCATAATGAATATTGACATTATTGCTGGTCGTTTTAGGCCCATAGTCATCAAAATAGCAATTTCAGAGCTTTTGTCCCTGACAGCCATCACAAGCGTAGACACAATATTAAAACAAGCCACAGCAATCACCAGAGCCAGCACCAAATACATTACCATTCTCACAAGTTGAATATCTTGATACAAATGCCCTTGTGAGCGAGTCCAATTATTTAAATGTAAGTACTGACTTTGGGCATAGCCTAAATCTCGAGTAATGCGCGGCGCACTAAATACATTATTAACCGTGATCCTAAGCCCTGTTGCTGAATTGGCTGGCAGTTTAAGAATGTTAGCTAAATATGCCATTGAAACATAAGCCTGTGTTGACTCTATTTCGCCACCAACATCATAAACTCCCGCAACAATAAAGCGATGACTCTTTGCTGCCGACAATGTATTTGATTGGCTCATATCAGGCGTATACATGGATAAGGTATCGCCAATATCTAAACCCAATTTATCGAGTAACGAACGACCTAAAACGATATTATTTTCAGCTACTGATAAGGTATTCCATGTTTCTTCTGGCATAAATTCAGCAAGAGTTGAAACTGACTGCTCATATTTAGGCTCAATACCGTTAAGCACAATTCCTTGGAAACCACCCGGTTTTTGCACTAATCCCTGCATTCTGATAAATGGCGCTGTAGCAACAATATCTGGCATGTGTGTGGCTGTTTCAGCAATCGCTTGCCAATCATGTAGCGGCTCATTAACGCTTAACAATTCACCATGGGACACCACACCTAACAAACGTTGTTCTAATTCTCTTTCAAAGCCATTCATTGCAGAAAGAACCAGAATTAATACAGCCACACCAAGGGCAATACCAGCTGTAGAGGCAAAAGAAATAAATCCAATAAAACCATTCGATTGTCTAGCGCGATAAAATCGCCAACCTATCGTTAGCGGTAATAAAGACTTCATTAATGTTTGTCCGCTGCTGTTGGTTGAACCGAAATATCAGCCATGTCTTGTAGTACTCCATCTTTCATTGTTAGCTGGCGATCCATTTTCGCCGCTAATTTATAATCATGGGTTACGACAACAAACGCTGTGCCAAGTTGATGGGCAAGTTCACGAATAAGCTCATATACACTATCGCCACTGCTTGCATCAAGGTTACCTGTAGGCTCATCAGCCAAAACAAGCTTAGGTTTGTTGATTAATGCTCTAGCAATGGCTACACGCTGGCGCTCGCCACCAGATAGTTGTGCGGGTATATGTTGAAGTCGATGACCTAGCCCTACTCTTTCAAGTAATGCCTGCGCTTCTTGTAACGTTTGTTTTTTATCACGACCTTGAATGAAGGCTGGCATCGCCACATTTTCAATCGCTGAAAATTCAGGTAATAAATGATGAAACTGATAAATAAAGCCTAAATCCTGATTGCGAATTTCAGCTTGTCTTGATGCAGATAGGGTATACAAATTCTCACCATCCAGTGTCACTTCACCCGATGTTGGAATATCTAAAGTCCCCATAATATGCAGCAAGGTACTTTTACCAGAGCCAGAACTCCCCACAATGGCCAGTTGCTCACCTTTGTAAACACTCAAATCGACATTTGACAGCACTTTTGTTGTCGTTTCACCGTCATGAAACTGTTTACAAACTTGGCTTACTTGCAGGATAACTGAGGTTTTATCATTCATTATTCATATCTCAAAGCAGTGGCAGGCTGAACCCGCGCAGCGGTTAATGCTGGATAAATTGTGGCAATTAATGTCATTGCTAGCGTGCCCACCACAATGATACTAATTTGGCTTAGTGATACCTCAACAGGTAGCATTTGCCCTGCGCCTAAAACTGATATGCCCAGCACATTTAAAATAATATTTAAATTCAACGTAATCATTACACCCACAATTGCACCAAGTGCGAGGCCAATAATGGCATTCAGTGAGCCTTGAACGATAAAAATGTTCATCACCGCTTGAGTGGTTAAACCTTGTGTTTTTAACACTGCGACATCGGTAGTTTTGTCTATCACCATCATCACTAGCGCTGACACAATGTTAAATGCTGCAACGGCAACAATTAGCGATAACATCAGCGACATCATGTTCTTTTCCATTTTAACGGCTGCAAACAAGTGTCCGAACCCTTCACGCCAATCACGAGTGGTAATGGATATGCCTTGTTGAGCGAGATCTGCAGTGATTTTCTCACCCACTTGCGGTGCAGAAAACGGATCAGCTAAATACACTCTTAGCTCGTTAATCTCTTTAGGGTTAATTCGCATTAATCGCCTTGCATCTTGGTAATGAACATACGCAAGTGCCGCATCAACTTGTGATCCCATTTCAAATACGCCAGCCACGGTAAATTTACGCTGACTAGGTACCGGTCCTAACGGAGAGTAAACCACTCCATCACCGCTTAATAATCTGACTTTATCACCAATATTAATAGACAGTTTACGGGCTAATTCACTGCCTAAAACAATGTTATAACTACCCGCTTGTAGCTGCTCAAACGCACTTGAATAGGTATTTGCGATAATTGCAGATAAGTCCTGTTCATATTCTGGAAAAACCCCATACACTTGAACTGCGCTGATATTTTGATTGGATTGCACCATCGCCTGGGTGGTTACTGATGGGGCAATGCCATGGATACCATTTTGCTGAACAATAATACTGGTATCACCTTGCCAATCATTAAACCCAGCTTCTGAAACTAAAGTTAATTGCGGAACTGCACCTAAAATACGCTGTTTAAGTTGACCTTCTAGCCCATTCATTACAGAGCTAACAATAATCAGTGCAGCAACACCTAAAAAGATACCTGATACGGCAAAAAAGGTAATGAAGGATGCGAACGCATTCGCTTTTCTGGTTCGCCAGTAGCGATAGCCAATGAATAATGAAAACCGAAAGTTCATAAAGGAAACGGCACCCCGAGTGTAGAAAGTAAATATAACGGCTTAGTGAGTCTATTATGCATGAAAAACAGCCGTTTATTTACGTAAGCAGGCTAAAACTTGCTAAATGATAAAGATGGGCATGATAATAGGGGTATTAGTTTGATAAATAAAGAGGCAAACCTTGTTCACTGAATCTAACGCATATTTTACTGTGCCTCATCAATTCAATGTTTATTTGGAAACTTGGCCTGAATCTAACGCTATCCCAACAGAAGAGGATCTTCGCTCAATGCAGTCTGTTGGGCTTAAGCTGCTGTCAGAAGTCAAAGAACTTGAAGCCAATTGCTTATTGCAGCTACGTCAATTAGATAATGAAGCAAAAGCTGTGGTCGATTTTTTAAAATTACAGTCACGTAAAGTCGATTTAGTGTTACAGCATGTGTTAGAAAAAGAAGTGCAATCGGGTGAGCGTTATCAAGGTACCCAATTTGGTGGCAGCGGTATAAGCATCGTCAGCCCTGATCCCCTCACCATTGGCGATTACTTTAAATCTTCGATTTACATCAGCAGTGAACTCGTTGCGATATTATGTTTATGCCAAGTCAGTCAGTGCCAAAGCACCGAAAACGGCTACCTTGTGACATTCGAATTTAGCCAGATACTCGACTCTGATGTAGAGCAACTCGTCAAAGCCAGTTTAAATGTGCAGCAAAAAATGTTGAAAATGCGAAAACAAAGTCGCCAACAAGCCTCTGACTAATAATATTTGCCTGCAACTTGTTATTGGCTAGCTTATAATAGTAAGCCAATAATAAAGGCAATGAGGATGCTTGCTTTTATTCATATCCGTTACCAATACTTTTACTATTGAGTCCCTTATTAGTATCGGCTGGAACATCACACATTGACAGAAGTAAACTTAATAATTCAATGAAGAATTTTAGCGTTTTAACACCGCCTAGTGTAAAAAAAGGCCAACAATTTCAGACATTAGCAACACTAGGGGGCGTATCTCAAGCCATTACCCTGTCGAGTTTAATTCAGCAACATTCTGGCACAACTCTTATTGTCACAAGTGATACGCCAGCAGCGCTACAACTTGAAGTTGAACTCGGTTACTTATTGTCTCATTACGACGTCAATGTCTGCTTGTTTCCTGACAGAGAAACCTTGCCTTACGACAGTTTTTCACCGCACCAAGATTTGATTTCTCAACGGTTAGAAACCTTAGCGCAAATGAGCCAAACACAACACAATGTTATTATTGTGCCAGTTAACACGCTCATGGTTAAACTGCCGCCTAAATCATTTTTAACTGCAAATGTCATGTTGCTGAAAAAAGGCGACACTTATAGTCTCCAACAAGTAAGACAACATTTAACAGATACGGGTTATTACATTGTTGACCAAGTATACGAGCACGGCGAATTTGCGATTCGTGGTTCTATTCTAGACATTTTTCCGACGGGGTCAGATCAACCATTAAGAATTGAATTATTTGACGATGAAGTCGAGTCAATTCGTTACTTTGATGCTGAAACCCAGCGTTCTCAGCAAGAAATAGACGCAGTAAGAATGCTGCCAGCAAAAGAGTTTCCTACTGACAATGCCGGAATTGAAGGCTTTAGGCAGCGTTACCGTCGTCGATTTGAGGTCATCTCAAAAGAAGCAGAGTCGGTTTACCAGCTCGTGAGTAGAAACCTTATGCCTGCGGGTATTGAGAATTACCTACCACTGTTTTTTGATGAAACAGCCAATCTATTTGATTATATTCCAGAGAACACTCAGCTCATTACACTGGGTGATATTGAACAAGCAAGTCAGCACCATTTAAGTGAAATCAACAGCCGCTATGAAGACCGTAGAGTTGATCCTTTACGCCCCTTACTCGCACCACAAGAACTGTATCTGCTCATCGATGAGTTATTTGCACAATTCAAGCGCTATCAGCGCTCGCAATTTGCTCTTCCTAGTGATGAAAATAACAAAGCGCAACACGCTAGTGTGTCTGCGTTGCCTGATATCAATGCCAATCATAAGCTCAAGCAGCCATTAATCAGTCTGCAAGAATATAGTCAAACACATCAACAATTGGTGTTCTGTGCTGAATCAGAAGGTCGACGTGAAGCATTAATTGAGTTGCTAGGCAAAATCGATATTAAGCCTAAGTTGTTCAATCATTTAGATGACTACATCAAGGCAAAAGCTCCTATTGGGTTAATTGTCTCGCCGCTATCACGAGGCTGTGTTATTCACGATACGCCTAAAGGTGATATCAGCGTTATTTGTGAAACTGAATTATTCGGACAACGGATTTCTCAGCAACGACGTAGAGAAAAACAAAAGCAAGTCAGCTCTGATGTATTAGTCAAAAATTTAGCTGAATTAAAAGTCGGTGAACCTATCGTTCACCTTGAACACGGTGTTGCGCTATATCAAGGCTTAGTCACACTTGATACTGGTGGTTTAGTCGCTGAGTACTTACAGCTTGAATATACTGGCGGCGATAAATTATATGTTCCAGTATCTTCACTGCACCTAATTAGTCGTTACAGCGTGGGCGCCGATGAAAGCCCAACCTTAAATAAACTAGGTAACGAAACGTGGGCTAAAGCCAAGAAAAAAGCCATTGAGAAAATTCGTGATGTTGCCGCTGAATTACTCGATGTTTACGCCCGAAGACAAGCCAGACCTGGCGATGCAATGAAAATTGAAGCTGAAGAATATGCCCAATTTTCTCAAGGTTTTCCTTTTGAAGAAACTGTCGATCAAGAAACCGCAATCGAAGCTGTGCTTGACGATATGCAAGCGCCAATGGCCATGGATAGACTGGTTTGTGGTGATGTCGGTTTTGGTAAAACTGAAGTTGCTATGCGAGCGGCTTTTGTCGCGGTCAATGCAGGCAAACAAGTGGTAGTATTAGTACCAACCACCCTGCTTGCTCAGCAGCATTATGAAAACTTTAAAGATCGGTTTGCAGACTGGCCTGTCGTCATTGAAGTCATGTCACGTTTTCGCTCTGTAAAAGAGCAAAATGGGGTGCTTAAACAATTGTCTGAAGGCAAAGTCGATATTGTTATTGGTACCCATAAATTACTCCAAGCTGAAGCCAACTTTGACAATTTAGGCTTACTTGTCATTGATGAAGAGCATCGATTTGGTGTTCGTCAAAAAGAAAAAATCAAAGCACTACGGGCAAATGTTGATATCCTGACATTAACAGCAACCCCAATCCCACGAACCTTAAATATGGCAATGTCGGGGATGCGAGATTTATCTATTATCGCAACTCCACCAGCAAAACGCTTAGCTGTAAAAACCTTTGTTCGTGAGTACGATATTGCAACGGTACGTGAAGCTATACTGCGGGAAATACTGCGTGGTGGCCAAGTTTACTTCTTGCACAATAATGTCGAAACCATTGAAAAATGTGCCCAAGACATTCGCGAATTATTACCTGAATCTCGCGTCGTTACCGCTCATGGTCAAATGCGAGAACGTGAACTTGAGAAAGTCATGTCAGAGTTTTACCACCAACGATTTAACGTATTAGTATGTACAACGATTATTGAGACTGGTATCGATGTACCTAGCGCCAATACAATCATTATCGATCGTGCTGATAAATTTGGGCTTGCACAATTGCACCAATTACGGGGACGTGTGGGTCGCTCGCATCACCAAGCTTATGCCTATTTAATGACGCCACATCCAAAATTAATGAGCGCAGATGCTCGTAAACGACTCGCCGCAATTGATGCCTTAGAAGATTTAGGCGCAGGCTTTATGTTAGCCACACAAGATTTAGAAATTCGTGGTGCGGGCGAGCTCTTAGGTGACGAGCAAAGCGGCCATATTTCTAAAATTGGGTTTAGTCTATATATGGAAATGCTGGAATCAGCAGTGAAAGCATTAAAAGAAGGCAAAGAGCCGTCGCTTGCTTACATGCTAAATTCACAATGTGAGATTGAATTACGTATTCCAGCCCTACTCCCTGATGACTATGTGTCAGACGTTAATATGCGTTTGTCTTTATATAAACGTATTGCCAATTGCGAAACTGAAAAAATGCTAGATGAACTCAAAGTTGAATTCATTGATAGATTTGGTCTACTGCCAGATCCTACTCGCAACTTAATGGAACTAACCTTATACAAACACCAAGCAACGGCGTTAGGCGCCAGTAAGATTGAGATGCATGCCAAAGGTGGTAGCATAGAGTTTAATGACGACCATAAAATAGATCCTATGTTCATCATTGGTTTATTACAAAGCCAGCCACAAATTTATCGAATGGAAGGCTCAAATAAGTTAAAGTTCACTATCCCTGCTGAAACCAGCAAACAACGTCTAGACTTAGTGAAGACGTTACTAGAACAATTAGCTCAACACCGTATTGGAGAAACCCACTAGTGCTGCGTAACCTTGTTATATCTATTGCCGCTATCACAGCGATAAGTTCGTCATTAAGTGTTCAAGCCAAGTCGTGGTTTGAAGTCGAAGTTTTCGTGTTTGAAAGACAATCTAACAGCCTAGAACAATGGCAAGAAAATGCCGCAGTAGCGCCTAATCGCAAAAATGTCGACTTAATTACCCCTATGATCAGTAACGACATCACTGGCGTTGCATTAGGGTTATCAGGCTGCACATCAACAGACTGGACAAGTGGCGAAGTTGATTGCCAAGATCCATTGGTCAGTGCCAATAAAACCACCTTCCCAAGTCAGGTGCCTTTTTCTATTGCTGCCGATGAACCTCAAGTCGCCTATTTAGGTGAAGGGCCAATTTTATTAGCTGAGTCCCAGAGCCAATTTGCTGAGATAATCAGCGCTGTAAAGCGTGAACGAGACGTGCGTAGTTTATTGCATATGACATGGCAACAAGATATGCAGTCCCGCAACCGTGCCAAACCGATTCGCATCTACGCAGGTAAAGATTTTTCAGAACAGTTTGAATACGCTGGCAACCCAGTCACAGAACAGCAAGAAGATGAGTTTTCAACTTTTGACTTCAGTTCATCATTTGGCAGCTTTATTGATGAACCCAAAACGACTCCAGTGTGGGAGCTTGATGGCAATATCAATATTTACTTAAGTCATTATTTATTTATCGAAACACGACTTGCGCTTCGTAAACCCATCCAAAAAGAAGTGGTGCAAAATGATTACTATCAATACAGCACTCAAGTGGAAAATGAAAAAGTATTAAGTCCATTTTTGCAATCTATTCCTATGGTGCAAAACAGACGAGTAAGATCAGGTGAAATCCACTACTTTGACCACCCTAAAATGGGGATTGTGATGCAAATTAGAAAAATGGAACAACCGACAACCACTAAGCCAGAAGATCTAGTGATGGAAGACTCGCTTGAGGAAAGTACTCAACCACTTAGTGATGATACTCCGGCATTGATGACTGAAGGCAATGCAAGCCATGAATCATTAAAGTAAGCCTTTCACTAACTGAAACTAATTTAGTCTGGTCAGGTGTAGAGCAAACGATTCCGTTAGCATTAGCATCACTAAACCGAATGCACATGAACAAATCTGTTTATGTCATTCGGTTTTTTATTGGCCAGTTTACGCTTGTGAGTGTGTTATTTGATTGGCAAGTTGCTGGGCTTTTTGCCAACGCTCCTCACAACCTAAGGCGCTCATGACTTGTTCCTTATTTGCTTTAAGCTTGGTCGCATTAACACTTGGTGGTGTTTGCGGCCATTCAAAATTAGCTAAAAGCGTGTTAACACCTTCGGGGTCATTACACACTAATATCATGTCACAACCCGCTGTTAAAGCCGCTTTAGCCCTATCGAGATAATCTCCCGCAAAAGAAGCCCCTTTCATGCCTAAGTCGTCAGAGAATATCACTCCATCAAATTCAAGCTCTTGCCTTAATACCTTTTGCAGCCAAAAAGAAGAAAAACCAGCAGGGTTGGGGTCTAACTGACTATAAACCACATGCGCTGGCATCACCCCATTGAGTAATTTTTTACCCATAAGTTGCTTAAAAGGGACCATATCATGTTCAAATATTTGTGCTTGGCTTCGATTGTCTTCTGCCATAGCAACATGGGTATCCGCTTTAACACTGCCGTGACCAGGAAAATGTTTCCCTACTGCGGCCATACCTGCTTCATTCATTCCTTCAATAAACGATTCAGCCAGCGCGCTCACTTGTCTAGGTTCGGCACTAAAACTGCGTTTGCCAATCACATCACTAATGCCGTTTACATCTAGCACTGGAGCAAAACTTAAATCAATGTCGCAAGCAAGTAATTCAACTGCCATCAAAAAGCCCAGTTCTTTACTCCAGCTTTGCGCAAGTGTTATGTCTCCAGCGGCTGCGGGTAATATATCCCCCATGGCAGGAATAAGTGAAAAGCCCTCTCTAAACCGTTGTACTCGGCCACCTTCATGATCAACAGCAATCAATAATTCAGGACGTATTTGCCGAACAGATTTAATTAAGTCAATCAATTGTGTTTTATTAGAAAAATTGCGGGTAAATAAAATAATTCCGCCAACTTGTGGATGCGAGAGTAAGCTCGCCTCTTCTTCGCTAACGCTATGGCCAGCTAAATCCATCATTAAATAACTCACGAGAGCTCCTGTTTATATTGGCAGTACAACCTCATAATTGTTCATATTTATGAATAGTCACCCTTGCGTTCCCCCTTGCAATAACCTCAACTAATGTGAAGTATATCGCATAAAAAAATCTAATGAACGAACTCGTAAAAAGTATGGGATACTCAGTAAAATAACTATCGTGATTTGAACCTAGATTATGTTTAAGCCATTAATCTAAACATGTTTAGTGGCGACTATTATGCAGAGAAATCTCCTATAGAGAAACAGTTAATAACGAAAACAACCCGCCTATTACTTGTTTTGTTATCTGCATATAGTGCCTCATTGGCGCAGGCTCTTATGCTGACAAATCTATCTCAAACGACACGACGAATATAATAAACGACTATAATAAAAAACGACTGAATTAAAGGTTGATAACAATGATTAGTGTATTTGACATGTTTAAAATCGGTATTGGACCATCAAGCTCCCATACTGTCGGTCCAATGAAGGCTGGTAAGTTATTTATGCAGCACTTAGCTGCACAAAATATACTTGCGCAAACCGATGAATTACGTTCAGAATTATTTGGTTCTTTAGGCCAAACGGGTAAAGGTCACGGTACAGGTAAAGCGGTCATTCTTGGGTTAATGGGTGAAGATCCCGATACCGTTGATACTGACACCATCGACGCCATTTTAGAGCAAGTATCAGCCAATCAAACCCTAACGATTGCAGATGGACGAACAGTCAAATTTACCCGTGATAACGGGATTACTTATCATCGCCGTAAAAGTTTACCTGCTCACGCCAACGCAATGACGCTATATGCATATAGCGAAGGCAGCTGTATCTATGAACGTACTTATTATTCTGTCGGTGGCGGTTTTATTCTAGATGAAGATGAAATCACCCAAACGAATGCCTCACCTGCAACACCGATAAAATCAGCCCCTTATGATTTTGATTCAGCCACGCAACTTCTTGATGTATGTTGTGAAAATGGTTTAAGTATTTCGTCATTAATGATGGCCAATGAACTGAGTATTGCTTCTGAAGAAGAGGTAAAACAGGGCTTATGGGACATCTGGCAAACGATGAAAAACTGCATCGAACGTGGTTATCAAAAAGAAGGCATGCTACCTGGTGGCCTTAAACTTCGTCGACGTGCACCCGCTTTATATCGCCGCTTACAAGCCGAAGGCCGTAATAATATGGATCCTTTGACAGCAATGGATTGGGTCGATTTATTTGCGTTATCTGTCAATGAACAAAATGCTGCAGGCGATCGCGTCGTCACCGCTCCGACTAATGGCGCAGCTGGCATCATTCCAGCGGTTTTATGTTACTACCATACTTTTGTACAAGAAGTGGACATTGATGTTTGTTGCCGCTACCTACTGACTGCTGCAGCCATTGGTATTTTGTATAAGAAAAATGCTTCTATTTCTGGTGCGGAAGTGGGCTGTCAGGGCGAAGTGGGCGTAGCTTGTTCAATGGCAGCTGCAGCACTAACAGAAATTATGGGCGGCACTGTAGAGCATGTAGAGAATGCGGCAGAAATCGGTATGGAGCATAACCTTGGATTAACATGCGATCCTGTTGGCGGATTAGTCCAAGTACCGTGTATTGAACGTAATGCAATGGGCGCAGTAAAGGCAATTAACGCCTCTCGTATGGCATTGCGTGGCGACGGTAACCATAAGGTCACACTTGATAAAGTGATAAAAACAATGATGGACACCGGTAAAGATATGCGTAGTAAGTACAAAGAAACGGCCAAAGGTGGCTTAGCAGTCAATATCGTTGAGTGTTAACCATAATTTAACCCTAACCAATCATGCATGAATCAATGACATCTTCCAAAGAGGCTTTTTAGCCTCTTTGTTTGTTTTAATCGGTAACGTATCTACAAGCATCATTAAAGCACTATCAAGACAGCTAACCTACAAAACTATAGTAGCGATCAGATTTCAGTGTTATCCAATACTCAAAGCACTACACTCTTGGTAAAGGTTATCAATCGCATAGTCATAACTCGCACTTCGATAACTCGCTATTTTAGGAATTTAATACTGAGTTAACCATTACTAAATGTCTTTTTAATTACTAGTAACGCCAAGTCACCTTAATATTGTCTCATTGGTAATGAAGTAACTAATGTGTATAGAGTTCAAGCCGCAATTTATACACACCTCCCATATTTCAACCATAAGGCTTAATAAAAGCAAACGACAAAACAAAAAATCCTTAAACGATTACCTTTCTAAGGAATTTACAGGAACATTTAATGAAAATAAGAACAGAAGCTGTGCTCACTGAAGAAGATGTCATTCGCTACGGCCATGTTCATTTTATCTACAAGCTTACCGTTACATTTAAACCGACTCATGTAGAAATAAGTGGCTCGCAAGAAACGATTAAACGGTTCTTAATCAAGCATTGGTTTGCTGATGATTTTACTGCTTACAATGACTTTATGGTTGAATACTTAGCACACCTAAAAGACAATAAACCGCTGATGTTAAACAAAAGATTGAAATCCGCCTCAAATGCGGACTAATTAATATGCCTGTTTTTCTAACTAAGGAACTACTTCAACCTAAAACTTATACAAACAGCGTAAATAGTTACAAGCAATAACCTCCCTCAAAAACACTCACTCAATCTAGGCTACTTCGGTAGCTTTTTTTATGTCTGCAATTTAGTAACTACAGCGTAAATACATCACTAATGCTCACTATAAACGCCAGTAAAGCTTAGTGAACCTTCGTTTAATAACATACCCATATCGAGTCACCACCTACTGGTAGAAAAAATCAATCCAAGTGGAAAACTCCTTATCAATACCGACTTTAACTTACTAAGGAAACATCATGAAAAAATTAATAGCGACTATCGCATTCACCTTAACCCTAACAGTAGCGCCAACAATTCAAGCTGATGTACTGGCTCCTATTTCTAGTACATATGGTCACGTTAAAACTTCATTGAATTTTGATATGACGCATACCGAAAATTTTAAGGCTTCAAATGGTCTTGAAATCAAAATCCACGCTTCAAAAAGCGACGACAACCGAGTGTTGGTGATGGATTCAAGCTGGTCTCCTTTTGCTTACCTTACCAGTGGTATTACTGAAACAAACGCTAAAGAAGCTGCAATGGAATATGCAAACACAAAAAGCATCGATGTTCAGCTAAGTAACCCTGAGGAGTACTACCACAACGGCTCTTACGGCTACGCATTCAACGTCGAAGCTAAATAACATTAAACAACTCATGGGCCAAGCCCTCACTAACTCGAGAGAGAAATACAATGAAAACATCTGTAATCGCTTTATCAATCGCCTCTTTATTTGCTGGTTCTGCAATAGCTTCAACAACAGTTGATGTATATACAGAACATGCTGACTCAAAGAACCACGTTCAAAGCCTTAAATTAGGTCATCAATTTGATTTTGGAACTGGATTGTCGATTGAAGCAAAAACTGATAAATCATTTGAACTTGGTCTTGAGCATCAGTTCTTTATCACTGACGGTTTCTACCTCACTCCAAGCGCTAAATATCTGTTCAACAAATCAGACAACTTCCATGCAGAACGTGATGGAACATTCACTATTGATGATGTAATTCCAGGTGGTAATGGGACACGTGAAGTCACTGGTTATCAAACTTTCGATACTATGGGTGAAGGCTCAGATGTAGCAATGTTTGGACTTGAAGCTGGTTATAGCTTTGATTTCGGCTTATTTGCAAGTGCTCGCTACCGCATGGAATATGCACAAGAAAACACAGGTTTCAAAGTTCAAATCGTTGAAACAATGGATGGTGGCTCAAATGTAGTTGACCAGTTTGAATTGTCATCTCAAAGCAAAATTGCTCGAACTGATTTAACAGTTGGTTATAACTTTGAATTGGTTTCACTAAAAGCAACTGCTATTCACGAAAGTGAAAAGAACAAAGATTTGGCAAACCTTTACAAAGGCATCGGTGCTAAATCTTCTGATTGGTCCTCTGAAGTTCGAGCAACATTCAATGGCTTCGATATTGTTAAGCCATATGTTCAATACACAGGTAAAAAGCTATATAGCGGCCTTAATGACGAAGCTATTCGTGTAGGTATTACCGCAACATTCTAAGTTCTCTCTTGCCAAGGACGGCAAATCCTTCTTGAGGTAATGATGAAAAAACTACTATTAGCTTTACCACTTTTATTTTCTGTTAACGCAAATGCAGAAAGCATCCATAGTGATTTACGCACTTATGGTGATGTTGCTCAAGTTGCTATTCCACTAACAGGCTTTTTCGTTGCCTGGATGAAAGATGATACTGAAGGAATGTGGCAATTAGGTAAAACGGTTGTTTATACACAAGCAATCACTGAAGCAACTAAATATGTTACTGATGTTACTCGCCCTTGTGGTGGTAAACGTAGTTTTCCAAGTGGTCATACATCGGCCGCCTTCAGTGGCGCTGCTTTTTTGGATCACAGATATGGATTTAAATACGGCTTACCCGCATACATTGCAGCGACTGGAGTAGCCTATTCAAGAGTCAAAGCGAATAAACACTGGAACACTGACGTCATTGCTGGTGCGTGTTTAGCCTATACAGTGAGTTATTTTGTGGCAAGTCGATATCGAGACCCTAACTTGACCATTGCACCGGTGTTAATGGGCAAAGATGCCCAGGGCATAAAAATCAGTTATACCTTTTAATGTCTTTAACACCTATCACTGAAGTCAGATATCTTACATCCCAAAAAGTAATGACTTTTATTACACATTACCTGTTAACGTAGAGGAAATTTAGCTCCTGTACTGTTTTAAGTAGATTGTTTTTATTAAAGAATGCGTATTTATCGCCAAGCCTGTATTACTCAGGTAATATCAATTTACAGCAATCCTTTAATTAACCAACTTTTATATGAGCTAATAATATGGATGATTCAGCTAAATTAGAGTTTGCAAGCCTAATAACAGATCAAACGAAACTACTAGAGTTAATTGCACAAGTCCCTCATCAAGCCCTAAAACAATATCCAGCTTTACAAAAACACCTCGTCATCCAGTCAGAACGTAATAAAGAATTACAACGAGCAATTAAAAATGGTGATTTCACCGAACAAGAGTGGAACTTGTCTTTATACCGTTTGCTAGACAACTTAGGGTATGAGATGGTTCAGACCATTGATACGACGATTTTGTCTAATCGTGTTATTCACTTGGTGGGCGCTGATATCCATTCAATAGAAACCTTGTCCATCCAAGACATTGGCTCAGAAGTACTTTCAGAAATTTTGATTAAGATGGCAAACAGTGTCATTGATACAACTAAGGTTAAGGTCATCAAATACCCTTGGTTAGCTGAGAAAGGTAGAATTGATTTCGGGTTTTACGCACAGCTAGATAAAGTTTATGCTGCATGGGTTGATGGCTTTACTTCACATTACAAACTCAATATGTGGTGCGAAAGTAATATTGGGACTAGAGCACCGCAATCGTGCATAAAGTTTTTCAAAGAACATGGTAATCCATCCGAGATCAAAGAATGGCTAGAGTGGAAATCAACCCGATAAATTAACACTCAAACAAAACCCTATTCATCTATAAACTTATCCTAAAGTGGCGACGTATTAAGTCGCCTTTTTCTTGTTCAGTAGAATGAAACGTTATACAGCGCAATAAAACTTGAATGTCGAACCAAATATCAAAATACCAATTCAATTTATTGGTGAGCGTTAGCTGACGTTTAAAACATTTAAGCTTTTATCACTTCCTTTCATTTATTACTTCATTTCACTACTCACTTCATTTTAATAATCACTATAGCTAACAGTGATGCTTAGTAACAAGCAAATTGGCAATATGAACCCAAGACGAAATATTGACTACCAACATCATCCTTTGAAGCAAGTTTCAGAAAACTTAACTAAGTTTGATGACATTGCCAAAGACGGTTTACTACTGAGGTTACTATGACAAAAACACTTATGGCTTTACCAATGCTTGTGGCTTTGAATGTTAATGCGGCAGAATTTCAAAGCCGTGACGAAGCATTTGTTGATAATGCCGCTCACCATGCGATTACGATTGAGAATTGGGATCAAGGTGAAAATGCAGCATCTACTTTCACTAATGCATATAAGTTTACTCACTCTTATAAATTGAACACTCAGGGCAACCATGAAGATTTAGGTACGGGTCAGATGAACTTCGACAACATATTTGTGGATGATGTTGATGGACAAATTAGCCTCAATACATTTTTACGTGATCGCGTTAAAAATCACTCAATGGTAGTGCTTAGAAATGGTCAACTAGCACACGAACACTACTGGAACAATATGAATGAAAATACGACCCACCTTGATATGTCAGTTACAAAGTCATTCACTTCGATGGCGGCTCAAATTGCTGTTGCGAATGGTCAATTGAATATGTCAAAACGGGTTATCGAATATCTACCTGAACTAAAAGGCACAGCTTGGGAAACTGCAACAGTTCAAGAAGTTTCAGATATGAGAACTTCAGTCGTCATCAATACACCGCCTCACTTTTCATGGGACCCAAGAATGACAACGGCGCAAAGTTATAATTCTCTTGAAGGTGTAAAAACTTATCCAAATGGCATTAATGATTACTTTCAGTTAGTAACTAAATTTAAAGGTTCTATGGGTGAAAAATACACTTACCAGTGTGTCAACACAGAAGTCCTCGGTAAAGTTGTTGAGGTAGCGACTGGTGAAAACCTTGCCAGTAACTTAGAAAGACTGTGGCAAAAAGTAGGTGCTAAAAACGATGTTTATTTGATGGCTGGACATGCTGGTGATGCAATGGCTTCAGGCGGTATGAATGCATCAACAAAAGATTTAGCACGAATTGGCAAGATGATTATCAATGATGGTAAAAACTATAATGGTGAACAAGTTTTACCTAAAGCATTTATTGATAGTTTAATGAGTGGTAATGATGAAGTTCGTGCAGCTTGGAAGTTAAGCAAAGAAAGTGCGTTGGCTGACGGATGGTATAAAGATCAGTTCCGAGTTCTTAATATCGGCGAACACAAAATCTTAGCGATGGTAGGTATTCATGGACAAGTTCTCGCAATGGATTTTGATACTGATACTGTGATTGCAATGAATGGTGGCTATCCAATCTCAGAAACACCAAGAATGGCGATTTCAATTTTCTACAAAACAATTCCAGCCATCATCGAAGCATTAACTGAGCAACCTATTGGTGCTTATTTAGATGAAAACGGTGACGTCGTTATTGTTGGTGAAAGCAATTAATTTATCCTCAAACTAAAGGCTACCAACTTGGTAGCCTTTTTTATCTCTAGATTTCACTAAACATTCCTCAAAAGCCTAGTAAACCCCATCGTACTACTATAACCACAACGTATAAAACCCCTTGTAAGCCATATCGGCGCTCTAGGCGCACCTTACGATAAACATTTAATTTACAATAAAATTTAGAGAGAATACCATGAAAAATACATTGATTACCTTATCAATCGCTTCCCTGTTTACTGGGTGTATTGCAGCCACAGAGCTGCCCACTAAAGAAAAGGTTTCACCCAGTGATTTAACTCAAGTTAATTCGTTTGTGAGTGGATCATTGAACAATAACAAAGAAATAACTTTAATGGGTGGGGTTGCGGGTCAATATTCTGCTGGAAATGGCTTCTTGAGCTTAGTTGAACACAAATCAGCGACCACCCATGAGAATAATCGTTTAGCTCAAGATACCCGAGTTCGATATTTTCAAGTGTTCGATGCTAACTTCATGTCCACTGAGCAAATTGGTTACAGCGTTGATTACATGAAGTCTTGGAAAATGGACACAGAAGCTATTGGATCAGACACTCTAGCATTGGGGGTAATTAGCAAATATTCACTAACCGACTCATTATCAGTATACCCTAACGTTGCTTATGTCATCGGTAAAGCTAAGGGGAGCACTGGTCAACAAAGTGATGTTAAAGGATTCCAGACTAACTTATTTGCAAGTTATGCCATCAACGATTCAAGCTATATACTGCTGCAACCTCAATTTCAGCAGGTTAAATTATCGTCAAATACACAAAGTACATCAGCTGACGTTAACACTTTTAAGATAAAAACGGGCTTTGGCACTTCTATGGATGAAATTGGAAAATGGTGGCTGGAAGTTTCCCATACTTACACTGAAAATAATGCTGAAATAAAATATGTTGACCAAATAATAACTGGCATAAATAAAGATCATTTATTTGATGTCACAGTTTCATACTATTTCTGAACCCGAGTTCTAATTATTATGCCAAGGATGGTAAATGTTAACGACCTTTGAAGCGAACAAAATAAGTATAAATACTCTCTTTAGGAGTTACATAAGTTATCACCCATTTTTAGCGGCAATCAGCCTGTAAAGAGACAAATCAACACCAAATAGCCAGCAATTATAATACCGTAAAATTAATTACCCTGTTTTTGGTTAAATCACGAGCATATTGATTGTTTTTTACATAAAAATGCCTTTATATGATGAAAGCATTCATCAATAAAGAGTAATCAATGAAAAATATTATCTGCGATATCGATGGCGTTTTACTGCACGACAATAAACTGATCCCCGGAAGTGATAAATTTATCCACAGAGTGCTCGAGCAAGGCAATCCACTGGTTATTCTTACCAACTACCCTGTTCAAACAGGAAAAGATTTACAAAACCGCCTTGGCGCTGCTGGCATTAATGTTCCTGAAAGTAGCTTTTACACTTCTGCAATGGCAACGGCGGACTTTTTAAAGCACCAAAAAGGCAGTAAAGCATACGTTATTGGTGAAGGCGCCCTGACTCACGAGCTTTACAACGCTGGCTTTACGATTACTGATATTAACCCTGACTTTGTGATTGTTGGTGAGACTCGCTCATTTAACTGGGACATGATCCACAAAGCGTCCCGTTTTATCGCTGATGGTGCTCGCTTTATTGCTACAAACCCCGACACTCATGGTCCAGCATACAGCCCTGCTTGTGGCGCTTTATGCTCACCGATTGAACGCATTACCGGTAAAAAGCCATTTTATGTAGGCAAACCAAGCTCATGGATTATACGTTCGGCGTTAAACCACATCAAAGGCCACTCAGAAAATACCGTCATTATTGGCGACAACATGCGCACCGATATATTGGCAGGTTTTCAAGCGGGTCTTGAAACGATTCTAGTCACCAGTGGTGTCAGCCAAATGGCAGATATCGACAAAGAACCGTTTAGACCTAATCATGTGTTTAAATGTGCTGGCGATATTGACGTCGTTTAATTTCCGACAAAAACGCCATTTATCTACTCAAGTCATCCACTCAGCTAAAATTAGCCTCTTAGGTATCAAGATCTCTGAGGCTAACTAGCATAATCCCATATTTACATCAGCAAAAAAGTTATTTAACAGTTTAAATAACTGAATATTTCTCTGATTAACATTAGGTAACATAATTTCAAGCCTTCTCTATTGAATGCAATATAGGCTTGATTCATTATGCATTCATAGTAAAACCGCATTTCTACTACATTGAGCGGTTTTAACTCGGATTAAGACTAAAAATAACAATAGGACAACCTATGAAGCAATTGCTGCCATTTTGTGCGTTAGCACTCATCACGGCTTGTAGCCCACAAAATGCCCCTACTGCTCCGAACCAAGCGGAAAAAAACACCTCAGCGGTATCTACAGATACAAAAGTAACGTTTGATGAATCTCGTTTTAGAAACGATATCAAGACCTTATCATCAGATGAGTTTGAAGGCCGCGCCCCGACAACAAAAGGAGAAAAACTCACCCTTGATTACCTATCTGCAGCATTTACTGAAATGGGTTTAACAGGCGCTTATCAAGGCAGCTTTTTACAACCGGTTCCTATGGTGAGTTATACCGCAAGTGAAGACCAAGCTATCAGCTTGGCGGGCATTGATATGCATTATCGCCAAGATATCGTACTGGGAAGCCGTCACGATAAAGGTGGGGTTAATATTAAAGATGCGCCTTTGGTGTTTGTTGGCTACGGAGTTAATGCACCTGAGTATCAATGGAATGATTATGAAAACCTTGATATGAAAGGCAAGATAGCGGTCATTTTAGTTAACGATCCAGGTTTTGCTCACCCAGAGTCAGATAAATTCAACGGCAAAGCAATGACGTATTATGGCCGCTGGAGTTATAAGTTTGAAGAAGCCAGTCGTCAAGGTGCATTAGGTGCAATCATTATCCATGATACGGCTCCTGCATCTTATCCTTGGTCTGTTGTTGAAAACAGCTGGACTGGTGCACAACAAGATCTTGTCTTAAATCAAGCAGAGCAAGATAAACGCGTTACTGTTGAAGGTTGGATGACAATGGAAAGCGCTAATGCCTTGTTCAAAAAAGCCGGTTTTGAATTGGAGCCATTAATGGCACGTGCCGCAGATAGCGCGATACATCTTGAGCTAAATCAAACCGCAGATATTCAATTTACCAGCAAGGCTGAATACGCAGACAGCTATAATGTGGTTGCAACTCTTGAGGGGACTGAAGCAAGTGATGAACACATTCTATTTACTGCTCACTGGGATCACATTGGTATAGACCCAAGCAAAGATGGCGATAACATCTATAACGGTGCATTAGATAATGCCTCGGGAACAGCTGGGATAATGGAAATTGCACGTCAATTTGCTGCACAAGCCAAAAATGGCCAAGGCGTGAAACGTTCATTAACTTTTATAGCAACAACAGGTGAAGAACAAGGGCTGTTGGGATCGCGTTACTATGCTGCAAATCCAATCTACCCGATTGATAAAACCGTTGCTGTATTCAACCTTGATAGCACTAATGTTTATGGCAAGACGCAAGATTACACCATTGTTGGCAAAGGCCAGTCAGAACTTGAGCGCTATTTAATTGATGCAGCAAATAAACAAAACCGTCACGCTACTCGCGAACGTAACCCTGCATCAGGCGGGTTTTTCCGCTCAGATCATTTCAGCTTTGCAAAATTAGGGGTACCAGCGGTATTTGCTGGTGGCGGTAGTATTCCGCTAGATGACGAGACTGCAGAGTATAAAAAAGCGATGCAACAAAAAATGAAAGGATGCTATCACAGTGTTTGCGATCATTATCATGAAGACTGGGACCTTTCTGGCGCTTTACAAGATTTAGCCGTGTATTTTGAATCAGCGAAATCTTTAGCCAATAACGATGATTGGCCTGGCTATTATCAAGGTTCGGAATTTAATTCGCTTAGGCCAGCAAAGGACTAACCTTTGCTAATTTTGTAGGAATTAATAACGTATTGAGCTAATCGCACCTTGAGTTAATCCAGCAATGAGTTAATAGCATTGGCTTTTACAATATAAGTCGTTTTAACTGTATTTTTAATCAATATCCCTTGAGTTTGTAAACCTCAAGGGATTTTTTGTATAAAACCACCTCAACACACCCCATTAAAATACCTGAAAAATTTAATCAGTTTCGATTCCATAATCTTAAAATTCTTGGGCTATCTGCCCAGTCAAAATAAATATTCATCAATGGTAGTAACAAAAAAATAGATAAACCTCAAAAACAAGGCCAAAAAAAACAGATTTGACCAACTAAAAACCCAATAGTATTGACGATCATTCAAAATTTACAGTTGAACCTTGAGAAAAATGCTGTCAAAGTAATTTCCAGATAAAGATTATTAAGTGTAGATATAGCGATTCTGGAGCCAAATTATGTGTTCAATTTTTTCAATATTAGATATTCAATCAGACGCAAAAGAATTGCGTCAAGTGGCTTTAGAAATGTCTAAGTTACTGCGCCACCGTGGACCCGACTGGTCAGGTGTTTATGCTGACGATAAAGCAATTTTGGCACATGAACGTTTGGCGATTGTTGATGTAGACCACGGCGCACAACCGCTAATTAGTGAAGATGACAACATTGTACTGGCAGTAAATGGTGAGATTTATAACCATAAACAGCTAAAAGAAGAGCTAGGCGAAAAATACCGTTATAAAACAAACTCAGACTGTGAAGTGATTTTAGCTTTATATCAAGAATACGGCGTCGATTTTTTAGATAAACTAAACGGCATTTTTGCGTTTGTGCTCTACGATAAAGCACAAGATGCATTTCTAGTTGGCCGTGATCATATGGGCATTATCCCGCTTTATTCTGGTCGTGACAGTCTAGGTAACTATTACATCGCATCAGAAATGAAAGCGTTAATGCCGGTATGTAAAACAGTAGAAGAGTTTACACCAGGCCATTACCACTATTCTAAAGACGCAGGATTAACCCAATACTACCAACGTGATTGGCAAGATTTTGAAGCAGTAAAAGACAATGCCGCGAGTAAAGAAGAATTGCGAGATGCTTTAGAAGCTGCGGTTAAACGTCAATTAATGTCAGATGTACCTTATGGCGTATTGTTATCAGGCGGGTTAGATTCATCAGTTATTTCGGCAATTACGCAAACCTTTGCTAAACGTCGTATTGAAAATGACAGCGAAACCGATGCCTGGTGGCCACAGCTACATTCATTTGCTGTTGGTTTAGAAGGCGCACCAGATTTAATCGCAGCCCAAAAAGTGGCCGATGCAATTGGCACAATTCACCACGAAATCCATTTCACCTTCCAAGAAGGGTTAGATGCGATTAAAGAAGTTATTTATCACCTTGAAACCTATGACGTTACGACTATTCGTGCAGCGACACCAATGTACTTAATGGCCCGTAAAATTAAAGCGATGGGCATTAAAATGGTGCTTTCAGGCGAAGGCGCTGATGAATTATTTGGCGGTTACTTATATTTCCATAAAGCACCTAATGCACAAGCATTCCACGAAGAGTTAGTACGTAAACTCGATAAATTACACCTATTTGATTGTTTACGAGCAAACAAAGCCATGGCGGCCTGGGGACTAGAAGCACGTGTTCCATTTTTAGACAAAGAGTTTATGGATGTCGCTATGCGTATCAATCCTGAGGCTAAAATGTCAAAAGAAGGTCGTATTGAGAAAAACATTTTACGTGAAGCATTCGAACATGCATTGCCACATGAAGTCGTTTGGCGTCAAAAAGAGCAATTCAGTGATGGTGTTGGTTACTCTTGGATTGATGGCCTTAAAGACATCGCTGCAGAGCAAGTGGATGATTTACAATTAGCCAACGCTAAATTTAGATTCCCGTACAATACGCCAGAATCAAAAGAAGCCTATTACTATCGTTGCTTCTTTGAAGAGTTCTTCCCATTAGAGTCAGCAGCAGAAACAGTACCGGGCGGGAAAACGGTCGCTTGCTCTACACCTGAAGCATTACTTTGGGATGAGAGTTTACAAGGCATTAATGACCCTTCAGGTCGTGCTGTTAAAAACGTCCATGACAGTGCTTATTAGTTGTTATAAATAACCTATTAATAAAAAAGCCATCGACTGTCGATGGCTTTTTTATGTTTGTTTTTATGCTATATTTTCAATGCTAGTTTAACAGTTACTTATAAACTCAATATTTAAAGGATTAAATAATGTCAATTAATGCCGCTTTTATTGGACAATTACTCATGGTGCTTTGGGTGCCATTTACCATTTTTATTACATGGAGCAGTTATAAATTAGGGAGTAAAAAAACCTCTTCACCTAAGTTAGCCACAGCGATTGGCTTCTTACTCGCATTCTTTCCACCTTTAGCACTAATTTATATTGCAGTTTTGGTCATGATTAAAGATAATTCGCCTTTAGAACCAGTAAGTTGATGTCTGCAATCTTATAATCACTGCTCCAGCTATTTTTAAAGGTTTTCCATGTCTGATGTGACAATTTTTCATTTAGAAATGACCCATGCAAGTCAATTAAACGCAAAATCAGATGCTAAAGGTTTAATTGTCACTAAAGCCAAGCTTCCCCAGTTTGAATTCAATCGGTTTCTATATCAGTTTGTTGGGGAAGCGTGGGAGTGGACCGACAAACTGGGCTGGTCAGAGCAACAATGGAAAAGCTATAGCGAAGACCCTCACTTACATTTGTACGTTGCTTACTTTGAAGGTTCACCTGCAGGCTATTTTGAGCTGCAACAACAATCCAACGGCCAAGTTGAAATAATGTACTTTGGACTAGGAGTAAGGTTTATCGGTAAGGGAATGGGCGGCTACTTACTTAGTGAGGCTATAAAGCAAGCTTGGGCACTACCAAATACTAAGCGAGTATGGGTACATACGTGCTCTTTAGACCATCCTAGCGCCTTAAAAAATTATCAGGCTCGCGGGTTCAGCTTATTTAAAACAGAGATTGAGCAATAACAATATTTTGAAATAATGAGATAGAGCAATCACTCCGTCGTCTCAACTGCTACTTAGTTTGCCCTCACATATGTTTGTAATGGATCGGTGGGTTTATCAATTAACCACTTCAGAAGGTAATCATTCGCCTAGAAGACAATTCATTTAGGCGACGCTAATCGTTGAGATAGTGCCTGTATAAGCTCTCTTTTTTGGTTGTCGGTCATTTTATGCCACCCCAATATTTCATCTAACCTTCGGTGACAACCCAAACACACATCTTGCTCATCTAAACAGCAATTGCCAATACAAGGTGAATTAACGATCGTATTTTGTTGATTTTCAGCAATGTTATTAGTCTTTAAGTTGGCCATTTTACTCTGACCAAACGGCATATTCGTTGCCATTATTATCACTAAAATGAAACCTTTTCCCACCAGGAAAGCTAAATACAGCTTTAGTAATCAATCCACCAGCAGCCAAAATTTTACGTTCACTGGTTTCAAGGCATTGACTATAAAGCACGATTAACGGACAACCTTTTTCAAGGTTAAAGTGAGTTGATGACAAATAGAAACCACCATCAATGCCAACGTCCAAAAAGCAGCTGTATTCAGGGCCATAATCTTTAAAGTGCCAACCAAAAGCGTCAGAAAAAAACATTTTTGTTTTAGTAAGGTCGTTAACCGGTATTTCTAAGTAATTGACTTTATGATGATTTGACATAAGCATTCCCTTAGTTATTGGCGAAATGGTCATCCAGCCCAAATTAAGCGATAAGATGTCGAAAAAGTTGATTCTGATTATCCAAAATAGTGGATTTATCAACGGATGTCGAATAACTCAACTAAACTTACTGTCCGGATTGATGAAAATAATGGAATAAAAAGCCACCTTAATAAAGGTGGCTGAGGTAATATTTGAAGCATTTAAATAGCGCCAAATACACACTTAACAGAGGCTGTTAGCGTGTTAAATAACGAATTGTTATTAGGCCTGAAGCACTGCTGCAATTGCCCCGATGACACCGCCAAAAACACCGCCCCACACCACTAGCCAGCCCAAATGTTTACGTATCATTTCTTGAACAATATCTTTAACCATTGTTGGAGTTAACTCATCCAAACGTTGATCGACAATGTTAGATACTTTAGCTTGCAGATCAGCCATCACGTTGGGCTGTTCAAGTTCATTAACTAAAATCTGATTGAACTCTTCACTCTGTGTTAGTTCAGTTAACGACGCTTTCATCTTTTCAATAAAAGGCTCTTTTAAAGGTATTAGGGCTTCAGTACCACCGAACATCGACAGCATTCCGCCAAATGAAGAGTTTTCTACCGTATTAACTAACGCATCAAATGACGGTTCAAGATCAACTTTGTCGATCACTGGCGTTAAATCAATGGCTGATGCACTGTTCTCTGTTAAAAGGCGGTCAATATTTTCTTGAGTAAAAAATTGCGACATCATTAAATGCTTAATGCCTGCTTTAAACTCCTCAAACCGTGAAGGGATCACACCAGAACCATACAAACCAGGGACTTTTTCAAAAAGCATATGCACAGCTAACCAATTTGTTATCGCACCAGATAACGCAAATAACCCTATAGTGAACACTATAGGTAAAGCGGCAACATAACCTACCAATACAAATAATGCAGCAATGATGTTAGTGACTAAACTCTTATTCAACCTAAAACCCTCAGACATAAAAAAACCTTTGGCATTTTATCAATTTCCAAAGGCTAGATGCTAGTTTACAAGCTAATTAAATCAACGCTCACTTACATATCGGAATGGTATAAGTACATCCCTTCCGTCTCGGTCATGTTAGTTAAGTTTTTCTCGAGTTCGTTATCGAGCACTTTAGTTCGTTTAACCAAAATAACCTCAGTACCATCAGCTAATAACTTGGCCTTAGCAATGAGTTTAGCGGCAATGCCTTCGCCACGTCTGGCTGAATCAACATAAACATCGTCAAAGTACCAAACAGGTTTTAGCAATAAAGAAGAATAAGACGGGTAAAGTTGGATGAAGCCAAGGCAATGCTCTTGTTCCCAAGCCAAAAATATCATCGAATCATTTTCTTGTAGACGAGTTCTCACAAAATTTCGACAATTTTTTGGTTCAGATTTAAACCCCATACTTTGACGGTATTCATCAAATAAATTGACCAATACATCGGTATCAAACTCTGAAGCCAGGCGGATTTGCATTGTTTCGTCCTTGAAAATGTTGTTGCTGTTCACTTGCCATCCTTTATCGCTACTGAATGATACAGCTCAATTGCGAAATAAGTCAGATGAGAGTTCATTCTACTGTTATAGCAGAACAGTCAGCTCAATTTTAAAATAAAAATCTCATTAATACATTAGCTTAAATTGAAATACTACTTTTGTCCATTTAAAAACAAAAGTGAATCTTTTTTGTAAAAATATTTAAACAAGCAAGTAACTGAACGATAAATTAGATAAAATGTCAAAATATTCACTGTCTAAAACCAAAAGAAGCAGTCGTACTATGATGTCGTTGTTGACTAAAATGAAGCTCGCCTATTCAAATCGCCCTCGTTACCAAAAGGCCGCGATAACAATTTCATTTATTTACTTATTATTCATTTTGACTTTAGGCTTACTGGTTCCGTTTATAGCCTCAAAACAGCTTCCAAAAATTCTTGAGGAACAACTTGGCAGACAAGTAAGCCTTGAAGATATTAAAATCAACCCATTTACTTTTGAAGCCAGCTTACATGGTTTTTCTATCGCGGAGAAAGACAGCACAACTGACTTCATTTCTATCGAAACGCTATCGGTTGATTTTCTCTTTTGGCAGTCGTTATTTAATCTTAACGTTACCTTAGATTATCTCACTATTGAAGGAAGCCAGTGGGCAGTCACTCGCCTAAATACCCCTTCAAATCAATTTAACTTTTCCGATATTCTTGATACTTTAGCGGCTAATAACAACAGTTCGGAACCAACAGAAAGTGACAATCAAGCAACGCCGATAGCACTTCACCTTAACCAATTTGAGTTAAACAAAGCGCGTGTTAACTTTGACGATGAGGTAACACAATCAAGCCTTACCTACCCTAATATCACAATTAACGGTCAATTGATTAAAACCGATGCCTTACTGGCTAATTCAGTCGATGCAAATAAAATTAGCCTGTCTATCACTGATGATAAAAAAGGCGTTTTAGCGTTAAACACTCAATTTCAATTGTCGCCTATATTAGCCAATGGTCAGGTTACATTGACTCAAATTACTTTGCCGCAATATTGGTCATTCATTGACAGTATGTTTGATGTGTCATTAACGTCAGCAAACTTGAATGTTTCAACTGATTTTGCCATTTCTGAACCTGTGGTCTCTCAACTTGAGACAAATGTCGACTCATCAGAATTACCCGTTAATATTGAGCTCACTAATACTGATATTGCACTTGATAATATCGTCACAAAAGATACTGAACGTAATGTCGCAACCATAAGTTTATTAGCATTAGAAGGTCTTAGTGCTTCTTCTAAAGACAAACTCATCGATATCCCATTATTAACAACCAACAATGCTGACTTTTGGTTAACGGTTGCGCCTAAACGAATAAACTTAGTTGAGTTGTTCACTCCTAAACAGCAGCAAGCAGTTAATACACAAAGTAAAGATAACGCACCGGATAACCAAGCTACGGCCAATAATCTCAAGAGCCATGACAATAACAACAGCGCGCAACAATGGCTGGTCACGCTGCATCAATTCAAACTTAATGATTACCAGTTTGAACTCACAGAAAGTGTGGCAAACAAAACAAGTAATTTCTGGAAGATATCCAATATCAATTTATCAACAGGTGTTATCAAATCAGATTTATCTGTGCCGATTGACTATCAACTTGATTTATCGATTAACGATCAAAGCCAGTTCGCCTCACAAGGCCAGCTCGATGCAAACTTGATGAGCATTGAAGCTGATATTGATTACCAGAATATGGATCTTACCAAGCTACAACCTTACATTGCTCCTTTTATGAATATCACCTTAGAGGATGGATTATTTAATACAAAGGGCCACGTCAGTGCCAACAATCAGCAAAAGCTCATTTTTAAAGGGCAAGCATCGGTATTAGATTTAAAAATAAAAGATAACGTATTAAAGCAGCCCTTACTCAACTGGGATGCAATGAAGATAAACCAGCTTACATTCGATAATTTAGCAAGATCATTATTAATCGATGAAATCCAATTTAACCAGTTATTTAGTCGCTTAGTCATTGCTGAAGACAGAAGTACTAATATTGCAGACTTAATCGTACAGCCAGCCAGTAAGGGGGTTGAAGATATTGACCAATCAGACAATGCGTCAAAAGAAGCGCCTATTGATGTCGAACTCAGTTCAACAGGCTCAACTGAGCCAGCTTTCGCTATTAGCATTAACCGTATCGGATTAAAAGAGAGCTCTGCTTTCTTTGCGGATAACTCACTTACACCTAATTTTGCTTCAGGTATTGAGCAGCTAACAGGCGAAATCACCCAAATTTCAACCAATCCACAAACAAGAGCATCAGTGAATCTTGAAGGTAAAATTGATAAGTATGCGCCTGTCACTTTAAAAGGTGATATTAACCCGTTGCTTGCTAACCCATATCTAGATCTTAATCTTGCTTTTAACAAAGTAGAATTAACCTCAATCAATCCTTATTCAGGAACCTATGCTGGATACTATATTGATAAAGGCCAACTCTCATTGGCTCTTAACTACAAGCTTGAAAACAATCAATTAGTGGGTAGCAATCATTTAGTTGTTGATCAGTTACAACTAGGTAAGCCAAGTAATAGTTCACTCGCGACCTCACTGCCAATCACCCTAGCTATAGCTTTATTACAAGACAGGCACGGGGTGATTGATTTAGGTGTCAATGTAGATGGTGACTTGGATTCTCCAAGCTTTAGTTTTGGCAGCATCATCATGACAGCCATTACCAATGTGATAACTAAAGCGATTACTGCGCCATTTTCGTTACTCGCAGGTCTTGTTGATAGTGATGAAGAAATGGATAAGGTGAGTTTTGAATATGGTCAAGCTATCATTGATGCCAATCAACAATCGACGCTTAGTAAACTAGCAAGTGCACTGAATGACCGTCCATTATTGATGCTAAACATTAAAGGCAGCGTAGATTTAGTTAACGACCAACAAGCGCTGCAGCAGCAACAACTGCACAGTAAACTTGCTGCACTCGCCAAGCTTGATATAAGTGAACTACCAGCCAATATATCTGCGAGTCAATTTCCAACTCAAGGTGAGTTAGTGACAGCATTAATGAACCTATATCAAAATGAAACTCAACAAGATCCACAACTCATCAAACAACAATTACAAGCTGAAGCAGCAGAAATTACAGCAGAAGAACTAGCAACAAGATGGCATATCGCGCTGTATAACTTAACGCTAAATCAACAAAACGTTACTGAATCTGCACTGGGTCAACTTGCCCAGCAACGTGCTAAAGCGGTTAAAACCTACTTGGTTGAGCAAGCACTGATTGACCCAAGTAGAGTGTTCATTCTTGAAAGCCGGGTACATATGGAAGAATCAGAAGCACAGGCAATACTGACTTTAGATGCTAATTAGCAATGTCGTATACCAAAGCCTAGTAATGCAATTGAGCCTTAACCTGCAAGGATAAACACGTTAAGGCTCACAAGTGACTATTATCTGTGAATAACATCACGTAAACTGTCGCTAAATTTGAATGTAAGTGCATTTTTATAAGCAGCATTCATCCACAAATATAATTAAATTGATTCATCCAGTTTAAAAAGGAAGCAGTATGTTTGTTATTCGTTGGATCCTCGGTCGTATTATCTTATTAGCTAACTTTATATTTCCAGGTAAAAAACGTCAGCGCCCAGTTGCAGAGCAAGCAAAAATCGATGAGCAAACAAAAGGTTTAGCCCTTTACCAATACGCGGCATGTCCATTTTGCGTCAAAGTACGCCGTGCGATTCGCAGACAAGGTTTAGAAATAGCGATTGTCGATGCCAAACAAGATGCCAATAAGCAGCAGCTCATTGAGCAAGGTGGCCAACTAAAAGTGCCTTGCTTAAAAATAGACAAAGATGGAAAAACTCAGTGGATGTATGAATCCAATGACATTATTGCTTACCTAGAAAAGCAATATGCATAGTCAAAACGTCAGTAAAGCCTATGGTCGCAGTTTACTTTTGTAGGCTGCGATAAAGCTTCTTTACAGGCGGGATAACACCTTGTTAATTGACACTCTTCTCACCAATACCGAAGTGCTCAATTCGTTATAAATAACTATCAATAAAAATAAATTTCGTTTTTAATAGACCCAGTTGATTTTAGAAATAGGTAAAGGGATATTCAGGTGCTAAAGATTTTTGCTATTGCAATCAGTATTGTTTTATTAACTGCATGTACTTCTGCCCCTTTGGAGCCTGAAGCTTATGCAGGACAATTCAAAGATAAATTTAGCACTTCCATAAAAGGAGAAGGTATTAAGCTTTTTACTTACAAAGCAAAAGTTGCAACGGCAAGTGACCGTGGCATTGAAGACCCACTCCCCCACCAACAAAGAATCGATCGCCGCCGCCAAAACGCACGAAGTTATGCCATTGAGCAAGAACAGCGTGCAGAACGATTAGAGCTTTGGGGTCAACAAGTTGAAGTCGGTTTACAAAAAACCATCGACATGACTGGTTACTGTAAAGAAGGTTACATGATCCTTAACCGAAGTGTGAGTGAAGGCCGTGGAGAAATCCGTGGCGAATGTAATGACGGCGCAACTGCTGAAGATATTGAAAAATTTAGCCGCAACTTTTAATTAACGCCTCAACTACAAATATCCATTAATCTATAACTAAGTATCCTATTGCTTAATTTAAAGCGGCATTAACTGATTCAACACTGCTTTATTCGCCCACAATAGATTATATAAGTAGTTTAACTATATCCTGCAGCCAGTTTGAGCTAAACTTAGCTTAATCATTTAAAGCAACTATGAGGCACTCTTGTAGTTGTGAGTTAGACAGTAAAGTGCCACCGGCACCATTAAGCGAGTTAGCAAGTCCCATGAACAGAAAACAGCAAATGATCAAAAAGACCGCTAAGCGGGCTAAAGCGAAGCAAAATAAAATCGTTAAAGATAACCCACAAAAAAATCCAAAAGTGGGGTATATCTCGAAAGCCGTTCGCGCTCAAATGGAATTAGAAGAGCAGCAGAAATTAGCTGAAGCGGCACAAGCTGAAGCCTCGCCTGAACAAGCCCAAGCTGAAGAAAAATAACCGCAGTAATTGTTATCTAATTAGATAAAAATAAAGCCCAGAAACGTCATAGTTTCTGGGCTTTATTATTTAACAGGCCTTATTTTGAAATATAAGTTACTTATCTTTTGATGATAAAGGGTTTTCTAAGTCACCATCTCGAATAATCTCTTCACACAAAGGCTCTTCATTTAACTGGGCTAAATGCACATAAGATGACGATTGCGGTGAAGAGCTAGGACTCATTTCCAGTTCTATTTCACTGTCTTCAGTTTGTTGGGCTTGTTGATGCAGTTTCTGTTCATGCTCTTTATTGGTAATTTTATCAATGAGTCGATAACCAACCCAAACCCCACCGATACCAAATAAAATAGATCCAACCGCCTGTCCAATCAGTACGCCATACACCCCACCAATTTGGGCGCCAAAATACACAAATGGAATTGTACCTATAGTAGCTTTACCTACATTAAAGAAAGTTGAGTATTTCGCTTTGCCCAAATTGTTAAATGAAGCATTAGCAACAAATAAAATGCCATTAAATATAAAGAAGATAGCGATATAATTACAAAAGAATAAAATCAGTTCCTCAGCCTCTCCTTGCATATCAAATGCCGACACAATTTGATGTTTAAGGGCAAATAAAATAATCGACACACCTAATACAAATACCACACAAAATTGAATGGCTTTTGTTAAGCTTTCTCTGACTCGGCCAAACTCAAGTGCGCCATAGTTTTGACCGATAATTGGCCCCACTGCGCCACTAAGAGCAAAAATCATCCCAAAACACACAGGAATTAATCGCCCTAACACTGCCCAACCAGCTACATAACTATCACCGAAGTCTGCAATGGCTTTAGTTACTACCGCATTACCTATCGGTGTCGCCACATTGGTTAGCATTGCAGGTAAAGCAATGGCAAAAATAGTTCGAATATCTTCGACAAAATGTTGGCGATTAAATTTACCCAACATTTTATGTTTAACTACAATGCCGCGAGCAGAAATAACAAATACCGCAATACGAGCAAATACTGACGCTACAGCTGCCCCTTCAATTCCCATACTTAATGCAAAGATGAAAATAGGATCAAGGACTAAGTTAACCCCACCACCTGCAAGTGTAGACATCATAGAGAGCTTAGCATCACCGATGGCTCTTAGTGCCCCACCAAGCGCCATCGCTAAACAAATAAAAGGTAAAGAAGGAACTAAAATGCGAAGATAACTCTCAGCAAGTACAGCTGTTTCGCCAGTAGCTCCTACCAATGCAAGTAACTCAGGAATAAAAATAAATACCGTAATGGCAACAAATACACTGGTGATTAACGAGACAACGGCACTGTTTAATAGCATCCTTTTAGCCAGAACCATGTTCTTAGCACCAACGGCTCTCGATACCAGTGCACCCAGTGCTATCGACAACCCTATGCCGATTGATGTCGTAAAAAATGAAATAGCGCCAGCATAGCCAACCGCAGCAGCTAACTCCACTTCGCCCAATAAACTTAAGAAAAAGATATCTAATAAATCGACCACAAACAGCGCTGAAATTCCCACTGCCGCCGTTGAGCTCATGACTAAAATGTGCTTTAAAATCGACCCTTGAACAAACTTAGCTTCGGTCATGATTTCCCTTCTGATTGATGTTGCTCTAATTCACTACCACAGTGATGACAAAATAAAGCCTGTAAATTATGGCCACGAGTACCACAATTGCTGCACTTTCTTAAATCTCGCTCAGCAACCATTTCATGTGATATTTCAGCGGTTAATATTCCTGTAGGAATCGCAATAATTGAATAACCAATTAACATGGTAAGTGAAGCAATCGCCTGACCTAAATTAGTCTGTGGCGTGATATCGCCATAACCAACGGTTGTGATAGTCACTATGGTCCAATACATCGATTTTGGAATTGAAGTAAACCCATTTCCAGGTCCTTCAACCACATACATTACGACGCTTAATGCCATTATGATCAAGCTCACTGAAAAGAAGAAAATAAACACTTTCCTGCGAGACTGAATCATCGCTTTTAGCAGCAAGTTTCCTTCACTGAGGTAGCGCAATAATTTTAATACTCTAAATACCCTAAATAGCCTTAATATCCTGAACGCTAATGAGACGTTTGCCCCTGGGAATATCAATGCTAAAAAACTCGGTAAAATCGACAGTAGGTCGACAATACCGTAAAAACTACGCATATAAGCCCAGCGGTTGATTGAGCCATAAAGCCGCAACAAGTATTCAATCGTAAACAGCCAAGTAAACGCCCACTCAGCATAGTAAATTGCTTGGCCATATTGTTGATGATAACTGTCGATGGTATCTAAAATTATCAGTAATACACTGAATAAAATACAAATGATGAGTCCGATATCAAACCATCGACCTAGCTTAGTTTCCGTGCCAAATATGACAGAACGTATATGCCGTTTTAATGGCGTGTCTTGCTTTTCTTCTGACGTCATAGTTCACTCAAAAATGACCATTAATTAAGTACCGCATAATATGAAAAATACGGTATTATCTTTGTAAATAATAAATTCATTATGACAATTATTGATGCTTCTGCTAGATTGCTTAACGAATTAACCTCATGTTAACACTATTAATAATAAACATATCGAAAAACTGCTTTTGGAGACTTCATGTACTTGGTTAAATACCTCTTTTTGCTCGCCATTATCACGCCTACTTTCGTCAATGCTTCAGTCGATCAACTTATTAAAGCAAAAGTAGACCTCGTCGTGGTGAATAAATCTGAATCAAGTATGTCGATTTACCATCAGGGTCAAAAGCTAAAAACCTACCGCATTGCCATGGGCGATACCCCTCAAGGACATAAGCTTAAAGAAGGCGACCAACGAACGCCTCAAGGAAGATACACGTTAGATTATAAAAAATCTGATAGTGCTTTTTATAAATCTATCCATATCTCTTACCCAAATGAAGAAGATCGCCTGCGAGCAAGTGCCTTAGGGGTCAGTCCTGGTGGCATGATCATGATCCATGGCCAAAACCCCAACTCACCTTTAACACCTGAGCAAGCGCAACAGTTTAATTGGACCAACGGCTGTATTGCTGTAACGAATAAAGAGATGGACGAATTGTGGCGAGTTATCGAAGAAGGAACTCCCATTGAAATTTGGCCTTAGCCAGTGCGTCGTTTTTCCACCTTATAACCATAAAAACACCTTCAGGATCCCTAATGAATTATGCTCAGTTACAGCAAAGCTGGCCTGAATTTAACCAGCGTATCACTCACTTCCTACATCAATTAGGTTTAGCAGACTTAGCTCTAAAGTGCGATCATTGCGCCCTGAGAGTTAATAGCAAGGAGAAAGCTGAATTACTTGTTGACGCATTTGAACAAGCTGGTCAAGTGATCTCAAACAATATGATTAACGGTCGTCCTATCCTAATCATAAAATTACATACACCAATGCAATTAAATGGTGCTAGCGTGCCATGTGTCGAGCTGCCCTTTCCTTCAGATAAGGTTTACCCTCAAGAAGGCTGGGAGCACATTGAGCTTGTCTTGCCCACTACAGCAACCACTTGTGAAGCACTCATCTCGGATTTATCAAGAAAAGTCCCGTCAATAACGGCTATTATTGAAGGAAAAACTGATATCAAAGTGAAGTTAAGCTCACCTCAAGGCGATAATGAGCGATTAGCAAACCCTACGATTGCTTTTAAGAAAGACGGTATTTGTATTAAAGTTCACCCTCATAGCATTGAAACTATTATTGCTAGTGAGCAATAAAGTCTTACTTTATTCGCCATTAGTCATACAAAAACACTAGCCACAAACTTGTTAGCCTGACCCAGTGGCTAATGTTTAACATGTATTTAATAGGATAGGTTTATTTAGTGAGCAAAGTAACCTTGCCAGTTTTTTGTCATAACTTGAAAGTGTTCAATACAAAACGACTTTCTATCAACTCGATAATCCTTTTCAATTTCATTCAGTAATGCCGGATACTTTTCTGGTTCAGAGCCATAGACTAAACACAGGCTTGAAAAGTACCTTTGTAAATCAAAACTATGCTCATCGATATACTCACCTAGCTCATAAAAATCAGGGCGGTGCTCTGATTCTAAAGCAAACAAATCTGCTGCATTGAGTAAGGCATCATCGCCAGCATCAATATAATTAAGCATGATAATAGCGGCAAAGTTATCTGCAGCATCCTCTTCTTTGCCCAATATTGGAATACCATTATCAGCAATATAAGCATGAGCAATCTCATGGAGTAGCGTATGTAATAACGCATCGACTGCGGCTTGCTCCGCTGAGTCAGCAAGCTCGGCCTTATAAGCATTTTGACTAAAATAGTCTATTGAATCGACGATAAATGAGTACGGGATGTGAATGGTGTGAGAGTTGGGGTCATATAAAGGGCCATCTTGGCTCCCATACTCAATCTGCAGAGGATTGTTAAAAGTGAAGTAAGTTTCAGCCAATGCTTGTACTAACTGATTAATTTCACTTCTTTTTATTATACCTTGATAACGTAAATCAGCTTTACTTGCAGGCAAATAAGTTACACTCATTTTCGCTTTTTCAGATGCTAAGCTGACACCTGATATCAAATAAATCGGTATTATTAGGGCGAGCAATAATTTATTCATAATCATCTCCTTACATCGCCCTGTGATAAATAGCTACACTTAGCAGCGGCTTAACTTATTATTTATATCAATATTTGTATCGATAATATTATTCTTTTATAGCTTTCTCAGCAGCTAATATTTCTGACATCGGTGGCACGACGGTGACAGGATCTAAACGCATTTGATACCAATTTATGCGCCAATCAAGGTGTGGGCCAGTAGCGCGTCCTGTTGCACCAATCTCAGCTAAATTTTGCCCTTGTTTCACTACATCACCGACTTTGGCATACAACTTACTTAAATGCAGAAATGTAGAATTAATACCATAACCATGATCAATAATAAGCGTGCCACCTGAATAAAACATGTCAGGTTCAGCTAGAGTAATCACACCATCGGCAGGTGAAACAACAACGGTTCCTGTTGGTCTTGCCACATCCACGCCATAATGCGGATTGCCTGGTTTACCGTTGTATACTCGCTGGCTTCCATAAACCCCTGATATACGCCCTGTAACAGGCCAGATAAAATCCTGCATGAACGCCGTTTGTTCACTAAATGTATTTCTTGCCGTGCGGGTTAGTTTCGCATCTTTAGCAGCGCGTTCTTGTGCAGCTGGGTTCGGCTTCATTATTTTTTTACTGATGCCAGTGACGCGATCAATTTTGTATTCTTTTGCTTTGACCGTCATTGGTTTTAATTCAGTTAATCCGTCCGGATATACCACTTCGAGCATTTGCTCTTTAGCGGCATCTCGTTCAAATCCAAACGCAAACTTACCTTGAGGCGTCACTTGAATCGCTTCGCCATTAAGTTTTACAACGCTACCTTCAGGAACAGCGCCTCGGATCAGTGCACCTTGTTCAAATTGTCCTTGAAGCTGGATTTGAGCATGAGCGGTAAAAGCGATAAAACTAGCACTCAGCAGTGAAAGCACACAAAACTTTTTACATTTATTGTCAGACATGTACGATGCATTCCTAATGTATATGTATTCTATTTAGATTCAGGTCGTTAAAGAATTAACGAATAGGCATCTTTTCAGCCAATTTATACAATAGTATGGTTTTAAACTAATAGATTCAAACTGTTAATCATGAGCGAAAGTTAACCCATTCAAGACAGCACTCTTTATAGATAAAAGATAGATTAAAAAGAGAATAAAAGGATTCTTGTAAGGCTAAAAAGAACTAATCAGGGGATGTTGATTTGAAAAATGTATAAAGCTTAATAGAGCATCTTGACTCTATTAAGCTTTATAAAACATGCTACTTAACAGCAATAGCACCTTTGCCAATACCTTCAAAGGCAATCACTTTAAATTCTGACTCAGGTGACTGTTTTGACATAGACTCTGCTAAAAATTGTGCCAATAACTCTACTGTGGTGTCATGGGGAATGATGTCACAGCAAGATTTAGGCATCGCAAGCTGAAAGTCACCTTGGGGGGCTTGATAGTGAAAGCCGTAATGAGTTGCATCATTCACTTTAGCTTGCTTTGATAAAGACAGAGTGCTGACATCAACAATATCTTCTTCACTTCCTAAATATATATCTTGCCATCTATCGGCCCAATATTGATCCCATTTAGGTGCTGCAATACCGTTTTCAAATACAGTAATTGGACTACGATGTCCGTGGGCGATACGCTGGCAATTGCCGTCGTGCTTTCTAAGACCGTGACTGTAATGGTAGTAAGGCGTATCTAGCACTTCATTACGAAGCGTTAAGCTAATACCTTCAACATTATCAGGTAAAGCTTCACGTAGCGCTTTGATTAAGAATGAATTAACACTTTCAAAGTCAATCACTTCGGTAGGCACAAGTGCAAATGCTTGTGACGGACACGCAAGATGAATGTCACCTTGTTGGCTTGAAAAATCCATCCAAACTCTGTCACCCTTTTGCTGCCATCTCACTTCACTGCATGCTGTAGGAATTAATAGTCGGTGGTCTGCGACATCATCGATGGTATTTTTAATGGTTTTTTTAACTTTTGAAAAGTCCAAAACCATATTCTGCTCATCCAGACCGCCATCAAGCAATACATCGACAATCCAGCTTTCTCCCACCATGCCGCGAATTGGACACAAATAAGAGAAATCAATAACGGTTAAATCTTTTACAAACAATTGCATTAAAGCTCCTAGGCAGAAAAACAGTCCGCCTCAGTCAACGTATCCCAATATAGCAATGGCTAAAGGGAATAATAAATATTGTTGGCTATTCTAAACAAAACAAGCGCTAGGAGCGAGTAAACAAGCTGAGAATATGAAATTGTTTTCAAAGGGCCTTATTCTATTTTGTAACCCACACCATAAATTGAATGAAGTAAGTCAATTTGAGTTTGGTGCATTGTTAGCTTGGCTCTTAGGTTTTTAATGTGGCTATCAATGGTACGAGAACTCACTACGCGGTCATCGACATAACAAACTTGCATTAAACTATCACGGCTATGAACCACCCCAGGACGTTTTAACATGGTTTGCAGTAGTCGAAACTCGACAGGGGTTAACTCCACTTCGACACTCGAAACAAAACACTTAAAGCGCTGGATATTGATTAAAATATGTTTATAAGCAATTTCATCTTCACTAATTTTAGGTTCAACATCTATCCGACGTAAAATTGTTTTGACTCTGGCAACGACTTCTCTGGCTGAAAACGGCTTACATACATAATCGTCAGCGCCAACCTCTAATCCGATAAGGCGATCAATTTCATCTACTCTTGCCGTGAGCATTAATAAAGGAATAGATGAGAATTGGCGTACTTCTTTGCAGATCGTTAAACCATCTTTATGAGGCAACATGAGATCTAAAATAACAAAATCAATATTGCCATTTTTAATGGTTTCGACAGCGTGAAGCCCATCATTTAACACCTGAGTCTCGAAGCCTTCTAACTCAAGGAAATCAACGAGTACTTGCGCAATTTTTTGTTCATCTTCAACAATTAACACTTTCATATTAGGGTAATCTGTACTCATTATTTTTTATGGCTCTTTTTGCAAAGGTAAAACAATTTCAATACATAGGCCACCTAAATTAGATGGTCTTGCGCTAATCAGCCCTTCATGAGCCTCAACAATATTTCTGCTAATCGTTAAACCTAGACCTGCACCATTATTTCGCCTAACTCGTGAGCTATCTTGCCGATGTAGAGGGTCAAATAAAAGTTCGCACTCTGATGCATCGACAGACGGTTTTGTGTCATTAAATACAATCAATAGACGTTCTTTCTCAGTGATGAGGTCTATAGATAGGCGCCCAGGGCTATCAGTGTAGGCAACTGAGTTTAAAATCACATTGGCTAACAATTGCCGAAGCCTCATCGCATCACCAGTGATAAAAATGGGCTCATCAGCGGTAAAACTCACTGCGATGTCTTTTTCACTGATCTTATCTTCTAGTGATAGTAATGTTTCATTAATACATTGGGTAATATTAAGAGACTCAAACTGATACTTTAAGCCGCCAACATCAGATAAAGAAAGCTGATATAAGTCGTCAACCAAATGCTTAATTCGCATCACTTCCTGCTCTAGTGAAGTCAGTTGCTGTTGATTAAAAGGCCGGATGCCAGCTTTTATAGCGTCGATTTCACCACAAAGAATACTCAATGGCGTTCGCAGTTCATGTGAGATATCGGCAAACCAACGATTTTTGGCACTGCGTGTATTTTCTAAAGTCACAGCAAGGTGATCAATATCATTCATTAGCAGCCCCAGTTCGTCTTGGCGGTCTAAATTAAAGCGTTCTGAGTAATTCCCCTTAGATAAATGAGATATCCCTTTTACAACTTCTCTTACAGGCATAAGTAACACCCGTGCCAATAGCCATGAAATAATAATGGCTAACGATAAACAAAGTAGACCTATCCAAATGCTGGTCCATAATTGCTGCTTCGCAAACGCCTTAGCCGAAATACTATTTACTTCAAAAATAGGGTTACTGTATAACGTGGCAACGACTTCATCGTTATATAAAACAGGCATGCTGATGCTGCCATCAATATCGTCAAATGCATCACCAGCTAAACGCTCACCCGCTGGATTATATATTGATGTTGGTGGGCCTAGTCTTCTGGGCGGCCCTGCTTTTCTAGCATCTCTTAAATGCGGTGGTGGCCCACGCCTTACTCTTTCTTCAGGACCCGAATCAACGCCTTTGATAGCATCAACGAAAAGAGGTCTAGGAGGTAATTTCCTGTCACCATTGGTAACTAACTTTAATGGGTCTGCAGAAAACACTCTTAACAAGGTATTTAATTGTTGTACAGAGACGTTATCCCAACTTTGGCCTGATTGACCATATAAAGAAGAAAAAGAATTGGATAATGTATGTAACCGTTCTTCTTCTAAGGAATGAATGTAATTAACAAAGCCTTGATCAAAACTCCACCTCGCAAGTGATAAGGTTGCGATAAGAACAATACTGGTCAGCCCAATGAATGCTAAAAAAAGTTTTTGAGATATCTTCATGAAACCAAACCCAACAAGCTCTATAAAATTACCCTAAATGATTGCATCTACATTTTGAATCAAGCACATAACTTGATAAATTAACCGATAAATTAGGAAACAGTTCAACAGTATATATAGCTTACACAAATCCCACTACCAAACCTTTAAAACTCCATAAAATCTGCACATTTTCTACATACTTGATTGTTACTGTGTTTATCAATTTAAGGCAATAAGGAACTCAAATGATTAAAACACTTAAAAGCTTTACCGTATTGAGTCTGGTTTTGTGCTTCTCATCCGGCTTGATGACTGAAGCTGCTGAACGTCAAATGCGTAAACCGCCACAAGAAGCGTATGACATCTGTGAGGACAAAAATGAAGCCGATGTCGTCACCATTACAACCCCAGACGGAGATGAAGTGGAAGCAACGTGCCAGCTAATGGATGATGAATTAGTTGCAGTGCCTGATAATCATCCACAACGTGGCCGCTCTAAAGGAAATAGAGGTTAACATGCAATTTGAAGTCTGTTTATCTGGCAGGAACGTTAAAGTCAACCAATGGAATAAGACTGATAACCATAGGCGGCTAACGCATCAATTACACATACTAGATATAACAGATGATCATATTCATGCTGCGGTTAACTCGCTTTCTGAGGTTGAGCAAACATCAATCTCAGAAATGCTTACTTTACTAAATATTGCTCAACAAAGTGGTCTTAGAATGTCTATAGAAGGATTAAAGCCACATGTAAGTAACTTATCATATCAAGACTTGGCCACGGTTTTTGTTGATATTTTAAGGCAGATTAGTCAGCTAGACTCAGATTTATTCATGCCTAACTGACTAAAAAGCGGTCAGAATAATAGAATGACAGCATAGTATTAGTGGCTAATAATGCGAAGATGACGCCGATGAAAGACACCATTACATTTGGGGCAGTATTGGGGTCAGAGTTGCTGGTAATTGTGGCTTACTGAAAAAGTAACCTTGTGCTTGGTCGCATCCATTTTCTAACAAGAAAGCAGCTTGTTCTTTCGTTTCCACACCTTCAGCGATAACGGTCAGTTTTAATGCATGCCCCATCGCAACTATCGCTTTAGCAATCGCAGTATTGTTACTGTCATCCGGAATATCCGCAACAAATGATTGATCAATCTTTAGTACATTGATCGGCAATTTTTTTAAATAACTTAATGATGAATATCCGGTTCCAAAGTCATCAACAGATAACTGAATCCCCATATTTCCTAATCGCTTTAGATCGTTGATGACTTTCTCAGGCTCATACATCATACAACTTTCTGTGATTTCTAGTTCAAGTCGATTAGCAGGAAAGCCTGTGTCAGCAAGCACCTTTTCAACATCGTCAATAAAACTTGAACGTTGAAACTGCAAACTCGCTACATTTACCGCTAAATGACCAAATTGATAACCTGCTTCAAGCCAGGTTTTACCTTGCTTACAAGCCATCGTTAATACCATTAAACCGATTTGATGAATTAATCCAGTTTTCTCAGCTATCGGGATAAACTCAGCAGGTGAAATGACACCATGCTCTGGGTGTTGCCAACGGATCAATGATTCTAAACCGACAAGCTTACTATCAAGCAGAGATAGTTTTGGCTGATAAACAAGATGAAATTGATTCTCTTGAATAGCTTCGTGCAGCGCACTTTGAATTTTTAAATGTTCAACAGAATTGAGCGTCATAGTTGAATCATAAAAAGTGACATTGTTACGTCCATTTTGTTTAGCAATGTGTAACGCTGTATCTGTATTTTGTAATAGCTGTTCAAAGTTTAATGTGTCATTTGGGAATACTGACACGCCCATACTTAGCGTAACTCTAATAAGTGGCCTATCATCGAACTTGAAAGGTTGTTCGATCATAGATTTTAATTTATTAATCTTACGTAAAATCAATTCATGTTGATGAATATCAGTCAGTAGAAGCACAAACTCATCACTACTAAGTCGAGCCACAATACAATGCTCACCACTAAGTTGAGATAACCTTTCGCCTACTTCGATTAATAATTTATCCCCAACGTCATGCCCTAAGCTGTCATTGATATGCTTAAAGAAATCAATATCAAAAAATACGACCGCTAATTGTGTTTGCTGATGTAATGCTTTTTCAACCCGCTTTTGTAGAATTGACCTAAACAATAACCGGTTAGGTAATTGCGTCAAAGTATCGTAATAAGAAAGATTAGCGAGTTTTTCTTCATTACGCTTTTGAGTCGAAATGTCAGCAAACACTGCGACAAAGTAATTAATTTTATCTTCTTGGCTATAAATCGCATTAATGGTGACTGACTGAGGGAAGATTTCGCCTGACTTACGTCGGTTCCAAATTTCACCATGCCACTTACCTTTTACAAGTAAGGTATTCCACATTTTTGAAAAAAATAGTGAATCGTGTTTGCCAGAGTTTAAAATTCTTGGGTTTTGACCCAATGCTTCACTACGCTCATAGCCAGTTATTTTACTGAATGCTGCATTCACCTCAGTGATATTGCCGTCGCGATCTGTGACTAAGACGCCTTCAACAGTGTTTTCAAATACACTTTCAGCTAATAACAGTTGCGTTTGGGTTTCTTTATGTCGAGCAATGTTACGTGTAATACCAATAATACCGACCAGCTTATCTTGGCTGTCATAGAGCGGCGCTTTTGTGGTTTCTAACCAATGTCGCTTGTTATTTTCATCAATCCGTTCGCATTCTCCGACAACAACAGGCTTTCCTTCTATTTCAGCTTGCCTATCACCTTGAACAAAGGAGTCAGCCGTATCAGAATCAAATAAATCGTGATCATATTGGCCAATAATTTCAGAATGTGATTTATTCCAAGCTATATCCACACTTTGATTACAAACAGCATATTGACCAGAGAGGTCCTTAATCCAGATATGTTCTTCAAAAGCGTTAATAAAGTTCTGTAAATTAATCCCGTTTAAATGGACATTTTCATCAAATTCACATTGAAACGACAAACTTTGGGCAGCCATAAGCAAAGTCGCTTCAACTTGTTGTGAATCATGGGTTAACTCACACACTGAGCATATAAAAGAAATGACTTGACCCTCTTTGTCATTTCCAAAATGTACAGGGAGGCTATTGAGCTTATAATGTTTGTCTTGGTAACAAAAATCGGAATGGATTACGTTAAGCGGTGACGTTGAAGTATTAAAACCTTTGATAAGACTTTTGCATTCTTTAACCACTAAATGGGTAAACTCAGAAACTGAATCACAAGGTAATTCAATCTGATGTTCAGATGTGATTAATAGGCTTTGTTCATCAACAGAAACGACATATACAGATGAATGTAATGCTTTGGCTGCTAGATCGATAGTTTGCTGCCAGCGATTCACTGCAGCTTCTGTTAATTTATGCATTATATTAGCTAATCCCTACCAAGTGGTAGTCATCAATTCGCAAAGTATATAACCCCAAATTCAAAATTTGAATAACCTAATTCAGTATATGCTAACCAGATCATTATTGTGCCCAAACAAAATAAAACACGTGCAACAAAAGTGCAGCACAAAACTTACAACTACCTATCTATTTACGCTTTTGTGCTGCGGAGGTATCAGCAAAAAATACCTAAACGAACGTGTTATAAATAATAAAGCGACCCAATCTTGTGATGAATGTAATGAATTTATCCCAAATATTCATGATCATACCTTAAGCACAGATTTTAATTCATCTTACTAATCAGCAAATAGCGTTAATAATCATGTTTATGTCACTTATGATTAAGAAAACTTATGCACTTAACGATGGTCTATTTGTACATGGGCATATCGTCCACACTGTTTTTCGCTACACTCAACTCACTTAACAATCAGATACAAAAAAGCCCTGACTTATTAAGTCAGGGCTTTCACGACTCTCTTAAAAGAGAAATTAGGCACTTAGCGATGAGCGACTTTCTCATAGGCATATCGTCCACTCTGTCTTTCGCTACACTCAAGTTACTTAACAATCAGACACAAAAAAGCCCGTTGCATGAGTAACGGGCTATCTACTCTCTTAAAAAACAAATTAGGCATTTTACCATAGCTGACTTTCACATGGGCATATCGTCCACACTGTCTTTCGCTACACTCAATCCACTTAACAAACAGACACAAAAAAGCCCGTTACGTGAGTAACGGGCTATCTGCTCTCTTAAAAGAGAAATTAGGCGCTTGGCAATGACCTACTTTCACATGGGGAGACCCCACACTATCATCGGCGCGATTGCGTTTCACTACTGAGTTCGGGATGGGATCAGGTGGGACCACAATGCTATTGTCACCAAGCAAATTCGGGTGTTAATCGCTTATCGCAATTAACTAAATTCGGAAAGCTGTTTGAGTGTCTTACTTTATTAAGCGCTTTAAATTCTTCACTAAGTCTTACCTTCAACAGTAAGTACTAA
>NZ_JAGJDZ010000020.1:0-21270 GCF_018100775.1 Shewanella sp. MMG014
CTAAATCAATACAATTAAACAAAATTTGTGGAGGCGCGACCCGGAGTCGAACCGAGGTCGACGGATTTGCAATCCGCAGCATAGCCATTCTGCCATCGCGCCGTATAGAGAATGATTGGAGCGACATATCGGGTTCGAACCGATGACCTATACCTTGGCAAGGTATCGCTCTACCAACTGAGCTAATGTCGCAATCATTTGCTTATCTTTTCAAATAAGCCTTGATGTCATCTTGCTGCAACCTTGCGGTTATACGCTAGAGCATCTCTGTCTACGGGGGTGCATTCTACCGATTTCACTGTCGGTGTCAATTGCTGTTTTCAACAAAACTGACTGAATGAACACTAAATAAACTTATTGAACTTTTATTAAGCTACTCTGCCGTTAAGTCTTTCCAAGCTGCTGAAATATAACTCATCATAGACCAGAAAGTCAGCACTGCAGCAATATAGAATAATCCATAAGCCACATTGGTCAAGAACTCATTAGGCTGCCAAATTAAGCCAACAATCGCGACCATTTGAGCTGCTGTTTTATATTTACCAATCCAAGAAACCGCCACAACACCTCGTTTGCCGATTTCAGCCATCCACTCACGTAATGCGGAAATAACAATTTCACGGCCAATCATGAATAATGCAGCCAATGTAAGATAAATATTGTCATTTTGCTGAACCAGTAACACAAGCGCTGTTGTTACCATTATTTTATCCGCAACCGGATCAAGAAACGCCCCAAAACGCGTCGATTGCTTTAGCTTTCTTGCTGCATAGCCATCTAATGCATCTGTGACTGCTGCCAGCCAAAAGATAAATGCAGAAGCAAACGGTGCCCAAGAATAGGGAAGATAAAAAACAATCACAAATACCGGTAAAAGTAATAACCGAAAAAGTGTTAGCGCTATAGGTAAATTAAAAGGCATGAAAGAAACCAAATAGTCAGAAACAGCGCCAATCTTGCCTTAATTTTATCCCCCTCGCAATGCATCATGGATTGTTTGTGCCATTTCTAGGCTAATTCCGGGCACTTTTGTTAATTCTGCCACGCTAGCGCCCTTCACTTCTTGAATTCCACCTAAATGTTGTAACAATAACTTACGTCGTTTTGGTCCAACACCAGGGATTGACTCTAGTGTTGATGTGTTTCTGGTTTTTTGACGTTTATTACGATGCCCAGTAATAGCAAATCGATGTGATTCATCACGAATATGTAAAATTAAATGAAAAGCAGGTGAATCACTAGCCAGCTCAAAGGTTTGTTCATTATTACCAAATACAAAGGTTTCTAAGCCTGCTTTACGGCCCTCACCTTTTGTTACCCCAATCAATAAAGGAGGATTATCAAGATGCACGCACTTTTCATCAACGATTGCCTGAGCAATACGTAATTGCCCTAAACCACCATCAATAAATACAATGTCAGGCACCTTTCCGTTGTTATCAATTTTATCAAAACGTCGCTTTAAGGCTTGCTCCATCGCAGCATAGTCATCGCCCCCTGTTATACCGTTAATGTTATAACGGCGATAATCTGCCTTGTGTGGACCTTCGCGATTAAACACCACACAAGAAGCAACAGTGCTCTCACCCATAGTATGACTGATATCAAAACATTCCATCCGTGAGATAGGCTTGGTGAATTCCAGTGCTTCTTCTAGTAGTTGAAAACGTTGTTCGACGGTATTTTTGTGGGACAATCGAGTATTAACGGCATTACTTGCATTGGTCACAGCCAAACGTAAAAAGTTAGCTCGCTCACCACGTACATGGGTTTTGATTTCGAATTTGCGTTCAAGTGCTGTTGATATGGTGGTTTCCAAAACGGCTTTTTCATCAAATGATTCACTGATTAACACTTCTTTAGGAATAGTACGTTGAATATCGGCATTTAAATAAAACTGCCCGATAAAAGACACCAATACTTCTTCAAGTTCGGTTTCAGCAGGTACAGATGGGTAATAGCTTCGACTGCCAAAAATTTTACCATCTCGAATAAATAACAAATGAAAACACGCAATACCCGAGGCGTAGTGTACGCCAATCACATCCATATCGCCCTTGTGGTTCGACACTTCTTGTTGCTCCGCAACTCGCCTTAGTGCGGTGATTTGATCTCGATATTGGGCTGCCGACTCATATTCCATTTCGGTTGCAGCATGATCCATCTTAGCAACCAGTTCAGTGATCACCTGCTTATCTTTGCCACGTAAAAATAACCCTGCAAGTTTAACTTGCTCTGCATAGTCGCTATCAGAAACAGCGCCAACACATGGCGCACTACAACGAGAGAGTTGGTATTGTAAACAAGGTCGAGAGCGTGACTTATAGTACAAGTCATCACATTGACGAATAGGAAACAATTTTTGCATCAGGTGCAAACTTTCGCGCACCGCTCCACCATTGGGATAAGGTCCAAAATAATGGCCCTTCTCTCTTTTAGGACCTCGGTGATACGCCAACCGTGGGTGTTTATGACCACTCAATAAAATATAGGGATAGGATTTATCATCTCGAAGCAATACATTGTATTTAGGCATGTATTGCTTGATGTAATCATTTTCGAGTATCAATGCGTCAGTTTCACTGTGAGTCAGTGTGACATCGATATTGGCAATGCGAGCGACAAGCGCTTGGGTTTTTACATTAGGTAAATTAGCGCGAAAATACGAAGAAAGGCGCTTTTTGAGATCTTTTGCTTTACCGACATAAATCACTTCGCCCTTGTCATCGTACATACGATAGACACCAGGCGAAGAAGAAACGGTTTTTAAAAATAAAGCTGAATTAAAACGAGATGGCATTCACTATCCTAGGATAGGTGTTAATACCATGGGCATAACACCTAGCGTTTAAAAAGAACTGGCATCGAGCATTTTGTAGCGAATTGCGAGACGGGTCAACTCCACATCACCACCGATATCTAACTTAGCAAACAAACGGTAGCGATAGCTGTTAACTGTTTTAGGGCTTAAATTGAGTTTCTCAGAAATATCATTTACTTTTTCACCATTGGTGATCATCAGCATGATTTGCAGCTCACGTTCAGACAAGCTGCTAAATGGATTCTCATCTGAATGGCTAAATTGACTCAATGCCATTTGCTGGGCAATTTCTGGTGATAAATAACGTTGGCCACGAGAAACTTGCTGGATAGCGCGTAATACTTCAGGTGAAGTGGAACCTTTGGTTAAATAACCCGATGCGCCAGCTTGCATAACTTTAGTTGGAAATGGGTCTTCTGTTTGGACCGTTAAAACAATGATTTTAGCTTCTGGTTGATAACGTAAAATCTTACGTGTGGCTTCTAATCCACCCATACCCGGCATATTCATATCCATCAAGATTACGTCAGCTTCGTTTTGACGCGACCATTGCACAGCAGTCTCTCCGTCTGGGGCTTCCCCAACAACTTTAATACCTCGCTCATCTTCTAGTAAGCGACGAATACCGGTTCTAACTAACTCATGATCATCAACTAAATATACTGAAATCAACTTCAACCCACCTTAAAAACATTCGTCCTGAACATCATTTTATTTTTTATTATATTAACTAGGGTAATTTATCTTATTGAGCGACTCACGGAAAGCGAAAAAGGCGACAATCACTGTAGGAATATGTATAGAGTGTCATTGAAGCTCGAACAATTACGTTTGGAGCGACAACCTAACAGTCCCTTTAGGTTGATTAGCCTATTAAACAGACAATAAAAAACCGTAATGAAAATGTTCATTACGGTTTCATATCTTGCTTTAGTCAGTGTTAACTCGGGCCTGTTGTTCTTTGCTGGTTAAGTTTTGTTCGAAATAAAAGCGTTTTAATTGAGGCGGATGGATTGATGCCTAGTCATCTAAGCAAAAGTCATCTAAGCAAAAGTCATCTAAGCAAAATTCATCCAACAAAGAGTAAAACGCTTTTAGTCGAACCCTTTGGGCAGCGTTTGTTGACCATTTTTACTGCGTTATTAACTTTTTATGTAGAATAACTACACCACAAAGTCTCTTCCTTGTATAAATGGTCAACAATTCGCTGCAAAAACAACCTTGAAAGATCAGCAGGCCCTAAAGACGTTGACTAAAACCTCATAGTCACTCTGTCGATTACTTTTCATCATTTTCGATGAAATCATCAGTAAAGTCAGTTGGCCAATATTTGTAACCTTGTACGGTTGCCTGAGCAGCAGCCCCCATCAAGTTGACTTGGTATGTTTTTACACCGCTCACGTCAACAGATTGGTTGGCAGACGCTTGGTCACCGCTTTCTTCATACTTAGCACTGGCTTCTGCTTGTGCTTGACCTTCATAGCCGGATTCTTTAAAACGTGTCATCGCATCGTTATCCATAAAGGCTTGAACGAATGCCATTTGCTTCCAGCCAATACCAGCGCCAACACCACCTGTAGCAAAACGATAATAAGAGTTTTGTCCATTTGACGTTAATACACACACACCACCGCCAGTAGAAAGAGCAAATAAGTAACTGTTGCTCCCCGTACAAACAACATAGCCAACAGATTGTGCAACTGCTGTTTTAGCACCACTATGTTCAGCATAAATTTCTTGTAATGCCGCTTGTGTTTCTTTACGCGCATTGGCTTTTTTTGACTCAGGTGTGTCGCCTGTAGCACAACCCGTAAGTAAAGCCGGTACCATCACTGCAGCTAAAAGACATTTTTTACTGAATAAAGTCGTAGACATAGGTGTTTTCCTCTATGGAGTAAATTGCAAAGTTTTATGACATCAGTCACTGTATTTTTAATGCACGTTGAGCGATGACTTACCCTGATATTGGCTCGGCTTCATCAAAAAATGACTTGAAATACTATTAGCACTAATTGATTGAACAGCTGCTTCTCAACGACTTGATATGCAACAAGTATAATCTTGGTCATCTGACATTAGTTACCATTTTATGCCAACCTGTTAATACATCTGCCAGTTATACCAACCCAATTAACCTTCATCTCTAAATTTAGCCTTAATTTCTACAATTTGCTCAATATTTTCAACAAACAATTGCACTAATTTAGGCTCAAAGTGACTGCCCGCTTCTCGTTCAAGTAAGGCTACAGCTTCCTCAACAGACCAAGGTTTTTTATAAGGGCGCTCACTGGTCAAAGCATCAAATACATCTGCCACAGCCACAATCCGGCCATAAAGTGGAATTTCTTCACCTTTCAGTCCATTGGGATAACCTGTTCCGTCCCACTTTTCATGATGAGTCAATGCCACCTCTTGTGCGATTTTTAAAAGAGGTGAATCATTATCGCCAAGTATTTCTGCTCCAATGACACAATGATGTTTCATTTCATTAAATTCTTCAGCGGTTAATTTGCCAGGCTTTTTTAAAATGGCATCTGAGACGCCAATTTTGCCAACATCATGCATAGGTGCTGCATGCATTAATACTTCTGCATCTGCTTCATTGATACCCGCTGCTAACGCCAAAATATGCGTGTAGTAGCTCATACGAATAACATGCATTCCTGTTTCATTGTCTTTGTATTCAGCCGCTCTGCCTAGCTTTCTAATAACATCGAGTTGATTTTGCGCAATTTCAGCCGTTTTTTGCTGCACTTTTATCGCCAGCATACGATTTTGATCTGTCAGCGCTAACTGAGTCTGCACACGACGTTGAACAATAGGAGGATTAAACGGTTTGGTAATATAATCAGCGGCGCCAATATTTAGCCCTTTAATTTCATCATCTGCTGAAATTTTCGCAGTAACAAAAATGACAGGTATATGGTGAGTTCTTTCATCCGCTTTTAATTCCTGACAGACCTCATAGCCATCTATTCCCGGCATCATTATGTCGAGTAAAATTAAATCCAACGGAATCGCTCTAGCAATCTTCAGCGCTTGCTCACCATTTTTTGCGATTTTGATATGATAATCAGCCTTCAGCACACCCGCGAGAACATCAATATTTGCTGGAGTATCGTCTACCACCAATATTGTTTGTTTTTCCATCTGTTCTCCTATCGCTTAATGTTATGTAAACAAGGTGCTGACGAAAATGTCAGCTAAGAATCAAGTTGATTTAATTGCTCAATCATTTGCTTAGCTATTTCCATAGCCGTATCTAATTCATATTCGCTTAACTGCTTTTCTAATAATTTATAATTATGAAGTAATGGCTCGACATTCAAGCAATCACCGTGGTCGTCTAAATACTCAGTTGCTTCCATATCAAAGCTTTCAAGCATCGTAATCAGTGCTGATAAGGTTTTAATCGCTAATGGTTTATCTAAGGTTAGACTATTTTGTTGAGCTGATAATGTCGGCATTGAGTTATTAATCTCTGTGCATACTTCACTAAGCGCTTTTTCCAATATAAGAACAGTCTTAACATTACTTTCTGCTAACTCTTGCTCAAGCTTAGCGGCTAATTCTGCTAAGTGTTCAGCGCCAATCATTCCTGCAACACCTTTTAAAGTGTGCACAAGTCGCATTGCTAACGTCTCATCGTTAATTGCTATCGCACGGGTGAAAGCCCCCACAAAACCCGATTGCCCAGCAACAAATTTTGCCAACAGTTTACGGTAAAGCGCTACATCGCCTTGCGTTCTTTGCAGACCTTGCGCTGCATTTATCGCTTTAAATTGATTAACAAAATCATGATCGTTATTTATATCAATTGTCAGGCTATTCACATCAATAGGATTTGCTGGCGATATCCATTTAGCCATTGTGATAAACATTGCTTCTACATCAATAGGTTTAGGGATATGATCATTCATGCCAGAGGCTATGGCTTTTTCTCTATCGCCAGCCATAGCATTTGCCGTCATCGCAATTATCGGTAAATCAGCATTTTCAGCAATGGCTCGTAACTTTGATGCCGCTGTATACCCATCCATTACAGGCATTTGGCAGTCCATTAGAATACCGTCAAACTTTTCTTTGGCTGCCAAATCCAGTGCTTCTTGCCCATTTTGAGCTAACGTGGTGATAATTTGTTTGCTGTTTAATAGTTCTTCAATCAATTCTTGATTCAAATCGTTATCTTCAGCGATTAACACACTGGCACCTGCCAAATAAGTTAAAGCTTGTGTTAATTCGCTTTTAGAGGTGGTATCAGCAGCATAAGGGCTAGCATCTGACAAAACGTAAGATAAGGTTTTCACCAAATTAGTCTGAGTTTGTGGCTTAGTTAAAATACTATCAAAGTGCACATCAGATGCACTCATGAGTAAGTCTTCTTTGCCGTATGCAGTAATCATAATGAGCTTAGGCTTTATCTCAGGCTCAAGCTCGCCAATAAAGCGTGCGACATCTAAGCCACTGACTTCGGGCATTTGCCAATCGACTATCGCCACATCTGGCCGCTCACCTGCATTAATTAAATCTATAGCTGCCTGGCCTGATTCAAGCGCTTTTACTTTCATGCCCGCTCTCATCAACAAGCTTGATAACACTTCACGGGCAGCTTGGTTATCATCGACTAACAATGCCGACTTCCCTTCAAAACTTACATGCTGATTTGCATTTCGAGGAGAAGAAGCAATTGGGTTTAAATCAAAAGTAGTAGAAAGATTGAACGTACTCCCAACCCCTACTTCACTACTTAATGTGATGCTGCCCCCCATCAATTCAGCTAGATTTTTACATATGGCTAAACCTAAACCTGTGCCGCCATATTTTCGTGTTGTTGAAGCATCTGCTTGTGAAAAGGCATTAAATAATCTCGATTGCTGCTCAAGGCTCATACCAATACCAGAGTCTTTCACAGAAAATGTTAAATAAGCTTGAGTTGGCGTGAGCTTGTCTAGCATCACCGAGATAATGATATTGCCATTATCTGTAAATTTAACCGCATTATTGGCTAAATTAATTAATACTTGGCCAACTCGTAAGGGATCACCAAGTAAGTTTTCAGGGATCTTGTCATCAATATCAAATAGCAGCTCTAGTCCTTTCTCTGCCACCTTTATACCAATTAAATTACTTACATTATTAAGTAAGTCATCAATACTTAGGTCAATATTTTCAATATCTAACTTGCCAGCTTCAATCTTAGAAAAATCAAGAATATCGTTAATAATGCCCAATAATGATTGGGCTGAGTTATTGGTTTTTTCAATATAGTTACGTTGCTGACGGGTTAACTCTGTTTCAAGCGCTAAGTGAGACATACCAATTATCGCATTCATCGGCGTACGAATTTCATGACTCATGTTCGCTAAGAAATCACCTTTTGCTTTATTAGCATTGTCAGCCTCAGCAATGGCGTCCGCTAACTCACGCTCCAATTCTTTTGCAGCGTTAACATTAATATGTACTCCACTAATGCGTTCAGGCATGCCTTTGTCATCAAATTCTGACGTCTGACCGATACTTAAAATCCAGTCATAGCTACCGTCTTGTCGAAGCAACCTGAATTCCTGACGGACAATCTGATTTGGGTCGTGTTCGACAATGGACTTAGCGTCAAAAATATCAGCTTCATCATCGGGGTGAACTAGCGATGCAAATGTTTCTACACCATTTTTTAATGGCGACCATTTATCTTCGTTGGCGCAAACATCAAGTTGGCGATACCCCAGCATTTCGCTGTACATTCGATTAACGACAACACGATTTTGATTCGGATAAAAATCCCACATTCCCATCTGAGCACTTTTTGCTGCGACTTCAAGCTTCTCTTCTGAATCAAGTAATAAGTTTTCAGCTAATTTCTGTTCAGTAATATCAAATACTGTACCGTCGAAATAGCACTCTTGCTCATTATCAGTTAATTCGAATTTCGCCATAATCTGGACATAACGTAACTCGCCAGAGCGGTTCATAATCCGCATATCGAGTAATACTTTGCCGTTTTGTAATGCAGCTTCGCGAACCTTTTCAAAAAAACCTTCGCCGTCGTTCCCTACTGCCAAATCAACGAAACGCCTTACAGGGTTCTTACCAATAAAGTCACTCACTGGATAACCGGTAATATGTTCAAAATTCGGGCTAATATAAAAAACGGTAAAGTTATTTTTCTTCAAATCGACGTAATTACAACGAAATACTGCTCCTTGTATATTCTCAACTAAGGTCTGATATTGCTGCTGATTCTTCAGCATTTCAGCCCTAACAGTCTCTTGTTCGTTGACATCGAGTAGCGCTAAACGGATCTCAGCTAAACTCCCATCGGGATGAAACTCGGTTCGTACCGATAATGACACCGCCAACGCGCCACTTGAGTGAGTGTGTAAATACAATCTCGCATCTGAGGTATCTTCCCCTTGTAATGCCGATTCAAAAATCTGTTTTCCCTCACCATCATCTGTTGCTAATACATCCATCCATTGCAATGTCGCAAATGCTTCACGGTCATGACCGGTTATTTCAGCAAACTGCTTGTTATGCTTGGTAAAATTGCCATTTTTATCTAAGGTGGCATAAGCTACAGGCGAGTTTTCATATAAATCCCATAACCTATTTTCACGTTCTTGCAGATCTTTAGTTCTAATCGAAATGGTTCTTTCTAATTTTTCATTATTGATTTGCAATCGCTGCAATACATGACGACTCAGCCACAAACTGGCAGACGTGAGCAATAAACAAGACAAAGCAATAATGCAAATTAGGGTAATAATGATATTTTTAAAATATTGAAAATTACTGCTCGCTTCATCAATACTCATTTCTGTCACAATGCCGAAACCGTATCGCTCATCCCACTTCCAAGCACCGATAACTTCGACACCTAAATAATTTCGATAACTTTTAAAAGAGTTACCGTTATTTTGCGAACTCACTTGCTCAGCAGCATAGGTTAAACGTCTTTCATTATGACTTTCGGCGGCGGGTTCATCTGGCGTTAACTCTCGCTGAGGGTTAGTGACATAAAGATTAAGTACTGACATTTGACCAGGCTCTAATAAGCCAAGCGAAACTAATTTATCTTCATGGCGACTGTGAGATAACATCCTGCCCTTGTGATCAACAAAGTATGACTCACCAGTATCACCCACAGCGCCACTTTGGGTTAAGTTTGCGAACTCTAAATATGGATCAATTCGTAACGATAACACTGCTGTAATTTCACCGTTATCTTGAATAATTGGGCTGAGTACAAACATGGTTGGAGTATCTGAACGGGTAATCCCCAAGGGATTTAACAAGGGAACATCTGAGCGCATTGGTGGGGTTATGACGACTTTACCGCTTATCGCTTCATTAAATAAATTAGGATAGATACGTTTTACAATGTTAGTTAAACCAAGGTTTGTATCTCGGCTAGACGCGAGATTTTTACCATCTAAGCTAATAATAAAAAAACCTAATGATCCAAAAGAGTCACTGTAACGTTCATAAGCATCCCTAGACCAAATTAAGTGCTCACTGTCTAGTAACTCTTCTTTATCTGCGCCAATATTTTCTAGTTTAATGGCTCGCTTTAATAACAAAGGGTTTGTCGCAACCGCATTTACACGGTCTTCCCAACCTTTTACCCACGACGACAAAGCGGCATCCGTCGTTAAGGCTACAGACTCTAATGCTTCAGAGCTTTTTTCAATATCATGTTTATAAGCTATGTTAAGCCCGATGTTGGCAATCGTTGTCATTAAAGCCAAAAAACTACAGACGATTAAGCCAATATAAAGGCGGTTTTTGTCATTGGAAAAAAAACGCGTAATGTCTTCATTTGCTTCGGTGCGCAAACGTAAAAATAGCCAACCTAAGAAAATAAGTAATCCCACTGAAGCCAACATCAAAAACGCATTGATTTCCATAACCTTCCTTATTTCGGGCGCAAACCCTGAATCTACATAATGACTTAATTACTCATGCGGGAGATACACTGACACACTAGTCGTTTGGTTTGTATCATCAACATCTAATGCCACTTTACCTTGCTGAGCCTCGGCAAGTAATTTTGCTGAATATGTCCCAATTCCTGTGCCATCGCTTTTGCCAGCTGAAACATACTTTTGCCAAAAATGTTGTCGGATATCTTCATCCACAACACCAATATTTTGAATACTCACTTTTAAGAAGGCTTGTTTGGTTTCAGGCTCCTGCTCACGTTGTAGCATCAGCGAAACTCGTGTTTTACTTGGCGCAGCTTCACATGCATTCTTTAATAAATTGAATAACATGGAATAACTTAAACTTTCATCACCCATTGCAACGTAATCTTCATCACCGTCTTCTTCGCAATCAAGATAGATAAGCAAGTGCTTAACCTGAAACGTTTTCTTTAACACAGCAATGATTTTTTGGATAAGGGCGAGTATAGAGAATCGTTTAGGGCTTAACACAAAACGCCCCGTTTCAATTTTATACAGTTCACTGGACATATTAATCATGTTCAACAACTGAAATGTCATGTCCTCAGCAATCGTCGCATTTTCAGCGTTATTTTTAGAAATATGTGGGTCTGACTTAATTTGCTCAATCAATGCCATTAACCCTGCAATAGGCCCCTTTAAATCATGCTGTAAAACTTGCTGTACTTCTTGTTTGAGTTTTTCATTTGCCACTAAACTGTCGAAATCTGATTGCAAATTCTTATGCATAGTCACATAAGCCATCAGATTCCGTACTCTTAATTTGAGTAGTTCGGGTTGTATTGGTTTACTGATATAGTCGACTGCCCCACCATCAAGTCCTTGCAGTTGATACTTATCTTCTGTGAGTGCGGTGACAAAAATGACGGGAATATGCTCCGACAATGGATGCTTTCGAAGTTGCTTTAATACCTCAAAACCATCCATATCTGGCATCATAATATCTAATAAAATAATATCTGGAGGCGTGTCAGACTGAGCGATTTCAAGCGCCTTCGCCCCATGTTTAGCCAGTTTAACTTGGTACTCGTCTTTTAATAATCCACCTAATAAGGTTAAGTTATCGGCAGTATCATCAACAATAAGTACTGATGATTTTTGATGTTTATCTTGCTTAGTAAGATTGAGGGCTATATCACTTTCAGCATCTAATTGCTCACTCGTCGATGTTGCCTCTTGTGCTACAACACCAGCTTTATTACTCACAAAACCTTGTAAGCATTGAGTGACCCTTTGTTGCAATATCATGCTGTTAAATGGTTTGATGACAATATCAGTCACACCTTCTGCAATGGCCTGACTGACGCGTTCTCTGGCAGCTTCTGCCGTGATCATTAGAAAAGGGATATATTGAAATTTTGGTGTGCTTCGAACCACACAGAGTAATTCAATTCCAGACATGACCGGCATGTTCCAATCAGAAATAATAAGGTCAACATGGGTGTTTTTAAGTATGTGTAGTGCCTTAGCGCCATTTTCAGCTTGATAAATTTGGCCAACACCAAAGCGACGTAATTGATCAGAACTAATTTTGCGAATGGCGTCCATATCATCCACTATTAACACGGTTTTCTTCGCTAATTCCATGAAACCTCTTCTATCTGAATCAAGCAACCAAACTGAAAGATAACGCTTTATTCGTTCGCCTTTAAGAGTCTGTTTGTGACATTTTTGCCCCGACTAAACTTGCCACAATAATTGCCATATAAAATTGCCCACAAATGGCCTCAGAAAAAGCAAAAAAGCGAGCAATGGGCATATTTGGAGAAATCTCACCATAACCTACGGTCGTTAGGGTGATATAGCTGTAATAGATTGCCGTCGAAAAATTATCAGTCCACTTCTGCACTTCAATGCCATTAAAAGCGGGGCCAAATATCTCAATCAATAGTAAATATATAAAAGCCCAAATTAGCCCTAATAGTAAAAATATACAGATAGAACCTATAATCTGATTCGTGGATATTTTGCCGCTGAACAATACTTGTTTTGCTGCGCGATAGGTTGCAACGACGAGAAAAGCCAAAATTGTTAATAAGCCAACAATATCAAGGTTAAGTAACTCAAAAACCGAGCCAATACTGGCAAATAACAACGTCGTGATCATTAAGCCAAAGGTTGATCGAATCCAGCGTTTATTCTCGCCTAGACCGATAACAGCAATAGACAAGCTCATGACTGTGGTACCAACAATAATCATTTGCCCAGCTTCAAAAAACTGCTCAACCAAAGCTGCACTTAACAGCACTAATATTAACGAGCCAAGAAGGTAAATAAAGTTATCTTCTTGGGACATATGTTTATTCATTAAGCTTTACCTTTACTCTTTTTCTGCATCTGGTAACACAGATTCACTATCAAGCTCAGCCGTTTCAACCACAAGCCAAGCTGAGAAAAGTTTGTAACTCAATGCAAGTACAACGGCTCCAACAAATAAGCCAACAATGCCAGATAGAATCATCCCACCAATTGCACCTAGCAATATCACTAACATAGGAATATCAACACCGCGCCCCATTAACATAGGTTTTAAAAATGCGTCACTGGCACTCACCAAAATACTCCAAATCATGAACATAATGGCTACCGTCGAAGATTCCACGGTAAATACATACGCAATAATAGGACCCAAAATTAAAATAGGCGGCAGCTGAATAATGGCTAAAATAAGAACCAGTAACATCCAAATACCCGTACCCGGTACACCAGCTAAACCTAAGCCAATACCCGCTAAAATGGATTGAATAAATGCCACGCCAATAACGCCTTGCACCACACTACGAACCGTTGCTACCGCAAGTTCAGAAAACTCTTCACCATGTTTACCAGCAAGCCTTACCGAAACCTTATGAAACATCTGGTTTGAGCCTTGGGCCCGAGACATGAATACACCTGCAATAATAATCGAAATCAGAAACTGTAAGACGGTCATCCCAAAACTGCCGAATATACTTGCAGCCTTAGACGAGAACCCTTTGATTTCATCAGCGTAGGTTCTGACAACTTTTTCTAAGTCAGAAGAAACCGAAGACCAAAAGTTGTACAGCTTTTCACCAACTAGCGGTAAATCAGCTACAGATTCTTTGGGCGCAGGAATCACTAAAGTACCGTCATGGACTTCAGCGATAAAATCTTGAGTGCCTGACACTATCGCGCCAGAAAAAAGGAAAGTCGGAACTAGTAGTAATGACAGAGCAAGTAACGTGACCAGCAAGCTAGATTTACCCACTGATAGTTTTACTTTTTTACTGAGTAATATCACCACTGGATAGAGTGCAATAGCAATAATACCGCCCCATAGAATCGGCATGATAAACGGCTGAATAATTTTAAAACACCAAATCACCATGATGAAAATTAGCGCAATTTTAATCGCGGCATCAACAGCAGCATGAGTAAACTCAGATGCAGTTGTTATTTTTTTCTCACTCATAAGTTGTCTTTCCCTGCTTTATTGGCAATCCATTTATCAATATTAAACGAAACCATGAATCGACATAGTGTCGTTAACTTGTTTAAACAAAAGTCATTTATGTTTCATTTGCTATTAAAATATAGCGTAAGTTATATAAGATTACACTGAGTTAAAAATAAAAATATTAATTCGCTATTATTTCTTTATTAACTGGTTTTTCTCGCTAAACACAGGGGCATATTTAATATAAAACTGAGATTAATCAGTCATATGTGATCGCGACAATTGTCATGCTCCCAGCGAAGCAAACACGACTATCAGTAATTCAAACGCAACATGAATATAATTGAAGTTAATTAAGATAAGTTCTTTCTGAATTCACGTGGTGAAACGCCAGCTAAACGTTTAAACGCACGCGAAAAATGGGCGACATCAGCATACCCTAATGCGGATGAAATTTGAGTAACGGGTACACTAGGATCATTTAACATCAACTTTGCTTGTTCAAAGCAAATGCCTTCAATCACTTTGCTGTAACTCAATCCTTCTTCTGTGAGGCGGCGCTGTAAAGTGCGTACACTGAGTCCTAATAAATCCGCTGCGGTGGTAATTGAAATTCGTCCCATGCTCAAATAAGGCGTGAGTGCATGAGTAAAGCTATCAATAAATCGCTCAGGCCCCTCAATTACAGCCTGTGGGGGTTGGCTCCAGCCTTTTTTATACTTAACGCTTTGCGACAACACTTCGGCAGAAATGCTCACAGCAGTGACACTGCGTGCATAATAAATTTGTGACTTACTAACCTTTAATTCACTTAAGTAATCCACTTCGCTTGGAGACTGCAGAGCAATTTCCTCAGGTGACCACTGGCTCTGAGTTAACACCCTAATTAGCTCAAGCATCATAGTTAATGCAAACAGTTCTGCGAGATTGGCATCAAAAGAATGTTTAATATTTCGGTATCGTGCGAACCACACTTTGTTAACCGAGGTTTTAAGCTGAATATTGGTCTGTTTTGATTCACTGTTTACAAGATGAATAAACTCAAGCAATGCGTCTCTAACCGTGCCATTTAATGCCATTTTAGCAAGATGCTGCGGCACAAAAATACTTCTCGCCACTTGCTCTAACCAATTGGCAAACCGCTTAGAGTTCAGCTTACGATACATGATTGCCAGTAATTTTGCAGTGCCGCTTCTGAAAGGTATTCAGGTTTAGAGGAAAGTACAGTATCTGGCAGGCCAGCTTCTTTCAGAACAGGGTATATATTATTTTCAAAATCTTTAAATCTAGCGATGAAAGGAACAAAGTATTCGGCACGTAATAGCGGAATGTAATGGTTCTCTTCCAGTGTTTTTTTAGATTCAGCTTGTACTGTATCTTGAGTTTTGTTTTTTGCGTTACTTTGGGTTTCAGTCATGATGTGATTACCTTTAACGCCTAGATACTGTTTAAAAAAGCTGCCTATACCTGTTGTTTAAATCAATTTAAATTTCGCCTGCTGTCACTCAAGATTATTCTGTTTACTCATCAAACAGCGGTTCTTTTTTGTAAAAAGCGCCAATTTCTCGTTTCTAAAAAGAAAGAAGCAACTACCATATACACCCCGACAATAAATAGTTGAGCAATACGAATATAGAAATTCGTCGCCACATCAGCGTCTGTGGATGATGCCGTAGAGCCAACAACCACTAACAGCGCCGAGAAAATACCCGCAAAAATGGGGGCTTTAACAGGATCTGCATAAATTTTTTGACTAAATATTAAGGCGCACATCATGGCTAGGCCGATATAAAAAACAAGTTCAGGTACAATCACTAGCATGTTATAAAACACTATCGCTAATACCCCGCCTATCCCATTGGTAATCAATAAGAAAAGGCTCACTTTTACACTTTTACTTCCGGCAGATTGTAACGATAAAATAGCAATAAATATCATCGTTAGTAAGGCGCCTGTTATCTCAAACAAAAAGAAGAAAGTAATAACAGGAAACGCAATAATCAGCGCTCTCACCGATTCATATAAGCGCTCATCTGTTGTCAATCCAGCTTCAATATGAGATTCACGATTGGGCGATAAGTCAGGTAGTAAAATATGTAATAAGGCAAATATTAATACCGACACGACACCAGAAAAACTCAAACCCACACCGACAAAAATGGCGGCTCCAGGATGTAAAATCCCTAAATATGGCAAAACTAACGTAGAAATAATTAAGATAGTGGCAAAAAAATTCCACTTGGGATCGGAGAACAAATAATAAGCCCACAGCATCAACACAGCCAGCAATGGTAATAACACGAGCGGGTATTGCACTGGGCCAAAACTGACCAACCAAGCAATACCGATAGTCACGACCATTGAAATCAACAATTCATAAACGGTTTGAATTGTTGGCTCGACTCTATCAACAAGAAACTTAGCCACAAATACCGGCACGATAAACGCTAATTGCCAAGCAAACACCGCCGAAATACCAACTGCGAGTCCAATACCTAGAGTGAAGCGCAATACACGTCGCGTATATATTGCTTCTTCTAATTCAGGATCAAGTGTCGCTACCGCCTTATCTGACATAAGAGAACCAGCTAACAAGACGGATCCAGAACTTACCAAATAGGTTCATTATTGAGCTCTCTTTGGTGTAGACCATCACGTCGGCTTGTCCGCCAACACGACGTAACCCTTTAGCTTCCTCTTCATCGAATACAATCGTAACAGGGAAGCGTTGAGATTGTCTTAACCAACCCGTTTGCCCTGTCGTTTGCGCTAATTTACCCGTTTGCTCGTTTTGGCCCCAATCGACACCATAATCAATGTAGGCGACTTTACCTGTAAAGACTTCTCCAGGCGCGTAATCAAGTGCGAACTCCACTTTATCGCCAGGCTTCATATTGCCAATACTGTTTTCTCTAAAGTTTGCTTCAATCCACACATCTTCAGAAGAAATAAATGTCATAACAGGCTGGCCTGCATTGGCATAAAAGCCTTCTTTTAAACGGAAGTTTGATGCAACACCATCTGTTGGCGCTTTAATTTCGGTTCTTGCTAAATTAAGCTCGGCCTGTTCTAACGCTAACAGTGCAGATTTAACGGCGGTATTATTTTCACCTTCAGAACCTAAACGTTCTTCTGCTTTAGCTAAATCAGCTTTTGCAGCTGCGACACCAGACTCGGCACTGACTAACTCAGCACGGGCATTATCGGCATCAGCTTGTGACATAACTTGTTGCTCAACCATGGTAAAAATACGCTTTGATTGTACCTGCGCATTTTTATAATTCGCTTCCGCATTAGCCACTTTAGCCTTGGCAGCTGTCACATTGGCAGTTAATGCCCCCATATTTTGCCCTGCTTGGGTCACTTGCTGTTGAGCAGTAAACAAGGCAATTTCATAATCTCTTGGATTAATACGAGCTAACACTTCCCCTTCACGGACCAAAGTATTTGCAGTGGTAAGAATTTCAATTACCTCACCTGACACTTGAGGTGTAATCGGCACAACATATCCGCGTACTCGCCCTAAGTCCGTTGACGGTATATAGCGATCGGCAAATAAATGGAATACAAATAAAAAGCACACCACTAGCAAAATAATATTAGTAATTTTTCGGATTTTTTGATTCTTAGCTTTGTCAGCAGGTGCATCTGGTGAGGCATTATCGGCGACAACATCGGTTTTTTGAGCTTCTTCTGTAGGCTTTTCTTCTTGCGTTGAAGGAAGCTCTTTTTTATTTTCTGTCATATCTTTCCCTTGAATAGCCACACGAAATAACGTTTACAAGACTTTATTTCAACACCGACAATGTTAACAAGTATTCAATCAGTTGTTAGCAGAATTCAAGTATAGAATTATTTTGCTAAAGATCTCAAATATAACGATTAAATTCTCAAACAATATATCGCTATTCAGTAGGGAAAATAAGCAAAGAGGCAAGTAAATGAAGTCAGTTATACACCTACAATGGTCATCTACTCACTTCATTTTCAGGATGTACACAGATTAGTTTTTTGAAAAGCTCTGTAAAGCAGTCATCGCAGCAGAAGCTTTATCTGCAGGAACGAAGATGTGATCATGATAGTAAGCCGCAATCACATTAGCACTGATATTATGCTGCGTCAGTTTATCTGATATTGCTGCCGTTAAGCCAACCGCTTCAAGACTCGAGTGAACGGTTAACGTGATTTGCTTAAATTTTGCCTCAAATGGCAGGTATGCCTGTGTGGCACTTTCCGCCGATAACACTAAGGTTAAGCCTTCTTTTTCTTGAAAAAAACATACTGGATTAAGGTGAACATAATCAGCAATTCGCCCCGTTACAGAACAAAAAACAAATTCCCCAGCTTGAAGTTCTGGAGACATACTTGATAATAATTGCGATAAATCAGTCATTCCTGTCATTGCCGTTTCCTGTGCTATCTCAGTTTGCATAATGTCTTATTACAGATAATTACCATTTTCATTTTGAGCCAATATGATTCGATAACACCTTTCTTTAGTTTTATTCTGTAATCCAATTTTCATTAGAATCGTCTTGAAACATAATGCCTCAATAACCGGCTAAACGCTGTTGGCTACAAGTAAGTGAGGCACAAGTAAAATCAACTGTTTTTGTCCTGTTTTAATGATTTGTTAAGTGCTAATTGCCAAATCATCAGGAGAAACTCCTGCACCAAGTACGATTGACCAAGCTCTAACTTTCCAGTTTTTTACTAAGCCGTTTTGAACATACGGATCTTGTTTAGCAAACTTCTCCGCAATATCAGGAGAACTACCTTTAAAAAGTAATACAGCTCCATCGCTAGGCTCAGTTAATGCACCACCTAACAGTAATTCACCGCGTTCTACAGCAGATAAAGCAAGTTTAATATGCTCATCTCGGTAAGTTTCTCTTCGAGAGATATAATCAGAAACTACATCATAAGTTAGTAGAAAATACATATTCGGCTTAATCCTTTACACCTAGACATAATGACTCCCCACTAAAGATGCTGATCTCCAATTAATCGTGGGTTAGCTGAAAGCCAGAGCCATAATAGTTTTGTCAAAGAAACTAAATCGGAGATCAGCATGAATAAACATAACATACTTTTTATTGGCCTAGATACTCATAAAGAATTTGTTGAAGTGGCCTACATTGAAGATCAACGTGTTGCCCAAGCTATTAATTTTGGACGAGTTTCAAGCGCTAAAACCTCTATAACCAAACTTGCTAGGCAGTTCCAATCTAAGTATCCAACGGCCACTCTGCATTTCGTTTATGAAGCTGGCCCATGTGGCTATTGGATTTATCGACTGCTCACGAGTTTAGGTCATTGCTGCTATGTCATTGCGCCTTCGCTAATACCCAAAAAGCCTGGTGAGAAGGTTAAAACAGATAAGCGCGATGCACTGAAGTTAGCCAAACTACTCAAGTCTGAAGACCTCACCGCTATCTATGTTCCTGAGCCTGAAGATGAAGCCATTAGGGGCTTATCTCGGGCACGAGAAACGGCGATGAAGGACTTAAAAGATGCCAAATACCAACTAAAAGCACTGCAACTCAGAAACAACATCAACTACAGAGGTACTGCCAATTGGTCGCTGAAACATTTGCGTTGGCTCACTGAGCTTATCTTGCCGCATCCTAGTCAACAGATCGTCTTGCAAGAATACTTACAAACCATTTCAGAGCGCATAGCACGGCTTAAACGGCTCGATAATGAGCTAGAACACCATGTAAAAAACTGGCGTTATTATCCTGTAGTCAAAGCGATACAAGCATTACGGGGTGTGAGGTTATTAGTTGCCGCTGGCGTGATTGCAGAATTAGGTGATTTAACCCGTTTTGACCATCCTAGAAAATTAATGAGTTACGTAGGATTAGTGCCATCGGAACATTCCAGTGGTGGCAAGCGGCATCTTGGTGCGATAACAAAATGCGGCAATGGCCGAGCAAGGCGGTTATTAGTCGAAGGTGCACACTCATATCGCTTTCCAGCCAATATCTCAACAGACATACAGAAACGACAAGAAGACTTACCAAAACAATATTGCATGGCAAGCCCAGTTAAGGCTGTGCCGTCGATATCAAAAACTCATGCATAAAGGTAAGCATTACAACCTTGTCGTGACCGCGATAGCCAGAGAAATGATTGCTTATATCTGGGCTATTTCACGGGAAGTGGTGTTGACACAAGTTAACCCTAAACTACGGTTATCGAGAGTACCTGCATGATAAACCTTTTTGAGCTAGTGCAGTGGGTCAAGCATCGGATGTGGCACAATCACCGACGGCGTTAGGATGGCAATACTGCGAAAGCGGTATTGAACCACGAACATAGACTGAAGACAGGTGTCACGACGCCTAATGTTTTCATATGAGTTGTAAGGTAGGCGCTGCTTGTTGAAAGACAAGTAATCCACGAATATCAGCATGACAACCGACGAAATTACTTGCTTCATCGACTGTGTTAGCTCAATACCAATTGAGTCAAAAGATCAAAACTAGGCTTAAATATTTAGGCCGAAATAGTCATGTTCTGCTTAACGTGGGGAGTCATACCAACGCCGTAGTAACCCGCCAGAACGGAGTTGATTAATTTGTGCTATTAAAGCACAAATTGAGCGACGCAGTGGAGGTCGGGTTGACTACCTTGTTAAGTTGCTACTCTGATTTGTAGTTCTTACTGAACCAAAAGTACATGATCATGCTGCCCACCAAGTTGAACAGAATAAGGAAGAATGTGCAAAGTATAATTGTGATAACGGTTAGTTCTCGACGCTTTTTAAATATGGCGACAATTGGGAAAATCAAGAGAGTAATTCCAACACCAATCAAGGTTAGTTCTATTGCTAGGTGAGCGACTCGAAGAGATTGTAAAATCTTATCTAAGGGAAGGAAAACCACTACAAAGGCGAGCGCCCAGAAGGTGATAATGACAGTTTTCCAAAGCTTTATGGTGTTTTTATATGACATAATCGAAATTACACGATTGAAACTTAACGCCTCATTAAGAGGCAAAAAATAGTTGGTTAAAATTAGCGACGAAGGAGCAAAAACCAACTGTTTTTTGTCCTTCTTTAATGA
>NZ_JAGJDZ010000021.1:0-15402 GCF_018100775.1 Shewanella sp. MMG014
AAGTAACGAGTTACGCTTTGAAGATGAGTTGGATAAGCAAGAGGTTTACCTTCATGCACAAAAAGACCTGAACACCTTGGTTGAGCATGACCAAAGCACTCACATTAAACATGATGTGCATTTGGATGTAGAGCATGAGCGCTTTACCCGTATCAAGGCTAATGAGCACCTTACGGTTGAGGGTGAGCAACGAACATTAGTTAAAGAGGATGTAATTACTCAGATAGAGGGCAGTTTACAGCAGAAGGTGGCAGGCAAGTCGATATTGGGGGCGGGCTCTGAAATCCACTTTAAGGCAGGTCAGAAAGTCATTATCGATGCGGGTGCGGAGCTGACCCTCAAGGCAGGTAGCCACTTTATTAAAATAGACCCTGCAGGTATTCACTTGGTTGGGGCTGCAGTGAATCTCAACGCGGGCGGTAGTGCTGGTAGTGGCAGTGCGTTTGCTGGAGCATTAGCCGGCTTACCTCGTCAGGTGGAGGGGGAAGCAACTCAAGCCCAGCAAGAGGCTCAAATGGGAACGGTCAAACCGAGTAAAGTTACAATCGAACCGGTTCGCCAAACAGCCGCAATGAAAGCAGCAGCAGAAGACAACGCACCCATTTGTCAGATCTGCAGCACGCCAGAGGGCCATATATAATGCCTTTAGGGTACCCAAAGTTTACGCAGAACAACTCAATATATATGTTGCTTGACGGGGCGAAAATCGATGAGCTGGGAGCATTGATTTACATGACGGACAGTGCGGTTGATGCTTCTCCGCTCTACGTTGGTACGCCGCTTGCTAGTATTCTGCCTGTTTCCCCCTGGCTATTGACGGTAAAGGATTTCGATACTTATCGTCTCTTGCTTGAAAAAGCTCAACCCAACGGGGCTGGGCTTGTTATTGAATCAAGTGCTTGTTTAGCGGAGCTGGTAAAATTCTGGAAGATGAGGTTATTTACCTTATTGGATGGACAGGAGGCGCTCTTTCGTCTGTATGAGCCAAGCGTATTGTCAGCATTGTTGATGGAGTCATCGCCATTTGAAAGGGCGCAACTAATGGGGCCCAATGATGTTATCTGGTATTGGGATGAAAAAAGAAAGGGTTGGCAGCATGAAGTGAATGATACAAAGCAAGCTGCATCGTTAATCGATAAGTTTGCACTGACCTCATCGCATTTAGCAGCGCTAACCGCACAGAAGAAAATAAAGTATGAGGAGCAGGTTTATACTCATATTAACCGCTACTTCCCTGGTGTTATTACAGATAAAGAGCAAGGTCATGTGCTGGCTAAACGCTTGATTGACAAGTCAGTGTCATTAGGCTTTAGCACCGGTCAGTCGTTGTTTTACTTTGTTAATATCTGGGTAGCGTTAGGGGCAGACTGCCTAGATAACGATATGCACCCTGAAATATCACGTTTATTAACTCAACCTAGTCAATTAAGTCATGCGGCACGTATCGAACGTGCTGCACTACTCGCTCGTCAAGTTAAAACCTAATTAAGTGGTTTTGATGTTTAACAAAAAAACATAAGGTATCTACATTCTCATGACTCAGCATAACAGCAATCTGGATGAGGCAAACAACGCTGCTGCGCAGCAATTAAAGGATGACATCGATAGTCTTATCGCTACGTGCCCTTTGATGCAAGATAAGATACAGCTAATTCCATTGCGCTATGCGCTTTGCGAAGCCTCAGAAATGCTCCCATCAAGGGTTAATGGCAGTCTTTATAGTGCTGATGGGGTTATGTTAGGGATGCGCCCAATGAACGCAGGTTATATTTATGCAATACACAGTGTAGAAAAAAACACTTTGTATTGCTATGGCGTGAGTGAGGCTGGTGCGTTAACGGGCAGCATGATAACGTCAGAGAGCGCAGACTATGTTGCTGCTGACAATGATATGATATTCCCAAGAGAAGGAACGTTAAGCACACTGTTTAGTCCCATCGCCCTCACCGTGGAGAGGGCAAAAATACTCATTGGGGCCACCTCAGACCAAAAAGCGTTAATGACGCAAATCAATTTAGCACAGTTAAACCCACTGGATGGCAATAAGGGCTTTGCTCCTGCTAACATGCTTGCTAAGGCGGTTGACTTTTCGGGAGTGCTAACTCCCCCTGTTGTCGATGCTGATATTGGCGCTTATCAATGGTTGATTGACCTTAATTGGAAGCCTCAATTATTACCTTCATTATCAAGCATGATAAAACCTGAGTTTAGACATGATTACGGCATATTGTTGATGAATGATATCTGCGGTGACATTGTTGAGGTTGCCGAGAAAAGCAATAATTTATTAACGCAGTACCAGAAAGCTGTTGAGGTTAAGGACGCGTCTGGTAACAATCAAATTGATAGGCATGAGGTCGGTGAACTCGTTAGAACGCTAATGTCAGAAAGTATGGGGTATAACAAGGCTGTTGACAGTGTGATATCGATACTAGGGAAACCGCCTAAAGTTGATGATGAAAAAGATTCCTTTGCTAAGAACATTGAAGACTTAACTAACGCTATTACTGAACCTGAAAATACCGTTATTGAAGTTATTGAACGGACAAGGCATGGCTCATACCATGGTGGAGTTAATATCACGCGCTCCAACCCCAAAGCTGAAAAACTGGCTGCTGAATTGGGAGCGTTATATCAAGTTGATGGCGATGAACTGCTCAGTGTTGTTGAGCAAGCATACAATGACCACAAAGAGCTCACTGAAGGAGGGCTATTCGGTAAGTATGGTATGAAAGACGTCATTCGTGAGGACGAAATGGACGCTTTTTTTGCCGAGTGGGATAACCGCGAAGAAACCTTCATTAAGCACCTTCAGCCGCTGCATGAATTCATGAAAAAGCTAACCCCGAAGTGGCACTTGCTTGCCGCCTATCATTCCCCTCAAGTTGGCGACAACTACGCTCAAAAATTAGTCTACGAAGACATTGTTTGCAGTTTTTTTAAGGGTAATGATATTGACTGGTTGAGGGAGTATTATTGTGGTGATGATGACTTTCCATTGATGGTCTATTCTGATGTGGCGGCCAATATGAGCGGCTCGTTAACGAAGGACGTTATCAGTATTACGGCATCATTTACCAGCTTGGAAGAAAAGTTAGCCGCAGGCAGCAATTGGCAGACGAAGATTAATGCGGCTAACGAAGTATCACTACTCGGCGCTATTAATGGTGACCTTAAAGACCGCGCGATTGAAAGTCTGGCGAAAAAAAATGACATGCTGGTCGTCGCGCTGTCAATGAATAAACCCGGTAGTGCGCATAACTTCAGCGAGCGTTTAAATCAAAGTTATAGCAACATGAGCTTGGGCTTGAAAACTCAGATAAAATTAGGGCTTGAGGCGAACTCTCTGCATTGGAATATTCCAGATAAAGCAGCCTTAGGGAAGGTTGATACGTTAAGTGAGGCATTAAGCGGTAAAATAGAAAAAGATAGAGCATTGCGAGCTCGCAGAAAAGAAATTAAGAACAGTTATGGCCGCATCAAGAATCATCCTAGCAAGAGTGACCGTAAACGATTACGCGATGACTACAATAAAAAATTAGCTCAATCTAAGAAAGCGATTGATGCCAATGTCGAAGGCATCGAGCGTGCCCGTAAAGAATTATTCAATCACACCATGGATAAAGGTAGCCTAATAGGAGGGCATTCGGTGGTGGATTTGAATAATGCCATACTACAAGAAGCGCGCTATCTCGCAAAAAAACCGAGCGAAATACTGAAAGAGTTAACGCAAAGTAACAACAAGTTCGATAAGCAAAAAATCAGACACCTTGGGGCAAGCCTAATGTTAACGGGCCTGCATTTTTACCATTTTCACCAAGCCATTACGACTTACTTAGATGAAGAGCAAGATGGTGATTTAATGAATGTTATCACCACAGGGGCTTATTCTTTAGCGGGGGGAGTAACCCTTGCGGGTAGCGTGTACAATGCCAAGCTTAATCTTGCATTTGCCACTGCCGGCGCCGAAACAGCGGCGACTGCCGCTTTGGTTAAAACCGCTAAGTGGGCGGTGTATTCCTCCCCTTTTACCGCTTGGTTAGGGGTTTGGGGGATGGGTGTCGCGACCGCGGGCACATGGCAGGATTACAATAAGGCAAAGTCACAAGACGACGCAGCTCAAAAAAAACTGTCTTTGGTTCGACTTGTGGTCAGTGGCGTTAGTTTGGGTGCTGCTGCAGGTGAAGCGTTAGCTTACAGTGTGTACGCCGTTAGGTTATGGCTCGGCGGGAATGTGATGTTAATTAATGAGGCGGTCATTAGGCTCGCATCACGCATGATAAGGTGGCATATTGGTTTGTTCTTGGCCTTTTACGCTGCGGATAAACTCTATCAATATTACAAATGGCCCAAACTGGTTGATTGGGCTAATGACAGTCTGTGGGGGAAGAGTAGTAAAGGTTGGAGTGTCGAGGAGCACTATCATCAGCTCGACCAGCACAATGGTGGCGCCGCCCTGCACACTGAAGTGCTTAATAATATTTACACGGAGAAAGATGCTGGCTGCCCTGTTGTGCAATGTCAGTTATTATTGCCTGGTATCACCTTCCCTCACGCCGAAAATCTGTCGTTAATGTTTACAGGGCATAACCTAAGAACGAACCAGTGGCACGATTTACTCCCAGATATGTTCATGACTGCGAATGTGGAATCATTACAGCAAAATAATTGCTTGTTAAGCTTGCAACTTGATGCTGACAGGCTATCTGAGCTGGGTTTTATTAAGTCATACTTGAGTGTCAAACTGACGACAGAGCATCCTGAAGGACCGCAAAGTCGCAGTTATCACTGGCAGATTAATTGTAATAAAGACTCTTTTAGTCCTACAGATACCCCGTATGTCATAGCGGTGCGACAATGGAAAATAGACAATAACCAAGCATCTGCCTTATTCACCCCTTGGCCACAACGGTTACATGACACCCTTTCTGAAGAATAGCATGAGAGCACCAATGACATCTGAAACTTTAATCGATCACACTGTCCATCCTGAAGCAAGCGAAGGCGCAAGACTACTGAAATGTGGTGAAATAGCTGAGAGCGAGAAGGTGGTGCGTCTGGGTATTGCACCGGCCCCTGTCTGCACAGGTCGCAAGCCGCTGTGTATCAGCACTTTTTTATCTAAAAAAACGCGTTATTTTATTGAATTTTCCATGACCAACAATAATGTACACGTTGTACAGATATACGTTTTCACGCGAGTGATGATTTTGTCTATGTTTTTATACGGCCTATTGACCTTTGGCTTTGATGTCCTTCCTGCGACCTTACCGCTATTTATTGGTTTTTCCCTCTGGGTTTGGCTAGAGCAAAAAGACATGGCCCGTGATGCGAGCACTAAATTACCACTGCGTTTTCATGCTCAGCGCCAAGCGATGCTATTATCGCGCACCCTCTCTAATCGCCCTATACCCAAACGACCGTCTCCCATTGGCACTGATAAGTCGATGTTTATGCTCGTTTTGGCGTACCTGTTATTAGGGAGTTCAGGTACGCTGCTGCTGGGATTTCTTGATGGCCAGTTTTTGTTCATGACATTTGAAAACGGTACATCTTTTGACGAAAACAGGACTTTTTTTGTCATATTAACCATCGAGTTTATGGTGGGGTTAATTCCCGCTTATCTGCTTATTAAACCTTGGCGTCAGTATTTTGCTGACAAAAAAGGGGTGGTGGTCAGTGAAGAGTTGCTGTCCGTACCGTGGGAGTCGGTTGCGGTTGAATATCAATCCACAAGCTTGATTAGCTTAACCACGGCCACGAATATGCAGTTTTTATCCTTTAGTGTGCCCGACCCTAAGGATGCCAATAACAGTATTGCGGCGATTAGTTTGCCTGTGCATTCAAAAGAAGAAGCCTTTTCTTTGTATGAGTTTATTCGCCAATACATGGATGAGTATAAAGACAATGACGGTAAAGATAGCGCAGCGTTAGCCGATATTGCAGTGGCTGAGCCTGAATACAACCGAGCAGGTTATAAGCGGTTTTTGCAGAGGCGTTGGGAGAAAAATCCTGTGAGCTATGGCTTGTGGCGCGTGTGGTATTGGATATCCTTGCGTTATTTGAGTCACTTTATGATGGAGTATCACCAAGACGTCATGCCGATTAAGGTGCAGGCGAGGGCTGATGTGATTGCTTGGTCATCTGAGCTGCCTAAAGATGAATGGCAAACCAGCTCTGACGCACTTAAGGCCCTTAATCAAGAAGTAGAAGCCTTATATGCATTAGGTCATCAATGGGAAAGCGAACCAGTGCAGACTTTATTAGCCAAACATCGGCAAAGCGAATAAAAGGGTCTGTCGCAACGTTGACGAAATGAGCTAAATAAGTGGCCCCCGTGAGGAGTCAGCGGCTGGGGCTTTTTTCAATAAGGCTATCAACCAACATGGTTTGCCTGAAAGGTCGTCATTGATAAAGGTGGTGCCAATGCTGCGGCATTGGATTCGGTCAATATCTGCCTTTGGCTATCTGGATATAGGCTGTTTATGATTGAGGTGTTGGCCATTAAACATCTGAATAAAACTGTCGAACAAAGTCACCGAAAAGTGAAAGGTAAAACGCATTAATGTTTGGGATGGAAGCCCTGGGAGGTACTGAATCAACACTGCAGGTGTTGAGGTTTAGTCGATAATTAAGCAAGGACAAACGAACACCAGCGAAAAGATGACACCACGGGAATAATTTTATTCTTTGGCGGCAAAATTGCGCCTAAAAATCCATGCCCTTGATTTTATGGAACTAAATCTGAGTTTGCGACAGAGCTTGAAAGGGGGGGGATACTGTCGGTGGCATCAATCACAGCACGAGAGTTAAACCAAGTAGGTCTCAAAATGGCGGCCTATTAGCAAGCTGACATGCGCAATAAATGGCAATCTTGGATCAAAGATCTAACAGGTCAGTGGTACTTGCTCATTGATATTGATGAGCCATTAAAGCTCGTGCTGCCTATCTACCTTAACGAGCAAAATGCCCAGCATAAGTTGGCTACCGAACTGCATTACCGCCCATCAGTTAACAGCAATGAGATTGATATCATTCGTTTTCAAACGGAGCAACTAACCCGCTTTGAACAATTAACTGAAGTGAGCCTATTTAAAATATCGCAATTAAATACCCCTTTAGCGGCCTTCAATCTTGACTCACTATATTCATCGAATTAAAGCCCTAGAAGGGCGTGTATGAGCAGTATAAATAACAAGAAAGTTGCGGATGAGTCATTAGATTTAGCCAAAAATGTGCCAACAGCCGGAGAGGGACGCAAAATCCCCTTAGCTGAAGCGTTGTTTTTTCACCGTTGCTGCTACCCACATCCAAAGGCAAGGGAGTCGACGTTAACGGCAGTTTTTTATCGTGCCAATATTTTCTGGTGTCACTGTTCTTATATTATCCGTAGTACGTGCAGTTGTTGGGTTTGTGTTCATCTTATTGTTAATGCAGGGGATAATTGGTAATAACGAGAAAAAAAATTGTTGTTTATTGTTTATTATTGTGTCGCTTCATAATTGTTGTTTAAGTTGTTATTACTGAGAACGGTTTAGATAATTTTATTATTTATAAATGTTGTCTTCTAGTTAGAGTTTTTTGGGTTTTGATAAATAATGATCTGAGGTGTTTTTTGAATTTTTTACAATGTTTAATTATTAGTGAGTCAAGTCTTGTTGGGGACTTTTTAGTTCGCGCTTTTGTAGAAAAAGGGTTCACTGGGAGAACTGTTACCCCTAAAGCATTGGATTCCATAGTTTCAAATAAACACTCAATTTATTCGAGCATTAGAATTGAAAACTTAAAAGATGTTTCTATCTGTCTATTTGACTTAGATTATCAACAGGGATTTCTTCAAAAGAAAATTAAATGTTTGAATGAATATATGGAATTAGAGGGTAATGGTAAACAAATTGGTTATGTTATGAGTGTCGGTCAATATATTCATTGGTCCAGCAATAAAGAAACAAGCGAATGGTTAGAATCAATAGAGAGTAAAATTCTTTTCAAGCCACTTAGCGGTTTGAGTATAGAAAGATACATATTGGAAAATTTTGGGGGTAATTTGATCTCAAGTGCGGCTTAAATTATGTATTTTTAATTTTCGCAATAGATGACTTATTCATAGATATGACTTAGGTAAAGTTTTCACTTAGACCTTAGACAAGGACAAAGCTTAAACAAGGACAAAGCTTAAACAAGGACGAAGCTGAAACAAGGATGAAGCTTGAACAAGGACGAAGCTTGAACAAGGACGAAGCTGGAACAAGGACGAAGCTGGAACAAGGACGAAGCTGGAACAAGGACGAAGCTGGAACAAGGACGAAGCTTAAACAAGGACGAAGCTTAAACAAGGACGAAGCTTGAACAAGGATGAAGCTTGAACAAGGATGAAGCTTGAACAAGGATGAAGCTTGAACAAGGATGAAGCTTGAACAAGGATGAAGCTTGAACAAGGATGAAGCTTGAGCAAGGACGGAGCTTAAACAAGGACGAAGCTTAAATAAGCTCGAAGACTGGGGGGGGTGTAGTTTGGACTTGCAAATTACTCAGTCATTAGTTTGAAATGGATGTTGCAGTTGAAGTGATGCAAGGATAACAAGGATGTTGAAACTATTCTGTTTTACTAAAAATTAATCTATGAAGAATGGCAATATGCTTTCTTTGAAGAACTATATATAATTTTTGAACTTTGCTTGTGAATGTATTGATATTGATTTTATCAGAAATGGTGTGTGTTAGAATTGATTTTTTTTGATTCATGATGATAAATTGATTTTATGTGATATGTCTAAGTTGCTGGTTCTGATATATTAACTAAATAATCTTGAATATAATCGGTCTTCTAAAATTTATTTAATTATACTAAAATGAAGAAGAAGATAATATAGGTTTTAATTTTTAGTTTGTAAGGTGCAGAATTTTAAGGGGTTTTTTTGGCTGAGTTAAATTTTAGAGTTAATGATTATTTAATTGATTTAGATAAACGCACAATAAAAAATGAAAACAACACGCAGCGAATATCTGAGTCAGAAAAGCTAATCTTGCTGACTTTGATTAAAGCTGAAGGTGACTATGTCGCAAGAGATGAGCTACTAAGAAAGGCATGGCCTGGTGTTGTAGTTAGTGAAGCAAGTTTGATTCAAGCCATTAGTAATATAAGAAAGAAACTTGGTGACCAAGAGCGTGTAAAACGTATAATTCTTACTGGTGATACTGGCGGGTATGCTGTCTCAGATTCTATTGTATCAGTGGGGACTCAGATTGAGATAGAAAAAAAAATTAAATTTGACTCAGTGATAGTGTGTAAGTTCTTTTTTCTCGGAATCGGACTTTGTTTTCTTGCTTTTCTAATTGTTTTATCTTATTTCGACATAATGAATGAAAATCTTGAACAAGAAAGCTTTGGATCCGTTTCTGTTTATTCTGAAAGTCTGACCGATTCTCAAAAGGCATCGTTAATTAAAGATGTTTCTTCTGTTATAGAAACAGGAAATGATGAAATATATATTTCAGCTTCAAAAAATATGTTAACAGTCATGTCTAAGACTGGTGAGCGTGAAAATTTATTGATTTGGGGGTGGGAGGATGAATATGAAACCGCAATAGAGGAAATTAAAATTTGGTATCATTATGAAAAATAAACTTAATATTAGTCTCATTTTTGTTTACTTATCGATTTTGATCGTGTTTGTATATCAGGTCTCACCTTGGACATTTGAAAGAGAGGTTGAAAATAATTATAAAATAATTGATCTAGATGGAGGGGCAGAGTACATAGCCAGTGTTAGTATGCTAAGGAAAGATGACGATGGAACGTATATCGTAATTTTGTTAGACAGTGAGGGTGTTTGGGTATCAAAAGCAACTGTTCATTACAAAAAGAAGGGAAATGATAGCTATTTGAAAGGTAATACTTCTGTTGAAAAATTAGTGATTACAAAAGCTACTACTGAATTGAATGAAAAAGTAAAAGTAAGCCCCTTAGTTTTGAATTTTTTTAAGTTATTACACCCCAATAGAACATTTAAATTTTGGATTAGTAGCTCAGAACGATTATGTGTTGTAAGTTATTCAACACCTGTTTTTTCTGGATGTTATAACTTGAATTAAATATGATAGTAAAACATTTTTCAGATGGACTGAAGCTGTCAAATAGTGCTTTGGACTCATGAGAGTAGCAAATGAAAGAATATTAGTAATGTTTAAATCAAAATTTAAATGCATAGTTACGAAATGAGGTTGGGAACTCTAAAACAGGTGATTTTACGTTACTTAATTATGGCGAGATAGATTACACTAAATTAAGCAATTTAATTAACACTTTAGAAAGCCTCAAAGGTGTACTATCAGCAGTCGATAGTTTTTTACTACTAGATTGCTCCGCTTAAGCAATATCTAACTAAGCAAGCTTAGAATTAACGGATTATAAAGTGGCCGGCTTCTTCATGAAAATAAATAAATTCTTATTAAACTTTAAGAAATATATTCAATTTCATCTGAATGAGTGGACTTTGGTGGATTACGTGAAATAGGTATTGGCATTGGCGACTCAAAAAATGACAAATGCACCTTAATTTAGCGACGAGTTGGCTATTAAGTAATGGGGTTTGAAGCTGGCAAATAGAGTTGCGATATGTCTTGTTTATCAAACGAGTTTATCTCCGTGCAATTTAAAATACTTTGATTAAGTAATTAGTGACAGAATTCGGAAAGAACAATTACTTGGTTAAGAAACTCTACAATTACAACACGTTGATGACGTTTTCCTTTTAACAAGTTAAAGAAAATATACAAGAATCGACTTAATCAGAAGATCTTCTGGATAAATTTTTGTTGGATAGTGAAGGCCGTAAATTTTATAGTAAATTTTGCTTGTTTCCTGATTGATGTGTAAACCAATGAATGCTCGAACTTGCCAGAGAAGTTTTCAACTAGCTCTGTGTTAAACATATTTCTTCTGATTGATATACTGCTAAATAACTAAGGTACATTTTAAGATGCGTAAATGTAGCGGGTAAAGCTGCGAAGTAAGCAAGTATGCTGAGTTTTTTTTTGGGGGGGGGAGTGTTGTAGAGGTGTGTTTTGGCTTAATGAATCAGTACACCGATATGGGGTAAACTCCCCTTAAGATAAATTGGTGTAAAAATGATGACAACTCAACCTAGTCACTCAACAGAATTCAAAGTAGATGCGGCTAACCTTGTGATTAAACAAGGCTATAGCGTTCGAGAAGCTTGTGAAGCAGCAGGCGTAGGCCCAAACGGCTATTAGGCGGTGGATTGCACAACTCAAAGAAGAATTTAACGGTATTACACCATCAACAAAAGCGCTGACGCCAGAACAAAAGAAAATTCAAGAGCTTGAGGCTCAAATTAAAAAGATTGAATGGGAGAAAGATATCCCAAAAAAGACTACCACTCTCTTAATGCAAGACAACATCAAACGATAACGTTAATTGAGTCATTATCTAGAGAGCAAAGCATTGTTAAGCAACTATGCCAATTGTTTGAAGTGCCACGAAGTAGTTATCACTATCACCTAAAGCATCGCGGAATAGTTAATCCAGAGTATCAGCGATTATGCCAGCAAGCTGTTGTGATACACAGCGCTAGTCGAGGCTCTGCGGGGGCTAGAACTATTGCTGGCCAACTAAATCAGCAGGGTGAAAATATCGGTCGTTATAAGGCGGCAGGTTTGATGAAACATGCAGGGTTGGTGAGTACTCAGCTCAGAAAGCATCGATACAGAATAGCGAAAGTTGAGTCAAAAATTGCCCCTAACCTGCTTAAAAGGCAGTTTAATGTAAAAGCTAAAAATCAGGTTTGGTGTGGCGATGTCACCTATATTGATCTGGAACAAAATGGTTATATTTAGCGGTAGTCATGGATTTATATGCGAGAAGTGTGGTTGGCTGGGCTTGTTCTGATAGTCCGAACACAGATTTGACCTGCGTCGCTTTAAGAATGGTTTTTGAAAGTCGTGGACGGCCTAAAGGTTTATTATTTCATTCAGACCAAGGTTGTCACTACAGCAGTCTTCAGTATCGACAAATGCTCTGGAAATACCAAATAAATCAAAGCATGAGCCGTCGGGGAAACTGCTGGAATAATGCCGTAATGGAGCGTTTTTTTAGAAGCTATAAAACGGAATGGATGCCAAAGAACGGATATCAAGATTTTGATGAAGCAAAGCATGATGTGTTGAACTACATATTAAAATATTACAATACAAAACGCGGGCATAGTTACAATAATTATATGATCCCAACGGCAGCTGAAATGGCGGCATAAGCCCCCCCCTAAGTGTGTACAGATTTACTTGACCACATCGGTGCGTTAAAGTGGGGAAGTAAAAGTGTAAAAAAAGCCCTGTTATATAGTTTGAATATATATCAAAGGGGATTTCAGTGATCCATACTACATATTTCTTGTTTAATATAGATTGTTTAATTTAAAATTGAACAATCAAGCTTAGTTGAAGCTTCACAACTAATAAGTTAGTTCGATATTGAAACATAATCAAAGCATTGGAAAGTTAGCTGTATTCATCTTTTTTGGTTAATGTAACAACAAGAGTTAAAAACGATAACTGATACCAATGTTCAAGTTTTGTGCTGTCAGTTTTTGAACTGGCAAAAAATTATACTCTATGTTTATACCAAAACCTGACTCAATCCGTAATTCCCAGCCCAAAGTTGCAGATAGGTCAGCACCGCTATCGCTAACATGTTTCACATTGCCATTCTCATCCTTTAGTTTATAATTAAGTTTGTTAGCACTAACGCCAAGTTTGGCGTAAAGGTGGTTGATGTTAGATAACGTATATTCTCCATATAGTGCAATTCTAAAATTATTATATTTAATGTTTGATGCTTTGCTAAAATCTCCTATCCAAAAATTCCCCCCTGAAATATAAGCCGCTTCTACACCAAATTTATCGTGAAAAAAATAGCGATAATAAACTTCGTAACCAATACTGTCACTTGTAAGTGTGCTGTCGATATTTTTTAGCTCTAGTTCTTGAAGGCCCGCTCCAATGCTCGTCCCAACAACATGAGCCTTTTGAGCCGCCAATACATTACAGCTTAGGAAGGCAGGAATTACTAAAAAAAATGCTTCATGCTTACGACCTTATTCTTTTTATAAAGAATTAATGGTTGATATAAAAAGTGATATATAAATTTCAATTTTATTTTCATTAAAATACAATAATGAAAAAACTAATAATCAATAAAAACAGTTTAAAATCCCAACGATTGAGGGGGTGTAAATTATCTTATGCAGCATAAGGTGTGTTTTTTTGAATGGTATTTACTGTTTTGGCTGTGCAGCCTTTTAAATAACTCTTATAAAATGATTTTTCTGATTGCAAGTAATGGAGAGGTTAATGTTTTTAAGTTTTTTGGTGGGAGTAAAATGTAATTTTTGCTTAAAGAACTCAAGATTTTTTCACTTTTGATTTAGTTAATCTAGTTAAAAGGAGCCTGGTAAAAGCTCCTTTTTACTTCTGACAGTAATTGAGCTCTAGAAACGACCAACAATACCAATACTTGCGCCGATACCATCAGCGTCAGAATCAATCAATTTGGACACTTCAAATGTTGCAGAAAATGAATCGGACATTCTAAGCCAATACGCTGTTTTTGCGGCGAAATTATTATCAGAACCATCATTAATATAGTCAACACCTATAGACCATGCTTTAGTGATATACCAGTCAGCGTTTAGATTGAAAATATTATCTTGGTCAGTGTGGGTCCACATTGCTCCTAAATCGATTCCTGTTGTGGTTTCAAAATCTACAAAGCTGCGAATTTCAGCGCCGTAGTAAGACTCGAAGCCATCACTACCATCAACATAGAATGCAGAAATTTTTGAGCTATCATTAAAGTAGTAACCAGCATCAATTTTATAAAGGTTACTGCTATAACTCCCAACTTCGAAGTGGTTATATTCAGCGCCAATAAACCATTTTGAGTCGAACACATAAGTTCCATCAATACGGATTGTGTCAGTGTCAGCTGCATCAAACAGTGAATAACCGGCACCTATGTTTGATGTTTGTGCTAAAAAACCATTTAATGCATATGGACCATTGTCCGGCGTTACTGGTTTTGCATAGTAGCGATAATTAACATCCCAAATACCATCGCCGAATTTTTCAGTGTTGGCTTGATATTCTAGACCTACTTCATGTTGATATAGTGAATCTTGTGCTGCTATAGCAGGTAGTGTAAACAAACTCGATAGAAGTGCTAAAGCTGTAATGTTTTTCATCAATCATTCCTATTTTATCTAATTTTATTAAAAGTATTTGCAACAATATTTTAAAGTTAACTTGTATGAACTTACTTAATACAAAAATAAAAACTTTTAAATATTTTTGAATTTTAATTTCGCCCTGATAAAAAAAGAAATAAAAAATAATAATATACTGGTCGTTACAATAAAAAATGCATGGCGTAGTTTGCTCGTATTTATGGGGTGCAAAAGGCAGGCTAAAGGAGTCTTGTACTTAAGTTTTCACTATGGCTCTGTGTTGTTTCTGTAACTTTTTAAGTTTAAGGCCCTTTACCCAAAGGGCAAATGCTATTAGGGAGCACTTTCTTGCTGTTCTTTAAGTGCTGAATAATTGAACTGTCTTTTAGCAGTATGTTAATTGAGTTGCATTTTTTTGGGGCTTTCTAATTGAGTAGCTGTATTAATGGTTGAGCTTAGGGTGTTTAAAATGCTGACAAATTTTGCCAACCTTTCGTATAAGGTTTTATTGCATTGATTGTTTTTTCAACGAGGTTTCGATATTTTTTAAAGTTGAGTGATTAAATTAAGGTATACACCTTTCCGTTAGCCATTTATTCATTGTCGCTGATGGCGTTGTTATTGTTTGTAAAGAAGTTTTTTACCTTTAAATTCACGCGTTATTTTTTAACTGTATGACCTGTTGTAAGTTTCTAAAAATTAAGTAGGGCCCCTGTAAGTAGGGCCCCTGTTTGTGCATCGTTGAGCACTAAAAGCTCTTTGCACATCAGATTTCAATGCTTAATTCAGTGGTGGCCTTAGTTTTGTAACATTTATCATTGCCGTTACCTTATTCATATAAACGATAACGATGTAATTATTGTGGCAGTGTAGGAGTTTTGAGTGGCAACAAAGGAGGGGTAATCGTCATTTTATTTTAATGTGTTTTATTGATGTTTTTATCGTTTTTTATGTGTTTTCTTGCTTTGAATCGTTTAAAAATCTAATTGATTTTTTAAAAAATTTTGGAGCCTACATTTTTATGACTAAAGATTTAAAACGGTTGTTTTACGTTGTTCATTTTGTTTTATTAATTTTTTTAGTAGGTTGCGATTCAGAGAATGCTTTCTCAGGTCCAGATGATCCTATAGTTACTTTGGAAAGTGTAACTATAGCTCCA
>NZ_JAGJDZ010000022.1:0-9083 GCF_018100775.1 Shewanella sp. MMG014
TTTTGTAATAAAAACGCAAAAAAAAGATCGCTTGATGAGTTTTTCATCAAAAGCGATCTTTTTTAATCAATCCTGCGTAATTTTGCTTAATTTAAACGCAATACTTAGCTTTGTAGTTTGTCTTCTATATATGTATTACTGAAACTGCTCTAAAAAAGCGATAGCGTTTTTATCATCCCAATCAACATAAGTTCTAACGTAAGCGACAAGCTCTCCTTCTTTATTCAAGATAAAGGTCGCTGGTATTGTGTCTAGTGGAAACACTTCACGTAGGTTTTGTCTTGGATCGTAATAAGAGTTAAACGACGCTAGACCAATTGACTCTAAGAATGGACTAACTTGTTTTGTACCTTCAGCATCGATAGAGATTGGCATAAGGACAAATTCATCTTTACTTAGGCTTTGCTCTAATCGGTCTAGTGCTGGTAGCTCTCTTACACAAGGTGGGCACCACGTCGCCCACATGTTGACGATAACGACTTTACCTTTATGCGCTTCAAAATCGACTTCTTTACCTTCTGCATCACTAAAACCTATGTGTGCAATTGGAAAAGGATTCTCAAGTACATTGATTTTATCTAAAGTTGAATTACTAACATGCTGTTGTTGCTTTTCCATTCCAGGATAAGCATTAACAATACCCGTTACGACTAATGCACTTAACACAAGTGCTTTAATCACGGCTTTCATGATTTTTCACCTTCACTTGGTTTTCTTTTTAGCAGCGCCTCGAGTTCTTCTCTTTCTGCTTCAGACATTTCCGGAGCAGCTGTTGATTTACCACGCTGTTTACGAACCACAACCAATGCAACATAAAGTGCGATCAGCATTAATACAAATGGCCCAAGCCATAAAATATAGGTCTTTGGATCTAATCTTGGCTTATATAGTACAAAGTCACCATAACGGCTTGTCATGAAATCAACGATTTCAGCATCACTTTTACCTTCATCTACCATTGTGTAGACTTCAAGTCTTAAGTCCTGAGCAACAGGAGAGTTAGAATCAATTAAGTTTTGATTCTGACACTGTGGACAACGCAATTCATGCGCTAAGCTTAATGCTCGCTTTTGATTATCCGTAGACTTAAATTCATAAGTATCTACTGGAGTTGCCATAACATTGAAAGCCAAAACTAAACTTGCCACAAACCCAGCAAGTATTTTTAATGTTTTCATTCCTATACTCCGTCTTGCTTAGCTTCAGCTTGTAATTGTTGAATCATTGGGTAAAGCGTTTCACTCCAAACATTGCGATCAATCGGACCTGCATAGCGGAAACGGATAATACCGTTATGATCAACAATAAAACTTTCTGGTGCGCCATATACGCCAAGGTCTAAACCTAAACGGCCATCTTTATCAAAAATGTTAATCGCATAAGGATCACCTTCACGGCTTAATTCTCTGATAGCTGGTCCACGCTCGTCACGATAGTTAATACCATAAATCGGTAAAATATCCTGACGGGCTAGCATCATTAAATATGGGTGTTCATATTTACAAGCTGGGCACCACGTTGCCCATACATTGATTAATGACACTTCACCTTTTAAATCCGCTTCCGTTAGTATTTCACCTGGCGTCTCGAGACGTTCAAGTTGGAAAGCCGGTACCGGCTTTCCTTCTAGTGCTGAATCCAGCTTTTGCGGATTTAAGAATAACCCTTGATATAGAAAAACTCCCATCCCCAAAAACAATACCAATGGTATAAACAGCACCAACTTTTTCATATTTTCTCCGATATATTAAGCAGTCGCTAATTTTGCTTGTTCTGCATCATCTTTAGCAGTTTTGGTTTCTTTTACACGGTAGCGTTTATCTGACGCTGCGAGGAAACCACCTACCATCATAAAGATTGAACCAAACCAAATCCAACGCACAAATGGTTTATAGTTAAGACGTACAGCAAATTGAGTCATACTTAATGGGTCGCCCATCGTGACATATAAATCACGGAATAAGCCCCAATCAATACCTGCTTCAGTCATATCCATTGTACGTACATTATATTGACGGCGATCTGGTCGCAATAATGTGACAAACTTGTCATCTTGATAAACTTCTATCTGACCTTGTTGCGCAGTGTAGTTTGGACCAACCACATTTTTAGTTTCAATGTAGTTAAAGGTGTAACCGGCTAACTCTTCACTGATACCAGGCCCCATACGAACACTTTTCTCAATTGAGTAGTTAGATACCATAGTGGCACCCACAATTGAAACAGCAATACCTAAATGAGCAATGATCATACCCATTTCGCTACGGCCCATCTTGTTAATGGTAAATTTGCCGTTTTTATCAGTCAGTAAGTTATAAGCTGCTCTGAAGGTTGCCAATGCTACCCATGTCGCAGCACCAATACCAAATACAACCCAAAGGTTTAATTCGTTACCTGCGATAAACGGTGTTGCAAGGCCTACCACTGCAGCAACGATTGCTGGGATAAGTAACTGACGCTTAATTTCACCCGCTTTAGATTTCTTCCAGCGAATGATTGGACCAATACCCATAAAGCCAAATAGCACTAGTACGATAGGCACGAATACTGAGTTGAAGTATGGAGGTCCTACAGAAATCTTACCCATACCTAATGCATCAATTAGCAGTGGGTATAGTGTTCCAAGTAACACGGTACCAGCTGCAACAGTCAGTAGCACGTTACACACTAATAAAAAGGTTTCTTTAGACTTTAATTCAAATCGAGCTGGGCTACTCATTTCACTTGCTCGCAATGCGAATAAGGTTAAGGAGCCGCCAATCGCCAATCCGAGTAATAGTAAGATAAACATACCACGGCTAGGATCTGCTGCGAATGAATGTACTGAGGTCAATACACCAGAACGTACGATAAAGGTACCAAGTAAGCTTAACGAGAAAGCAAAGATAGAAAGTAATACTGTCCAGTTACGGAAGGCACCACGTTTTTCAGTCACGATAAGTGAATGAACAAGTGCGGTACCAATCAACCAAGGCATAAATGATGCATTTTCAACTGGATCCCAGAACCACCATCCGCCCCAGCCTAGCTCGTAATATGCCCACCAAGAACCAAGAGAGATACCGCCTGTTAAGAATACCCAAGCTGCTAATGTCCAAGGACGTGACCAACGAGCCCATGCAGAATCTAAACGTCCACTCATTAAGGCAGCAATAGCAAAAGCAAAGCTAACAGCAAAACCAACATAACCCAGATAAAGCATTGGAGGATGGAAAATAAGACCCACATCTTGCAACATTGGGTTTAAGTCGCGACCTTCCATTGGAATTGGGAAAATACGTTCGAATGGACTAGATGTTAGAATCATAAATAATGTGAAACCAACAATCACCATTGCAAGTACTGAAAGCACCCGAGCGATGAATACTTCTTCCATGCCTTTACTAAAGGTAGCAACTGCAGCAGCCCAAACCGTTAGTGAAAATACCCAGAAAAGTAATGAACCTTCATGGCCACCCCAAACTGCCGCTATTTTAAAGAAAATAGGAAGTTGTGAGTTGGAGTGATGTGCAACGTATGCCACAGAGAAATCATCAACAGCAAAACTATAGCCTAAGCTGATGACCGAAAGAGTGATAAAAAAGAACATACCGTAACAAATAGGCCAAGCATATCTTACTAGATACTGGTCCTTACGGGCTGCACCAAATAACGGCACGGTCATTAAAAGAATGGCGAAAGCCAAACCGATAATGAGCGAGAAGTGTCCAAGTTCTGGGATCATGGGTATTCCTCAATTTTAAAAAAGTTGCCTTAACCATATAAAAGGTTAAACCAACGCATATATAACATAATGCTTTAAAACAGTGATATTAACATTAGCTAATACGAATTTTGTGTATATTTTAGTAGTTGCTGTTGTTTATGTCTGCCACTTTCATGCAAAACTGGGTGACTTGTCTCATTCTCAAAAAAATGGAGAGTAAAAACACCTAGTTATCAACTGTTCAGCATATGACAGAAAAAGTTCACTTTAGTTTCGTAAGTTTTTTTATTGCTTAATAATCTGTGAACCAGTGCCCAACTATGACGATTCTGGCTCGGTTATATCGTATATTACTGTTCAATGAATCATCTTTACGTATAATCTAGCTCAAGTAAGGCGGCAAATCCGCCCTGTTTTTTCAGCAACCTAAAAGTGAATATTGAAACAATGACCACATTTTGGATATTTATTACTCTTGTCGTAGTAATCAGTTTAATGCTGATTTGGGTACCACATTTTCGTCAGCAAAAAATGTTATCTGCTGAAGAATCAGGCGTGCGTAAGCAAACAAACTTAGAGCTATTTAATGAACGTGCAAGCGTTCTGGAAAAAGAACTCGAAGAAGGCTTACTTGATCAAGCAGAGTTCGATGCACTAAAAAAAGAACTCGAAATTGGCCTTCTACAAGATATGAAGCAAGAAGGCGATGATTCGCTTGATACGAAAATAAAAGCGAAAGGGATCTTATGGCCATCAGTGATGACTATTTGTCTTTTAGCTATTTCTGGATATTTCTATCAACAGCTTGGTGCATATAAAGAGATAGCTAATCCACCACAAGCTGAAGCAAGCCCGCACCAAGGTATGACGAACGAGCAAATCATGGCTCAACGCGTACAGATGATGGAGCAACAAGTTCAAGCAGATCCTGAAAATAGCCAAGCTTGGTTCAGTTTAGGTCATGCATATATTTCAGCTAATCAGTTTGATCATGCTATTGCATCATTTGATAAAGTAATGGAATTAGTTGGTACAGCTGCAGAGTTGCTTGGTCCTAAAGCAACAGCAATGTACTACAAAAATGGCCAACAAATGAATCCTCAGATCCAAGCGCTAGTAGATGAATCATTGGCGTTAGATCCACAGGATCCATCAACATTACTGCTTGTCGGTATGGATTCATTCTTTACAGCTGACTACCAAGCGGCGATTACAGCTTGGCAAACTATCTTAGATAGTGGACGTAGCGATATTGACCGCACAGCAGTAATGAATGCAATTGAATCAGCTAAAATGAGAATTTCTGCTGAAACAGGCGTTATGCCAAATGACAGTAACCATAATCCAATGTCACAAGGGACTTCAGCTAAGACTGTCGATGTAGAGATTGTTATTTCGCCAGAGCTAGCTGATAAAGTCAGTTCAACTGACATGGTGTTTATCTTTGCTCGTTCAACTCAAGGTCCTAAAGTACCACTTGCAGCAACCAAAATTAGCGCAAACAGCCTACCTACTACGGTCACATTAGATGATACAACGTCTATGGGTGGTGATGTTAAGTTAAGCAATGCAGAAAATGTCGAAATCATTGCAGTCTTGTCTAAACACGGTAGCGTTAAAGCTCAAACTGGTGACTTAAAAGGTATTGTAGCTTCTGTAGAAGTCGGTAAAGAAGCGACTCTAACTTTAGATACTGTTGTACAGTAAATTAGTAATCTACTGAATGCGTACTAATTTGTACGCATAAAAAAAACCGGCTATAGGCCGGTTTTTTTGAGTCTGCTAAATATTACTTAGACATAAACTCAATTGCTTTTTGGTAATCTTCATCTGTACAGTCAGTACACATGCCACCTGGTGGCATAGCGCCTTTACCTGTTTTAACAGTACCTACTAATGCATCCATACCAGTAGCTAAACGAGGCTCCCAAGCAGCGGCATCGTGTGCTTTTGGTGCACCAGCAACTCCCATGCTGTGACATACTTGACACGCTTTGTTATAAACAGCTTCGCCATCTTGAGCGAAAACGTTCGAAGACAAAGTCAATGCAGCAACTGCAGTCATTGCTAATAATTTTTTCATGTTCATCGTTCCTAAATGCAAATAAATTCAAAGCTCAATGCCACCTTTCAAGCAGGCAGACTTATTAAATCGTCATCAGATTACTACAAACTTCAATAAAACTCACCTTTTTGTGATAAGAATCTCACCTTCTCATTCAAAATAAGACAATAAACCGATATACAGTAATATATTAGAGAATCATGAAAAAGTTCACATAAGATGTATTTTATTGGAACCACTTCAAATACCTAGCACATAGATGACTTGAATGCTAAACCCTTAATTGTGTTTATGTTAATATTCATTGTGTATTCATCCTCAACTCATTAACGAGGGCTAAGTGACAGACAGCAATCAACAGAAATCGTTAGTCAGGGCAAACGAATTAACTTGTATTCGTGAAGACCGCATTCTCTTTGATCAATTAAGTTTTGAAATTAATGCTGGTGACATTGTCCAAATCGAAGGTCCAAATGGTGCAGGTAAAACCAGTTTACTTCGTATAATTGCCGGATTGTCCCGACCTTACGCTGGCGAAATACAATACATTGATACCGACATTAACCAATGCCGTGACGAATTTAATGAAGACTTACTTTACCTTGGTCATTTAGCAGGTGTTAAAAGTGAGTTAACAGCAGATGAAAACCTTAACTTCAATTTAAGGTTAAGCGGGTATGATGACTTTGATAGTTATGATTTACTCGCAAAAGTTAATCTAGGCGGCTTCGAAGAGGCACTCGCTGGACATTTATCAGCAGGCCAACACAGAAGGACTGCACTAGCACGCCTTTGGCACACTAATTGTCGTATTTGGATTTTAGATGAACCATTTACAGCAATTGATAAAAAAGGTGTGGAAGAGTTGGAACAATTGTTTATCGAACATACTCAAAGAGGTGGCTGCGTAATCATGACCACTCACCAAGACATGAGTCTGATAACCGATGATGTCCTTCGCAAGATCAAATTAGACTATCGTTTCGTATAAGGTACAACAATGAAAAGAGGCATCAGTTACACTCAAGCATTCCTGACATTGTTGCAACGGGATTTAAAAATTGCGGTCAGGCATCGTGGCGATATTTTCAATCCGCTATTATTTTTCGTTTTAGTTGTCACCTTATTCCCATTAGGGATAGGCCCAGAACCTCAGGTTCTTTCTAGAGTTGCACCTGGCATTATCTGGGTTGCAGCGCTACTGGCTTCGATGTTATCACTAGAACGATTATTTAAAGCAGATTTTAATGACGGTAGTTTAGAGCAAATGCTGTTAAGTCCACAGCCTTTGCCTATATTAGTATTATCAAAAGTATTGGCTCACTGGATTTTAACTGGTGTACCATTGATTTTAGTAGCACCACTATTAGCAGTATTGTTGCATTTAGAAAGCAATAGCTATACTGCACTGATACTCACCTTAACAGTGGGAACCCCAGTGCTTTCGCTTCTAGGAGCTATCGGTGTTGCATTAACCGTAGGTTTGAGAAAAGGCGGTGTATTACTTAGCTTGCTAATTTTACCGCTTTATATACCCGTTTTAATCTTTGCAACTAGTGCTATAGATGCAGCAGGATTAAATTTACCTTATACCGGACAACTTGCCATTATTGGTGCAATGTTGGTCGGATCATTAATTATGGCACCATTTGCTATTGGTGCATCATTACGAGTGAGTACAAACTGATATGTGGAAATGGCTTCATTCTTACGCTGATCCAGAGCGTGCATATAAATTAGCAGGAACACTATTACCTTGGTTTGCTTTTTCAGCCATATTGCTGATCAGTGTTGGTACTATTTGGGGCATGTTGTTTGCGCCAATGGATTACCAACAAGGTGAAAGTTTCCGAATTATCTATATCCATGTACCAGCGGCTTCAATGTCAATGGCTGCATACATGGCTATGGCATCAGCTTCATTCGTTGGCATTGTATGGCAAATTAAGACTGCTGACTGGGTTGCTGCTTCAATTGCACCAATTGGTGCAGTCATTACCTTCATCGCATTATTAACGGGTGCATCATGGGGTAAACCTATGTGGGGCACTTGGTGGGTATGGGATGCGCGCTTAACTTCAGAATTAGTTCTACTATTCTTATATCTAGGTGTCATTTCACTATATGCATCTTTTGAAGATAAAGTACTAGCAGCTCGCGCAGCTGGTATTCTAGCAATTGTCGGCGTCATTAATATTCCAATTATTAAGTACTCGGTTGATTGGTGGAGTAGCTTGCATCAGCCTGCAACGATTAAAATTACCGAAAAATCTGCAATGCCGATGGAAATGCTTGCACCACTGCTAATCAATATCTTTGGTTTCGGTCTAATGATTGGTGCAATAACATTAGTGCGCTACAAAGCTGAAATTTTAGCTAGAAATGGTATGCGCCCTTGGGTAAGAGAATTAGCTAAAGCGGAGGCATCGAAATGATACAATTCGAATCTTTCTCAGAATTTTTAAACATGGGCGGCTATGCTTTTTATGTATGGCTGTCATACGGTGTTACGTTCGGCAGTTTAGGAATCTTATTATTCTTAAGCCTTCGCCAAAAAAAGAAAGTCTTACTGGAAATCGCTAAAAAGATGGAAAGAGAAGACCGCCTAAAAGAAACTAGGAGTAGTAGATAGTGAACTCAAGACGTAAAAAAAGACTCACACTTGCCGTTGCATTGATTGCTGGTGTTGCAGGTATTGCTTCATTGCTATTATATGCACTTAACTCAAACTTGAACTTATTCTTTACTCCATATGAAATCGTCAATGGTAAGAAGGATACAGGTGAGAAACCCGAAATCGGCCAACGCATTCGAGTTGGTGGCATGGTAACAGAAGGAACCATGGTTCGTGACCCAAATAGCTTACATGTAGAGTTTGAAATTCATGATGCTTTTGGTGGTGCAATTACTGTCACTTTTGATGACCTATTGCCTGACTTATTCCGTGAAGGACAAGGTATCGTTGCACAAGGTGTGTTGATTAGCGAAGACACTATTGAAGCTACAGAAGTGCTCGCTAAGCATGATGAAAACTATATGCCGCCTGAAGTCGCTGAAGCAATGGGTAAGACCCATGAAAAGCTAGACTATTCAGAACAGAAGCAAACCGAAGGTTATAAATACCAATAATCTCGTTTGAATAATAAAATGCCAATCTCATGATTGGCATTTTTTTTGGCTTAAATTTGGTACTCGATTAGTTTACTTGCACATATAGGTTCATAACTGAGACGACTGATTATTAGAACTATCCAAGCTTTGAACCAGTGAGCCAGTGAGCCAGTGAGCCAGTGAGCCAGTGAGCCAGTGAGC
>NZ_JAGJDZ010000023.1:0-8677 GCF_018100775.1 Shewanella sp. MMG014
CACAGTCACGATATGGTCAAACTCTTGAACCATCATTTCGTCTTCGTGGCCTTCGACAAAAATGTCACCGACAGAATCAGCAGTAAAGGCGCCCGCAGTGATATCGCCCTGAGTTTGCCCTTTTATTGAGATATAACATGGTGTTGGCATGGATAATTCCTATTAAATAAGTCATGGATTTAAATGGGTTTTATGATAAACCTAGCATTAACTAGCTAGTTTTATGCCAACTTTTAAACACTTGATTTTAATAAGGAATTTCACCCCCCAACTCTAACAAGGCAATAAGTGGCCCAGAGTTGAGCAAAATGTGGCCCAGCGAGCAATTTGTTGCCCAGTTAATCACATGGGCTTGTCATATATTGAAAGGAGCGAACATCAATGGAACAGGAAACAACATCAAGAAGGTTTAGGTCTGTTTCACCATCCACCACGAGCCTGTGATGTTAGGTTATCTTTTCGAAAGCATACCTCAAGTTGTGATGCGTTTTTAATCAACCAACGGTTTAACGTTGAGTGCTAAAATGGATGTAACAGTCAGTGAATGCTTCTTCAATTTAACGGTAACTGAGTTTATAGACCAGTGAAATTGATTGTCATGCAGATTAACCTCCAAAATTAATATTCGAAGATCATCTACACTTCAGTTTATTTCGTCAACTTTGCGATAGAACCCTATAATTACTTAACGACTAATGGTATTGAGCTGGCATTTAACAACATAGCATTATTTCCATTCATGGCTTGACCCACAAACTTCACCCCAAACCAATAGCCAGAGTCATTGACTTTGTTCATGACAATAGCAGGCACGCTAAAGCGACTGACTATGGCTTCACCAGGCGCTAAAGTCACTTCACGAAGTGCTTGCATATACACCATATCTTGAGAAGAAGACCATAGTTTTTCCCCTTGTTGATCCATCAGCAATAAATCAGCAGTCATGCTTGAATTAAATCGAATACTAACAGGCTCACTTTGAGTATTCGTTGCAGTATAGGTTACCAACATTGGCTTTTTACGATCACTATAAGGTTCAGCTTCAAACTGACCAACTAATAAGGTATGAGCCTTGGCTGATTTTTCCATACCAAGCACAATGGTTTTACCTATCTTTTCCTCCTGAGAGGCGACTTTTTCTTCATTGTAACTATTTTCCGAATCCATATTCGTTGCTGTACAACCAACGAGAAATATACCTAAACAGCCGACTAATCTTTTCATTTAAACACTCTCATTTTTCGTTATCATCATTTTAAATATTAATCTCTATCGTCCTTGCTACTTGCTACTTGCTACTTGCTACTTGCTACTTGCTACTTGCTAAGCAACTTCATTCGTCAATCCAACAAGTTGCTTAGTCAAAGTTAAACAAAAATAGGCTCATCATTTTGCCAACAGTTACAATACTGAATTTGTATTAATTTTATTCTTCTTTGTTCTGGTGTAATGACTTTTGAGCCTCATAAAGTGATAAAGGGTACACAGGCTTCTTCTGGTTTATTGCTTCCACATAGAACCAATCATTTTTTTGATCAGATGCTATACGATCAACCGTTGATTGAAAGTAATGACTATGTGCACCAACCACTATAGTTTTAGGGTGTAAACGGTAGTGATCATAGCGATTAGATATATATTGACCATCACCTTGCCCATTTTCATAAGCATAACCAGAGCGCTCATGTATCTCTTGTCCTCTTGTCGTTACATTCCATAATACATTACGGGGGCCTGAGTGAGGTAAACCAGTCCAGGCTCCCGCACTATTGATCTGAATTTGCCCTGATTGCTCCACTAAGTTATGGCCCAATACACCACCATGAAAATCAATATTTGCGATAAACGCATTTGAATGCGTATCATTTCTAACTTTGGTTGATAAGTTTCGTAAAACATTACCGCCAGAACTTTGATTGTATGAAATAGCATGTGTTCGAACTGCATTCATTTCAATATTTTGAACTAAATTATGATAACTACCAGCACCTTGTGTCCCATAATAACCAATGCCATGATGTCCGCTAACGCCACTAATCGTGACATTATCTACGGTGTTATGTAGTGAATTACTTAAAGATAAATCCATCAAAAAATTATGGATAGTAACATTTCGCACCCAGCTATTTTTCACTTGATGGAATCGAATGCCGCCATTGCCATAATCGTAATTATAATCTGATGTTACTTTGTGATGTGCGTATGCATAGGAATCAGGAACTATCATTTTTATTTGTAAGCTTTCAACCCCAACATTCTCGAACCTTTGCGTGTATAACCTTAAATCTGAACCCGATGAAACTTTAAACTCATACGGGAAAGGAGTTGCAACGGTAACTTCAGCAATATTGCTACCTAAATCACTATCTATCTCTTTCACATCAGTAATAGTATTTGCAAAGCGAACGGCTCGGGTTCCATTACGAATAGTCCAAGTCTCATCAAGAGGTAATGGTTTTAGTGCCTCCAAAAGTGGAGCTCGGCTAAATTCACCATTTATATCTTCCATGTAGCTTGTTAAAGCAATCTTATCTCCAGGCTCTAACGTAACTCTTGTATTAAGGTTTATTTGTACTTTATTATCGCCAGGAGTAACATCTTTAACCAAAGTAGATGAAAAAGAGCTAATGCCGGTATTCGTTCCCTCTCCAACATTGATTAAATGTTTAGTTGCCACAGCTTGAACGTCAAGCGTGGTTTCATGTTGTTTTATAATGGTAGCAGAATCCCCTTTATCACCACGCCCTCTTAAAATAATATTTGATGCTGTGATTGAAAGTGTATTCCATTCATTTTTATCAATATTTATGTCATAAGTACCACTATCAAATTGAATAATGCCACCTCCAGCTTCTGCTGCGGCATCAATAGCTGACTGTATAGCGAGATAATCATCTACACCATCTTGGTTCGGCTCTGCACCATAAGACGAAACATGAAAAGTTTCTAGGTTTGAGAGTTCGGAATCTTGTGGAAGCTCGCTTCCCATTTTATAACCAGCGGTTCCCCAGTCATTAAAAAAATAATCATCTGAGTAATCATTTTTTAGAAATTTATCAAAAATTTGGGCGTTCTTATGCTCTGAGTCATCAGAATCATAGTTATATTCAATGCGTATTGTCGGCGGCTGAGTTGTATTAAAAAAAGGTTGATCTTTTGTATAATATTGAACATGAACTTCATTTGCAGTAGTACCATCTGAGTTTTCAATAGTGAGATAAAATGACAGCATTTTTTTATCAGGGCTTCTTGCTAAAAATTCTGTTATATCCATCGTCATAATACCGAACTGCTCTTCAGCTTCCCAAGTGCCAATTTTTTCACCTACCTCAATCGGTGTACTACCAGTAACAGTCATTTCTTCCCACGGAGAATCTGTAACAAAGACATCGGTAATCGGTTTACCTTGGGTTTTTAAAACTCTTAAAACTAGTTCAGCTTTACTTATTTCTGAACCTTTTGGTAATGACTCAAGTTCTTCCATATCAAACTTAATAAGACCACTCGCTGTCATTCTGCTATCGCCATCGCGCTTCGCTAAATGGATTTTTGTCTCATCACCAAAATTAACAGTATTCCCACTGGCTTCTCGAATCCAAGTATCTGCAACCGTAGGGAAATAGATAACATCTTCAACGATAAATGGGTCTACAGGGTCTACAGGGTCTACAGGGTCTACAGGGTCTACAGGGTCTACGGGGAACTTGAGTTGTCATTACACCCCAATAATAGTACTAACGTCATGCCCAATATGTATTTCATTTTATTACTTATTACCATTAACCAACCGCCTTATTTACAATGATGTTGAGTATTATCCATACTTTTCAAAAAGCTATAATCCAAAGCTATATAAACACTTCTGTCGCACCAAAGCTGAAGGACTCTGTATTACAACAAAGCCATCACACAATCATTACCTCATTGATTGATGTTGACTCCGTTACCTATATTGACACCACCGCCCATGTTGAGTGATGTTGCCATCGAAGTCCCCAAAGCGACTTGATGACTGCCGGGCAATAAAAAACAGTTGTTGCAACCGGTATCCACAAAATCTCCCTCTCGAGCAAGAACTTGACCATTTAGGTTCGCGTTCCGAGACGTCTTCATGATAATAGGGCCTTTACCTCGACAGCTTTTACTACCACATGTACAGGTAGCCATATCTCCGATTAACGCAATCGCTTTCCCATTAACCTTGACACTACCACTTCCTGAAATCACTTTACCATCAGTGGTCGTAGGGCTATCGATGGTTATAACATCATTCATCTTTCTAATTTTCCTGACCAATTTATAAAGGTTGTTTTAACTTTGTTTAATTATTTGTAGCTTTATTTAATCAATACCTGGATGAAAATGCGGTAGAGCGCTTTATTCGCTGTAATACTGTAATATTGAGGCGTTCGACCTTGAAACCTGATCGACTTTATCCCAAGGAACTGGAAACAAGGTCACCCCGTTATCAGCGGCCCGTTGCAGAGCTCTTTCTATTGGACCTTTATATTGAAAGTTATCAACCCCAGCACCTGAACGGTCAGTTATTGCGGTGACCGCAGGCTTAATTTTGTCAATATAGGTATAAACCATGCCGCACCCAGACAGCCACACCTTAGCATCGCCGCCAGGTAGCAAGCCAAAAAGAACATCTATTTGATAACATCCTCCCCCATCTGCGCCGCTAGGTCGTATATATCTCTCTTGAGTCATCATCTGCTGCTTAAGTGCTGGCGATAGGTCAAACTTTGTCGCGTAAAACTTTCCTTCAGCTAACGAAGCCCAATACAGATAAATACTGTCCGGCAGTATTTTTGCAGGCATAACCTGTCCCTGCATAGAGGTTGCAGCAGCATGAAGAGGAATACTAAACCCATCATAATCTGGTAATCTCTTTCTAACGTTATCAAGCGTTCCCTTTCGCCAAAGAGCATTAAATCCATGAGTTAACGACGTCCAGTTATACCGGTCATTCACCCCATAAGCTTGCTGTACCCTAACCGGGTAAAATGACGGTGAGACCACGCCAATCCGCCACGCCCTCATATCTTCAGGGATATCAGGGTGACTTGCACACCCTTTAATTAAAAAGGCTCCGCCAACACAAAGTGCGCTAACAACGCCAAATATCATCCCTTTTTTACGATTTACCTTCATATTTACGACCCTTGCTTGCATTCGAATGCCAAGCGGTAGTATTCGCCTTTCTGCGGACCATCACTGAACTTGTGACCACGATTAACTATATCATCTGCGGCAGAATGGTGAATAAGGTTAAGCTTCATGAAACGCGCGATAATACTTTCAGCCTTACTGTCGTCCTCACAGCGCAAAAAAGGCGCAACAATACCCTGCTCACTTGCGGTGTTAAGCACCAGCTGGCAAAGGTGAGCCCAGTTCGCTCCTGACAGGGTCTCGGGGGCTTTAAGATACGCATTTTCCTCCCAAACAGTTCCATTTTCATCCCCCACAGGCACACCATGATACTTAGCCAAACCAAACATCATGCGCAGATACAGTCGAGATAAATCCCCTTCAACGACACGTTGTAGATAGAGATTGCCACTGATACGAGTTCGAGGCCTTTGCCCACCTACACGGGTTGATTTAATGTCTATGACAAAGCTGTCTGGCCACCCATCAGCTCGGTAACGATTTATCTCACTGTCTAGCCTTTCCTTTACCTTATCGTAGGAAAACTGAACCCCTTTAGCGCCAGAAGTGTGACTGTGACTAAGCACCAGTTGCCTTTCAAGCCGAGGGAGCAGGTAGTCAGCCTTATCGAACGAACTGCTGGCATGGTAACCACCACCAATATCACTGTGCGCCCCAGGAAGAACATACTCCTCAAAGTTATCAGCGCGATTTAAGTGATTTAAGCAGAAATTTTGACGATATTCAGTTTTAGGGTGAGCGGTCAGGTGCACCGCCCGCTTAACTCGCTCAGGGTCAAGCCACAAGCGTACACCCCCCGTATCGCCATTCTGATGATTTAGACTCCAGCTTTCAAAAGGGGAAAAAATGGAGGCGACCGTATCAAACAATCCAGCAAAGGTGATTTCAAGGTTGTTATTTGCTCCCCAGTCAAACCCTTCCATTAAGGCGATGTTATTATCCTGACAAGCCTGTATAAAGGCGCGGGCAAAATCGCCCTCGGCGCCATCCAGTACTAGATTGATAAAGTGCCTAGCAGCCGCAGCGCCGCGGCTAAACCCAAAGACGTCAAACTCAACCTTACCGATGGCGTCAAACGCCTCCCTCCCCCCCAGTTCTGCCGCTTCCACTGCTGCATCCCCAAATAACTTTACATTCGCACAAATCGACTCAATTCCCGTTTGCGCTTTAGCCTCAACACCGTAATCACCTCTCCCCAACCCTTGCCCCCAAATTACCGATTCATCCGCAGGCGCAATCTCGGTACCATTACCCGTCCCCACCCCGGTGATGTAAATTCGATTAACAAAGGCGTCATTGATGAATTCTCCATCACCATAAAGCTCTTTCAGCTTTTCTATATTCGTCAGTTCGTTAGCGGCGCTGCCGGCCACATCTTCCTGTTTGTTTTCAGAGCACCAAAGAAAGCAAAACTCCTTCTCTGGATAAGCAAAAACAGAAGCAGGCAGCGCCTTTACAAGCTCTGCGTCGGTATGTGTCCCCCCCCCATACTCCCTGTATGACGCTTTCCAGTTGTTGTAGTAACCATCAAGCTGAGCTTTGCCCCACAATGCGCTGTAGCTATTATTGGTCGTGCCATCAAAAAACATCCCTAAGCGTAATGTCAGCAGATTAAAACCTTTAACCCTCACAACATAACTATTATCAGTAACAAGCTTAACGACCTCACCACCTTGGTGGCGCGTAGGTAAGACTTGCTCTTCACTGAGCACTACAAGGTCCCCTAATGTCACATCGAGACGTTGACGAGATAAGCCCTGATAACCTCGCATTCCTTCGATAGCCTCATCAACCGGACATTGCTCACCACGATATGGCTTGCGCTGCTGTGATTGCGCAAGCCACGTGGGGTTATCAAGATTCAGCGTGACGCCTCCTGGCACGAGTGTTTTAATCAATATCGGCTTATCGCTCAAGGTTACGTCATGGACGTTACCGACTGCGTCGGTCAATGTACCTTTAACATTGTCAAAAGGCTGATTGTGCTCATCAACAACCGATATTTCTATCCAATGTGTCGCTTGCTCACAAGGTAAACAATAAGGGTTAGCACCTAGAACACCAGTGGCTAATGTCATGATATTAATGCTCCCTCTAATGTGCTGCGTATCCAGTTATTCAGATGTTCTTGCTCACAAAAATCCAACATTAACACCTCACTTAATACCTTTGATGATACGCCACTATGAGCAGCCAACTGACCAACGACAAACAGGTCGATATCTGACGCCTGAATAGCTTCTTGCTTTGCCTCCTCAAGCGCTGCCTGAATATAGACTTCTGCATTATCGAAATGAGCCATCATATCTGGTGCTACAGCCCACAAGCGGCGAGAAAGCACAACGGTATGCTGTTCAAGACTGTAGCTCGACAGCATGTGCTCAGGCTTCATTACCCACCAAGGTGCAACCTTTGGCATATACAGAATCTCAGTCTCTTGATTAAAGGTATGCACTTGCTCACCCGTGGAGACTCGCAAGCTATCAATATTCCCCATAAATCGGTACACATCAATGACTGACATAGCTAGCAATTGAGGGGTGAGCACGAGCGGGTCGTAGAAGCGAAACAACACCAACTCACCATCAAGCGCAGCCAGTAGAAGACTGCGTAAGTGAGCTATTAAGTCATCGACTTTGGCGCTACTGCGCAATAGTATGCCTTGCTTGAGTGTACTTTCAGGCAACCCTGCTATTGTCTTGTTCATCGGGATAAGCCAAGGTGTTAAGGGCACCAAATCATTAAAGGTGGCCTCATCAAATAAAGGCAACGCCTTACTCATTAGAGGTATCAGTGATGCATGATTTTCCGCCAGTTTCGTGCCAACTTGAGCAACCAACCAATAACAGTCACTCTGCGGATCAAGCCAATTCTGTAGCATCATATTTCACCCTCGACGAGAGAGCAGCTTTTTACCGCTGGCGAATGAAGCGTTTCAGCCATTAAAAACACGGTAGGCATAATCGAGACAGCTGCAGCCCGGGATGGGCTCACGGCCTCTTGCTGGGCTTGAGTTGCCTCCTCCACCTGGCGAGGTAAGCCGGCTAATGCTCCAGCAAACACACTACCACTACCAGCACTACCGCCTGAATTGAGATTCACCGCTGCCCCAACCAAGTGAATACCTGCTGGGTCTATTTTAATAAAGTGACCACCTGCCTTGAGGGTCAGCTCCGCACCCGCATCGATAATGACTTTCTGACCTGCCTTAACGTGGATTTCAGAGCCCGCCCCCAATATCGACTTGCCTGCCACCTTCTGCTGTAAACTGCCCTCTATCTGAGTAATTACATCCTCTTTAACGAATGTTCGTTGCTCACCCTCAACCGTAAGGTGCTCATTACCCTTGATACGGGTAAAGCGCTCATGCTCTACATCCAAATGCGCATCATGTTTAATGTGAGTGCTTTGGTCATGTTCAACCAAGGTGTTCAGGTCTTTTTGTGCATGAAGGTAAATCTCTTGCTTATCCAACTCATCTTCAAAGCGTAACTCGTTACTC